>JAFGVV010000017.1 GCA_016937795.1 Paludibacteraceae bacterium
AGCAGTAGCAGTTACCGACACTTTTTGAACATTGGTAGTAATGACTACATCGCTTGTGCCACTAATTACAGCAGTACCTTTGGTTGGATCAGAGGAGGTAACAGCCACAGTACGCTCAGCAGGTAGAAGCACAATATTAGAAGCTTCTTCAACAAACACAAACCGCCATGCCGAAGCACTACCTGCACCGGAATTCCAGTTTACAATATGTGAGCCAGTAGCCTGTGCGTGCAAAGGAGCATACCCCGTAGGCACGATTTTAAATGAAAAACCATCCAGTGCTTCCACCGAGAATTCAATACCGGGTGCAGCTTCATCAAGTATCATTCCGTCAGGACCAACAAATTTATCACCAACCTTATTAACTATAGCTTTTACCGAAGCTCCATATTCATTTAATTCAAAACGGAATAATTGTGCATCCGACTCTTCGTCTACGTTCTCGAATGTATATTTTTCATTCACCCCACGGCCATTCGAAGACATAGCCTTGTTTTTAGCATAATCTGCCGTAGCGGCATTTACCAAACGATACCAATAATCGGTTGTAGCAGGTGTTGGAGACTGAAGTGTAGTAATATCAGTATTACAAACAAATCCCTGGCCTGCATCACGAATCATTTGTACAGCATCCACAAATTCCTGTTCAGTCATATTGTCCAAATCATAGCCCTCTGTCAACACAACCACTTCATTATAAGCATCGTATATTTCTTGTGAATACTGACCAATTTTAGTACCCACGGTACTTGAATTCAGGAAAGCACGTGCCTCATCTCTTACCGAAATAAAGTTTGTTCGAAGCGCATCCAAATAACTCATAAATAACCATGTACAGTTATCATCCTTATTTCCTGTCCAGTTCATAGCATTCCAGCCATTATTAGCGCCACCAGCATGAAAACGCAAAGCCGGAGTCGAACCTATTTCGTTTTCTATCCAGAAACGTATCGTATTGTTAGTTGTTACAGTACTGGTTATAAAACGCAAACCATTCTGAGGCATATCAGATTGAGTCACAAATTCAACACCTGTTTCCACATCTGTATTAATGTATTCACCTGTAGCTTTATTTTGCAACGAAAAACCACCATTTGTATTACCAACCAACTTCCAAAGCTGAGTATCATCAGGTATCACAGCAGCATCGTTAACTTTACCACCTGCCCCTAAACTTGTCATATAAGTATTAGTAGGACGTGTACCCTGAATAAAATACCAACTTGTAACTGTGGAAGTACTTAACTCAGGCAGAATAACCTGCGATTTAAAATCTTCAAAGATCATCAAAAGTTCAGCCGTCTGAGAGTGATATTCAGCTGAAGTTGTAGCCGGATTCTCATAAACTTCCACAGCTACTTCAAGCGCTTCGCGCATACCTATAATTGCATCTGAAGCAAACTGACCCGGATTATACCCTTCGGAACTGTTATCCAAAGTAGTGTTTACCAATTCGATGGCATCGCGCAAAAAATCCTTATCCTGCATAAACTTTGCAGCCGAATGCACATTAATAGCACTATAGGAAATAGGCTTAAAAATACTACTTCCAGCCGAATAAAAGCTGAAAGTCATTGTTGTCTCATCCACATTTCCATCTGTTTTAACTACAGCATCATAATTCACTATAAGCACTCCATTTGTAAGAAGGGTCGTAGGCACAAACTTCACCTGTGTAGCAGGCAATGCTGCGGAAGCATACAACAAAGACTGCGCAACTGTTTCAGTCCAACGTTGATCAGTATTCATATAAGTACCATGCGCTTTATTCACCAGCGCAAAACCCTCGCCACTAGGAATCACTTTCCAGCGTTGCGCATCGGATTGGGTAAACTCAGCTACCGTCAATTCTCCCCCATCGGCAGCACCGGTTAACCATTTAGCTTCAGGAAGTTCCGGATTACGCGGCGAAGAATAAATATAATACCAAATGTCGTTACCATCGGTACTGGTCTGCGGCACTTGCGCTTTCAAACCAAATATACTACTAAAAATCATCAGTAGCATCATGACTAATCCTGTAATTTTTAAGTTCATAATGTTAGTTTTTAAAATTAATAATTTAACTTGCATGTTAGAAAATTCATTCCCTACACAGTCGCAAATATAATAATATGTTTTCATAGCAAAGCAATATATTTTAAATTATTTTTCTTTGAAATGAATTTTCACAACATTTTTTCGACATAAAGAATGTAATTAACGTATTATATTAAAATATTAAGATAAAATATTCGAAACTAAAACAAGATATAACCCTAACTATCAAACGAATAAAACAACACACAAATAGACGTTGAAGAGTATTACAAAAAACACCGTTTATGTCAGAATAGAAATTACGTAAAAACATTACTTAATCGATAGCACAGAACACCAACCATAAAATATAAGCAAGATAAACGCCACTGCATACAATAACACTTCATATTAAACAGTAAATAAGCACAGAGGCTATAGCTAAAACACATAACAGATAAAATATTTAAGACAAAAGCACACATAGTTCAAAAACATCTTCGACATTTTTAGCTAATGTGGTCGAAAACTTAATTTTAAAACTAAAAAACTATGTATTGCTACTGTGTCCAAAAAAAATTCAAGACGAGCTCATATTGCAACTCGAAACAATCAGCGATCTCAATCTTCTATTCAATCACACAGCATATCGTTTACAAGACATATACAAATTTATCTATAATAAAAAACACATTTAAAAATCAAAATACATTATCAGCCTCATTTCCCCCAATCGAATTAACCACAAAAGGCTTGCATAGTAATTTAATTTGCTTTATATTTGCGCCATTATAATTTATTTTACTAACTAATAAATACTATAGTATGATGAAAAAATTACTCACATGCCTCGCGATAGCAGGTAGCATGCAATTAGCACACTCAGCCGAACCAACTGATGTGACAGCATTGTATTTACAAAACTACAGTGCCCCTTTCGCCACCACAGGCGAACAATTGATTAGCGGCAACGAACGCTGGCAAAAACTGGCAGCACCCTGGATGACCGAGGGTGATGTAATCGATGAGACAACAGGCACTATCACCGCCTGGCATGTCGATTTTCAAAAGAAACCCAATTACCCCACAATCGACACCGGCGAAAGAATTGGCACAATGACACTCACCCCAGGCTGGGATGGATTTTCCGGAACATTCGAAAACATGAAAGCATTTCAAACCATCACCTTACCTGCAGGCAACTATGAGTTTTTGGCTCGACGCGCACAGGACTGGACAGGCGCCGAAAACGCATACTTAGTAGCGGCTCAGGGCACCACCATTCCAAATGTCGCCGATCTGGGTAACGCACTTGCGTCTGCAAGATTCAACACCGCCATGTCACCCGACTGGTTTGTAATTATCAACTTTAAGCTCGAAACCGAAACATTGATAAGCCTCGGAGTTGTTGCCTCGTACAGCAATGCACAACAGTGTGTTAGCATTGCCGAGTACATAATCAACTCCATTGAAGGCGCAAACTACCGACAAATACAAGCACTGCTAACAAAAGCAAAAGCATTTGATAATACGAAATACCCTATTGGCACCATTCTGGGAACTTATCCACAGGAAAAATGGGATGCACTACAGGCAAAAATTACCGAAGTAGAAGCATTCATTGCTGCTGGAGAAGCTACGCAGGAACAAGTAGATGCTAAATATGAAGAACTTTTGACCACTATCAGCGAACTTGATGCCAGCCTTATTCTACCATTTAAAGTAAGCGACGATACAAATTCAACATGGTATCAGATACGCGACAATCGCGACACAAAAAGCTATTTTAAAATTGGTGAATATGCATCTGAAGATGGACTTACATACTACGATATGGCTTTGGTCATGACTACCGAGAGCGACAACACAATGGACGATCAGCTATTCAAACTAGTCAAAGCTCCGGATCCAGCAAAAGGCTATTATATATATAGTAAACTTATTGAAGAGATTCCATTAGCAGCTAACACCACAGAAAACATTGTATTACTTACCGACACACTACCGGGGACTGCATGGCAATTTGGCTCTACTACAACAGGCCTACACTTCAACATTTATACTGAAGGTGACAAAACAAAACAACTAAACAGCTATGCAAGCTACTCGCCTCCGTTCATTGGCTTTTATTATCCTGGCGAAGGTAGAAACGACAATGGGAACAATTGGGAATTTGTGGAATTAGTTGAATTTGGACAAACTGACTTCACCGATCTGAAAGCATTAATTGCCACAGCTATCCGTATGACAGCTGAGAACTATCCTACGGGAAATGCTGAAAACCAATATCCACAGGATAAATGGGATACATTTGTAGCCGTACGTACAGCCGCATTAGCATTGGTTGAAAAAGAAAATGAAACCCCCCAGCCTACACAGAACGAAGTTGACGAAATGATTATCACACTTCAGATTACAATCGATGAGTTGAAAGCGTCGCAGAACCCGGGTTTTTATGCCAGTACCGACACTCAAACATATTGGTATACATTAAACGATTATCGTACAACAAAAAGCTATTGGAAACTTGGAGCGCTTACATCGAGCACTGACACCATCGAAAATCAACTAATCATGGTAAAAGGGAAACCAGAAGTAATTACAGACTCACTACTTTTCAAAGTTGTAAAAGCAGAGGAGCCATACGCCGGATATTTTATCTATAGTAAACTAGATGATGTAAATCCTATAACAGGCGATGCAAATATTAACTTTATTGGCATTAACGACACAATACCATCCGCTACCTGGTTATTTGAAAAATCGACAGTACCAAGCCACTACATAATTTCGCTTGAAGGATTTGGCAACCAAATAAACAGTTATGCTGGCTACGAACCTCCATTTATTGCGTTTTACGATGGTGGCGCAGCCGATCCGGGTAACAACTGGAAATTCACACCTGCCGTACCTACTACTTCGGTAATAGATATAAATACAGAAAAAATAAATGTGAAGGTCATCAATCGTACCATTGTTTCGGCGAATGCTGGTGACAAACTAATGATTTACAATATTAGGGGTCAAAGAGTAGAGGCAGATCGTCAACTCAGCCAGGGTATTTATATTGTACGCATCGAAGGCCAAACAGGCGCAACCAAGGTCGTTGTACGATAATACTCCGGAAATTAACCAACCAAAAATCATACCCGGAATCATAAGATTTCGGGTATTTTTTTGAATAAAAACAAAAAGACGACAATCTATTCTTAGTATTCGCCAACCATCAAACAAGCAGATTGTGAGAATATATCAACTGTAGATAGTCAAACATTAACAGGAAAGAGGAAAATTTCAACAAATAATTAATTTTATCCTATATATTCTATTTCATATTAAATATATTTATTATCTTTACAGCGTTTTTGAATTATACATTAAAATCTTCGACTATAAAGAGGAAATATGAGAAGATTATTAAGGGAATTAAAATCGACTCTTACAATCAGTGACAAAGAAAAGCGAAAATACAGGCTGTAAGTAAAAGTCCGGATTCGTAAATAGCGGACATCTAAAACAAAAATGCTTAACCTTAAAAAGCACACAATAATATTATGATCACAGATAAAAACAAACACCATCTTCGTTTAGCGATATCAATTCGCAAAATGCATTGCCTTCCAGGCTTTACTCGCACACACAATAATCAATAATTCAGACTTTTATCATTAGATATCGACTTTACATCTCATGACATAAAACGACATTTTTAAAAAATCATGAAAAAATTTCTAACAATTATTCGTTCATTGAAGTACAAAACACTACTGAGCCTGATACTCACCTCGGTGCTAATAAATTCATGTACAAACGATTTCGACTATTTATCAAACAATAAGCCAACATGGTTGGGTGAAAGTATTTACGAACAACTTCAACTTGGATACATAGGCGAAGATGGTACCAAACACACTTTTACTACATTTCTGAAACTAATCGACGACATTGGCTACTCTGAAGTGTTAAAAAAGACAGGTAGTAAAACCTTATTTGTAAGCGACGATGCTGCATTCGATCGATTTTATACTTCGAACAACTGGGGCGTGAGTTCGTACGAGGGATTTAGTATAGCTCAGAAAAAGCTGATTCTGAATTCAGCCATGATCAACAATGCATATCTGGTAGAGTTGCTCTCGAACACAGAAGGACCTGTAGAAGGACAGGCCCTGCGTCGAACCACAGCTATTTCGTATATTGATTCAGTAAACTTCGAAAATCCGGCAGACCTACCCGAAAACAACAAACACTGGGATCTTTATCGCGACAACGGACTTTATTTGCTGAAAGACAATAGCCCAATCCCAATGTTGCACTTCCTGCAACGCCAGATGAACTTCAAAGGAATGACCAATGAAGATTTTGCAGTTTTATTCAACGGAAAAACCCGTGAAAAAGATGATGCACATATTTATGGTATCAAAATTATTGAACGTGACATTACCTGTAAAAACGGATATATCAACATTCTGGAAGATGTACTTATCCCGCCAACAAACATGGCAGAAATTATTCGTACAACACCCGAAACTCAAATATTCAGTCGTATACTCGACAGATATTCAGCTCCCTACTATAGTGAAGTAGCGACATCGGACTTTCAACTTCTGAATCCGGGATACACCGATTCAATTTTCGTAAAACGCTATTTCGCCGAGCGTTCATCTGGAGGCGCTAACCTTGCAAATCCGAAAGGAATTGTACAGGCTGGCTATCTGGAATATGATCCGGGCTGGAACACTTACAATCTGAACTACCAAATGCAAACTGACATGGCTGCCATGTTTGTACCCACCAACGAAACAATGTCAAATTTCTTCAATAACGGAGGTGGAAAATTCCTTATTGAAAAGTTCAAAACCATCGACAGTATTCCAAATGATGTTTTGGACGATTTACTTCGAAACCACATGAAATCATCGTTTCTGGGTACTTTACCCAATCGTTTTAATGAAATTATGGACGATGGAAAAGAACCGATGGGCGTTTCGAAAAGCGATGTAGTAAAAACATTCGTAGGAAACAACGGAGTGGTTTATGTGACCAACAAAATATACGCTCCGGCATCGTATGTAGCTGTAACAGCGCCAATTCTGATTCACGACAACACAAAATTATTCAATCTGGCTGTAAAAAACTTACAATTCGATGCATATCTGCTATCGATGGACAGTCACTATAGTTTTATTGTTCCGCTTGACATCCCGAACGCAAACGACAGTTTGGGTAATGGACTTTATTATATCGATCCTGTATCCTATGCTAAAACCGAGTCAGAGATTTTCAAATTCTGGTTTAAAGCACCAAACACTATAGCAGCCACAGTTTATGAGTATATACCAGGCACAGGTCAAATTGGAGACTCGTTACGACTCGCCACAGCCGCCGAAATAAGCAATCGCTTCAACGACATACTCGATTATCATATCGTAGTGGGCGATATCGAGAGTGGGAAGCAATATTACCGTACTAAAGGAGGCGGACAGCTTAAAATCAACTACAATGGCGACATCAAAATTCAGGGTGGTGGAAATATTGAAAACAATAAAAGTGCACAGGTAAATCGTATTTACGACCAGACAAAAGCTACCAACGGACGAGGTAACGGAAAAACATATCTGGTAGATTCACCATTGCTCCCACCCTATCGGTCTGTGTATAAAATTTTATCGGAAGAGCCCCAGTTCAGCGAATTTTTCAAGCTACTTCAGGGCAACGACGAAGCTCCGCAAACCGATATAGATAAATATGCCATTTTCTATAAAGACAAAAAATATGTCGGAATGGACTTTAATGTAAAGTTTTTCAACACCTTTCATTACTCTGTTTACGTACCAACAAACGAAGCAGTTCAAACAGCTATAGCCGATGGTCTGCCCACATGGGACATTATAAAACTAGAGACCAACCAAGCACTTAAAGATTCATTATCAGCAGTTTTGGTAAACTTTTTGAAATATCACTTTCAGGATAACTCTGTTTACATAGATGGTAGCACAACTGACAAAATTACGTACGAAACTGCTGCATATACTTTGATTGGTAAAAAAGCATATTATAAAATTGGTACAAAACTATCGGCTGACAACCTGACACTTTATACCAACGCAAACAGCACAACTACCATAAACAAAGAAAATGGGTTGTACAATATTATGGCAAGGGAGTATAAATTCAACAATGCCGACATAGAAAAAGCTACTGCCATTGAGACATCGTCTTGGGCTGTGATACATCAAATAAATGATGTACTGCTTTACGAGCCTGGCATAATGAACAAAATGCGTCAGCTAACCAAAAAATCAAAAGCTAAAACAAAAACAGTCACCTCACACAGAACAGTAAAATAACTGATATATGAAAGAATTAGTAAACAAGATATTTATCCTGCTTGCAATAAGCTTTTGCGGACTGACGGTGAACGCACAGAACGCTACGGATAATATTATCAGGGGGAAAGTGTATTCGGCACTCGAAGGCGGACTTATCGGAGCAAATGTTATCGAAATAGACAAAAATGAACGTATCTATTCGTCGGCTGTAACTGATTACAATGGCGATTTCTCGATGAAAATCAAAAATCCATCGAACAAGTTGAAGGTATCGTACGTAGGTTATAACACTCAAATTGTGAACATCGGAACCAGAAAAGTATTTAACTTCAATATGGTTGATGCTATGGCTATTAAAGAGGTAGTGGTTAGCGCACGCAAAATGACCAACAACGGAACGCTTGACATTCCAACCCGCGAAATATCGATGGCCATGCAAACTATTAGCACCAAAGAGTTCGAAGGTCTTTCTGTTGTGTCGGTTGACGATGCTCTTCAGGGACGTATCTCTGGTCTCGACATTGTAAGTAATTCAGGCGATGCCGGCAGCGGAAGCTCTATGCGTATTCGCGGTATAACCTCCATCAACTCAAGCTCCGAACCTCTCATTGTACTTAATGGCGTAATTTTTGAAACTCCGGCAGCATCCAGCTTCGAATTTGCCACAGCCAATCAGGAACAATTTGCTGATTTGTTAAGTGTAAATGTGGACGACATCGAAAGCATAACAGTACTCAAAGATGCTGCATCCACAGCCGTTTGGGGATCACGAGGTGCCAATGGAGTAATTTCTATTGTAACAAAAAAAGGAGTCAGAGGAAAAACCAGAGTGCAATACTCATACCGATTCTCGGGAGCTGTCCAACCTCGCGGTATGAAAATGCTTACAGGAGACGATTATACTATGTTCCTGAAAGAATCGTATTTTAATCCTACACAAAGTGACAGGACTTCGAATATTCGCGAATTGAACTACGACCCAACCTTTTCGGAATACGAAAACTATAACAACAACACCGACTGGGTACAAGCTGTCACACAATTTGGCAGCACACACGACCATTACGTACAACTTTCGGGTGGTGGCGAACGTGCACGCTTCTTGGTTTCGGGAGGTTATTACGATCAAACAGGATCGGTAATCGGACAAAATCTGAAACGATATTCAACCCGTATTAATCTCGATTATAATGTTTCGAGAAGAATTCGTTTCTCTTCTGAATTTTCGTTTACCGACACTAATAACAAACAAAATTACGATGGTTTATTGGGTATTGCATACAGAATTATGCCCAATATGAGTATTTATGCACAGGATGCACAGGGCAATAACACGGACAGATTTTATAAAATGCTTCCTACTGCCTCAAATCAGCTAAACGATCAGAAAGGGATACGGAACCCGGTTGCCTCTGCAAATCTTGCTACAAAACTGACTCGTTCGGTGCGTATTCTTCCAACATTCCGCATACAGTACGACTTGCTCGACCCTGAAGAGTCAATGTTACGATACAAAGCCTATGTAGCATTCGACGTAAACAATGGAAGTACCTACTCATTCCTGCCAAAGGAATTAACAACATCGAACTGGCAATCAACCAACGTTAACTCTTCAAACACTAACGATAGTAGAAACCTGTCGATTTCGACCGATAATAACATAACATGGGTGCCAAAATTTGAAACAAAAGACCACTCACTTATGCTATACGGATCCTTTCAGTTAGGAATGAGTTCGTCCCGCTATCAGAATATCAGTGCTTATGGCACACCTACAGGCCCAATTACCGGAGCAACAGCCGGTGGAAATATTAGCAACTTTGCAACAGGCCCAGGACAAGGACGCTGGATGGCTTATATGTTTATGGGGCACTACGTACTGTTCGATAAATATGTAGCAGACATCACCATCCGTCGCGACGGTAGTACTAAGTTTGGCGACGACCGCAAATGGGGAACTTTCCCCGGAGTATCGTTTGCATGGAATGTGGCCGACGAAGATTTTATGAACTTTAGCAACGACTGGCTCAGCACTCTTAAATTCCGTCCAAGCTGGGGTATTACGGGCAATCAGCCGGGAGGTGAATATCTCTTCTATAGTCTTTATTCTGCATATAGCAGTTATGTGGACGTTCCGACAATTCGTCCGGAAAATATTCAGCTGACAGACCTTCGTTGGGAAAAAGTAAGCTCATTTAATTATGGTGTTGATTTTGGATTTTTGGATGACAAATACACTATGGACTTCAATTATTATTCGAAACGTACAGAAGACATGCTCTTCAGAGATCTCGCAATTCCTTCTACAGCAGGTTATGGCTATTTAAGCTATCAAAATGCCGGAATAATGGACAATGTGGGTTGGGAGCTCAATATGAATGCAAATAAAATCATCAGAGCAGGTGATTTCTCTATGGGTGTTTCGCTAAACTTTTCGAATTACGTGAATACCATTATTGATCTAAAACAAAGTATTTTAGATAGTTACAACAAAGATTTTGATTACAGCAATGGCTCATACCTAACCCGTATACAGGAAAACAATTCCTTCGGATCGATTTACGGATTCCGTCACAAAGGCGTATATCAGTACAACGAATACGAACCCGGACGTGAAGGCATAAGTCCTTTTGCACTCGATGAAAATCGTGATATTATCCGTGATGCTGTGGGCGATCCGGTGCGTATGACATTTGCAGCAGGCGAATCAGCCGAATACAAATTCAAAGGTGGCGATGCAATTTACGAAGACATTAATCATGATGGAAATATCAACGAACTTGACATTGTATATCTGGGTAACTCAAATCCATATTTCAATGGTGGATTAACTCTACGGTTCAACTACAAACGTCTTTCGGCAAATATATTTTCAAACTTCAGGGTAGGAAACAAAATTGTAAACAGAGCACGTATGTTAGCTGAAAACATGTACAGCAACAACAACCAGGCTGCAAGTGTAAACTGGCGCTGGCGCAAGGATGGCGATATCACTCCTATCCCTCGTGCTCTTTATCAGAGTGGTTACAACTGGCTTGGAAGCGACAGATATGTGGAAGATGGCTCATTTTTTCGTGTAAAAAACCTTCAGGTAAACTATATGTTCGATCCGGTAAAAGTAAAACCATTTGGCATCAACTCGCTGAGCCTTTACCTTACCATTAACAATTTACTTACGTTTACCAATTATTCGGGTGTCGACCCTGAAGTAGGTTATGGCTCGCTAGGTGTAAGTACCGACAATAGTCAAACCCCACGTTCACGCTCGTTTACGGCAGGTGTTTCGATAAGTTTTTAATGAATTTTGAAAATCAGACAAAAAATGAACAGAAAAATGAAACATATAAAATTAATTGCAATTATAAGCATACTGGCTTCAATGACAGCATGTACCGACTGGCTATCGATTGAGCCGGAGGGGAAAATTGTAGCAGGGGACTACTGGAAACTAGAGTCGGATGTAGAAGCTGTAGTAGCTACTTGCTACCGTTCTATGATTGAAGACGACATTATAAGTCGTATGATAATTTATGGAGAACTACGATCCGACAACCTGATTGGTGGATATGGTATCTCTGAAAATATGAAAAAAATTATTGAAGCCAACATTCAGCCAACTAACCCATACGCAAATTGGTCGTCATTTTACAAAGTAATAAACTATTGCAACATAGTAATACACTATGCTCCTACTGTAATAGACCCCAACTTTTCACAATCAGAGCTGAATGCTAAACTGGCTGAGGTAATTGCGTTGCGTGCAATGAGCTACTTTTACCTGGTGCGTGCGTTTGGTGAAGTACCTTTTGTAACAAGTGCATCGATCACCGACATTCAGGATTACAATATCCCAAAAAGTTCAGAAGATGAAATTCTTGATTATCTGGAAACCGACCTTATTAAAGCTGAAGCGTGGGCAATGACAGCATACGGAAAATTAAACGCTAACAAAGGGCGTATTACAAAAAATGCTATCAGAGCTTTACTGGCCGACATATACCTGTGGCGTAACAAATACGACGAGTGTATAGCAGCTTCGGATAGAGTCCTTGCTGATCCTCTGCTCAAAATGATTGATCCGGACGAAGAACCTTATCTGAAAATTTTTGGTCTCAAAAATTCTACTGAGAGCATTTTTGAACTCCAATTTTCGGCAAATAATTATACCTATAACTATGTGATTCAGGATTTTTATGGCAATAATGAAAATCCGGCAGGCAGACTGGTAGCACCCGAAATTGTAACTGTTGATAATGAGATATTCACAAACACACCCGAAGTAACTGACGTACGTCGTAAAGACTATATTACACCTATGTCGAACAATAAAGTGTATCACATTTTTAAATATGCCGGTTCGCAACGTACTGAAAACTTAAACGGTACAGAGAGTTCGTACTACTATCGAGTTCCTCAGTCTCAACCTGCCAATTGGATTATATATCGGCTGACCGATGTAATGCTTATGAAAGCTGAAGCATTGGTACAAAAAGAAAGACTCGGAGAAGCACTTAAAATAGTGAACACAACTTTCCTGCGTTCGAATCCAACAATTACCGACACCCTGGCCATTGATGAATTCAACGACAAAGAAAAAATGGAAAAACTTGTATTAGTGGAACGTCAACGCGAACTAATGTTCGAAGGTAAACGTTGGTTCGATCTTATGCGTATGGCTCGCCGCGATGGCAAAACCAACCGTTTGGTTGAAACCATAACCCGAAAACTTACTGAAAACCAAAGTTTGGTAAGTAGCAAAATGAAGGTGATGGATGCATTATATTTCCCAATTCACGAAAGTGAGATAGATGCCAATCCAAACCTTAAACAAAATCCGTTTTACGAATCGAAGTTCAAATAAGAAGACAAATACTTCAGAAAAAAACACATGATATATATGAAACAGAATATCAGATTAAAAGTCAAAGCCGTTTTGAAGAAAACAGCATTATTCGCTCTCGTAGCTTTCTTTGCCTACGGTTGCAAACCAGAGATCGACGAACGCTTCATAACCACATTCACCGGCGATATGATATATTCGTATCTGAAAAAAGATAGTGCCAACTATAGTGAATATGTAAAATTAGTAGACATGGCAGGACTGAAAGGCATGCTCAGTGCTTATGGCGAGTATACCTGCCTGGCACCTACTAACGAAGCTTTTGACCTATACTACAAATCGAGAGGTAATCAGTTTACACGCGATAGCTTGAATAACGAAGAACTGAATTATCTGGTGCGTACGCATATTATAAATATGAAGTATCTTACCGAAAGCCTCTCCGATGGAGTTATTCCAAATGTAAATATGAACGACCGTGTAATCGAGATCCTTTTCGACAGTGATAGCATTACCGGAAAATCAAAAATTCTCCTGAACAGCAACTCCGAAATGGTGGAAAAAGACATTGAGGTTTACAATGGTGTAATTCATGCCATTAACCGCGTATTAACACCCTCGATGGCTCAGTTGCCCGACCTGATTGCAGCCGAAAACGACCTGACAATATTCAGCGCAGCGCTCAAACTTACCGGTATGAATGACTCACTGCTTCTGATTGAAGATAAAACTTATGACCCTGATTTATATCAATACAAGGATGAGTACGAAACATACACTATACCCTGCCCTCCTACGCGCAAGTATGGTTATACCGCCTTTGTCGAATCTGATGAACTGTTCATGAAAAATGGGATTAACTCAATTGAGGATCTCGTTGCTAAAGCCGAAGAATGGTACCCTTCGCCTGGTTACGAAAACAATTTCACTAACCGAAACAATAGCCTGAATAAATTTATTTCGTATCATTTAGTCGAGAAAGTTGTAAACTCAAACCAATTCTTCTTCAACGTAAGTGCAGCTAAAAACACCGAACTATACGAATTCCTCGAAACCATGTTCACACATCGTATTATGAAAGTTTCGAACAAACGTATCACAAGTGGCATGGCAGCAATGATTAACCCCGACAGCGAAGACGAACTTTATGTTACTAATCGTTCGAAAACTACTGTGAATGGTGTGATACATTATCTACACAAAATACTTCGATATACCGACAATGTGGAATATATGCTTTCGAATACCCGCATTCGCTTCGACTTCTCGTCGCTTATGCCCGAAATGCACAACAACAACCTGCGTATGTCGAACTCACAAAATAACTCGAGTGGCGACCGTTTTGGTATACCTCCGGGATATTTCAAATATATTAACCAAACTAAGGATACACGTTTTATTTATCTGGCAGGTAAAGACCGTTTGTGGCACAACTATCAGGCCGATGAAATGATGGGACTTGGGACTTACGATCTGACTGTTCGTTTACTTCCTGTACCTCCCGGAACATACGAACTGCGTTTCGGTTATTCAGGAAGTAGTGCGCGAAGTGTTACCCAGATTTATGTGGATGGTAAACCCATCGGAATTCCGCTCGATTTACGTATGACTAAAAGCAATCCAAAAATCGGCTGGGTACCCGATATCGAAACCGATGACAACGGTGTTGAAATTGACAAAGCTATGCGTAACCGTGGTTTTATGAATGCGCCTGTGACAATGGTTATTGGTCAAAACTCGAAGCCACTACGCGACGAACCATATCCAATGCGTCGTATTGTGGGTACATTTACTTTCGATAGTTACGAACCGCATTATATCAGATTCCGTTCGGTACTTGAAAATCCAAAAGCACAAGCCATGATGGACTATTTTGAGTATGTCCCTAAAAGTGTATATGCTCCTCCGGGTGGCGAACCAGAAACAAGAGACTAATACATTTATTATATAGATCTTATCATTCAAGATTTATCAGGTTTATGATTAATTGACCAATAAAAATATTTACACATGAAGATAAAATATAGAAATATCGGTTTGCTGTTAATCCTTTTCGTTTCGGTGCTGTTTACAGCCTGCGAAAACGAAAAATGGAATGAACACTATCGTATCGACCCCAGCATTGTATCGGAAAAAAACCTTTGGGAAACCATTGAATCGAATCCCGAATACTCAATTTTCGCATGGGCTGTAAAGAAAACAGGTTTCGATAAAATGTTATCAAGCTCACAGATGTTTAGTATATGGCTGCCCGACAATATAGCAGCGGCCCATATCGACACCACCGACAACAACATTGACAAAGAAATATTGCTGCGCGAATTTGTACAAAATCACATTGCCCGTTTCAGTTATCCGGCCTCAGGCCTGAAAGAAAGTCGCATTTTACTTATGAATAAAAAAGTAATTACTTTCAAACATGAAAACTCTGACTTTCTGATTGAAGGCATCAGACTTAAAACTAAGAATATTGTCACAGCTAATGGTATTATTCATATAATTGAAACACCAATCCCCTTTTTTAGCAACTTATGGGAATATTTATCGAAAGACCAGGAACTCGATTCGATAAAAAATTATCTTTTTTCGTTCAACGAGTTGTATTTTGATGCCAACAAAAGTATCCCCGGCGATGTAAATGAGAATGGTGAAACTGTATATCTCGATTCTGTGATTTACAATTATAACATTATGTTCAGGCAACTTGGTGCTATTAACAACGAGGACAGCACATATTCAGTTATTTTTCCAACCAATAGTGCATGGGTAAAAGGTTACGATGATGTTAAAAGCTATTATAATTATTTCTCAACGCCTGAAACACAAATTACTGCTGACACTCTTCAGCGTAAGCATACGCTCAGAGCACTCACACAGGACCTTGTATTCAGCCATACCAAGCAGCAAATGGATGCAGACACACTTATTTCCACAAACCGGAATAAGTTTTATAAACCTTTCGAACAGGCATTTACTTCCTTCCCCGCAAGTAATGGTATGATTTACATGACCAATGAAATAAAATACAATTCCTGGGAATCATGGAACAAAGAAATTAAGATTGAGGCCGAACGCTCATCGGGCCGCATTAACACCTGGTCGAGTTTGTACGAACGTACATACAATGATATCGAATTGGTGGTATCGAACAATCGATTCGTTGAAGTTACACCTACCACATCATCAGTAAATCCTACAGTTACATTTGAAGTTCCGAATACATTATCGGGCGAACTTAATCCCGATTCAACAATAAATAAAGGTACTGCTTATAATGTATATTGTATTTTTGCACCAAATAAACTAAAAACTCCTTCGCCAAAACCTAATAAAGTAACATTTACGCTTACTTTTCAGTCGAGCGATAGAGGTCGTGTAGTAAATGTGAACTTCACAAATCAAAGTGCAGGGTTCATAACCGATCCTGAACAAATGACAAAAGTGCTGATCGCATCAAAAGTAACATTTCCCTACGCGGAATACGGACTGGAAACTCCCAACGTGAAGCTAAAAGTAAATAGTAATGTAAGTTCAAAAGAAACGGCTACTTACACCAGAGATATGTTAATCGATTGTATAATATTTGAACCAGTACGATAATAAGATATGAAAATTTCAAAACTGAAAAGCAGCATACATTTATTTAAATGTAGTTTATTTGCAATACTGGTGGGAAGTACGGTTCCGGTATTTGCACAAACAACAGCAAATGAACAAAAAAAGGTGGTAATTGCCACTGACTCTGTCACAGGTAAAGTGATCGATGCAGTGACAAAGAACCCATTGGCAGGAGCACGCATTAATACAACTGACCCACGATTCTCAGCAATGACGGACGAAAATGGTAATTATAGCATAAAAATTCCGAAATTTCTGAACACACTGATTGTATCGGCTCCGGGATTCGATAAAAAAGAAGTATCTGTTTATAGCGGACAACAAACGAAAAATGTAAGCATATACCCCTCAGTATTCGACAATGTATTTGCCGACGAAGTTGGTGTTTATGGCACCAAACGAAAAACTACCATCTCTACAGCCATGAACTCATTTATACTCGATAACCAATCGTCGTACACAGTAGACAATGAGTTGAAAAAGCAAATGGCAGGAGATATTTACCTTAGCACTCACTCGGGAACTCCCGGAGCAGGTGCACGAATGCTTATAAGAGGTATCAACTCCCTTAACTCAAACACGCAACCACTTATTGTAGTCGATGGGGTGATTTTCGACAACCTGAACGAACGTAATTCACTACACCAGGGAAATTTCTTAAATCCGCTATCGGGTATCGACATGAATGATATTGAAAGCGTAACTGTGCTGAAAGATGGAACATCGATGTATGGCAGCAAAGGTGGAAATGGGGTAATTCTGATCAACACAAAACGTGGACGTAGCATGGCTACAAAAATAACTGTGTCTGGCATGTTGGGCTACAACCAGCAACCTCTAGTAACACCTATGATGAATGCCGATCAGTATCGTATTTATCTGAGCGATTTACTTAAAAACAAAGATGCCAGCGATGCTCTGAGCGAACAGCACTTTTTGAACAACGACCCTGATTTTATTTATTACAACAAATATCACAACAGCACACAGTGGTCGGATGGAGTTTACCGCAATGGCTCTACTCAAAGTTACAATGTTGCAGTGAATGGAGGTGACGAAATTGCGCTTTACAACCTTTCAATCGGACTAACAAATGCACTAAGCACACTCGAAAACAACGACTTCAACCGCATCAATGCAAGATTTAATTCAGATATTAATCTGACTGACAAACTAAATACTGTATTCGATATTTCATATTTGCAATCGACCCGCAAACTGCGCAACGATGGTATTGCCGAAAATTATCGTTCGCAAATCAATTCACCGGGTTTCTTGTCCTTAATCAAATCGCCATTTCTGAGTCCTTATCAGTACAGCAACGACCGTGCACTGACAACCAAACTTGAGGATTATGACTTTTTGAAAATAGCAAATCCTTATGCAATTCTTGAGTATGGTATCGGTCACTCGCAACAGACAAACTTTAATCTTTCAGTCGTTCCTGAATATACTCTGAATAAAAATCTTAGCATAAGCTCGCGTTTCAGTTTCTCGATGATAAATTTATCGGAAAATATGTACAGTCCTATGTATGGTGTAGCTCCATACATTGAAGAGGAAAACAAAATGATTTCGAATAACCATGTAAAAACACAGTTTGCCCGTCAGACTTCATTACTAAGCGACACCCGTGTCAAATGGGGAAAATCTGTGGAGGAACACGATTTAAAACTAAATGCAGGTTTACGCTACATGACCGATTCGTACAAAGCCGAATATGCCGAAGGACACAACACAGGTAGTGATCAGGTTCGCGAAATGTCGGGTAGTTTGCTCTACAAAGCTGTGGATGGCGCCGACGACCCCTATAAACTGCTGACTTACTACGGTGTATTTAACTATGGCTTTCGCGATAAATACTTTGCTGAAGCTGCTATATCGCTCGAAACAAGCTCACGTTTTGGAAACAAAACAAATTCGGGGTTGAATATGCTTGGCGTAAGTTGGGCTGTATTCCCCTCGCTCAACGTAGCTTGGCTTATAAGTGCAGAAGATTTTATGCAATCGGTAAATTTTGTTGACATGCTTAAACTTCGTTCTGGTATAGGAGCTTCCGGTAACGACGACATAGAAAGTACTGCTGCACGCACTTATTTTAATGCTGTAAAGTTTGGCCAGAACATCACAGGTGTTCAGTTACATAATATTGCAAACCCTGCTATCCAGTGGGAAACTGTAATCCGCAGAAATGCAGGCCTTGATGCTGCCATTCTCAACAACCGTTTGTCGTTATCGTTTGATGTGTATAACAACAGTACGAATAATTTATTAGTACTGAAAACACCGGCACCATACAGTGGCATGGGTACATACTGGACTAACGATGGTAAACTTTCGAACTTTGGTTACGAAGGTGCATTCAATGCACGTATAATAAGCACTAAAAACATCAACGTAACATTGGGTGCAAGTATATCAGCTTACAAAAATGAAATACTTGCACTTGCCGATGGAGATTATCTAACCAAGGTTTACGGAGCTGAAATTCTCACAGCTGTAAACCAACCTATCGGACAATTTTACGGCTACCAAACAAATGGTGTGTATAGCACAGCCGAAGAAGCAGCTCTTGATGGCTTATCTATTCCAAAAAGCAACGGTGAACTAATAGCTCTCGAAGCCGGCGATATGAGATTTATTGACAAAAACAATGACAAAGTTATCGACGACCAAGACAAAGTGGTAATTGGAAATAGTAATCCCGATTTCTTCGGGGCAATCAATGCTGGTATGAAATACAAAAACCTGGGCATACAGCTTGTTTTCAACTACAATTATGGAAACGACATTTACAATTACCTGCGCTCACAACTCGAGAACGGCAGTACATTCAGTAATCAGAGCATGGCCATGAACAATCGTTGGATTAACGAAGGTAGTATTACCAATATACCACAATCAGTATATGGCGATCCTAAAGGAAATAACCGCTTCTCTGACCGCTGGATTGAGGATGGGTCGTACCTGCGACTCAAAACCATTGAAGTATCGTATGATTTACCGGTAAACAAAATAAACTTTCTCCAGGGAATTACACTTTGGGCATCGGCTAATAACCTGTTTACACTTACCAATTACTTGGGAATGGACCCTGAATTCTCTAGTGGAAACAGCTCCCTTTATCAAGGCATCGACATAGGCCTGTTACCACAAAGCCGCAGCTTCTTTGCCGGATTTAAAGTGTATCTATAATACCTAATAAATCAAATGAAAATTATGATTATGAACAAGATAATTTCAACATTTAAAATTCTGCTTTTGTCGGGATTAATGCTTTCGGTAACATCGTGCGAGGACTTTATGTCCACCGAATCGAACAGATATATGTCGGAAAACGACAACCTGCTAAACTCACCTAATGACTCAGTATTTTCGTTGATTGGCATTTTAGCCCAAATGCATAAAATTGCTGATAAGTATGTGCTTATTGGTGAACTCAGAGGTGACTTACTGGAAGTGACAGAAAACACTCCTATCGATTTGCGTAATCTGAGCAATCACAATATTGATGTAAATAGTAGCGAATTTGCCGACACACGCGATTTCTACGCCGTTATTAACAACTGCAATTATTTCATCAATCGTGCAGACACAAACATTTCAGTAAGAGGCGATAAACCTTTTGTACGCGAACTCATGGCTGTTAAAACTATTCGTGCATGGACATATTTGCAACTGTCACTCAACTACGGACAAGTACGTTATTTCACAAAACCAGTACTTAGTGTCGACGATTTGGAATCGAACTATGTAGAAATGAATACCGAACAACTCGTCGACACGTTGATTAATGATCTGATGTCGATG
The DNA here is from genome assembly GCA_016937795.1 of Paludibacteraceae bacterium. Classification (GTDB taxonomy): domain Bacteria; phylum Bacteroidota; class Bacteroidia; order Bacteroidales; family Paludibacteraceae; genus Paludibacter. The sequence continues at coordinate 20,617 of JAFGVV010000017.1, forward strand.
AACCCTTTAACAAACAGACAATCCCCGGATTATGCAGAAGGGACTATCAATCCATATTTTCTTTTAGGTGATTTGTACTTGTGGAAAGCAGGTTATTCAAAAATGCAGTCTGATTTCGAAAATGCTGCGTTTTTCTATTCGAAATTAATTGACCTTGGCATTACTATTCAACCCTATATTTATGTGAGATGGTTAAACGACAGATATGAAAACAGAGTGGATTCATGGTCATCGATATTCGAACCTTCTATGAGCAACGAATTGATTAGCGGCATACAACTCGCTGAAACAAATCATTCAGGAGTAGCAAATCAACCACTCACTGTTAGTAAACTATACGAAATGAGCAGATCTGAACAGCTTACCATTTCGAAAGCATATCAGGACATCTCAGATGCTCAAATCTATTGTTTCCGCGAAGGAGGAGGACCAATAAAATATACAACCGGAGACTTACGAATCAAAGCGACTATGAAGGAAAGAATCTCAGTCGAAAACAATACAATCATTACCTCGAACAGCATAAACAAATACGAGTATCACCTCACTTCAATTTATAGAAGAGGGCTTTTGTATCTTCGTTATGCCGAAGCGGTTAACCGGGCAGGCAAGCCTTCACTCGCATTTACTGCTCTCAAATACGGATTAAACAATACAAACCTGAGCACTGCTACCAGAGTGAACCCTTACGAAATTGCTGATCAGAAACCTTACGTCACAATTTTCAACAAAGAAATATTTAGTGAAAACGTAGGCATCCATAACCGTGGAGCAGGAAATACCGAAGTAAACACATCATATGTATTACCTGATTTTACACGATTCGAAACCCTGAAAGACATAAACGGCAATGACAGCATTGTAATAACTTCAGACCCCCTAAAAATGGCTGAAGCAAAAGCTGACTCAATTTTATTTGTAGAAAATGCCATTTGCGACGAACTTGCACTTGAAACTGCACTCGAAGGAAATCGTTTTCAGGATTTGATGCGTTTCTCGATGCACCAAAATGACCCTACTTTCCTTGCCAAAAAAGTAGCTGCAAAACATTCCGATAATTATAACTATTATCTGAACCTGTTAAGCGAACCTCAAAAATGGTATCTACCAATGAGATAATGTAATTTCGAAAATAACATTGTAAAATGAGTCCGGTTTTAGCATTGCTTTAATCGGACTCTTTTTTTTATATAACACAGCGTACAAACGACTAAAAACCAATTTAAAAACCATTTCTATTGACATATCAATCTTTTTTCCGTAAATTTGCGTGCCTTTTGTGGCTAAAAATTTTAATTGAAAATGAACAGAAAAGTCAGAGTGCGATTTGCACCAAGTCCAACCGGACCACTTCATATTGGCGGTGTACGTACTGCCTTGTACAATTACCTTTTTGCCCGTCAGCATGGCGGCGACTTGCTTCTGCGCATCGAGGATACCGACTCAGCACGTTTCGTGCCAGGCGCCGAGGATTATATAGTAGAAGCACTTCAATGGTTAGGAATCACAATTGACGAAGGAATTGGAGCTAAAAACCCGGGTAATCATGCACCATATCGCCAAAGCGAACGCAAATCCATTTATCGCAAATATGTCGATCAGCTACTCGCAGCCAACTTGGCTTATATAGCTTTTGACACTCCATCGGAATTGGAATCAAAACGTACCGAAATTGCTAATTTTCAGTACGATGCTTCTACACGTCAACTCATGACCAACTCGCTTACTCTTTCGGCCGACGAAGTAAAAAGTCGTATAGCAAATGGCGATCAATATGTGGTGCGTATTAAAATTGAACCAAACCGCGATATTAAAGTGCAGGATTTGATTCGTGGAGAAGTGATTATCAACTCTTCGGTGATCGACGACAAAGTGCTCTTCAAGTCGTCCGACGAACTACCCACTTACCACATGGCCAACGTAGTGGACGATTATTTAATGGAAATTTCGCACGTGATTCGTGGCGAAGAATGGTTGCCATCTGCCCCACTCCACGTATTGCTTTACGAATATCTGGGCTGGACAGCTCAAATGCCGCAGTTTGCACATTTACCATTGTTGCTCAAACCCGACGGCAACGGAAAACTCAGCAAACGCGATGGCGACCGTCTCGGATTTCCGGTATTCCCGCTCGAATGGAAAGATCCAAAAACCGGTGACACATCGTCGGGCTATCGTGAAGCGGGTTATTTCCCCGAAGCTGTGGTCAACTTTTTATCACTATTAGGCTGGAACTCAGGTACCGATCAGGAGATATTCTCCATGCAGGAACTTATAAACCTGTTTTCGCTCGACCGTGTGAGCAAAAGTGGAGCCAAATTCGATTACGAAAAAGGTAAATGGTTCAATCACAAATATCTGCAAAACAAATCGCTCGAGGAAATTACCGACCTTTTTCAACACATTTTAGTTGAAAAAGAAATTATCGAGGACTCCGACAAAGTACAGAAAATTGTATCGCTCGTGCGTGAACGTGCAAACTTCGTAAACGAACTGTGGGGACAGTCGTCATTTTTCTTTGTGGCGCCCGTAAGTTACGACGAAAAAACAATGCAGAAACGCTGGAAAGCCGAAACACCGGCTTTGATGGAAGAATTAATACAGGTACTTGAAACAATTGACGATTTCACAACCGAAAAAACAGAAGAAAAAGTAAAAGCCTGGATTGCCGAAAAAGCTTACAATATGGGTGCGGTAATGAATGCTTTCCGTCTGTCGGTAGTAGGCGAATCAAAAGGTCCGCATATGTTCGACATTGTGAGCCTTGTTGGCAAAGACGAAACCATACAAAGAATCAGAACAGCCATAGAAACATTGCATTAGCATGTTAGCAAATTGGCAAATTTAAAAATTGGCACATTAATTCTTTATGCAACAACGACATCGTGATCCGCTACAATATCTGAACGAACAAATTGCAAGTACACAAAAGTACATTGTTCCGTTTATCAGCGAATACTTTCCGCTGAAAGCAGGCATGCAGGTACTCGAAATTGGATGTGGCGAAGCGGGAAACCTGAAACCTTTTCTCGATATGGGTTGTGTGTGCACAGGTGTCGATTTCAGTGCTCCGAAGATTGAAAAAGGCAAAGCATTTTATAGCAATCATCCTTTGGCAGACAATATTCAGCTTATCAGCGACGACATTTATAATATAAAAGAATTTCAGGCCAAATTCGATCTTATTATCCTGCGCGATGTGATTGAGCATATTCACAATCAGGATAAATTTATGGGCTTAATGAAAAGTCTGATGGCACCCGCCGGAGTAGCATTTTTTGCATTTCCACCCTGGCAAAATCCCTTTGGTGGACATCAACAGATTTGCGAAAATAAAATTCTGTCGACACTGCCTTATTTTCATTTACTGCCCAAAGCATTGTACAAAGCTGTACTAAAGCTTTTTGGCGAAACCGAAGCTAAAATTACTTCATTACTCGAAATTAAAGAAACAGGCATCAGCCTCGAACGATTTGAAAATATTTGCCGGAAAAACGGATATAATACACTGGTAAAAAAGCATTTCCTGATAAATCCAAACTACGAAATTAAATTTGGACTGAAGCCACGCACATTATTTTCGCTGTTTAATATCCCATACCTGCGTAATTTTTACACAACAGCCGGATATTATTTAATTGCACAGGACACGCAAAAATGAAGAAAATTCTGATCATCACATATTACTGGATTCCGAGTGGTGGCGCTGGTGTTCAACGCTGGGTAAAATTCACAAAATACCTGCGTCATTTCGGATACGAACCTGTGATTTATACACCAGAGAATCCCGAATATCCATCCATCGATCATTCATTTAGCAAGGATATTCCCGAAGGAATTGAAATCCTGAAAACTCCTATTTGGGAACCTTACGAAATATACCGGAAACTCACCGGAAAAAAAGGAGAAAAAATTAATGCAGGCTTTATCTCTGAAAATAAAAAACAAAGTCTGAAAGATAAAATTTCAATTTGGATACGTGGAAATTTTCTGATTCCCGATCCACGAAAATTCTGGATAAAACCTTCGGTAAAATTCCTTACTGAATACATCAAAAGCAATAATATTGAGGCGGTTATCAGCACCGGACCACCACATTCGATGCACATGATTGGTTTGGGATTGAAAAAAAACATTCCCGGACTAAAATGGATAGCCGATTTTCGTGATCCCTGGACTAATATCGACTTTTACAAGGATCTGAATCTGACATGGCTGGCCGACAGAACGCATCATCGTTTGGAGCGAAAGGTGATTCAGACAGCCGATGCTGTAGTCGTTGTTTCGAAAGGAATGGAAGAGGAGTTCAGGGTTTTAAATCCCAAACAGCTGACAGTGATTCCCAATGGTTTCGATACCGAAGATACCGGCACAAAAGCGATTGAACCCGATAAGAAGTTCACAATTTCGCACATCGGAACACTTAATGCAGCCCGAAACCCAAAAACAGTTTGGATAGCATTAAGCGAATTGATACAGGAAAATGCTGATCTAAAGAATGCTTTGGAAATACACTTAATAGGAAAAACCGATTTTTCTGTTTTAGAAGAAATCAATGCATGTGGACTAAAAGAAAATTTAGTCAAAACTGATTATCTGACACACCACGAAGCCATTAAGCGTCAGCAATCGTCACAGGTTTTAATGTTGCTCATTAATCAGTCGGCCAATGCAAAAGGCATTCTTACCGGTAAGTTTTTCGAATATCTGGCAGCCAAACGACCGATTATTGGCATTGGGCCAACAGATGGCGATGCCGCAGAAATTCTGAATCAGACACAAGCCGGCACTATGGTTGATTTCGACGATGTGGAAAAAGCCAAAGAAGTCATCACTGACTTTTATAACAAATACAAAAACAATCAGTTACATATACAATCAGGACCTATCGAAAAATTCTCGCGTAAATCACTTACGGGAGAATTAGCGGAGTTAATTAAAACACTAACAAACAATAAGGTTATTGTATAATCTAAATCAGCAGAAAAAACTTGAACAGATTATACAAACTATTCTCTATTCCCCTTTAGGGCTTAGGGGTGAATTTATATCACATGAAAAAAATAATCACCATAGTAGGCGCACGTCCGCAGTTTGTAAAAGCTGCCACACTCAGTCGTCAGTTTCAGATTGCTGGTATCGACGAGAAAATCATCCACACGGGACAGCATTTCGATGCCAATATGTCGGAAGTGTTTTTCCGCGAAATGGAAATCCCAAAACCGGCCTATCAACTGGACATTCACGGCGTTTCGCATGGTGCCATGACCGGACGAATGCTCGAAGGCATCGAAAAAATTCTGCTGAACGAAAAACCCGATGGCGTTTTAGTATATGGCGACACAAACTCGACACTTGCAGGCGCATTGGCAGCAGCAAAACTGCATATTCCGGTAGTACATGTCGAAGCAGGATTGCGATCGTTCAATATGGCTATGCCTGAGGAAATAAACCGCATCCTCACCGACCGTATTTCCACTGCTTTATTTTGCCCCACCGACACAGCTATTCGTAACCTGAAAAACGAAGGTTTCGATAATATGCCCGTTCAGATATTTAAAAACGGAGATGTTATGCAGGACGCAGCCATGTATTATGCCGGAAAAGCCCAACTCAAATCGGATATTCTGCAAAAAACCCGACTCCGTAAATTTATTCTGGCCACCATACACCGTCAGGAAAACACCGACAATCCCGACAATCTGAAAAACATCATCGCCGGACTGACCGAAATAAACAAAGAAATACCTGTAGTTGTACCCATGCATCCACGCACGCGCAACATACTGGCACAAACCTACAAACTGCCCGACTTTACCATTATCGAACCCGTTGGATATTTCGACATGATAATGCTGCTCAAATCCTGCGACATGGTTATCACTGACAGTGGAGGAGTACAAAAGGAAGCCTACTTCTTTGGCAAACATTGCATTACCCTGCGCGAACAAACCGAATGGACCGAATTAGTCGAAAACGGCTTCAACATACTCACAGGCAGCGATACGCAAAAACTAAAAGCCGCTTTCGAGACATTCAAAACCAAAACATCCGACTTCAGCATCGATCTTTACGGCAATGGTAAAGCAGCAGAAAAAGCGGTGGAAGAAATCAGAAAATTGTAATATGGCAACCGAACATTCAACAAAACATAAAACTGACATTGGTTACTTTAAAAATCAAAGAACTGAAATGCTCAGATATATTCCAAACGAAGCTATAACAATTCTTGAAGTAGGCTGCGGTGAGGGTAGTTTTTGTAACCTACTTAAAAGAAACGATCGTGAAATTTGGGGAATTGAAATAAATTCTATAGCAGCGGTAAATGCAGCTAAAGAGTGTAATAAAATTTTGGTTGGAGATTTTGATGATTTATACCCACAATTACCAAAAAATTATTTCGATCTAGTAATATTCAACGATGTTCTGGAACATTTGTATAACCCCTGGGAAACCATTAGAAAAGTAAAATCCATACTAAAGCCTAATGGACTATTAATTAGCTCCATACCAAATTTCAGGTATGTAGGGAATTTAATCACAGAAATTTTAATCGAAAAAGATTTCAGATATAAACCCGAAGGTGGAATACTGGACGATACACACATTCGCTTTTTCACATCAAAAAGCATCCTTAGAATGTTCACTGACGAAGGATATGAAGTATTGATACACGAAGGACTACGACCATGTAAAAGCTGGAAAGAAAAAATGGTAATAAGTCTATCAATGGGATTCCTGAAAGATGCCAGACACAAGCAATTTGCAACAGTAGCCCAAAATAAAACAAAATGAATCAAGCACTTGTATCTATTATTACCCCAACATACAATCACGAAAAATACATTTCGGACTGTATCGACTCTGTATTAAAACAAACATACAGCCATTGGGAAATGATAATAGTGGACGATGGAAGTACAGATAAAACTTACGAAAAGGCTTTAGAGTTTTCACAAAAAGATAACAGAATTAAAGTCTTTACACAGAAGAATATTGGGATTTTCCGCTTAGCCGAAACCTACAATTTCGCTTTAAACAAATCGCAGGGCAAATACATTGCAGTACTCGAAGGTGATGATGTTTGGGTACCGGAGAAACTTGAGATACAGGTAAATGAATTGGAAAAAGATGAAGAAATCGTTTTGTGTTGGGGGAAGGCATTCTCATCTTCAGAAGACTTATCAATAGACCTGAATCTGTTTCCAATAGATGAAATTGACAATCAAATTCTGAACAATCACCCCATTGGGAATTCATTAAGTAAATTGATTTATACCTGTTATATACCAGCTCTTACTGTAGTTGTAAGAAAATCAGCATTAAAAAATGGTTTTAGTCAGAAATTCGGGTTACCATTAGTTGATTTGCCTACCTGGCAATATTTGGCTTTAAAAGGAAAATTCTGCTACATAAATTCAGCTCTTGGAAAATGGAGAATATATCCAAATCAGGTAACAAAAACCCACACAGCAAAAATGGCAGAAGGGTTTTATAAATTAGCAGTTGAATTATACTCTAACAACAAAACGACTTTAACTGAATACGGAATTACAGAAAGGAAAATAAAAAATCACTTTCTCGACCTACTTGTAATAAACTACTCCAGATCAGGACGATACAAATTGATTCGTAGTGACTACAAGGGAGCAAGAAAGGATTATCTTAAATCAATTTTCAAATTCGGCTTTCACAAACCAGATTGGAAATTACGATCTATAGTAGGATTATTGTATTCAATTTTCAATAAAGACATCGAAGGACTCACAAAAAAAATTGGACGAGTTAGTTACAAATAGAATTTTTTAAATCAACACTCTAACTTTTTTTCGACAAAATAGCTTCTTTGTAAACAGACAGTATTTCATTACCAATAGTTTTAGTTGAATACTTTTCAATTAAATCTTTACTTATTGTGAGACTATCAAAATTCATAGATAATATCTGTGTAATTTTTTCGACCCAATCTGCAACCGAGTTTTCACATAAAACCCCATTCGCAGCATTAACTAATTCGGGCAGTGCACCTTTTGCTGAACAGATTACAGGCGTCCCTGTCATAAGCGCTTCTGCAACCACAACTCCAAAAGTTTCTATAGTTGTTGCATGAATAAAAAAATCGACTGATTGCAATACATGAGCTATCTCTTTCTTGTTTAAAGCCCCACGAAATTCAGCATTTAGATTTTTTTTATAGCACATTTTTTTTAAATCGTCAACCATATCCCCTGCTCCAACCATTACAAGCTTAGGGCTAATACCGGTAGCATTCTGATATTCAGCTAAAGATTCAATAAAAAGTTCAGGCAATTTATCCGGAACTCTCTTGTGCATCCAGGTTGCAATGGCACAAAATATCGGTTTATTTCTATCCAAGACTCTTTTCTCTTTATAAAAAAATACATTTGGGTCAATCACGTTACCAATTATACTGAATTTATTCTGACCTAATTGAGGAATAAAATCTGCAAGTTGGCTCTTTAAAAATTTGGAAACAGGCATTATTGCATCAGCATGCTGATAACTTCGCTTTACGAAATATCCAATAAATGGTAAATTAGCAACTGATCCCACTCTACTCCAATGCTCAGTTATAACATGTGGTATCTTTTTGCTTTGTGCAATAAAATGTCCGATTATACCAGCTGGGAAAATCACATTTGAGTGTACTAAATCAAGATTCAGAGCGTTTCTTTTTGTCAATCTCGACACAAAATCTTGCGTTAAAAAGAGTTGAAATGGAAAAAAATAATTCAGATATTTTGCAATCCTACCCTTTACATCTACGCTATAAATATTAATTCCATTCTCATCAACACTATAAGTAGTTTCAATTTTCAACAACTGTTTAGAGTTTATATATCTAAAAACAACTAAATATATATTACAACCGGTTCTCCTTACAGAGACAGCATGTTCCTTAATAAACACACCAGAATGCGGATTCGAGTTACCGGGATACCAAGAAGCTAAAAATAACACATTCATATTCGGATTATTGTTGTTTTTAAGTTTTGAATTATTTTATTCAAAAATTCGGAATAAAACATTCTAAGATAAATTAAATAAAATGAAAGTCCAGAAACAATTTGAAGAATAAATTTCAGATAAATATTTATATCTATATAATTAGCGCTATACACAACTAAAAACATTAATAACGATAGTATTATATTTTTCAACATATCTGATCGTTGGTACTTAAAATAATACTTAATCTCCTTTCGGATGAACAACAAAGACATAAAATATGCGATATATGATGAAAATATATATCCAATCAACATATAAACAATTCCGAAATTAAATGTTAGTAAAATCATCACTAAAATCAATATCCTTTTAGTCGATTCAATCAACATAGTTATTTTCGAAAGACCTCTAGCGTTTAAAGCACTAATATTAAGTGTATATAATGGAATGAAGAGAGCAGCAAGACATAACAACTGGAAATATAAGACTGAGTCAATATATAAATCAGACCAGATAATGACAACGAATTGTGACGCACTTGCAATTAAAGCCAACAAAAAAGGCAATGTGGTTAATGAAACTTTATTTGACAATTCTCTAAAAATTCTTCTGAATCTCTCATCATCATTTTGTATCTGCGAAAACATTGAAAATGTACTACCCAACAACACAGATTGTATTGTAAATGAAACAGTTTCGTTAAGTTTATTTCCCTGCACATAATATCCAACTTCACTTTTGGGATAAAATTTACCCAAAATTACAATAAACAGATTATTAAATAATACATTCAATATTGAGGTGAACAAAAGATTGACTGTAAATGGAAAAAATGCCTTTAATACTGAGAACGAAAAAATTTTTACCGGTTTCCAGTTAACAGTGTAATAAAACAAAATCATTCGAAAAAAATGATAAGCAACCTGTTGAATAACTAAAGCCCATACATTCTTATAAACTATGGCAATGACTATCCCCAGTATTCCACTTGCAAAACTCGAAACAACATTTACAATTGCAATTTTTTTATAATCTAAAACTTTACCCAACTTGGCATAGGGAACCAAATAAAAAGAATTAAAAATGATTGCAATAAACATAACCCGACAGATAAGTAACAAATCAGGCTGTTCAAAGAAATTTGCAATCAAAGGTGATAAAAAAAACAAAATGAAGTATAAAAAAAGAGCTATTACAACATTACTATAAAAAACCGTATTATAATCAAGCTCATTTGTATCGTTTTTTCTGATTAATGCCTGACCAAAACCACTCTCAACAAGCACATACGATAAAGCAGCAAAAATCATAACCAACCCCATGAGTCCGAAATCTTCAGGAGTAAGTAATCGTGCTAAAATCATTCCAATAGCAAACTGCACGGCTTGCTGTCCGAGCCGGTCCACAGTACTCCACTTTAGAGCCCCGACCATTTTTTCTTTCAGATTATCGCCCATGATTTTTCTTATTTGCGCACAAATTATTTAACATTAGACTATAAATATATGAATTGACACTAATAACATATTAAAAAAATACCGGATTGAAAGGGAACATAAATTAAATCATAAATCATCGATACCATGAATCATCTACATTACAAACCGGGCACTGAGCTGATTTTAATGGAATTCTGTATTCAAGCATTATTTCGTGAGTCCCATTATTATTGAATCCCGGCAAAAAACTCTGATCGAAAGCATAGCCAACTTTCATATCACGGGATAAATTAACGCCACCATAAATAGTCAATTGTTTGCTTGTTCGGTATGTAAAACCTAATTCAAACAATTCCACGGGACCTGTGGTTAACCCTGTCGGGTGTTTAAATCTGATAGAACCAGTGGTTTCAAAAACAAACAAGTTTGCTCTGTTTATAAGCTGTACACCAGCATAGAAATTATATAATTCCGAGTTTGTATTTTTCAAAATAACATATCCATATCGGTGATTTGATATAAGATAATATGGCTCAGATTCATATATTGAAAACATATGAGTAGTTGATAATCCGGCAATAACATGTTCGGACTGAAACTCAACTCCGACATTAGCATCCGGTTTGATAAGCGGTTCAAAGTTTTGAATCAGAACCGGATCGTAAGCTATTTCAGGATTAAAACCTGATGAACTCAATGATCGCCCAAAAACGCCACCGGAAACGCCAAAAGACAATGCCCACTTTTCAGAATTACTAATACGGTATGCGTAGGACAGCATGGGATTAAAAGATTCAACAAAACCAATTCTATCACTTACTATTGAGAATCCGATTGCAGAACTCTTCTCGTAATTAAAACCCGAAATCTGCATGTTTATTGTCTTCGGAGCACCTGGCACTCCATTCCACTGATTACGAAGATTACTAAAAAGATAAATGTAGTTAAGTCGCGCAATTGAAGACGGATTGTAGTTCGAACGGTTATACCAGCTTGTGCTCATGGCTATATCGGCCTGTGCCGAGAGGTTTAACACATGTACGGCAACAAATAACAATAGAACAATAATTTTCCTCATAGTTTATTGTCTGATTAATGCCACTGAGCCTTTTCGGGTTTGCACTATGCCGTATTTGTCGGAATAATAAACATAATAAAAATAAGTATCCTGAGGCACTTCCCGCCCATTGAAAGTTCCATCCCATCCTTCAACACCCCGGTACAAGGTTTTACCATATCGATCGATAATCAACACATCGACATCAGGTACAAAAATATCATTCACACCATCGTGGTTTGGGCTAAAAACATTTGGAATAAAAGGAACCACATCAACACTTTGCTCCGAGAAACTCACACAACCAAATTCATTTGTTGCTGTCAGCCTGATAATATATTCTATCTGATTATTTCGGACATTGTAGCTATGTGTGTGAGTGACACCGGAAAATGAACTTCCATCTCCCATTTCCCACACATAATCTGTTTCAGGTTCATGATTTACCGACACTGTTAGCACATTATTTTTTCGATCAACCACATTCACCGATTTGAAAAAATCCGTATTGGGCAGTTCGCTTTCGGTAACGTTAAAGTTTAGTTTCTTTTCGCAGCCTCTGTTGTTGAATCCGCTTACAATATAATTACCTGGCTTTTTTATAAAAATGGTCTCTCCAGTTGAACTATCAAACCAAATGTTCGAAACAGAACCATTTACCGATATTTGTGTGCTATCGTTATGGCAAAATCTCATTTGCCCTGCAATTCTAAAATCCCAGTCGGGCTCCTCATGTACGCCCAAAAACAGAGTATCGGAATAACATCCACCTTCAGTTTGGCCCACAACCCAATAATCTCCTCCGGGTGCAGCAATCAGAACAGAATCGGACTGAATGCCATTACTCCAGAAAAAGTCCTTTGCTCCTGTAGCAGTAATGGTAGTAGATAAATCAGGACAGAAGGTTTTATATCCACTTACCGAAATTTGGTATTGAGCACTTTTTATTGTTTTGAAAACAGTATCGCTCCGGCAAACATCGTTACCATAAATCCCGATAGCCCAAATCCTTCCTGAGTTTTCGTTCACAACAAGAGTATCGGCTGTTGAACCATCGCTCCACAAATAGGCCGGTGCGCCAACGGCTCTCATAGTAAGTGTGTAACCTTTGCAACACAATGAATCTCCCTGAATTTCGACACTCATAGGCGAAAAAACTTCAATCTCTTTCGATATTGTATCGGGACAGGAAGATAGTGGATTTGTGACCTCTAACTTAACCATGTATTTTCCTGCTGTTTGATAGGAATGTGTTGGGTTTAGGTTATTCGATTCATAACCATCTCCAAAAGACCATTTATACTCAATTGGTTCATGTGAACTTAACACTCTTTCAGCAAATTGCACTGTATTTGTTGAACAGTCCAGGATAGAAATATCAAAATCTGCATTTAAATTATAATCAACTATACTTCCACTTAACTCATACTCACCACCTTCAACCAGTGTAATTAAGCATGAATATTTATCGCCAACAATAGGATTTGTAACAATAAATTCTGATGTTCCTGAGATTGTATCACCTGATTGATGATTTACCCATTGATATTTAGAACCTACGTCCTCAACTGTCAAAATCACCGTATTATTTACAGAACAATACTTTGATGTAATAGAATCAACTAACTGATTTAACTTTACAATAAAAACATCAGCTGTATATGAAGATGATTGATTTTGAAATGTTGAATTATACAACTTATTATTATCGAAGTAAAGCGCTTTACTACTATAATCACCGGTTACAAAAACGTTACCCTTTTTATCCACCGAACATGAATTAGCTAAAACCTTTTCAGAATCACCATAATTTTTTGCCCAATCGACGTTTCCATTAGATTTATACTTCACAATTACAGCATCAATTCCGGTTGTCAACTCATTCGTCAAAAACTTATTGTCATATAAAATATTCGTGCTGCTAAAATTCCCGCACACATAAACATTCCCTATCATATCAGTGGCTACAGTGGCAAATTGATCCATTCCATGATCACCGGAAGATTTACCCCATAGGAGATTACCACTAATATCATACTTGACTAAAAAACTTTTTGGGATGGGAGCCTCAGAATTAACTATACTTTTAATACCTATATTCAGTTCACTCCCATTAAAATACCCACAAATATAAGAGTTTCCTGAAATATCTACTGCCACAGATCTACAATATTCTTCCCCATTTCCTCCTAATCCTTTTGCCCACAAAACATCCCCTTGCGATGATAGTTTAGTTATAAAAACATTATTTGCAGAGGTATCAGTGTTTTTCAACGAATATTGTCCAAACTGAATTTCAGAACTTTTAAATACTCCGGCCATTATCAAATTATCATCTTTATCTACTGACAAAGCCCTTGCAACATCATGAGATGTTCCACCAAAATTTTTTCCCCATAATACATTACCATTAGAATCAAACTTAAACAAAAAAATATCTTGTAATGGAGAAGCTGCATTGGAAATTCGAACATTGCCAAAGGTCATATTCACATCCTGAAACAACCCAGCAATATAAAGATTTCCCTGTTTATCGGTACACATTCCTTGTGTACCATTACTTAGAATAATCTCAGGAGTGATTGCCCATAAGACATTACCTTGTGGATCATATTTAGCAACGAAAACCTTACCGTAAGTATAGCTATCACTATTCGTCAGTGTAAAATTCCCGAGTCTTAAATTTGGGGAATGAAATGCGCCACTAATAAATGTATTACCGTTATCATCATTTGTTATAACTACAATCGTATATGAATTCCCTAAACCACCTCCCTTTGCCCACAACATTTCTCCATTAGGAGAATATTTTGCAAGATACGAAGTAACGTAGGAAGTATTACTGTTGATAAGATTAATATTACCAAAAGAAAATGTATTACTTAAACTTGTTCCTGCAATAAAAATATTTCCATTTTTATCTACAGAGGTTATCTGTGCTGATTCATGACCTAAACCTCCTGCAGTTTTTGCCCATTCAACAACAGGATTGTTTGCCGACAACTGATCAATCATCAACCATATACACATCAATACCAAATAATTTCGATTTTTCATAGTCAGTCAAAAAAAAAACTCTTACTTGCTTTTTATCACATCAAAACCTTCGCCATACACCCCAATGGCTGATGATTGCGAAATAAACGCATTAGAATCGACTTCTTTTACAATGCGGAAAATTTTTATTGATTCGTTTTTACGAGCGATAACTGTGATTACTTTCACCGGCTGTTTCGAGTACCAACCCATCCCGTCGAGAATAGTAACACCGCGATGCACTTCCGAATTTATTCTCGAGGAAATTTGTTCATATTCTTTCGAAAAAATAAAAAACTGTACCGACTGACGCACCCCGTTTATCACCATATCTATTGCTAATGTGGATACTGTTAATTGGGTTAAGCCATATACAATACGCTCAACACTACCTATTTCGAGAAAGTATGACGATGAGATTATAAACACATCGCAATAAAGCAGAATTCGGCCAAGAGTAATATTTCTGCTTTTATTTACGATCTTTGCAATAATATCCGTTCCTCCGGAACTGCCATTAAACAAAAAGACGACACCAATACCTACTCCTGAAAGTAATCCGCCTAACACACATGCCATAAAATCCTCACTTTCGCCCACAAAAGTGCCAACTTCGGCTTGTGGCAAAATCGAAAAAAAGAACGTGAGTACAGCAACTCCATAAATTGTACGTATGCTAAACTTTATACCTATGGACTTAATAGCTATTAATAACAATACCGTATTTATGGTAAAAAAAGTCACAGAAACGGGTAATCCGGTTGCATAATATACAATAGCTCCAATACCTGTAACACCTCCACCTGTAATCTGATGTGGCAGAAGAAAGGCCTTCCATGCACCTGCATACAATAGCAAACCCAAGGCAATAAAAACATGCTCTTTCAGGTTCATCTTATGACTCACATAAATGCCTTTCTCTTTTAGTTTTCCCAACATATGGCAAAATTTACTACATTACAATATTTACAATTTTCCCAGGTACTACTATCACCTTCTTTGGCGAAGCACCTGCCAGATACTTAGCTGTTTGATCGTTGGCAAACACTTCTTTTTCCACTTCATCTTTATTTAATGCTGCAGGCAAATCAAGCATAAAGCGCACTTTTCCATTGAATGAAACCGGATATTTTACTGTACTTTCCACCAGATACTCTTCATTACAAACGGGGAACACAGCATCATTAACGGTAGTAGTATTTCCAAGTACATGATGTAATTCTTCCGCTACATGCGGAGCAAATGGCGCAAGCAACACAACAAGAGGCTCAAGAATAGCACGTTTGCTGCATTTAACTGCTGACAATTCGTTTACACAAATCATAAAAGCTGAAACCGAAGTATTGTATGAGAAATTCTCAATATCCCAGGTAACTTTTTTAATGGTTTTGTGCAGCGTTTTCAGTTCATCGGCTGTTGGTGTTTCCTCTTTCACTACAAGTTGATTGTCCTTATAGAAAAGTCCCCATAGCTTTTTCAAAAAGCGGTGCACACCATCAATACCGTTGGTATCCCAGGGTTTCGATTGTTCGAGCGGGCCAAGGAACATTTCGTACAAACGCAATGTATCGGCTCCGTAACGCTCCACAATATCATCAGGGTTTACCACATTGAACATTGATTTCGACATTTTTTCGACTGCCCAGCCACAATGATATTTTCCATCTTCGAGAATAAACTCAGCATCAGAAAACTCCGGTCTCCATGCTTTGAATTTTTCAAGATCGAGCACATCATTCGACACAATATTCACATCTACGTGAATCTGAGTTGTTTCGTACTGATCTTTCAGATTCAACGAAACGAAAGTATTGCTGTCTTTTACTCTGTACACAAAATTACTTCTACCCTGAATCATTCCCTGATTAATCAGTCTTTTGAATGGCTCATCCTTGCAAACCTTACCCAAATCGAAAAGGAATTTGTTCCAGAACCGGCTGTAAATAAGATGTCCGGTAGCATGTTCAGTTCCACCGATATACAAATCCACATTTTCCCAATAGTCATTGGCTTCGGCACTTACAAGTCCGTTCTCGTTTTTCGGATCCATATAGCGAAGATAATATGCGGATGATCCGGCAAAACCGGGCATTGTGCTTAGTTCAAGAGGGAAAACCGCTGCATTGTCAATTTCCGACGATGCTGTTACAATCTGCATCGCCTCGTTCCAGCCCCAGTTAGCAGCACGTCCCAAAGGTGGCTCGCCTGTTTCGGTAGGCAGGTATTTATCAATTTCGGGTAAAAGCAATGGCAATTTATCCATTGGCAACATGTAAGGCATGCCCTGTTTGTAGTACACAGGGAATGGCTCGCCCCAGTAACGCTGACGACTAAAAATAGCATCGCGCAGACGGTAATTTACTTTTACACGACCCAGATTTTTTTCTTCGATATATTTTTTTGCTGCCGCAATGGCTTCTTTCACTGTCAGTCCGTTCAGGAATCCGGAATTGCACATAATTCCTTCTTTGGCATCGAAACTTTCATCGCTCACATCGCAACCCTCAATCAGCGGAATGATGGGCAAATTAAAATGACGCGCAAAAGCATAGTCGCGGCTATCGTGTGCGGGAACCGCCATAATGGCACCCGTTCCGTAACCGGCAAGCACATAGTCTGAAATCCACACAGGAATCTCAGTTCCGCTCACCGGATTAATGGCATACGAACCACTAAACACACCTGTCACACGGCGATCGGCAATACGTTCACGCTCGGTACGTTTTTTTGTTGCCGAAATATATTCCTCCACAGCCGACTTTTGGTCGTCGGTAGTGAGTTTTGCCACAAGCTCGCTTTCGGGAGCCAGCACCATAAACGTAACGCCGTAAATAGTATCTGCACGGGTTGTAAAAACCTCAAAACTCACGTCCTGCCCTTTCACATTGAAAACAAGTTCCGCACCTTCGCTACGGCCAATCCAGTTTTTTTGCGTTTCTTTCAGCGAATCTGTCCAGTCCACTTTTTCCAAACCATCGAGCAATCGCTGTGCATAAGCCGACACGCGCAAGCTCCACTGACGCATCACTCTTTGCTCAACCGGATGTCCGCCACGCACCGAAACTCCTTCGCTCACCTCATCGTTGGCAAGCACGGTTCCAAGCGCAGGACACCAGTTTACTTTCAGGTCGGCCAGATATGCAACGCGATAATTGAGCAGTATTTCCTGTTGCTCCAGTTCGGTTTTGGCATTCCATTCTTCAGCAGAAAAACAGAGTTCTTCTGTACAGTTTGCATCAACACCCACAGTCCCGTTTGTTTCAAAAGCTTTAATCAAACCCGCCACAGGCATGGCTTTCTGAAGCTTATTGTCGAAATAATGATTGAACATTTCCACAAAAGCCCACTGTGTCCATTTATAATAATCGGGCTCACAGGTGCGAATTTCACGATCCCAATCGTAGCAAAAGCCTATTTTGTCGAGCTGTTCACGATAGCGGTCGATGTTTTTCTTTGTGGTTACAGCAGGATGCTGACCGGTTTGAATGGCATATTGCTCAGCCGGAAGTCCGTAAGCATCGTAACCCATTGGATGAAGTACATTAAATCCTTTCAGACGTTTGTAGCGGCTATAAATATCGGAAGCAATATACCCGAGCGGATGTCCCACATGCAATCCTGCACCCGAAGGATAGGGAAACATATCCAATACATAGAATTTGGGTTTATCCTTATTAATTCCGGTTTTATAAATCTGATTTTCTTTCCAGAACTTCTGCCATTTCTGTTCTAACTCTCTGAAATTGTACTCCATAATATATTTTGAAAAATTAAATTATCACTATTTGAATCACAGACGAAAATCTGCGAAATAAAAACGTGCAAAGTTAAGAATTTTTATCTGAAAAACAGCCACATAAACACCAAAAAAGCCTCTTCTACTATTGCTATGATTTTTACAAAAAGACTTTAAGAACTATCCAAAAAAACAAATCGCTCCGAACAAAAGAATTGTTCGGAGCGATTATGTTATAATTTTCTGTGGAAAATTTTATTTTTTTCCTTCCATGCGTTTTGCATAGCGGTTCATGAACTTATCCACACGACCGGCAGTATCTACTAACTTCGATTTTCCTGTGTAGAAAGGGTGTGATGAACTTGAGATTTCCATTTTCACAACTGGATAAGTCTCTCCATCAATCTCGATGGTTTCTTTGGTGTTCACTGTTGAACGTGAGAAAAATACATCGTCATTCGACATATCTTTAAATACTACGGTGCGATAGTTTTCTGGGTGAATTCCGCTTTTCATATCTTAATGTTTTTATTATTTCTTGTTTTTCAATTTGGCTTGCAAAAATACAAACTTTCTGTGTAATAATCAAATAATTTTGGGTGATTTTTTCATTTTACACCAAAATACTATATATCAGTCAAGTAGGAAACTCACACATAGTGACCCCAAATTCTGCCGATCACGAACCAAGAAACAACAGCAACATTCCTAAAACGACCCCTATCATATCAATCACTTTAAGTTTCAGATTTTTATCGCGCATCACAAAAGCACCATAAAGGAAAGGTACCACTACTCCTGCCCTACGCATGGTCGACACCACTGAAATCAACGAATCGGGCATTGTAAGCGCATAAAAATAAGCAAAATCGGCCGTTACCAAAAACACAGAGATAAAAGCTATCGACCACCTGAACTGAAAAGGAGTTGTTTTATGACGGGTTGGAACCCACAAAAACATGGTAATCAGTCCCATAATAATGGCCTGATAAAAAGTATAATAAGTCTGTACTGCCATATGATCGAAGCGATGCAGCAGATATTTATCGTACAAACCACTTACAGCACCTGTGAGTGTAGCCAGAATAATAAACCAAATCCATTTGTTCGACCGCAACGAAAAACCTTCTTTTTTCCCGGCAAACGAAAACATAAAAAAGGAAATCAATGTCACCACTACACCTGCGGTCTGATAAGCATTCAGTTTTTCGCCAAAAATAAGGACGCCACCAAGCACCACCCACACAGGTTGCGTAGCTTTTATGGGCGAAGCCAGCGTAATGGGCAAATGTTTCATGGCAAAATAAGCAAACAGCCACGACGAAAGCACAATAACAGCTTTCAGAATTAAATAAAGGTGCGTTTCAAAATCGACAACAGGCACGAAGAACGGAGTTCCCGCAAGCAATTCTGGTTGTACAAGCGACATAAGCAGAAACGGCAGTAAAATGGCCGATGAAAAAAGCACAGATGTGAGTAAAACTGGAATCACTGCATTGCCCTGCACCGACACTTTTTTACTTACATCGTAAATACCCAGCAACAATGCCGACAACAAAGCCAGAAATAACCACATAAATTATATTTTGAAGAAAAAGGTTTGAATCATTTATTGCTGATAAATATTTCGGGCGGATACTGCACATCAATCAAATAAAGTCCCTGCGCAGGCACCGACATTCCGGCTTTGCAACGATCTTTGGCTTCGATAACCGCACGAAACTCGTCGAGCGTCATTTTTCTACGACCCACTTCGAGCAAAGTGCCCACCACCGCACGCACCATATTTCGCAAAAAACGATCGGCTTCTATTGTAAACACCCACACTGCGCCACGCTGCGTCCATTCGGCATGTTTTATCACACAATTATTGGTGCGGGCATCAGTATGTAGTTTGCTAAAACTTGTAAAATCGCTGTATTCGAAGAGCATTTGTGCAGCTTTGTTCATGGCTTCGAAATCAATATTCTCGTTGAACCTGGCCGCAAAACCATGCAGAAATACATTTTTGGAAGTAATAATGTGATATTCGTAACGACGCGAAACGGCATCGAAACGGGCATGTGCATCCGCTTGCACTTCCACAATACGGGAAATTGCAATATCCTGAGGCAACATACTATTGAGTTTAGTGCAAAGTGCCGCGCCATCGCCCAAATTCAGCTCAGTATCGAAATGAGCAACCATAAGCGCAGCATGTACGCCTGTATCGGTACGACCGGCACCAACAATTTCAGTTTCGGTGCGCAAAACAAGCGAAAGCGCTTTGGCAAGCACTTCCTGCACCGATATTCCATTGGGCTGAATTTGCCAGCCATGATATGCAGTACCCTTGTATGAGAGATATATAAAATAACGACGTTTCACACTGCAAAGATAAGGCTATTAATTTTTTCTGACAATTCCGCTAAAAAATTATGAGTATAATTGGCCAGATTCAATGTAAATTAAGTTCAGGACAAGAAAAAAAAACTGAAACCAATATTGATTGCCCCTAAATCCCCTAAAGGGGACTTTGGCTTACTGCAAAAGCTGATTATTTCCGCAATTATTGAACCAAGGAAGTCCCCTTTAGGGGATTTTGGGGCACATATATTAAAGTTTGATTTTTATTTCGAACTCATGTTGAATTACAAAATCTTTAGTTTTTCTTTCAACAAAAAGAGCCATCAGGAACACAACCCGATGACTCTGATTAATTGCAAAACGAACTAAAATCAATATAAATGCTTTACCAAACCATTGAAATACACTTCGAGGTTGGTATAAGATGGACTCAGATTATATTTAGCCGCATCTGTTTTATCATTTTTATTTAACTTCACTTCATCTTCCCATGCATCAGGCATTCCGTCTTTATCGGTATCCAATGGAACATCCCCGGGCACAAAACTATATACAGGCCAGCCACCCACATCACTTTGCGTATCGATAAGACCGAGCGTACTGCCATTTGAACCTGTAAACGTATAACTTCCCTCACGCACTTCACGCACAATGCGGGCATCCACAGTATCGCGCTTGTGGCTTGCTCCTGCTTTTGCCAGCACATCTTCGTAAGCTTGTTCGGCCGTTTTAGTTTCGAAAGTAAAAAACTGAAATTCTGCACTTTGTCGTAACTCAGGCATAGCAGAGATTGTATAATGCACACCAAGCCAGTTATCGACGGTTACATTTGGCGCTGTGGTCAGATTATTATCCATCACATTTCCGGCTACATAAAAACGGCCATAAACCCCTTTGGGCTGACTATTTGTACCATCGTCGGGGTTAGGCTGAAAAATACGGTAAGTGACATTGTTCGTTCCACGCGAATAAGTCGCAGGCCCGGGCTTGTAGTAATTGTTGACCATATTATACGAACCACCTTCGCCCGCATAACCACTATTGCTTCGCCAGTTATAAATTACGTTATAACGAAAATCAACCTTTTCCTCTTCTGGTTTATTGCTGTAGCGGCTACCGCAAAAACGTGGATTGCGGCTATCGTGATGTGCTAACAAGTTATGATGAAACGAAGCTTTTTTGCCACCCCAAATACCTCCGTAACCATGTGCGCCTTTACCATGAACCGAATTCCGGAGACTTTCGGAAATAATGCACCATTGCATCGTAAAGTTTTCGTTGTCGTAAAACGACGAACATTCATCCGTGCTCCAACTCATTGAGCAGTGGTCGATCATTACATTTTTGCGGTTACGGCCATTCAGTGCATCATCTTCTGTTTTAGTCACATCGCCCATTCTGAAACGAAGAAATCGCAAAATCACATTGTCCGCATTTACCTGGATGGGATAATTCGCAATCACAATTCCATCGCCGGGAGCAGTTTGTCCCGCCACAGTCACATCACCATTATTAATTGAGATTTTGCCATACACAAGTTCAATTACACCCGACACCGCAAACACAATGGTTCGGCGTCCGCTCTTTCCCAATGCCGTACGAAGCGTTCCTTCGCTGTACGAATCCTCAAGTTTGTTCACCACATACACATCGCCGCCCGCACCACCTGTAATAAACTGCGCGCCTCCCTGAGCTCCCGGAAAAGCAGGAACTGTATCGCGCAAAGGTGTGGGATAAGTTTTGATCAGCTCCTCTTCAATCTCAGGATCATTGTTTTCAGGCTCATCAACTACCGGATCGCACGACAAACTCAACAAAGAAAAAGCAAAAAGCATTAAAAAATTCAGATATTTAGACATAAGAATTTGATTTTGAATAAAATAAAGCATTAAAGCGAAAAAGAACAGTGCCTTTTTCGCTTTAATTATTATTCAGAGAACAATTACCATTTAATATTGGCACCTACAGCATTGTCGAGCAATGTTTGATTAGTAATAGTCAGATTAGCGTTAGCCTCATCCACAAATCCCGGATTGAGTTGGGTAAAGTTACCCACCACATCCACTTGCGCATTGACAGTTTCGTTTACAGTAAAGCCGGGTGCGTTGAAATAATTGTTTTTACTCATTGTGAACACTGTCGCCGGCTGATTGGTATAATAGCCTGCTGTATTTGCAATCACATTATTATTAAATGTTGTATTATTCAATGGAGCCGCACTACCTCCGTAACGAATATACAGAATTCTTTTGGTGGCATTATTGCTCACAGCACTGAAAGTACAACGATTTACATTTACCACCGAAGTTTTTCCTGTAAATCCGGCTGACGCATCATCGAGACGGATAAAGTCGCGGGCAGGAGCACAATTGAAGAAAGTTGAATTGATAAGATTCAGTTTTTCAACCACACCAGCACGAACGTCAATACAATCGGCACTATTTGTAAGGATATTCGACACTTTACAATTTTCAATTCTGAATTCCTTTACAGCAGTCACAATATTGCTGGCTCCCGCCAAAATCGATTTATTGTAATTTGTAATGATACAATCTTTAAAGATAAACGGACCTGTTTCGATATCCGACACGAAAAGTTGCACCAGATGATCACGATAAGCCGCCTCGCTCAATCCGTTAAGTTCAACCGAACGTACAAAAAGTGAAGCATTAGGACCGACAGCACGGAACATAGCGTGTAACACAGGCATTTTGCTTTGCTGATATCCGCGAATTGAAATTGCCTTGTCAAGTTCAATAGTTACACCACCTGTCAGGAATGCGTCTCCGGCATTTGTAGGGTTAATCACAATACGGGCACCCGAAGGAGCACCCTGGATGGCCGCAAGTAAATCCTCGCCTGAAGCTACAACAATTGTTCCCTCAGCTGTCAAATCCAACAAAGTTTCGAAACTTCCCGACCCACGTACTTTGTCGTCTTTCATCAACCGAACAGTGTAGTACGTTTCTTCACTCAAACCCGTGATAGTCATTTGTCCAGCTTCAATTTCGGCAGCAGTTACATCCTGACGAATTTCATTGACTCCGTCGGATGTTATCGTATGAGTAGCAGTTTCTCCCGGAATCCATTTAATTACAGCTGTTAATCCAGTTACCAGAGCACCGTCCACCTCTTGAAGTATCTGTTCAGATGCAGTTTTAAAAACGATGCCTTTCCATTTAGAATCATCCTTATCGTTTTTCGAAATTGTTTTAATACGGGCCGAATACTGAGTCTGACCCACAAGGCCGGAAGTAATGGTGTAAGGTATATCGCTGTTGGTAATTCCATCAATAACCATCATTGGTGTTCCGGAAAAGGTAAGCGAATCGTTTTCGAATACTTCCACTGTATAGCTTTCAGCTTCCTGGTTTTTGGTCCAGCTAAGCACAACCTGCGTTTTATTTACGATACGGGCTTCGACACCTGTAGCCGAGAATACTCTTTCGGTCATCAGTTCGGTTAGTTCCTCCTGACGTTCTTCGCACGAAGTAAAGAGAGCGAAAAGCCCAAGCATCGATACGTAAATTGATTTTTTAATGATATTATTCATAATTTGCATTTTAATTTAAGTTGATCAATAACCATAATCGTTTGTAAGTGTACCATTGCTCGAATCGAGGAATACCTGCCAAATAGGCCAGTATTGTCTTTCGTCGGGATTACGCAGGAACAATGAGTTCACTTTCAGATCTGTAATGGTATTAACTCCATCGCTCACAAACCAGCCTTTGTTCGAAGTATAACCCAAAGCAGCTCCTTCAGTATCGGTATGACCTTTTTCGAGACCATAAATTTCAACAGTTTCGCCATCGGGTGCTGTTTTGTAATAAATTTTGTCGGGATAGCCGGCATATTTACCTGTACGATTGGCTAAGGCAGCAAGATTATTTTTAGCTTCGGTGAGTTTTGTTGAGAGTCTATTCCAGCGAATCAAATCCGATTTACGAAGCATTTCACCTGCAAACTCAAAAGCACGTTCGTCCACAATAGCATTGAAGAATGCATCTTTATCAGCTTTGGCAGCAGTCATAAAAGCCTCTACTTTGGCAGGATTACTCGGGAATGCACGTTTATGTACTTCTTCGAGATAAGGAGCAGCCGCTACGGGACCATCGAGTTCGTTGATCGCTTCGGCAGCCATCAGATACACATCGGCCAGGCGCATTACCTGCCAGTTGATACCATCGTCGTTGGTAGAAGTAACCACTCGCTTCATCCATTCGTAACGCAGTTTTCCGAAATACCACTGGCTCAGTTTATTTGGCACCTGAACACCACCATCCCAATAATAAGGTACACAGGTAATATCGCGACGAATATCATCCTTATCATAATCGTAAAACAAAGTTGGCAATGGTCCGTTAGCACCACCCTGAGCCTGTTGCGTATACTTATCAACTGTGCGGTGTTTTACACCAAATGTATAAAGCACACGACCGCGACCCTCAGAAAAAGGAAGTTCGTAAAGCGACTCAAAACCGGCAGCATTATTCTCTTCGCACAATCTGCGGAAATTCTGTTCGAAACCACCCAAAACAGATGTTTCACTATTAATCACTTCCAGAGCAGCAGTCTTAGCTTTGGTATACATGGCTACACGTTCGAGTGCAGGATCGTTGCTCAGACGAATCGATCCATCGGGACGTTGCGAGTAACCACCAGCATGTAAGGCCACGCGCGCCAGAAATCCTTTTACAAAAGCCTTATTAACACGCTCGGTTGTGCGTGTAACCGGAGTTTCTTTCGGCCATGGAACCAGATTTGCAGATTCTTCGAGGTCAGCAATAATTTGTTTATAAATCACATCACGATCCGATTTCGTGATATAAAGCGATTCGGTACTCAGCGGCTCAAAACGCGCAGGCACATCGCCCCAGGCTTTAATCAGGTCGAAATAAATAAATGCACGCAATGTAAGCGCTTCGCCCAACAACTGAGCCAGTTCCGGATTATTAGCCACGTCGCCGTATGCACGTAAACCTCTGATACAAATATTGGCACGTTCGATACCTTCGTACATTTTTGCCCATGCATTATTATCGGTATTCATCTGTGTACTTCCCACATTCGGGTTGTAGGCAGTGAGCAAAGCGCGGTCGTCCGAAGTATTTTCCGACGAATTCCACCACTCCAGGTCGGTATTCAATCCATAAAAAGGAATAAACCTGCCACGATACGAATTGGTTTCTGAAAATGACTGATGAATACCCATTACTGCTCCTTCGGCCAGAATAGGAGTTGAGAAAATCACCTGCTCATCGAGCGACGATTTTGTTGGAGCTTCCAATACATCGCTACATGAAGCCATAAAACCCACGAGCGACATTACCATAAAGGATTTTAAAAATATATTTTTCATTTTTCTGTACTTTATTATAGGGTTAGAAACTTAAATTTAGACCCAATACAATCTGACGGCTTTTGGGATATGCCGAATAATCCACACCCGGAGTAAGTGCTGTTCTTCGACGTGTCGAAACTTCAGGATCGAAACCTGAGTAGTTAGTAAGCACAAACACATTATATCCGGTAGCATAAACTCTGAGATTCGATATTTTCATTGAGTTAAGAAGGCTTTTCGGCAATGTATAACCCAAAGTAAGCGTATTCAGACGAAGGAATGAGCCATCTTCCACAGCCCAATCGGAGAACACGTAACGTGCCATATATGGCGACCACATTGTGGTATTGGCATTCAAAGCAGTCAATTCGGCAGGGTCGTTGCTAAGAGTTCCATCAGCATTCAGGTTGGTCCAGCGGTTGCCCGATTCCATTTCGGTTGTCATATTACGATACTGATATTTACTGGTCGAAGTATATTCAACTTTGTTGGCATTGTAAATATCGTTACCCACGCTCCAGTTAAATACAGCACTCAAATCAAAGCTATACACACGTCCGTTAAGTGTAATACCACCTGTGTGAATCGGGTTTGCATTACCAATCACTTTACGGTCGTCAACTGTAATTGCATTGTCGCCTTCAGTGAGGTTTTTCAGTTTCATCGAACCCGGACGCAATGTTCCGATCACACCACTTGCATCAACCACACCTTCTTTCAGTTCCCATTTTTGGGTAGTGGCATTATAGCCTGTAAAATCGTCAACTTCGTAACGACCATCAGATACATAACCAAACATTTCGCCAACCGAACCTCCGGTTACCACGCGGAAGTCCTGTCCGATTTCGGTAGAAGCCCAGTTACTGTAAGTCGCTGTGGAGGTAATTTCATTAATTAAACCCAGTGAAATAATTTTGTTATTATTGAAACCAATATTACCGCTCACACTAAAACCAAAATTCTTTTTATCAATAGCAATCCAGTTCAGCGATGCTTCGATACCACGGTTACGGGTTTCACCCATGTTTCGGTATTGGCTATCGTATCCGGTACCTGTAATCGGGAAATCAATCAACAAATCTTTGGTTGAGTTCCAGTAACCTTCGAGTGTACCATTCAGGCGGCTGTTAAACAGGGTAAAATCAATACCCACATTACGTGTAATGGTTGTTTCCCATTTCAAATCAGGATTGGCCATGGTTTTCGAAGCAGCCCAATAACTGCTGTAACCGTTGATCCACGAAGTAGATTTCGATTCGAACGACTGTGTCATTTGTCCGGCAGGTATATCATTATTACCTGCTGTACCATAACTCAAACGAAGCTTCAAATCGTCGAGCCAATGTTTGCTATCAGCCATAAAATCTTCGCCCGACACACGCCATGCAGCAGCAGCCGAAGGGAAATATCCCCATTTGTTACCTTTCGAGAACTTACTCGAGCCGTCGGCACGGAAAGTAGCACTTAAAAGATATTTGCTCTTATAGTCGTAATTAGCACGCGAGAAGAATGATAAAAGCTTATCGTCGGGGCTGAAATAATTGTCGATAGAATATGCATAACCCTGTGTAGTCAGACGGAAAGCTTCGTCAGAACTAAAACTGGTTGGAAAACCGTGAACAGTCGTACCCAGAATGTTTTGTTGTAAATAAATATATTCATGTCCCAAAAGAAAATTCAAACCATGATCAGGATTCAACAGTTTCTTAAAATCGTAGTTCAATGTATTTGTACTGCGAATCACATTCCGGTCTGTATTGGTCAGAATAACGGCAGGATGATTCTGATTGGTCGATGACGGCACATTTTTAATATAATATGTAGTCATTCCATAGTAACGATTATCTTTATTAATATAGTCGTCGAAACCTACTTCAGCTTTGAGCTTAAGGTTTTTTACTACTTCCCATGTCACAGCCCCCGCCAGATTGAATGTACGGCGTTTTTGCTGACGATCGTTATCACTGATATTTTCAAGCGGGTTGTAGAGGTTACCCACTTCGGTATCGTCACTTGAACCACTTTCAGAATCAAGATCGGACAAAGGAAACGGAGTGTAAATCATAGCATGTTTCAAACGCGAATCGGCACTCGAAACTTCTCTTTGTTCGTTGGCTCCACCACCATAAATGGCAGTATTGGAATAACGGGCAGAAAAATCGAGAGTCACATTGTCGGTAGCCTTGGTATTCATTTTAAAATTAAGGTTATCGCGACGGAAACTCGACATTTCCATAATAGCACGGTCGTTTACATTGCTGTAGCTGAATGCAAATTTACTTTTGTCGGTACCGCCATTGATCGACAGGTTGTGATTAAACGTAAATCCTGTACGTCCAAATACCAGATTCTGCCAGTCGTTGGTAGGCACATTGTCGTAAAGATCGATATCTTCATAGTTTCCGAAGAATTTTTCGTACGACTCCACATCATCGTTCAACAAAGCAAGTTCATATTGCCATTTTGCATAGTCCGAACCGGAAAGTACCGGAAGCGTTTTGGCCATCTTTTTCCAGCTGGTAAAAGCATTGTAGTTTACCGATATTTTGCCTGCTTTACCCGATTTTGTAGTGACAATGATAACCCCGTTGGCACCACGCGAACCATAAATAGCGGTAGAAGAAGCATCTTTCAGCACGTCGATTGTTTCAATATCGCCGGGAGCAATATCGCTGATCGACGACACAGGAAAACCATCCACCACATACAAGGGTTTATTCTCACCTGTGATCGAACCACCACCACGCACACGGATTTTCACCTCTGCGTCGGGCGAACCTTCGGTAGTTGTTACCTGAACACCGGCAAGTTTACCAGCAATGGCCTCACTCGCTGAATTTACCGGAATTGCAGCAATAGCATCAGCATTTACCGAAGCTACCGAACCGGTAATATCCTTACGACGAACAGTTCCATAACCAATGGCTACTACTTCGTCGAGCATTTTGGCATCATCTTTTAAAACCACATTCAGCGAAGTTCCTGTAATTGCCACTTCCTGAGTTTGCATGCCCACATACGAAACCACAAGTGTTTTGGCACTTGCAGGCACTTCGAGACGAAACACGCCATCGATGTCGGTCACAGTACCAATTGTGGTTCCTTTTACCACCACCGAAGCAGCAATAATGGTTTCACCTTGTGCATCCTTTACAACACCGGTGATAGTTCTGTTCTGCGCAAATACAGAACCTGAGAATAGGGTCAGGACTGTCAGCGACAAAAAGAGCTTTTGTAAGAACGAAAGGTTCTTTCTGATTTTACTCATTTTTAAAATCGTTAGATCTGGGTTGAACATAATATTGTTTTTAGAATTCATTGTTTTTTATCGATACAAAAATACGTCAACAGGCCTACTATGATGTGCAAAAAATGACACTATTATGTGGATAATTTGACTACTATCACAGGTTGAGAAACACACATTTTATTCAGTTACGTTAACTATACCCATTCAAAAACGAGCTAAAACACAGTCTTTTTTTAATATATCTTACATTTTGTCACAGATGTTTTCATTAAGTAATAGGAAGAATATAATATCGTAATTTTTGATAGCTATTTTGAAATGGATTTTGGACTTGAGTGAGGGCGTTTAGCGGGCTAAACAACCGAACGAAGGTACAAAAGCCGTTCAAAAGAGCATCAATAATTTATTTATGGTATTTGAAACTCGTCTAAAATGCGACATTATATTATTCTTATTACTTATCTTTGCAAAAGCGTATTTTACGGAGTAAAATCGCTTTATTATTAAAACTTTCGGTGAGTTTAATTTGTTCGCGCGAACCGGTTTAAGATTTTCTGCGTGCCAAAAACTCATAAAAGTATTTCCATTTATACGAACACTCTCGTTTTTTAATATCTCAAAAATAAAAAAGAACAAATATGCTGAATCCATCCGATCTTACACTGCTCTCAAAAAAAGGAATTTCTGAAAGTCAAATCACCCAACAACTCAATTCTTTTGAAAAAGGCTTCCCTTTTCTTGAGATTCGTTCAGCCGCATCGTCGGGCAATGGCATCACTGTAATTTCCGATCAACAAACCAATAAATTTCTTGGCATCTGGGATCAATATCTGAGCGGCAAAGTCTCAATATTGAAATTCGTTCCCGCTTCGGGAGCTGCCAGCCGTATGTTCAAAGACCTCTTCGAATTTATCGACGGCGAAAGTCTGACACCTGCGAAACCTGCCGAAATACAGTTTTTCAAAGAAATAGAAAAATTTGCATTTTTCAATGCATTGAACGAAAAGTGCGTGGCTAACGAGACGAAATCAATCACGGAACTTCTGGCCACAGACGAACACAAAAAAGTAGTTGAGAATCTGCTTTTACCAAAAGGACTAAACTATGGCGCATTACCTAAAGGACTTTTGCTTTTCCATTCGTATGCCGACGCCAAACGCACACCCATGCAGGAACATTTGGTGGAAGGAGCACTTTATGCAGCCAATTCCGCGGGCGAAGTAAATATCCACTTCACGGTATCTGGCGAACATCGCGCACTTTTCGAAGCGCATTTGCAGGAGTCTGTCGATAAATTCAGCTCAGAATTTGGCAAAACCTACAATGTAAGTTTCTCGGAGCAAAAAGCCTCGACCGACACTATTGCTGCCGATGCACAGAATCAGCCATTCCGCGAAAATGGTCAGCTGGTGTTTCGTCCCGGAGGGCATGGAGCGCTGATTGAAAACCTCAACGACCTTGTAGCCGATATTATTTTTGTAAAAAACATCGACAATGTGGTGCCCGACGCCATGAAAAACCCGACCATTATTTACAAAAAAATGATTGCCGGAATGCTTGTGTCGCTTCAGCAAAAAACTTTCGAATATCTGCGCGAAATGGAAGCCGGACTTTTACCCGAAAACAAGCTTATCGAAATTGCAGCATTCTGCGAAAACGAACTGAATAACAAACCTGCCGAAGGTCAGCAACTCAAAGGCGAAAGGCTTCAAAAATACTTATTTGATAAATTAAATCGTCCGATGCGTGTCTGCGGCATGGTAAAAAACACGGGAGAACCCGGCGGAGGCCCATTCCTGACTGTAAACAACGATGGCACTGTGAGTACGCAAATTCTCGAAAGTTCGCAAATAGACCTGTCGAAACCTGAGGAAAAAGCAAAAATGATGCAGGCTACACACTTCAATCCGGTGGATTTGGTTTGTGCTGTAAAAAACTTCAAAGGTGAGAAATTTGATTTACTTAAATATGTCGATCCGAAAACAGGTTTTATCTCCTCAAAATCGAAAAACGGCAAAGAACTAAAAGCACTCGAACTCCCCGGATTGTGGAACGGTGCTATGAGCGACTGGAATACAGTATTTGTGGAAGTACCCGTAAGCACATTCAATCCGGTAAAAACTGTAAACGATTTATTACGTACCGAACATCAATAAGTTTTCTAAATAAAATACAGATGAAAAAAATACTGATAATTTTGTTGTCATTTTTGAGCTTTGCAGGTATTTCCTGTGCAGCTCAACCTGACACCGAAATCATAAAATCGACTTCGGACACGCTGAAAGTAGCCACTTTCAATGTACGCATTCGCACAAACTCCGACACCGGAAACACAAACTGGAAAGTGCGTAAACCTGAAGTGGCCAAACTAATCAACGAATTTGAATTCGACGTATTTGGCGTGCAGGAATTGATTGACAAATCGCAGGAAAATGACCTGAGCGATCTTTTGAACTCATACGCTTGTGTGTCGTACGGACGCGATAATCAGGAAGGCTCTAAAGGCGAACGCGCAGCAATTTATTTTCTGAAAAGTCGTTTCGAACTACTTCAAAAAGGCTTTTTCTTTCTTTCGGAAACACCCGAAAAAGTATCGAAAGGCTGGGATGCTGCGCTAAACCGTATTTGCCTTTGGACAAAACTCAAAGATCGCGTTACAAACAAGGAATTCTACTTTTTCAACACTCACTTCGATCATGTAGGCGTCACAGCTCGCCGGGAAAGTGCAAAACTGATTACACGTAAAATGGAGGAACTGGCTGGAAGCGAAACCGTGATTTGCGTGGGCGATTTCAATGCTGCCCCTAACGACACGGAGTTTTATAACACCATAACCGCTAAACTGAAAGACAGCAGATTGGTGTCAGTTGAAAAACCCAAAGGTTCGGTAGGCACTTTTAATGGTTGGGAAAAAGAGAAAACTGATTTTCCGGAATCGGTTCGTATCGATTATCTTTTTATACAAAATGTAAGAGTAATATCGTACGAGACTATTAACAAGCGCTTTACCGAAAACGAAGTTCCATCTGATCATTTTCCGGTGATGATTCGTTGCACAACCAAATAGTGTTGATTAACAACCATTGTCTTTTTTTGAATAGAAAACTGTTTTTAAGCTATTTTCCATTATTTGAATTTGTCTGTTAAATTATAATTGTCTATATTTGCACAAAATTGAAATTTTTGTGCATAAAAATAATTCTATACGACTATCATAATCAGCAAAAAAAAGACATGAACACTATCATTATCAGCAGCTTTGACGAATTCAACCAGTATGTAGGCAAAGAACTGGGAGTTTCGGATTACATAACCATTTCGCAGGAGCAAATAAATTTGTTTGCCGATGCCACTCTCGATCATCAGTGGATACACGTGGACGAAGAACGTTGTAAAACCGAAAGCCCTTTTAAAAGCACTATTGCACACGGATATCTGAATTTATCGGTTTTGCCGCATTTGTGGGAACAAATTGTGGAAGTGCGAAACTCGAAACTGACTGTAAATTATGGCATTGAAAAACTGCGTTTTATGCAGGCAGTGACTGTAAACAGCGAAGTAAGATGCAGAGCCAGTTTACACTCGTTGGTTAATCTGCGTGGCACTACAAAGGCCGAGATTAAAGCGACCCTTGAAATTAAAGACAGTAAAAAACCTGCGCTCGAAGCCAATATCGTTTTTCTATATCACTTCGTGTAACAAACACAAAATCATAAAACCAAAAGGACAGAATCATATTTGATTTTGTCCTTTTATTTTTAAAGGCTACATTTGCACAAAACAAATTTCAGTATTATGCAGCCTTTAGCCGAACGCCTCCGTCCGCAAACACTCGACGATTATGTCGGTCAGAAACACCTGATTGGCGAAAAAGCCATCCTCCGTCAAATGATAGAATCGGGGCACATTGCTTCGTTCATTTTATGGGGACCTCCGGGTGTGGGCAAAACCACGCTGGCCAAAATTATTGCCAACAAACTCGACCGACCTTTTTATACTTTGAGTGCCGTGACTTCGGGTGTAAAGGATGTGCGCGAGGTGATTGAGAAAGCCAAACAGTCGCGTTTCTTTTCGCAGGGAGGCAATCCCATTCTGTTTATCGACGAGATTCACCGGTTCAGCAAATCGCAACAGGACTCGCTTCTGGGCGCAGTCGAAAATGGCACCGTAACGCTGATTGGTGCCACTACCGAAAATCCATCGTTCGAAGTAATTACTCCGCTCCTCTCCCGCTGCCAGGTGTATGTACTGAAATCGCTGACCAACGAAGATTTGCTTGAACTGGCTCTCAGAGCTGTAAATACGGATGCTGAACTGAAAAAACGCAAAGTCTTTTTCGACGAAACCGAAGCGCTTTTGCGATATGCAGGTGGCGACGCACGTAAACTGCTGAATATTCTCGACCTTGTCATTACGTCCGATCAGGAAGGAGAAGTTCATTTTCGCAACGAAATTGTGACCGAACGCCTGCAACAAAACCCCATGGCTTACGACAAAGATGGCGAAATGCATTACGATATTATTTCGGCATTTATAAAATCGATACGCGGCAGCGATCCTGATGCAGCTATTTATTGGCTCGCACGCATGGTGGCAGGTGGCGAAGATCCGAAATTTATTGCACGCCGCCTGGTGATTTCGGCAGCCGAAGATATCGGTCTGGCAAACCCGAATGCGCTTTTACTTGCCAATGCCTGTTTCGATGCTTTGCAGAAAATCGGCTGGCCCGAAGGTCGCATTATCCTGGCCGAAGCCACTGTATATCTGGCTGCATCGCCCAAAAGCAATTCTGCTTATCTGGCTATCGACGAGGCACTGGCTTTGGTGGAGCGCACCGGAAATCTACCCGTACCGCTGCACTTGCGCAATTCACCCACCAAACTTATGAAAGATCTGGATTACGGTAAAAACTATAAATATTCGCACGATTATCCTAACCATTTTGTGGAACAGCAATTTTTGCCCGACCAACTCCAGAAAACATCCATTTGGAAAGTACAGGACAACGCCGCTGAAAAGAAACACAGCGAATGGCTGAGATTTTTGTGGAAAAATAAATACTAGAAATTTACGATTTAGGAATGTATAATTTACAATTGGTTTGTGCTGTCAACCAACAAACTAACCAATTAACCGGTCAACCAATTAACCAATCAACTGATCAACTAACTAATCAACCAATCAGCTCTGAACACAAAACACGAAACACGAAATAATAACAAATGTACGAAACAGGATTACTTATACTTGGAATTACAGCCGGAATACTTTCGGGACTTTTTGGTATTGGTGGCGGAATTGTGATGGTTCCTACACTAATTGCATTTTTTGGAATGAACATACTCGATGCCAATGCCACTTCGCTTGCAGCCATGCTATTGCCGGTGGGAATGTGGGGAGTTTGGGCTTATTACAAAGCAGGATATCTGAACATAAAAGAATCGCTATGGATTTCGCTCGGACTATTTGTGGGTTCGTTTTTTGGTGGCGAAATAGCCATCAATATAAGCGAAAGTCTGCTTGCCCATCTTTATGCAGCCATTTTGCTTTATGTGGCTTTAAGCTATTTCGATCTGCGCTCCCTGTTCGGGTTGAAAAAGAAAAAGGAACGAGAACTCAACGAAAAAGATTTGAAACCAAAACCCGTATGGGCCTTTGTGCTGGTTGGACTGGCAGCCGGAATTTTTGCCGGACTCTTTGGTAAAGGTGGTGGTTTGGTGATTGTACCTTTGCTGATAGCCATATTTCATTACGACCCAAAAAAAGCCGCAGCCACCTCACTGGCCGCACTTCAACTACCCGTAGGCTTGCCGAGCGTACTTATTTACGCCGGCGAAGGACACCTCAATGTGCTTTTCGCAGCACTTATTGCTGTTGGAATTGTGATTGGTGTGTTCTTTGGTTCAAAAATCGGCGTAAAACTACCCTCGGCTGTCTTCAAAAAAGGCTATGCTTTCTTTTTACTAATTGTGGCTGTATATATGATTTCGAAGTATATTTAAAACGGATAACCAATTGCAATATTCAACATCATATTTTCATTTCGCCAGGCCGATGTGAGCGGATTTATATCGGAAATAACCCAGCGATTACTTTCTGTAAGCCAGGGTTTCCGAAGCGGTGTTGCCAAATCGAAACGCAAAACAAAAAACGACACATCAACACGCAAACCAAATCCTGCTCCTACTGCTATTTCGTTCATAAAACCATTGAACGCAAACGGAGTTCCTATATTGGAAGGATTTGATGCTTGCTGCCAAACATTTCCGGCATCCAAAAACAAAGCTCCTTTCAAAAATCGATAAATATCGAAACGGTATTCCGCATTCATTTCCAGCTTTATATCGCCACCGAGTTGCAAAAATCCCACATTTTCGGTGTTTTGAAAATAATTTCCCGGTCCTAAGGAATTAATCTGAAAAGCGCGTATGCTGTTGGGTCCACCACTGAAAAACTGCTTGCTGTATGGCAATGTGGATGAATTACCATACGATTTGGCAACTCCGGCAAATAACCGCAGCGCTAACTTGTTATTATCCCTCAAATGATAATATGCACGACCATCAAGACTCACTTTTACAAATTGAGAATACACTGACCCAAGCATGGTAGATGGGTTATCAGCTGTTGGACGATCGCCAGTAATTATTTTCGCCAACGAAAACAGATTGCCGGCTGTTTCGGCAGCACCATTGAAATAAAACTGAAGGCTCTTACCCTGAATAAACTGTTCGTTATAAGTATATGAGTAACTTCCACCACCGATAAATTGTTCCTCGTAGCTTTTTTTAAGAAAAGGATTTGAAGCAAGCAAAGCTGTAAATTTATCCGATTCGTTGAAAACAGCACTGTTACTAACATTTATCGGATTAAAATTATGCTCATCTCTTATGTTATTTTTCCACTTATAGCCATAAGCAAACCTGAATATTCGCATATCAAAATAATCGACCCTTTTCATGTAGTTGTACGAAAATGACAGATTTGTTTTGGGCACATACATGCTTTGACCTGACTTTATTGGAAACGGTGCCCAAAAACGCGGAAAAGTAAGCTCCAGCTCAGGATTCCACGAATACGAGAAAAGATTTTTGCTTGCAGCGCTCAATTGAGCCTCAAATGAGCCTGCTAAGTTTAAATTGAGTAACTCAGCTCCTTTAAAAGCATTTCTGCTTTGAATACTCAGGTTCATTCGTGGCCCCGTATAACTGTTCGATTTTGTAACAATATCCATTTCTGCCCGAAACCTGTAGTTTGGCATAGGTGTCATAAGAATAGACACATCCATAAAACCGGAAGCAAGGGTATCGCTTTCGGAAAACTTTAACTGAACAAATTTAAAATTGCCCATCGACATCAACCGATTGAGTGTAATACTATGATTTTCTCTTGTGTAAACCTCGTTTTTGCGTAAATATACCGATCGTAAAATTACATCAGGTTTAATGTTCATTTGTTCCTCAGCTCCTACAAAAACAACATTCCTGTATATTGTAGTGTCGTTTGAATGTGTGCTGCTATCAGCATTCAGGGAATAGTCCTGATTAATAAACACATTTCGAATATAATAAGGCTTCAAAGCATTTCGGGGCAAGTCGGGTTTCAGAGTCAGTTTTAACGAAATACCCGCATCGACATCGAAAGTATCAGCCTTGAAAAGCAAATAATCAGGGTTAAAATAAAAATATCCTCTATCCTTTAACAATGCATCTATGCGTACACGTTCGTTTTCGAGCGTTTGCAGGCTGTAGTTTTCGCCCGCCTTCACAAACGATTTATCTTTTCCCAAAAGAATTATTTCTTCAATTTTCTTATAATCCGACCTGATTGAATTACTATTTAAATTTTCCTTTTCGGGATTCTGCGAACTGAAATCATATTGTAATTCACTGAAAACATATGGTTTATGAATACAACTGGTATAAATAACCTTGGCGGTTCGTTTCTTTTCCACTATTCTGAATTCGGTATTACTATTAAAAATACCCATATTAAACAATCGGGCGTCAATAATGTCTGCAGTAATTCCGGGCTTAAGTTGCGAAATCAAAACAGGTAGTTCTCCTCTTTTTTTGAGCCATTTTTTAAATCTTCCGGTTGGGTTTTCACCTGCTGCCTGATAAAGTATAAGTTTGGGACGCATCCCCCAAAAGTGATCATTGGGATCTGGGCGAACGACGGCCTTAGCCGCTGAAACGATTTGTTTTTCATCCACGTCATCAGCTGTTTGCAGGTCTATTTCAGCTCCCGTATAAAGTTTTTCGCCTTCGGGTAAATGCCTTGTACCGGAACATGAAGCAAGAAGGAGGCAAATAAAGAATAGCCACAATCCTCTATTAGCAAGGATTACAAATCCGCACCAAAAGCCATTGTTTACTATATATTTTTTATTTTTCATTTAATCTTTTCTATCTTCAGCACTTTGGGTCTCTGCTTTTTTCTTCTTTTCCGGTTTCTTGAAAAACTCTTTCCATTTATTAAAATCGCGCACATACACTACTCCTGCTCCGGTTTCAATGAGTTGTCCTTCGAGCGCTCCTTCGTACTGATTATGCCTGAATCCTTTCAACCGATAACGACCATCCTCGGTCAGTTTGTATTCCACAGTTACATCGCTGGCAATATCGCTGGCTGAATTCTGCTTTGCTCTTTCACCTTCCACATCAACCGTTCCACCAATCTGAACGCTAAGTCGTTCGTCGAAAAGTTGATTTTTCACTCCCACTTCTACCTGTGTTCGTCCCTGTGCTTCACCTGTTTGATAATCATCATACGATTGAATATCAAAGTTCATTTCAATACCCGGAATAAATTGGGAACTTAATTTATTGAGCTGCGACGACAGAAAATTACCTACTGTAGAACGTAGAAGTGCTGATGTACCAACCGATTCGGATTGTAATGGATCTTCCTGCACAAATCGACCTAGTACCAACAATGCAAAAACCTGCTTATTGAGTGTGGATGGATCATTGTTGAGCAATATGAGTTTTTGATTGACCGATCCGTCGAGAATACCCTTATCTTCGGGCAAAAGCTGAACTTCGAAACTGATTTCAGGTTTCAGAATAGCACCTCGAAGTTTTAGAAGGACTAAAAACGGATATTGCTGTTTGAATGATCCCTTTTCGGGCTCAGTCATCCCCAACATTTGGTCGGCCACTAAATTGTAAGGCGCGGTACGAACAGTGTAGGAAGCATCAATGAAAATATTGGCATCCATCGGGTCGCCATTCCAAATAATTGTACTTCCGGGCACAATTTCAAATTTACGTTTTACAATAGACTCCAGCGAAACCAGGTAACTTCCTTCGTTCAGATTATAAGCTCCGGTAAGACTCATTTTTCCGCTCCTGTCCATTGTAAGACTTAAAGCTGCATCGCCACGCACAACCAGCGAATCGGACGAAGCCGGATCCATAAACAGACGAAGAGTAGCATCCTTATCCACCTCGATCACTGAAAACAAATCAAAGCCACTCAGTACCGATTGCCGTACGGAACTCGTACTCTCTCTGTTCAAAATAGCATTGTAATTTGCCGTATCGACAAATACAACAATATTTTCACCTTTGTAGGTTGTAAATTCTTCTTCGGGAACCACAAAACTAAAGTTCGATCCTTTTTTCATTTTCACATTCGCGTTCACAACCGGAAGTGCCATTGGGCCTGTGATATTGATTTTACTATCCACCACCATTCGTCCGTAAAACAGGTCATTATCGTTCACTGAGGTATTAAACAATAAGAAATCTTTAGAATTCAATTGCAAATCGAATACAAAATCTCTAAACTGCTTCATACGAATTGATCCATCAACAATGGCGGTTTGCTCAAACGAATCGGAGATGGTAAATGTGTTGAAAAAAATACCATCGTTAGTCACCTGAATTCGTTCGTGGCCCAGACCGATACGACTGTTGAGAAATGCCGGATTCGTATATACATTATCGAAAACAAGTTCGCCTGTTACTTCTGGTTCGTTGGTTTTACCTGCAATATTGATATTTCCTGTCAGAACACCTGATGATTCGCTGATTTGACCCATCGAAAAGGCTTCGATAGTCTTCATCGATAGCGATTGGATATTGGTATTTATTGCCATCGAGTTTTCGCCTCCGTTGGGAATAAAATAACCGCTTGCAGTAAGTCTGTTTTCCTTACCACTAAGACTCATATCAACATCGAAACGTTCGAACGAGGGATTTTCAGCTTTTAGCGCAAGATTTCCTACATCGACATTGCGCACCACAAGATTATTTACATCTGCATCAGCAATAATACCAAACGAGTTGTTTACATTTTTAAGCAACACATTAGCATGCAGATTGCCTTTCAGCATATTGCTGTCTTTTTCGAAAATTCGCGAAATATCCGATAATTTAAAATCGTGGATATCGATCTGAAGATCATCGTTATATTTTTTGTTGGGCGATGAGATGTTGACGACGCTTGTAGCATGTTTCATAAACAAATGATGCACGAGAAATCCCTGTTTCCCAAACATTATGTAATTGTCATCAGCAATATCCCAACGATTATTCATTAAATAAAATTCATTGGGATTGAGCTGAAGTTTATAATTGTCGGCTTCTTTTGTAATCAGCGACCGAACAGACAATTTCTTATTAAGCAAATCGGACAAAGATACATTTGCCGTCAGTTGATTGTCGGCCAACTTACCTTCGAACAAGAAGTTGTTGAATTTCAGCTGTGAATTTGTAAGTTCGGCGAGCGAAATACTGTAATTCATGTTCGTTGAGTCCGATTTTACACCCAATGAAATATCATTGATTTCGTTACCCGCATACACTATTCGTTTCATGTTGGCATTCAAATTCAACTCCATTTTCCGGCTATCGAAGCTTCCCGTAATCAGTCCCGGTTCAAACTCATTGAGTTGCGGCAATAATACTTCCGACAGAATGGGATGATTGTGAAGTTCAATTTCAAACTTAAAATCCGAACTGTCGTTGTTGGTTTTAAGCGGCTTTGCATCGTTAACGGGGAAATAATGATCAATAAAATGCGTAAGTGTGGCGGGAAGTGCAGCAGGCGAAATTGTGCCGCTATACTTTAAATTTATCAGCGCACTGCTGAAATTTATTTCGCTTTTTCGGGGTAGATTAATGGACGCAACCAACAAGGAATCGAGTTTATATTTTTTCCCGTTTTGTGCAATTATGGTATTTGTAACTTCCACCTTCCCATTGACCTCATTTACTGTTCCACCCTTTAAATCGGCTGAAGCATTGAACGCAATTCGTATATCCTTTTCTGAGAACTGAAGTTTCTGAAGATCGGCTCCCTTCACTTCTAATTGGAACTTAACCCTTTCGTGGCCGGGATTAAAATTCACTAATCCGGCAAAATCAAACACGGCATTCTCGTCATTCAAGTTTATTTTGCCGTCAAATTGCTGATTGGCCACAACACCATCCAATGTTAGATTACGATACCTGTATTTATTTAAAAACAATTTCGATACATTTCCATGTATCTTCGCATTAAGTGATTTTTGATCCAAGCCATGCCCTTTTGCTTCGGCTGACAAACTAACGGGACCGTACATTTCGTTGTCTTTTAGCAAAACACCCAAATCAAAATCAAGGAGATTAATGTTAGCACTGAAATTTTCATCTTTATCAACAGTAGCTACAAGTTGCCCGTTACCAATACTCGTATTAACATCGATATTGCTTGCAAAATCTTTGAGTTTTCCTTTAAAAACGGCCTGAATGTTTAAATCCTGAGGTATTGCAATATTTTCGGGAATTGCCGTGCCAGCCATCATTTGAATATCCTGACTACCCGAATTTATTTTCAGATCAGGAAAATAAAAATTAGCTGTTTCGGCGTCGGGCAATCCGGTGATATGAAAATTGGTTTGTAAAACAGTATTTATTCCTGTTCGTAAAACAATATTTTTCCCTTTCAAATTATTCACACTGCCATTTAGCTGACCCGAAATACGGGTAGTATTCTTCTTATTCTTAAAAAAATCCTGTGTGACAAGTGCCGGACTGAAATACAATATATCCGCATTGCTAAAACCCGCTTTACGTATGTTTACGTTTAAAGTCATAAATGGTAATTCATCCACCAACGCATCCAACGATTCGTAAGCAATACTCACTTCGCCATCTATGTACGAAGCACTTGTTTTGGCTTTAATATTCTTTGCCGAAATAGAATGTTTGTCCATCATAAAATCGGTTTCGAAACGTACAATTTCAAAACCATTTCGGTCGATGGCTGAAAAACTTTTCACAGATAGTTCAGTTAGCTCTGACGAATAATATAAATTTGCAGCATTGAGATTTAAAAAATCATATTCTAAATGGTTGGCGTCAAACTCCCTTTTTGTATTTATTTGTTGTCCAGATTTATAAAGAATATAATTATCAACAAAGTCAAGTTCACGAACCGATATTTTCCAGTTATTTTCTAGCGCTTGTTTATCAGTCTCAATATCCGGTTTCGTGGAGTCAACAAGCACTTCTGTTCCATTTGCATAGTATCTGATTTTACTTTCGCTGAGGTAAATTTTATCCAAGTCCAGCCTTTCTTTCTCCAAATCAAGATCTCCTTTTTTTATCTCAAAACGGTTCACGACAGCCATAACTGACTGATTCCCTTGCGAATCGGAATACTGAACTACGGAATTATTTATCTGAATATTCCGGGCAGTAATTCGCGGAAGTTCAAAGTCGGACATTTCATCTTTCGATTCCGAAGTTTTTTTTATCTGCACACTGGCATTCAACTTTTCAACCAATATATCGTCGATTCGATAAAGCGATTTTTCAATATTTAGTTCGTCCATCGCCAACTCCAATTTATAGAGCGTTGCCTTCACATTCATTCCCGCGAATGTATCATCGTAACGGATTCGAATATTTTTCAGTAATACTTTGTCGAGTGAAAATGTCCAATTGGAAGAAAGTGCGGTTTCAATCTCCGTCTGATTTGTAGTATCACTAAAAGCCTCAAGCAAAAAATTATAGTTGAATAAAGAATCGGCAGAGGTATTGTACAGATTGGCAGTCAGGGTTTTCAACTCAATACTATTGACTGTTATTTTATTAAACAATAAATCTTTGAGCACAATATTAACTTTCAACTTGTCGGCAAAAAGCAAGGTGTCATGCTGAAGATCTTCCAGAAAAACACCTTCGACAACAATTGATTTTGGGAATGAAATCCTTACATTTTCAATCCCGACACGGGTGTTCGTTCTGTCGTTTACAAAGGTGGTCGCGTAATTCACAATCTTATTCTGAACTGCCGGAATTTGGATAACAGCCGCCACAATCAGAAAAATGAGCACGAAAATGACAACCACCCACAAGATAGCTTTTAAAGTTTTCTTTATGACAGAAAGAATTTTCTTCATATTGTGAATAACCCTATAAAGGGTATTTTATTTAAGACGGACAATAGCAAAACTCCGACAGAATCAGGCCGACAGATTTATAATGTCTGTCAGTTATTCTGAAAATAGGAATTTTTACAAATTATCCTATACACTACGAATAAGGCTTACACCCGAAACAAAGAATATAAGTCCTGGAGGTCTATAAATGATAACAACTTTTATAACATGATTGTTGGTTTCCGAATTTGCAAACATAATGGCAGCACAAATAAGAATGACTTTGCCAGGCACAGTCAGCATTGAACCGAAAACTCTTTTAATATTCATGTCGCAGCGATTGAAAAGTTGGAAGACAACAACGCAATATAAAACTACACAAAGATATTTTATCTCGTTATATCATGTATTATATCCGCTCTTAAGAATGTTACATAATTCACAGATATTCAATCCCAAAAGAGCATCAATTTTTCACTCCATAAATTTCTTATTAAAAAGCAGATACCCCACATTTACACCAAAATTCACAGGGCTTACCGAATTGGTATAATAATTCAGAAATACTGAAGCTGTAGCAATACGAAAATTAAACACAAGCGCTGTTTCGGCCATAAACTCCATGCGGGTTAAGGGATCGGAATAGCGCATTTCGTTGCCGGGATTACGCAGAATAGAGCGATAAGGCATAAAAAGATACAATTCATTGCGCCAGTGCAGCTGATCGTTGAGTCGATAAATAGGTTTTAAACCCGTAGCCAAATATTCGTTGGCCGAGTAAGCTGCATTGAATACGG
Organism: Paludibacteraceae bacterium; assembly: GCA_016937795.1. Lineage (GTDB taxonomy): Bacteria > Bacteroidota > Bacteroidia > Bacteroidales > Paludibacteraceae > Paludibacter. Next base: position 63,970 of record JAFGVV010000017.1, read on the forward strand.
TCTGACTGTGTGTGGTTGGTCTGAAAGCAGGTGCATGTATCAGACTCGCCTGATAATTAAGCAATGCTTTGCGACTTGAATAAGCAGCCTCGGCAAAAGCACCAAGCATAATGCGGTCCGATATTTTATAATAATGGTCAAATTGTCCTTTCACCTGCGCCCACATTGTTCGTTGTGGTGTTTCGGTATTTACCCCTGTTGTTCCTGACACAAAAAGCTCCTGACCACCAAACATTTGGATCGTAAAATTATGTTTATAACCTTCGATTGGGTACATTAGGTTATTGAGCGTGTAAGTTTCGAATCGTGCAAACACACTGCCAAGATTAAACACACTGCGATCAACTCCGTCATTGGTACTATTGATACGGTAAAAATCAGTCATATTTGCATATCCAACTCCATATTCCATGCGACCTTTGAAAGTAAGCGGAAATCCAACCGCAATTTTTGAATACACTTCGAACTGACTAAATTCGGCCACGCGATCGTCCTGATAAAAAAGCCGGTTACCCTGATAATAATCGAAGCGGTGCAGCACCATATTAAGTTTTAAATAAAAGCGACGTGGTTGACCTGCATCCAAACGGGTTCCTAACCCGAAAGCATTGTACATTCGGCCAAACTGTGCATCCACAAATGCCATTTGTGCATATTCGCGCAAATTCTGATATGTAAGACCAATATAAGCAACATTCGATGTGGACGAAGACACATTTGCTCCCAGCGAAATTTTGAGGCGATCCTGAGTTTTGACTTTTAAATGTAAATCGAAATTGCCATTTTGCTTATTAAATACTGCGGAAGGAAAAACCTCCGAAATTTTATCATCGGATATCAGATTAAAATATCCATCCTTAAATGAATTGATATTAAATGTATCATCAAACTGATGAAAAGCAGATTCCACATAGCGTTTCTGAAGACTATCCACGCCTGTGATATATACATCCTTAAATCGAAATGCCGGGAAACTATTTCTAAACGCAGTGCGTCGTTTTGACAAATCAGAAGGATGCTCATACCGGGCAACTCTACGTTTAATTTCATCCATATGAGCCATTGTGGAGTCGTAGCCCATTTTTACCAGCTCATCAACTTTGCTAAAATCGAACAAATTCACATCGTCGAGCGGAAAACGAAACAAAATACCAACTTCAGGATCAATACTATAATCGGTTTTTTTTACAATCAGATTTGCCAATTGCTGAATAGCGTCATCCTCATCCGGCTTTGGAGGATTCCCTGTCACCACGCTTCCAATCATAAACTGTGGGTTAAAATCGTCACGCATTACATCCACCGGAAAGTTATTGTAAATCCCACCATCGAAGAGCAACCGACCATCAACCGAGATAGGTTTAAACATAAAAGGAAATGTCATTGACGTTCGTACAGCATCGCTCAAACTACCATTACGAAAGATAACAGGCCTTTCTTCGTACACATCGGCAGCCACGCTTCTGAATGGCACAAAAAGTTTATCGAAATTGCCGTCGCAGGCAGCTGTTGCTTGCGAATACAGTTCTAAAAAAGCATAGTTCATTTGCCGTGGCGACACAATATTGGTTGGAATAAAGCGTGTACTTACATCGAGTGAATCGGTTCGATTAATATTCAGATGTACATCGGCAAAAGAGGGACGATGATCGGGGTTAATATAATAATTTACATATGCCGGGTCAGTTTCACCGGTACTCCAGCGTTTAAACTCATCAGACTTAAGAATAGTAATCACTTCGTCGGACGAATAACCCATAGCATACATACTTCCTACAATAGCCCCCATCGAAGTGCCTGCCACATAATCCACAGGAATACCACTTTCTTCGAGAGCCTTAATCACTCCCACGTGCGTAATGCCACGCGCTCCGCCTCCACTCAAAACCAATCCGACTGACTGAGCATTGATAGTGAAGCTAACACAATAAAAATAAACTGTCAGAAACAAAAAGCGCCACATAAGTCAATAATTTAAGCAGAAAATAAAATTAGTAACAAAATAAACAGTTCAGAACACAAAGGGTTCGTACAGAAGGAAAATACTATCCATACAGAGGTAATCGAACTTCAAAAGTTGTTCCTTTACCATTATGTGTACTAAAAGAAATACGGCCTCCGGCAATTTCTACAATATTACGTGAGATGCTCAAACCCAGCCCCATCCCGTTACTTTTAGTTGTAAAATTTGGAGTAAAAAGCTGCGCAGCTACTTCGTCAGGAATACCGGTACCATTGTCAGAGATACTGAAGACGGCCTCACTTCCTTCCGTTTTAACAGATGTCATTATTTGGCCATTTCGCTCAGCAGGTATTGCCTGAATGGCGTTTTTGAGCAAATTATTGAAAACCTGTGTCAGTTGTTCGGCATCGGCCAGTACCACTACACCTGATTCGGGCCCCTCGTATTTGATTTGCGTTTGTTCGTGATTGTGTGCAAAAAGTTGTAATACCGATTTCAATCGTGCAGCCACATCAACCTGCGTAAACTGCGCCTCGGGCATACGGGCAAAGTTCGAAAAAGTACCTGCTATACGCGATAAATTATCAATTTGCTCAATCAGGGTATGACTTGTTTTTTCAAAATAATCATCGAATCGTGCATCCTTCATCTTGTGCGTCCGTTGCAACTGCTGTAGAGTTAGTTTCATGGGTGTCAACGGATTGTTTATTTCGTGAGCAATCTGCCTTGCCATTGTTTTCCATGCTGTTTCGCGCTCTGAGCGTGCCAGCAATTGCGCACTTCGCTCGAGTTCATCCACTGTACGGTTATATTGTGCCACTAATTGCCCGATTTCGTCGTGCATCTGATAGTCAATTTTTTCGTTTCTATGTCCGAAACGCATTTGCCTCAATTTGTTTTCAATCATTTTGAGAGGAGCCGACAACTGACGACCAATAACAATGCTCAACACAACTGCCAATATAATTATAATCAGATAAATATGTACAATCACACCAAGAAACTCCTGAATTTCGGCACGCATTTCCTCCTGACTCAAAAACTGTGGAACCGATATATAACCAATGGGCAAATAATCGCCATTGTACAAAGCTGCATAGCCCGACAAATACTCTAGTCGCCCGATATGTTCAGTCTGATTAAGTCCGGAATCTCCACTAAAATACGGTACCGGAGCTATATTCTGGCTGATTAGTTTCTTATTAAAAATCAACGGCTGCGAACTTCCCACCAATTGCCCGCGATGATCGTACACATGAATGTCGGTCTGATAAACTATGGACAATTCCTGTAAATCAAAGTTAAGTGCCTGTGTACTTACGGCCGACAAATCGCGATTCCAGTAATACATATCCTGTAGCGCTTTCTGTATATATTTCTTCTTACTCTCAAGTTTAGCAATCTGCTCGTTGCTGTATTTTGCTCTGATATAATTTACCGACACATAAAATATCCCCAAAAAGCTCATTATAAACAAGACCACAAACATATACTGATACTTTGCGGCAAGGCCCGGCTTAGAAACTTTACGACAACGAAGCACTGTGCTTATACCCGACACAAGTTTTACAAACAAATAAAATATCAAAAAGGTGTAGGCGAAATACAACAAATAATCCCTGACCTTTCGTGGCTCAATCTCTGAAATCACTACTTTACTCTCATGTCCGGGATTGTAAATAAAGAAATTATGTCCGTTGTGTTTTAAACTGTAAAACCTTTTTGCGGCTGACGGAATCCACTCGTCGGTTGCCTGAATGTTGAACCCATCCGAAGCATAAACCAAACGGCCTTTTTCGTAACGTGCAGTATAAATCCCCATCGAACTCTGAATATCGGGAGCTGCATTCAGCAGCAAATTTGGAAAACTATAACTCTTAAAATCACGACCGGGATAAAACTCCATGTAAAAAAACAGCGTATCACCCGAAGGACGCACATTTTGAAAAATTCCGAGATAGGTCATATCATTGTAAAGCGCAGGCACCCGATAAAAGTGAGTTTTTCCGAGTTTGGTACCAGCTCTGTCGATAAACAACTGGTACTGATAATCTATTTCGGAGCGCGACTGAGCAATATTTAACCGCATTTCATATTTATTCCAGAAACCACGCAAATAAGTGTCGTTAAGATAAGCAGCTGCAACCTGCACCGAATCGGCGGACGAAGCCAGCTGATACAAATAATCATCATTGTAAAGCTGCTCGTCGAGCTCTTCGAGCAACACATCGGTCATGCGGTCGTATTCAGTATTTCCATTGATAAGAATATTTTCTGCCAAAAGATTGTATTTTTTATAATTCTTCTGATTATTGAGCCATACTGTATTCAACACAAAAAACAACGTAAAAGCAAAAACCCTGAAAAACAAGGAGTAAGGCAACGAATAGCGTTTCGGAACAAAAAGTGTGAAATGAAAAACCAACCATAATACCAGCAACGACACTATAAAAGAGCCCGGATATCCGGGAGTAATCCATATATACAGCAATATTGGCAAAAACATAAATGGCAATTCAAATTTCAGAAAATACTTCCATGAAAATGGTTCCTGATTGTCTTTGTTTAATTTATCGTAAATCAAAGCCAATCCTATCGCCCATAAAAGAACCAATAAATGCGCCCACAAGGCAGGCAACGAAATATCTTCAAAACTTAAAATATTAATCTGAATACTCGAGTGAAAAACCAATGTGCTTACGATATAGTATAACAGCAAAAATCCAACGGCGAAAATTGAACGAAAAAGGTATTGCCACACAACATGCTCACCAACAAGGCTTTTAGTTTGAAAATAAAACAAATAAGCTGCAGACACAAAGAAAAACGTCAGTAAAGTTAAATGACCAAGCGAAGACAAAAAAGAGTTTGCAGCATATTGCAATGGATTAAAAATCGGCTGATAAAAAAGCAAACGCGGAGAATTATAATACAGGCTCAAAAGCAACAAAAGCAATACAAACAAAGTCAGTAGTACATATTGTTTTACCGACAATTTTCCGCCTTTAGCAAAACGGCCCGCATTACCAAAAAGCAAAAGCAACAATAATACTGTGAATGCCTGCAATGTAAAAGCAGTTATCCCCCAGAAACGACTGTAAATTTTTGCATCAGGTGCTACAAGGCTACACAAATAGTGCCCGTTGACCGAAAAAACCGCATGTACATCTTCGGAATTGCCGGGTCTTACATCAATCTGTTTATCGATACTGAAACCCGAAGCAAACTCATTTTGCAATATGTCGTTTTCGTACTGAAAATTATTTTTGAGTGGAATAAGGGCGACCAGGGTGATGCTATCAGTTTGCCTACAAAGCCGGATCACTTTTGTATTCGAAAGTTCATGATAAGCCACACTATCTTTTTGTTGCAAACATCCTGCATCTACTTCATAACGATTATCTGTCCAGAATATCAGCTCCTTTCCCAAAAACACATAAAGCGGAAAATCATGTTTCTCGACGGCATAATTGTTAAGTGCGCTAATGCCATCTTTTTGTAAAATAGTTGTTAGTTTATCAATATTGCGTCGGGCCTGCTTTTCGTAATTGTGCAATACCGACATAAAATGCGCTGTATCAGGCTGTTTTACGGGCGACTGATTATGCATTATTGTAGCCAGTAAAGCAAGTACCATACTGAGTATAAGCAATGTGATTATAAATTTGTAAAAGCCCGGTAATCGCATTCTAATAAAAATGAATTAGTATTTTACTATGTGAACTAAGTCTTTTTCCTCCAGAATTTCTGTGTATTCTATTGTGTTAGAAATATATAATTAAATAGTTTAATGTACATATGTATGTAAAACAATGAATTCACTCATGATGATAAGGTTCACCTTTAATAATAGTATAAGCCCTGTAAAGCTGTTCCATAAAAATAACCCTGATCATTTGATGGGAAAAAGTCATGGCCGAAAGCGATATTTTCTGATTTGCTCTATCGTAAATACGCTGCGAAAAACCATACGGCCCACCCACAACAAAAATCATACGCTTTAACGACGAAAGATTCTTTTTTTCGATAAACCTTGCAAACTCAACCGATCCAAACTGTTTTCCATGCTCATCGAGCAGCAATACTTCATCACTTGTATCCATATATTTTAGCAACAAATCGGCTTCTCTTTCCTTTTGTTCTTGTTCCGATAGTTTTTTGGCATTTTTGAGTTCGGGCACAATTTGTAGTTCGAACGAAGTATAGTGTTTAAGGCGGTTACGGTACTCATCTTCGAGCATTACAAGCTGTGGATGATTGGATTTACCTACCATTAATAAAGTTATTTTCATGTTAACAGTGCTATTTCAGTGCTATTTGGTGCACTATTTGTTGTAAATAAAAAACCAAAAATAATTTGGCTGCATCAAATTAATTAGTGTATTTTTGCAGCAGGTTAAAAATGAAATACAAATATGGCACTTTTTAGTGACATTATCCACACAAAAAACAGGTAATTTCACAAAAAGACAGAAAAACGAGTTTTATCAAACATAGCCGGCCAACCTGTAAACAGAATAATTAAGTCAGTAAAAAAAACAGGTAGCCAAAACAATTATTGAATTATGAAAACAATAAGATTACTACTTATAGGCACATTGATGCTATTGCTGCTTGCTCCGTTGCAGGCTCAGAAGAACGAAATACCAGCCGACATCATTACTGCTCTTAACAAAGGAGATGCTGTAAAAATCAACAGTTACCTTAATAGCAATGTAGAACTGGTCATTGGCAAAAAGAACGATGTATTCAGTAAACCGCAGGCATCGGGCATAATAACCGACTTTTTTAAAACCAACAAGGTAAATTCATTTCTCGTGCTGCACAAGGGCGATAAAGAAGCTGCCAGTTTTCTGATTGGAACACTAAAAACGACTAACTCTGCATTCAGAGTTTATATACTTACCCGTAAATCGGATGCTCAAACAGTGATACAACAACTCAGAATAGAACCAGCAAATGAAAAATGATTTTGAACAACTAATTAAGTTGTGGTTTGCCGAAGACATTGGCGATGGCGACCACACCACACTTTCATGCATTCCCGATACCGCCATTGGCAAATCGCAGTTAATTATCAAAGAAAAAGGCGTATTGGCAGGCGTCGAAGTAGCTCAGGCAATTTTCGCAGCTTTCGATCCTACACTCAAAACCACTGTTTATATTCAGGATGGCGCCGAAGTTAATCCAGGTGATATAGCTTTTGTAGTAGAAGGTAAAATACAGTCGCTATTGCAAACGGAACGTCTGATGCTAAATATCATGCAACGCATGAGTGGAGTAGCAACACGCACACGCGAATATGTAAAACTACTCGAAGGAACCAAAACACACGTACTCGACACCCGAAAAACGACTCCCGGACTACGATTGCTCGAAAAAGAAGCAGTGAAGGTTGGAGGCGGGGTGAATCATCGAATCGGTTTGTACGACATGATTTTATTAAAAGATAATCATATAGATTTTGCAGGCGGAATTGACAAAGCCATTTTACGTGCCAAAGAATACCTGAAAACAAAAAACAAAAACCTGAAAATCGAAATCGAAGTTCGAAGTTTCGACGAACTGGCCCAGGTTATAACAATTGGTGGAGTAGATCGCATTATGCTCGACAATTTCTCGGTTGAGAACACCCGTAAAGCTGTTGAAATAATTGCAGGTAAGTTCGAAACCGAATCATCAGGGGGCATAACATTCGATACGCTACGAGATTATGCACTATGTGGCGTCGATTACATTTCGGTAGGCGCACTCACACATTCCGTAAAAAGTTTAGACATGAGCTTTAAAGCAATTTAAAAAATTCATGTGTTTATAATTTTAAAAAGAGACAAACAGGCATTATGCTTTTTGTCTCTTTTATTGTTATAACAAATCCTTTACAAAAACACAAAAATTGAACACCAACTAATTAAACCAATTACACATTAAGTTTGTTTTAATGAATAATACCATAAATATCATTTACCCTTAAAACTAATGGTCATGAAACACAACTACATTTTTCACAGAAGAATTTCAATCATAATTTTGAGCATTAGCCTTTTTATATCGGGCATATATGCACAATTTACGCCAGGCGAAGGTGGCAATTTACCTGTATTTCCGGCATTTTCACTTCCCGAAGGAAAGGTTGGCGGACTACTCCTGGCATATTCACACCGACATCATAGCATTTTCGCAGAAGGTGGCACATATGCTGTAGTAGATATGCACTTCCCTACTCCGGCAAGTATTGGAGCAGAGAGCTATACTGTTCAAATCTCGGACGACAACGGAGGGACATGGACCAATTATCAACATTATGGCGAAGACCTAGTACTTACCGGTGATAATTTTAGCCTTTCGCCAGATGCGTCATATACTTTCAGGCTCAGAGTGAATGGTGGCTCAAAAGACGGATTCACATCCAACGAAGTCTATGCCCAACTTTCTCACATAAATACCCGTTTTGCAGGTTGGGGTCTCGACGAAGGTATGTTTCTTACAGGCATTATGGCTCCAAATATCGGACGTGGACTGGAAGCAAACTTTACTGTAAAAAAACTCTCGGACGATTCTGAGGTTGAAGGACATCTAAACTATCAGTGGTTCAGAGTAAATCCGCTTACTTACGAAATGGCTCCGATCGAAAATGCCAATACACTGAATTATGTGACAACCATTGCCGATGCCGGATATAAACTAGCTCTAAGAGCTTCTGGCGATAACACCGAGGTAGGTGGAGTGGCGCAGATACTTTCCTCGCAGGACAATCTGGTTTCGAACAATGCATATACATCAAATGTCGACCAGACAGGATTTAACCTTTATCTATTCAAACAACCGGCCACCCTCGCCGACGACGATTTAGAACTTACTGATGCAGCATACAACCCTGTGTCGATTACAAATGTACAAACCCTCAGTAATAATGCTTCATACCGCATTTCGGCCACACTCGACCCATCGAAAGCACCATATCAGCTAATGAGCAAATCCGCTTGCTGGAGGATTGTCAGTGAAATGGAAGGAATGCATATGAGTATGCCCGGAGTGTATGTCGACTTCAGTACTGGTTTAAAAAAATCAACAAACAAAACAACTTTCATACTGAAATACAACAATTTATCATTTCGATCGACAACAACTATCAGCAAAATACGCATATCAGACATAAGTGGTAGGTTGGTATTTGAGAGTTTTCCCCTTATCGAGTCGGGCAATATAAATATACCAACACTCACATCAGGCACCTATCTTATTCAATATCAAACAAATGAAAACCATAACATTCAAAAAGTAATACTTGAATAAAATCCGGGCATTATTAGCAAAACAAAAAAAGGTACTGACAGATTTAAGCCATCTGTCCGTACCTTCTTTTTTTTTAAAATTTCCAATGTGTATACCGTTTGTTTATGGGTCTGCTCATTTGGTAAAAAAAGAATAACTTCAATTCTCCGCAGAGTTATTCACGCTCTGACAATTAATCAAAGTAAAGTCTTCCAAAAAACTCAGGCCTGTGAAAATCAGGCGATTCTGTCTCAATTTTATTCCAGCTCACAAAGTGTGGAAATTCAGTTTTATCCGCACATTTATAAAAGTTCGCATCGATAAATTCAGGTAAATTTTCTGCATCGACACCAATAAGTTCAAACGGTATTTCTACTGTTAAATCCCATTCAAAATGGCCGCTAAGTTCGTTGAAAGCTTTTGGAGTAATAGAAGGCAAGCGCTTTATCAACTTCATTTTGTCAGGCGAAAACGGTTCAACAGCCTCGTCTCTACCCTTTCGCACCGAGGCCGAGCAGGTTCCTATACAATTAAATTCGAAATTACGGTACTCAGCTTCACCAGGAAGTTTGCAGAAAAACGCTACGCAACTATCTTCATACACTGTCGATTGATCAGTATAATAAACTGCTTTCAACATATTTCCCCAAACAAAAAAACGAAGAAATAAACTCTGCGAAGAATATGCAATATTACAATAGGTAATTGGTTTATACGGAAATACCTCGGGCCAGTTTAGCGAGTCAATCTTCAAGCGCCGGCCATTTTCTTCAAGTATTTGAACAGCATTGTCAACACCTGCAGTATTGAGTGCATCTGAGTATGGAATTTGAATTATTTTCATTAGGCTTTGTATAATGTTCGGAGTGTAAAATTGACAAAATATTTTACAATGCAATAATAATGATAATAATCAGCAATTGCAAGAAAAATTCAGAACTATCTGATAATTGTCGAATCCTTACACACATTGTTAAACCAAAACAGATTCAGTCAAAAAAAAACAACAATAAAAATATTTATATCAAACTGATTGTCTGATAATTATAAAATATATTTATTGTTATCAAAAAAAAACAACATTGTCACATAATTCCCGAAAGAGAATAAATATGTATTTTAGTGCTCTGAAATCAATAAAACCCTCAACATGCTCATTATTGGAATAGCCGGTGGCACCGGTTCAGGAAAAACAACGGTGGTACGAAAAATTATGGAACGCCTGCCCGAAGGCGAAGTTGCAATTCTACCTCAGGACTCGTATTATCGTGATAGCAGTCATTTGCCACTCGAAGAAAGGCTCGAGATCAACTTCGACCATCCATCATCCATAGAGTTCGAACTATTGGTAAAACATCTCAAAGAGCTTAAAAAAGGCCATCAGATAGCACAGCCGATATATTCGTACCTTACCTGCACAAGGGCAGAGGAAACCATCCCTGTGAATCCTTGTAAAGTGATTATTGTGGAGGGTATTCTGATTCTGACAAATCCTGAGTTGCGCAAACTTATGGATTTGAAGATTTTTGTAGATGCCGATGCCGACGATAGATTAATAAGAGTTATAAACCGCGACATTGTGGAACGCGGTCGGTCGGTAAACAAAGTGATGGAGCGCTACGAAAGCACCGTAAAACCTATGCATTTACAATTTATAGAACCGACCAAACGTTTTGCCGACATTATAATACCACAAGGCGGCAATAATCATATTGCTATTGATATTATGACTAAGTATATTGAGAATAATCTGAAATAATCATCCGACACATCCAACTAAAAAATACTATGGACCGTAATGATTTGACCAAAATATTGTTTCTCGACATAGAAACTGTACCTTCGAAAGCCGGTTTTGGAGAGTTGAGCGAAGAGCTTGCACATCTTTGGGAAGAAAAATTCAACCTGATACAAAAACGTATGCCCGAGAAGTACAGCGACGAAACTACTCCGGCAGATGCTTTTAGTCAAAGTGCAGGAATTTATTCTGAATTTGGTAAAATTGTTTGTATTTCAGTCGGCTTTATTCACTTCAAAGGCACTGAAATGTTTTTCAGAACAAAATCGTTTGCCGGCGACGATGAAGCGATTTTGCTAAGCGATTTTGCAACTATGATTGCACGCTTTTGTATCAGTCGCGAGCATACGCTCTGTGGACATAATATCAAAGAATTCGATATTCCGTACATTTGCCGACGAATGCTAATTAACAATATAGCATTGCCATCAATACTTCAAATCTCGGGCAAAAAGCCCTGGGAAATTCAATTTATCGACACGCTCGAACTCTGGAAATTCGGCGATTACAAAAACTATACATCTCTGAAATTGCTGACGGCTGTTTTTGGAATTCCCACTCCGAAAGACGACATCGACGGAAGTCAGGTGGCCTCAGTCTATTATGACGAAAAAGACATTCAACGCATTGCACTTTATTGTCAAAAGGACGTGGTAGCTACGGCAAGAGTTTTTCTTCGTATGCAGGCTTTGCCATTTTTCAGCAACGACAATGTGGAATTTATTTGATACTCAAATGAAAATGAGCTTACTGATATGGGGTTTGGCATTAACACTGTCGGGGTTTGTCTCGTGTCGAAAAAACAACATAGAAACGAAAGACTCATCGCCGGTTGATTTAAACGAAATCATCGAAAGAGACACGCTAGTAGTAGGAACATTGTACGGAGCTACATCGTATTTTCTTTACCGCGATGAATATATGGGTTACGATTATGAACTGGCGCTGGCACTAACAGCAGATTTAAAGCTCAAACTAAAGATAGTTACTGCTGTTTCGGTAATCGAATTAGCTCATTTATTGCAGGATAGAAAAATAGATATCATTGCCACCAATGTTTATCAAACACCGGAATTTAAAAGTCTTTTTCGTTTTGTAATGCCACAACAATCGTCACATCAAGTGCTTGTACAAAGACTATCAATTAACAGCATTAGCGAAATCAGCGAATTAAAGGGAAAGACGGTCCATGTGAAACCCAACACCGTTTATCGGCAACGTCTAGAAAATCTGCACAACGAAACCGGAGGAGTATTTACTATTGTAGATGCGCCCGATACGCTTAGTTCCGAAGAATTGATAGAACAGGTAGCAAACGGAAAAATTGAAATGACACTGGCACATAACAAAACAGCACAACTTTACAAACTCTATCACAAAAACCTGGACATAAGAATGCCTGTAGGCTATGATCAACAAAACGGTTGGATGATACGCAACGAAAGTAAAGCACTGGCTCAAAAAATTGAGGAATGGAAAAAATCATCCGAATCCGAATTGATCATCACCAAATTGTATCAAAAGTACTGGAAAAAAAGTCCGTATTTCGCTCAAAAGCGTATTAAAATACCACGCGGCGCCGTTTCGCCTTATGACGATTTATTTAAGAAATATGCCTCTGAGATTAACTGGGACTGGAAATTGTTGGCAGCAGTGGCCTTTCACGAGTCACGGTTCGATTCGTCACAGGTTTCCTGGGCAGGAGCAGCAGGTTTAATGCAACTAATGCCACGCACAGCTGCCAATTTTGGATTGAGTCGCGAACAAATTATGAATCCTGAAAAAAACATTGAAGCAGGAGTGCAATATATAAAAAGTCTGAATTTGTCATTCAGAAAAATTGAAGATACAGAAGAGCGGCTGAAATTTATACTTGGAGCATACAACTCAGGGCCGGCTCATATTTTTGATGCCATGGCACTCACCAGAAAATATGGAAAAAATCCACACATTTGGTTCAATAATGTAGAGTATTATGTATTGAAAAAATCGGAACCCGAATACTTCAACGACCCTGTAGTGAAATATGGTCGGTTCAAAGGAAAAGAAACCGTGGCATATGTAAAAAACACACTAGACACCTATTATAAATATACAGGAAAGTAAAAAAAACCTTCTGAAATTGTCTGTTTGATTGTTTTTTTCTATTTTTATAGCATAAAAATTTAATCCCATTATAAACTGATAAACAACAAACGGTATGGACAGAAGAAATTTTCTTAAAGCACTTGCCCTCACCGGTGCAGCACTCAGCATCAAAGAAACTGAAGCGATGACAATCATGTCGCAACATTTCAGTCCGGCTCCTCAAAACTCAAAAGCTGCATTTGATCTGGTAGCAGTGCTGGGTGGCGAGCCCGAAGCTATGTTTAGGAAAGCGATTGACGAATTAGGAGGCATACAGAAATTTGTAAAGAAGGGGCAAAGAGTAGTGGTAAAACCCAATATTGGGTGGGATAAAGTGCCCGAACTGGCAGCCAATACCAATCCCAAATTAGTGGCCGAAATTGTTCGTCAGTGCATCAAAGCTGGTGCAAAAGAGGTAGTAGTATTTGACCATACCTGCGACGACTGGCGAAAATGCTATGCCAATAGCGGAATTGAATCGGCTGCAAAAACTGCAGGAGCAAAAGTAGTTCCTGCACACGAGGAATCGTATTATAAAACGGTAACTCTTCCAAATGCAAAGAGCCTGAAAACCACAAAAGTCCATCAGGCAATACTCGATTGTGATGTATGGATAAATGTGCCTGTACTCAAAAATCACGGTGGCGCTAAAATGTCAATTTCAATGAAAAATCACATGGGAATTGTTTGGGATCGTGGTTTCTTTCATAAAAACGACCTACAACAGTGTATTGCGGATATATGCACTATAAACAAAGCTGCTGTGCTAAACGTAGTTGATGCTTACAGGCTTATGCAAACAAATGGTCCTCGTGGCAAATCAGATGCCGATGTGGTTACATCGAAAGCTTTGTTTATATCGCAGGATATTGTAGCCGTAGATACTGCAGCCACAAATTTCTTCAACCAGGTACGCGAAATGCCACTAAACACAGTGGGACACCTAGCCAAAGGACAAGACCTGAAACTTGGCACCATGAATCTTGAAAAACTCAAAGTAAGAAGAATAAAACTCTGATAACATCATGCTCAGAAAAATACGAATTGTAGTGTCGGTGTTATTTTTTTCGCTGATAACTCTATATTTTGTTGACTTTGCAGGTCTGCTTCCTGCTGGCTTTAGTTTGCTGGCCCAAATACAATTTTTACCTGCATTGCTAGCCCTTAACCTCGTGGTGCTGGCAGCACTTGTTGCACTTACATTTATTTTCGGAAGAGTATATTGCTCATCTATTTGTCCCTTAGGAACATTTCAGGACATAGTGAATTGGGCCAGGCGGAAGTTTCTGAAAAAAAAGAGATTCAAATATAAAAAAGCGGCTAACATACTTCGCTGGTCAGTTTTAACAATAACAATCATTGCTTTTATCTCCGGATTCAGCTTTTTGATAGGCTTACTTGACCCCTACAGTGCATTTGGAAGGATTTCGGTACATGTCCTGAAACCAGCATATCTGGCTGGAAACAATCTGCTCGAAGCCATATTCACACATTTCGGAGATCATACATTTTACCGAATGAGTATTTACACCGGAAGTGTTTTTTCTCTGATTGTGGCACTGATAACTTTGATAGTAGTGGGTATTATGGCATGGACAGGCGGCCGCAATTATTGCAATACCATTTGTCCTGTAGGCACCTCACTCGGACTCATTAGCAAATACTCACTTTTTCAGATTCGTATCGACGAAAACCTGTGTAATTCATGCGGAGCTTGTGGTCGAAACTGTAAAGCGTCGTGCATCGACACCAAAAATCACAAAATTGACGCTTCACGTTGTATCAATTGCTTCGACTGTATTGATGTTTGCAACCAAAGTGCAATGAAGTTTACTTACAGCATGAAAACTGCTAAAAAGCAAACAATACCCGATACATCACGCCGGCGCTTTATGCTTGCAGTAGCAACCACTAGCCTTGCAGCCGGAAAAGTGTTAGCCGACAAAACAATTCCCGGACACAACAGCATTAAAACAGAAAGAAAAAAAGCCATTACACCTCCGGGGGCATTAAATTCCAAACATTTCCTCACACAATGTACTTCATGTCATCTCTGTGTAAGTAGCTGCCCATCAGAAGTAATAAAACCAGCTTTTCTCGAATATGGATTAGGTGGAATTATGCAACCCATGATGAGTTTTGAAAAAGGTTTTTGCAACTACGACTGTACAGTATGTACAGATGTATGTCCGAGCAATGCACTAATTTCACTCACCATGGAAGAAAAGCATCACAACCAAATGGGACAGGTACAGCTGGTACTTGAAAACTGTATTGTGGTGACCGATGGAACAAGTTGTGGTGCCTGCTCGGAACATTGCCCCACACAGGCTGTAAGCATGATTCCCTATAAAGATGGACTCACAATTCCGCATATCGAGGTTGATATTTGTGTGGGTTGTGGTGGATGCGAATATATATGTCCGGCAGTACCTTTCAAAGCAATTTACGTAGAAGGAATCGACAAACACAAGCGCATCGAACTTGTTAAGGAAGAAGTTGAGAAAATAGAAGTAGATGGATTTGGGTTTTAAACACATAAATATGACAACAAATAACCGCCTAGTATTAAGCTTTTTCGTATCCTTTATGTGGACATTGAATGTCAATGCACAACGAGCGAATTTCAACATGAGAGAAAATATCCCACTCGACTCGATAACACTAAGCGACCCATGTATCTTAGCCGATAAAGGCACAAACACCTATTACATGACCGGTACCGGAGGTTTGCTATGGAAAAGCAAAAACCTGCGCGAATGGACAGGGCCGCTAAGGGTGGCTCAAACTAACCCAAACTCCTGGATGGGAAAAAAACCAATGATTTGGGCTGCAGAACTTCATGAGTACAAAGGAAAATACTATTTTTTTGCAACCTTCACCAACCGCGACATCAAAATTGACACTGTGCGCGGAAATATTATCGAACGACGTGCAAGTCACATTTTGGTTAGCAACAAAGCTGAAGGACCTTATGTACCTATGAAAGATCCGGAATACCTGCCTTCACACATGCCAACATTGGATGGAACCTTTTGGGTAGAAGATGGAAAACCGTATATGATATATTGCTACGAATGGCTTCAGAATTGGAATGGTACTATGGAAATGATAGAACTGAAGCCGGATTTGAGTGGTTCTGTTGGTAAATCAAAACTGCTTTTTAGAGCCAGCGACTCCCCCTGGAGCCGCGAGAAAGATGAAATGGGAAATATAGTTCCCAACAAAGTAACAGATGGGCCATGGATTTTCAAGACCAAAACCGGACGACTTGGCATGATTTGGACCAGCTGGATTTATAACGCATACACGCAGGGAGTAGCGTATTCAGAAAGCGGAAAACTTGAAGGCCCCTGGTCGCATCAAAAAGAGCCCATCACAGCACCCGATTTTGGACACGGAATGATGTTTCGAACCTTTAATGGGAAACTGCTAATGTCGGTACACAGTCACAGAGTGGATAAAAACGGACGCTATATACGAATTCCACATCTTTTTGAAGTAGATGACTCCGGCGACAATCTAAAGGTCGGTAAAAGATTTATTCCATAATGAGCAAAGTTCGCCAAATGTATGTTCGTTGAAATATTAAATGATATGTTTCTAACACAATAGAACACACCGAAATTATTTAAGAAAAAAAAAAATCGTATCAGCACATTCAGGTCCCGAAACAACACTGAATTTATACACATTTCCTACTCATTTTTATCGTAGAACCGACCTACAGGCTATTGTAGACACATATCCGAACAGCTATAAATGTATTGACCTGTTTTTTATATAATTTGACCAATAATTGTTGACTTGAACGTTCAGGAAAAGATAAATTTGCATTGTCACAAATTATTCAATTGAATCACTATTGAATTAACATTCAATACTTTGAACAAACACAAAACAGGATGAAAAAAGCATTCATTACAATACTTTTCTCATTGATTTCGCTGCATTTAGTTTTAGGAGCATCACTTCAATTTGTAAAATATCAGGTAGAAAACGGACTTTCGCATAACACAGTTTGGTGTAGTTTACAGGATAGCTACGACTTCATGTGGTTTGGAACCAGCGATGGTCTCAACTGCTTCGATGGGAAATCATTCAGAACATTCAGATATGATGCTGCCAATCAGAACTCTCTTGGCAACAACTTTGTACTTTCACTTTACGAAGATCAATCTGGAGACATTTGGGTAGGCACTCAAAAAGGTCTGTATCGTTTCGATAGAAAAAACGAACGTTTTACTTCTTTCTCGTTTGCAACCGAAGATGGTGTGTACGTAAGTTCGCCGGTAAACAGTATACTGAAAACAAACAATGGTTTTCTATGGCTGGCAACTCAGGGACAGGGAATTTTTATTTTCGACGAAAAAAATAAAACACTCCTGCAAAATAGTGCACACACTCACTTTGTTGCAGCACTCACTCAGTCGCCCGATGGTAAAATATATGCTAGTTCACGTCACGATGGATTAATTTGTTTCAACAAAGAAGGAAAGTATCTGACTTCATATTACAACGAGAACAATCTGCTTTCGCCGCAACAAACCGAAATCAATGCCATCAGCTATCATGTGGGAGCAGTTTGGTTCAACACTGGCACTTACGGTTTTTGTCGTTTGGACCCGGTGACAGGAAAAATCAAAAGCTACCGCGACCGATTGACATCTGTGTCGAACATAAAGTGCATTTATCCATATTCCGAAAACAAATTATGGCTTGGTGGCGATAATGGACTCTACGAATTCGATATTCAAACAGAAAACATCAACCGTATCGATCAACCTTCCGATCCCCATAGCTTATCCGACCATTCAATTTATCACATTAGCAGCGACCGCGAAAAAGGAATCTGGATATGTACTTATTTAGGTGGCATCAACTATTTATCCGGTAATCAAAAACCTTTCGAACACTACTATCCCGAAAACAAGAATTCGTCTTTACAGGCAAAAGCAATTAGTCAGTTTTGTGAAGACGAAGACGGGAATATATGGATAGGTTCCGAAGACGGAGGATTACACTTTCTGAACACAAGAACCAAGGAGTTTGAAAACTATAAACCAACAGGAAATGCTAATAGCCTGAGTTACCACAATATTCACACATTAATGCTCGATGGCGACAAACTTTGGATTGGCACTTCATCGCGCGGAATTGATGTTTATGACAGAAAAACCGGTAAGTTTAAAAACTATCAGCATCGTCGCGACAATAATCAGACTATATGTGATAACTCAATCAACTCAATTTACAAAACCCGTAATAACACTATTCTCATCGGCACTTCATGGGGACTTAGTCAGTACAACAGCACCGAAGACAACTTTTCAATAATTGGCGAACTGGGCAATATGGTGCATGTTTTTGACATCCATGAAGATTATGCCGGCGATTTATGGATTGCAACTTACAACGCGGGAGTGTTCAGGAGAAAAGAAGGCTCACAAAAATGGGAAAACTATACTAATTCTGCCAACGACAGTTCCTCTATTTGCTCAAATAGTATTATTACAATTTTCGAAGACAAACAGCACAATATCTGGTTTGGTTCCGAAGGTGCAGGCATGTGTCGTTTCGAGCGCGATAAAAATAATTTTGTAGCCTATCAGGCAGTCAATAAACTGATTAAAAATCCGGTTATATATTCGATAGAACAGGATAAAAAAGCAAATTTCTGGATTGGTACAAATGCCGGCCTGATATTTATCAATCCTACAGGTGCAGGACACCCAATGGTATATAACAAATCGGATGGTTTACAGAGTAATCAGTTTAATTTTCGATCGTCGCTTAAAACCAAAAACGGAAAAATGTATTTTGGTGGTATAAATGGATTTAGCGCATTCGTACCCGAAGAAATAAACCCAAATAACTATGTTCCTTCAGTAAGGTATGTGAGTTTAAAACTTCTGAATAAAAACACAAAAATATCAGATTCACAAACAAATAAAGATTTCTTATTATTCGAAAAAGAATCGGTGAAACTTAAATACAACGAAAATAGTTTTACCGTTTCGTTTGCAGCACTCAGTTTTCAGGCTCCGGAAAAAAACAGCTATGTATACAAACTGGAAGGATTAGACAATAACTGGATTTATACCGAAAACGGCAATAATACAGTCACTTTTAACAATCTCCCTTCAGGTAAATATAATTTGCATATAAAGGGTTCGAACAACGATGGGTTGTGGAACGAAAATGCTACGACACTTCACATCAATATTTTACCACCATTCTGGGAAACAAAATTTGCATATCTTGTTTACTTCCTTATTCTAAGTGCATTTGCATACTGGTCGTACAAACGCTGGTTGCGTCGATTGCAGCTGAAAAACGAAGAACTTATCCGCTCACATCGCGAACGTCAGGAGAAAGATAACTATTTGTCGAAAATTAATTTTTTTACAAACATTTCACACGAAATCAGGACACCACTGACATTGATCAAATTGCCTCTTGAACGTATTCTGAGCTCAGGAGATGGAAACGAAGACACACGCAACCATCTAAAAACCATAAATAAAAATACGGAATACTTACTAAACCTGATAAATCAGCTACTTGATTTTCGAAAAACCGAACAAACTGAATTCACACTTCATAAGGAGCAATTGAATATACGGGAACTACTTATTGCTATACGCGAACGATATGTGCAGGCCGCAGCATTAAAGGACTTGAACATAGTATTGCAAATGCCCGATGAAGAGATTACGAATTGTATCGACAAAGAAGCATTTAACAAAATCATAAGCAATTTGCTGAGCAATGCAATGAAATATGCGAAAAAAGAAATTACAATTGTTTTAAATGCTGATTCAGAAAATTTAAGTATAAGTGTTGCTGACGATGGCCCTGGTATAAATGAGTCGGAAAGAAGCAAAATCTTTGATGTGTTCTATCAAACGAACCATAGTGAGCCGGGCACAGGCATAGGACTTACACTTGCACGCTCACTAACTGAAAAGCATGGCGGCCAACTGCATCTTGTTAAAAACGAAAAAGGCGGTGCTACTTTTATAATAACATTAGGGATTGAAAACAACTGTGGGGAAACATACGCATCAACCGAAATAAAAGTAGCAGAATATGTGGGAACTGCAACTGAGGTACGTAAGAATCAGGAAAACAATGCTGAAGACAAAAAAGCAAATATACTTCTGGCAGAGGACAATGCTGACCTTCTGGAACTTACATACTCTTTTCTTTCTCAATACTACGTGGTAAGCAAAGTTACAAATGGAAAAGAAGCATTGGCAAAGCTGAGTGAGCAAAATTTCGATGTGGTGGTAAGTGACATCATGATGCCGGAAATGGACGGTTACCAATTGTGTGAAGCCATAAAAACCGAAAATCAATACAGTCACATTCCGGTCGTGCTACTCACTGCTAAAACAAATGTGGAATCGAAAATATCCGGGTTGGAACATGGTTCTGATGCTTACATCGAAAAACCCTTCTCGCTCGAACATTTATATTCTCAAATTGAAAATCTGATTCATTCACGTCAAAAACTAAAGGAACTTTTTGCCGGCACACCGCTGCTCGCAGCAGTGGAAATTGCGGTTTCTAAAAAGGATAAAGCATACATCGATAAACTCAACGAAGAGATTGAAAAACATATGCTCGACGTAAACTTCTCAATCGACACACTGGCTGAAGTTATGAATATGAGCCGATCAAACTTTTACCGGAAAATCAAAAGTATTTCAGGAATGTCGCCCAATGATTATCTGAAAACAATCAGATTAAAAAAGGCTGCTGAATTACTTCTGAGTCAGGAATACCGTATCAACGAAGTGTACGAACAGGCCGGCTTCAGTTCTTCATCCTATTTTGCCAAATGTTTCAAAGAACAATTCGGAATGTTACCACGCGAGTTTGTACAAAAATCGCTGCAATCACTTCAAAACAATGAAGAAGAAACAGAAGAAGCATAAGACTCACAGAAACTGATTATTTTTTCACATATCACACTAAACATTTATTATTTTGAAAGTATCATTCAAATCTCTTTATGTGCTTATAACAGTATGTTTATCAGCATCTTTTCAAAGCATATCGGCGCAGTATCAACAATTTGCGCCCGTGGCCGACAAACTACAAAAAGCTGCACATTCTGAATTTTACAACGGGCAGTACTACAACCACAATAACACCGGAAATGCTGCATGGAATTATTGGTGGAATTCGCATGGTGTGGATGCATATATGGATGGATTTTTACGCGAAAGAAGCGACTGGTATAAGTTGCGTGCAAGAACTTTACTTAGTGGTATTAAGCAAACAAACGGATCAAAATACCCAACGACTTTTTATGATGACATGGCCTGGCTTGCCATTGCATCGCTTCGAGGATACGAATATACCGGCGATAATGAGTATCTGAATGCTGTAAATGCTTTATGGACTGATATGAAAACAGGACAGCAATCTTCTTACGGAGGTGCAATTCAATGGAATAAAAGCGCACCCTATTCGTTGAACGCCTGCACAAACGGACCAGCCATTATTTTAGCCACCAGACTATACCGATTGAGAGGTACAAATGCCGACCTGAACATTGCGCTGAATATTTACAATTGGATGAAAACCGCTTTGGTAAATCCTAACAACGGTGAAGTATGGGACAATTTCAATTCCGACACAAAAATAACCAATAAATCATGGATTTTTTCGTACAATCAGGGTACATGGATAGGAGCTAACCTGGAACTTTACAAAGCTACGGGCCAACAACAATATCTCGACGAAGCAGTAAAAACTGCCAATACAGCTATAAAAAATCATACCGGAGGCATTCTTTACCCTATGGCAGGTGGTGGCGATGGCGGTCTGTTCAATGGCATTTTCATTCGTTATCTGGCCCTGCTGGCCCGCGAAGGAAACATTTCACAGACTTTGAAAAATCAGTATATTGCCATCATTCGTTCAACAGCCATGGGAATGAAAAATCATGGTATCAATCCGAAAAACAACACCGTATCCTCACGCTGGGCTGTGGCTCCGGACGACAACACCGACTATTCAAATCAGCTCAGTGGCGTCATGCTGGCCGAAGCTGCGGCCTCCACCGACTTGTGTGGTCTGTATCCCAACGATATGTATCACGGCAAAATGATTTATCTCAAAGAAGGCAATTACAGCAATGCACAAATAGTTGCCAAAGGTATCAGTGCAAACAGTATTTCCTCACTCAGCATTCCATATGGCCTCTCTATAGTAGCATTTTCGGCCGATAATTTTAGTGGCGACAGCATCGTTTTCGCTACAAATCAGGAAAAACTCGAAGCATGGGACAATAGAATAATGTCGCTTCGAATAATCAAATCAGGAACAGGAGAAGGTTTAAAAGCACAGTATTTCGAAGGAAATAATTTTGAAGTACTCAAAATTTCAGGTGTCGATGCAAAAATCGATTTCGATTGGGGCGAAGGATCTGTTGACGAATCAAAACTTAGCCCCGACAATTTTTCCGCCAAATGGAACGGGCTCATCGAGCCTCGATATAGCGGAAAGTATGTATTTATAGTCAGTGCAAGCGATAGCGCAGTACTTTGGATTAATCAAACAGAAATCTTCAATTCGGCAAAAACATCCGGAAACGTGAGCGATACAATTGATTTGGAAGCCGGCCTGCGTTACGAAATTTCACTGAATTACAAAGCTCTGACAGGAACAGCTGCCTGCAAACTCGAATGGAAAAGTCAGCAACAAACACTCGAAGTAGTACCAGCTTCGCAACTGTATGTAAGAGCACCATACACACTCGGCCTGGTGACCGTATATGCCGATTGTGACTATAAGGGATTCTATGGCGGATTGTATACCGGAGATTATAATTCGCAGGATTTGAATACGCTTGGCATACTAACAAACGATATTGCGTCTGTGAAAGTAAACGAAGGTTTTAAAGCCGTTTTTTACGATCATGATAATTTTTCGGGTGATTCTATTATTATCACCACAGACAGCACCTGTCTTCGGAGTTGGGAAAATCGTGTAAAATCGGCAAAAGTATTAACCCATGGCGATACCTCCCTCGAGGGAATTTATTATTTGCGAAACAGAGCAACCAATTTCAATATGGAAGTGACAGGTGGATATACAAACACAAACGATGCCGCGAATATACAGATGGGACCCATAAGAACAACAATAAACCAACACTTTATATTTACTCATATTTCAAACGGTTTATATCTTATCAGGGCCGAACATAGTCACAAAGCATTAGAAGTGGCCTCGCTCAATAAATTTGATGGTGCAAACGTTCAGCAAATGGCCACAAAAGGCACCGACAATCAATACTTTGTAGCAATACGCACCGACGATGGATATCATAAATT
Organism: Paludibacteraceae bacterium; assembly: GCA_016937795.1. Taxonomy (GTDB): domain Bacteria; phylum Bacteroidota; class Bacteroidia; order Bacteroidales; family Paludibacteraceae; genus Paludibacter. The sequence goes on from JAFGVV010000017.1 coordinate 87,485, forward strand.
TGCAGCCCTGCATTCAGGAAAAATCATTGAAGCTGCCAGTACTTTGAGCAATGCCAATGTCCGTCAGCTCAGCAATATGAATCAAACACGCGGACAATGGCAACTGTTAGCTGTTGATTATCCGAGGGGAAATGGAACAGGACTAAATGCCGAATACTATAATGGTCAGAACTTCAACAACTTCCGATTCAGCAGGATGGATACTACCATAAACTATCATTGGGGAAACGGAGCACCCGATCCGCGTGTAAATGCCGATAATTTTTCGGTTCGTTGGACGGGTAAAATATTGCCCCGTTTCAGCGATAACTATACTTTCTACATAAACAGCGATAACGGAAGAAGATTGTGGATAAATAACAAACTAATTATTGACAAATGGCTGGATGATTATGATGTGGAGTATTCCGGATCAATCAGTCTTACTGCCAATCAACTTTACGAAATCAAACTTGAGTATTTTGATAGTTATGGTGGCGCTAGTTGTAAACTCGAATGGTTTTCGGCTTCACAGGGACGCGAAATAGTACCGAAAAGTCAGCTTTTCGAGAAAAATACCGACACAGATATTCAAAGCGTGCCTCATTCTGTACGAATTTACCCAAATCCGGTAGTGGACAAAAAAATGTTTGTGAGCATCCCCGACAACATCAATGGAGATACTCAGATCAGTATTTTCGACTTATCAGGACGTAAACTGCTTGAAACACCAATCACGAAAACAGAAAGTATTAACTTGCAAAACTTCGAAAGTGGTACCTATCTGGTTCGGATTTCAGGTAGTCAACTCAATATCCGACAAACTGTGATTGTCAGATAAAAGTATCGTATTACAAAAAAAAGTGTATGTTCAGATTTTCAATAAATGAAATTCAACATACACTTTTCCATATATATACAAGCTGATTTACTTTGGCCGGCTACAGCTGTTTACATATCCACCTGGTCGGTTTTTGTTCAGTTCATGCCTGATATCGCACCCCGTACAGCCGCCACACGGCGATGCATTATTTTTAGCGAACACGCTTTTCAAGACGCTATAGATAGTATATGCTAAAGCCGCAAGAACGATTAGTATTACAATAATATTTTGAATCATACGTGTATAAATTTAAATAAGTTCTCAAACAAAAAGGCTGCCTATCTGATACACCGCAAAAGCCACTAACCATGCCAGTGAGGTAGTATAAACCATTGTGAAAATCGCCCAACCCCAGCTTGCTTCCTTCTTAATAGCCGCAATCACAGCTACACAAGGAAAATAAATCAGTATAAACAACATAAAAGCGATACTCGCAAGTGGCGTAAACACTTTCTGTCCTTTTAAAACGCCTGTGTGATGCTTTTGTTCTTTGATATTATTTTTCAATGTCTCCGACTCCTCGCTGGCATTCATATCGGCATGATAAAGAACGCCCATAGTGCTGACCACAATTTCTTTGGCTGCAAGTCCGGTCACAATACTCACGCCCATTTTCCAGTCGAAACCAAGCGGTTCGATCACCGGCTCGATGGCATGACCAAGTCGGCCGATATACGAAAACTCCTGACGTTCCGACTCCTGATCGACAATTAAATTATTGATTTGAATGGATTTATCAGCTTCTGAAAGTTGCGTATTTTGTTCCAGAGCAGCAATTTCTGAATTGTAATCTTTCGAATACTCCACATTTGTGGGGAAATAGCCCAAGGCCCATATCAAAACCGAAGCCACCAGAATAACCGAACCCATTTTTTGCAAATACTGTTTGGCTTTGAACCACATATGCATGGTTGTGTTGCGCAAAGTAGGTTTACGATAAGGCGGAAGTTCCATCACAAACGGCACATCCTTTTTATCGAAAGCCACTTTTTTCATAATCAGTGCAGTAATAATGGCCAGCAAAATGCCCACCATGTAAATACCGAAAAGCATAATACCCTGATTCTCGGGGAAAATAGCCGAAATAAGCAACACATACACCGGCAACCGCGCGCTACACGACATAAAAGGCGTAATAATCATAGTCAGAATTCTGTCCTTACGATTATCGAGCGTGCGGGTAGCCATAATGGCAGGCACATTGCAACCAAAACCCATTACCAAAGGAATAAATGACTTTCCGTGCAAACCAATCTTGTGCATCAGTTTATCCATAATAAACGACGCACGAGCCATATAACCCGTATCTTCCATCAACGAAATACAGAAAAACAGGATAAGAATATTCGGCAGAAACACAATTACACCTCCTACTCCACCCACAATGCCATCCACAACCAAATCGCGCAACGGACCTTCAGTCATTGTATTCTGAAGCCAGCTACTAAGCAATCCCACACCACTGTCGATCCATTCCATTGGATAACTTCCGAGCGAAAAAGTAGCCTGAAACATCAGCCACATGAAAAACAGAAAAATGGGAAAACCGAAATAACGGTGCGTGAGAATATCGTCGAGTTCGCGTTTTACACTTCGTTTGTCAGCCTTGGGCTCTTTGTAAGTTTCTTTCAGAGCTCCATCGATAAAACCATATTTTGCATCGGTGATAATTGTTTCCGACTTTTCGCCATATTCTTTTTCGAGCATGGCGATATTTTGACGGGCAACTTCCTTTATTTCAGCATAATTTTCAAAACCTTCGAGTTCATGCAAAGTAGTTTTATCTGTTTCGAGCAACTTCACAGCCACATATCGCGACGAATAACGGTCGCGAATACGGGGCGTTTTCCATATTTCGTGCTGAATATTATTGATTGCTTTTTCAATCAGCGCACCGTAATTGATGTGAATATGCCGTACACTCGGATCGCGATCTTCGTACACTTCAATCAGCTTATCGAAAAGTTCATTCACACCCCGTCCACGCGAAGCCACAGTAGGAATAATCGGAATTCCGAGCATAGCGCCTAATCCCTCATAATCGAACTGCACTTTTTTTCGTTCCAGCTCATCGTACATATTCAGGGCAATAACCACCTTGATATTCATATCGATAAGCTGAGTTGTAAGAAAAAGATTGCGCTCCAGATTGGACGCATCGACCACATTAATAATAATATCAGGCTTCTGATCGATAATGTGAGTACGCACATACAATTCCTCGGGCGAATATTCGGTAATCGAATAAGTACCCGGCAAATCCACTATATTGAACAAATAATCGTTTCGTTTCAGCGAAGCTTCCTTTGCATCCACAGTTACGCCACTGTAGTTTCCCACACGCTCGTGCGAGCCCGAAGCATGATTGAAAAGCGTGGTTTTGCCACAATTAGGATTTCCAACCAGCGCCACATTAATTACCTTTCCCTTTTTAATGGCAGTAATTTTAAGCTTCTCCTCATCAATCACCCCGTTAAAATAGATACTGCTTAAATTATGAGCTTCTTCCACCGAAACCACCTCGACCAATTCGGCCTCTGTGCGGCGTAAGGACACATTGTAGCCCATAATTTCATATTCCACAGGATCCTGAAGCGGTGCATTTTTAATTACACGCACTTTCTTGCCTTTTACAAAACCCATTTCGGTTATGCGCTTACGAAAAGCACCATGCCCGAGGACTTTGGTGATTATGGCTTCATGGCCAGTGGCTATATCTGATAAATATGTATTTGCTTTCTGCATATCAAACATTAACAACAGTTTCTTTGCGTTTTTCTAATCGAAGCACAAAATTAGCCAATAAATACAAGAACAGTGCAAAAAAAATGCACATATGCTCAAAAATACCTACTATTAGGTATCGAAAAAATTTGGAAAAACAATGGTTTAAGTATTAACTTTGCAGCGTAATTAAAAAAACTACTCATAACACAATATGACATTTGAAACCCAAAATCGAATAAAAAAGTTCTCCGGCATTGCATTGCTCGCACTTTTTATAGCCTTTTGGGGGTCTACACATTTTTTTGTACATGTGCATATTATCGATGGTGTTACCATAGTTCACTCACACCCTTTTTCACCGAAAAACAATCATCAACACAATGCAGAGCAGATCTGTCTGATACAACATTTACTGCATTATGACATTTCGCCCGTAAAATCACCTGCATTTAACGAATTTGCAGCCCTGCATTTAATCAATTCAGGAGGCATGCCTACCTGCCACTTTATTCTATCTCAGCATGCAACAGCGCTGTGTTTGCGTGCCCCTCCGGTAATTTAAGTTTACAGCCAACCACCAGGGCATTACCGGAACTTGTTTTAGCAGTTCGTTGCAATCTGTTCAATCATAGTTTTTGGCTACTGAATTTAAATGCATAATGCTTATATATACGATTATTAAGCCTGCACTTCATCACAGCCAACATATCTGCATTTGAACAAGAATAATTCCACTGCTAAAGAGATTTTCAGAACACAGAAGTACCCCTCACAGTTTACAGAGTATTATACACCATTATTGTATCCTTTTTTATTACAAAAATGAGAAAACAAATTTCCGGCACACTGTTGCTGATAGCTTTATTTTCAACTATCAGCGCTCAGCAGCTTGCCACTTTCTCCGATAACTTCGGAGCCGCTTACAGCAAAAAAGCCGATGCCACTATTTCAGGTCATACCATCGACCAAAAAACCGACGAACACGTGGGCTTCATTAATATTTCGGTCAAAGGAACGACGCTTGGAGTATCGGCAGATGCTACAGGACATTTTCTATTGAAAAACATTCCCGAAGGCGAGCACACCATTGTAGCTTCGGCAGTAGGTTATAAAACGATTGAAAAAAAAATTGCGCTCAGAAACGGACACATTGCCGAAATGAATTTTGAACTTGAAGAAGATGCTGTGATGCTCGATAATATTGTGGTTTCGGCCAACCGTAGCGAAACCAAACGCAGCGAAACTTCGAGCATAGTCAATGTCATTTCGTCGAAACTTTTCGAAACTACTAATGCTGTTTGTCTGGCACAGGGCTTAAACTTTCAACCCGGCTTGCGCGTCGAGAACAACTGTCAAAACTGCGGATTCCAACAGGTACGCATCAATGGACTCGAAGGTCCTTATTCGCAAATCCTGATCGACAGCCGCCCTATTTTCAGTGCTTTGGCAGGGGTGTATGGCATTGAGCAAATTCCGGCCAACATGATCGACCGCGTAGAAGTGGTTCGTGGCGGAGGCTCTGCCCTTTTTGGCTCAAATGCCATTGCAGGTACCATCAATATTATTACCCGCGAACCGTTGAATAATGCATTATCAATAAGCAATACCAGCATGTTGATTGGTGGTACTAAAACAGATATTAATACCAATATGAATGCCGCACTTGTATCGGACGATTACAAAGCCGGAGTCAGCATTTATGGTTCATCCCGTCAGCGCGAAGGCTGGGATGCCAACGGCGATGGTTTTACTGAAATCGGATTGATTAATGCACGCAATGTAGGTTTCCGCTCATATTTCAAACCCGGATTGCAAAACAAAATCACACTCGAATATCACAATATGGGCGAATTTCGTCGTGGCGGAAACAAGTTGGATTTACCTGCACACAATGCCGATATAACCGAGCAAACCGAACATAATATTAATAGCGGAGGCATAAAATGGGATGTTTTTTCGCGCGATTATAGTCATCGTTTCAATGTATATTCGTCGGCACAGCACATCGGTCGCACAAGCTACTACGGCGCCGGACAAGATCCTAACGCTTATGGTTCGACCGAAGATATCGCCCTTGTAGCAGGTATGCAGTATGTGTATGCCATGGAAAAACTACTGTTTATGCCTGCCGAATTTACAGCAGGTAGCGAATATAGCTACAACAAACTTGTGGACAAACAGCCGGCTTACGACCGCACCATCGATCAGACAGTAAACATTAAAAGTGCATTCGTGCAAAACGAGTGGAAAAACAAAAAAGCCGGAATTTTGCTCGGACTTCGTTTCGACCAGCACAACCTGATCAAAAAACCTATTCTCAGTCCGCGTGTTAACTTTCGCTATAACCCCTACGAGTGGGTAAATCTGCGCGCCACATATGCCAGTGGCTTTCGTGCGCCACAGGCTTTCGACGAGGATTTACACATTACAGCAGTGGGTGGCGAAGTACAAATTATTAAGCTCGACGAAAATCTGAAACCCGAGCATTCGAATAGTTTCAGCATCTCCGGCGATTTTTATAAATCGTTTGGAAAAGTGCAAACAAACCTACTTGTGGAAGCCTTTTACACCGACATAAACGAAGTGTTCTATTTGGAAGAAGCCCGACCCGACTCGCTTGGAAACACCATTCTGATGCGTCGTAATGGCTCAGGAGCTGTCGTAAAAGGATTAAACCTCGAAGCTAAAGTTGTTCCCGGTCGCAAGACCAATATTCAGGCCGGATTTACCCTACAGCAAAGTCTGTACAAAGAAGCGCAAACATGGAGCACAAATCCCAACCTTGCCCCGCGTCGCCAAATGTTTCGTTCGCCAAATACTTACGGATACACCACTGTTTCGTACAATCCTGTAAAACCGCTTACACTTGCCATTACAGGCACTTACACCGGAAGTATGCTTATGCAACATTTTGGTGTAGATGTGACCGACGACGAGGAGGTGCAAACACCTGCGTTTTTAGATATTAACTTCAAACTTTCATACGATTTAAAAATCAATAAAACCACTGTTGTACAGCTCAATGCAGGCGTTCAAAACATCCTCAACAGCTATCAAACCGATTTCGACAAAGGCGAAACACGCGATGCCGGTTATGTCTATGGCCCTTCGTTGCCCCGATCGTATTTTGCAGGATTGAAATTCAATATTTAAACGTTTTTATTTTTTTAAACAAGCAGCGCAGAAAGCAAACATCCTACTACTTTCTGCGTTTTTTTGTGCTTTTTAAATATGCTTTTCGTGACACTTTAAAACAAAAGCACCTGCTTGCATTTACAAATAAACACTAAAACCGTCGACAAAACAACATTTTACAATAAAAGGGCGATTTTCTAAAACAATTTATTGAAGTACAAAAATCAGACTAAGGTGGATATTACTTTTGTAAAGGCAGAATATGCCATATTAAAAACGATGTAATTCACTATACATATGAAGTTTACTAAAATGCACGGAACCGGAAACGACTATATATACGTCAATGGTTTTGTGGAAACAATCGAAAACCCTGCTGAATTCTCAATCAGATACAGCGATCGCCACAAAGGAATAGGGTCTGATGGACTTGTCATGATTCTGCCTTCGGAAACCTGCGATTTTCGTATGCGTATGTTCAATGCCGACGGTTCAGAATCGGAAATGTGCGGAAATGCTTCGCGCTGCATTGGCAAATATGTGTACGACAAAGGCATGACCGACAAAACTGTAGTCAGCCTCGAAACCCCGGCTGGTGTAAAAATTCTGAAGCTTTTTGTGAACGACGACAACAAAGTGGACAAAGTAACTGTGGACATGGGCGAACCCGAATTAAACGGTCTGAAAATACCAACCACTTTCGACCAGGCACGCATATTAAACAAAGCTGTCGATTTTGGAAATGCCCTGAAATACAAAATCACAACCGTATCGATGGGCAACCCACATGCCGTGATTTTCACATCAGGAATAAGCTTATTAAACCTGCCGGAGATAGGGCCGGTGATTGAAAATGCCCCTATTTTTCCACGCCGTACCAATACCGAATTTATTGAGATAGTAAACCGTGAATATGTAAAGATGCGGGTTTGGGAAAGGGGTTCGGGCGAAACATTAGCCTGCGGAACAGGAGCTTGTGCTGCAGTAGTGGCAGGCGTGCTCAACGACCTGAACGAACGCAAAACCACTGTAGCACTACTGGGTGGCGAACTTCAGATTGAATGGCGCGAAACCGACAATCATGTATATCTTACCGGTGGCGCAACAATTGTGTACGAAGGAGAGATAATATTAATTGACAATGAGTAATTGACAATTGATAATTCAAAAAAATCAGCAATAAGAACACAGAATAAAAATTAATCTGCAAATCATTCACACTTCCTGTCAATTGTCAACTATCAATTGTCAACTATCCAATAAGAATTTATGGCACAAATAAACGATAACTTTACTAAAATACCTGCTACATACCTGTTTTCGGAGATCGCAAAACGTGTGGCACAACACAAAGCACAAAATCCGCAAGCCGTAATTATCCGCATGGGAATAGGCGATGTAAGCCTTCCGCTGCCCGATGCGGCTGTCGACGCTATGATTGCTGCTGCTGAAGAACAGCGTCATGCCGAAACTTTCAGAGGCTATGGTCCTGAACAGGGATACGACTTTTTGCGAAATGCAATTGTAGAAAATGATTTTCGTGCAAAAGGGCTCAATATCCACGCCGACGAAATTTTTGTAAGCGATGGCGCCAAAAGCGACACCGGAAACATTGGCGACATTTTCAGCATCCACAACAAAGTTGCTGTCACCGATCCCGTATATCCGGTATATGTGGATACAAATGCCATGGGCGGTCGTGCAGGAGAGCCAAGCGCACAAAACGTATGGAGCAATCTGATTTATTTGCCATGCAATGCCGAAAATAATTTCGTTCCCGCTTTGCCTGCTGAAAAGGCCGACCTGATTTATCTCTGCTTCCCGAATAATCCCACGGGAACCACACTTACCAAAGCACAATTAAAAGTGTGGGTGGATTATGCACGCGAAAACAATTCGGTCATACTTTTCGATGCTGCTTACGAAGCATTTATCACTGAAGAAAACGTGCCACACAGCATTTACGAAATTGAAGGTGCTTACGATGTAGCCATCGAATTCCGCAGTTTTTCGAAGACGGCAGGATTCACAGGCACACGCTGCGGATACACAGTAGTACCCAAAAGCCTCACCGCCTTGTCGGAAAGCGGCGAAAAAGTACAGCTCAACAAACTCTGGAACCGCCGGCAAAGCACAAAATTCAACGGCACTTCGTATGTGGTACAGCGTGCAGCCGAAGCCATCTATTCGCCCGAAGGAAAAAAACAGGTGCGCACACTGATTGATTATTATATGGAAAATGTTCGCTTAATCCGCGAATCGCTTCAAAAAGCTGGTTTCAGCACCTTTGGAGGAGTAAATGCACCTTATGTGTGGGTAAAAACGCCTGCGGGTATGAGTAGCTGGGATTATTTCGACTTTCTGCTGAAAGAAAAAAACATTGTTTGTACGCCCGGAGCCGGTTTTGGAACAAATGGCGAAGGTTATGTGCGATTCTCGGCTTTTGGCAGTCGCGAAAACACCATAGCCGCTATGAAAAGAATTGCTGAATAATACTGCTTACAATTTGAACTGAAAAGTCCGGTACAAGCCGGACTTTTTTAATGCCGGAAAATATGCTCAAAAACATATTTTCCGGCATTTTCGTTTCCGCGAATGCCGAAAAAGAGATTATGCAACATAAATCACAGTTAAAATTGTCGGTTATCAACATATAAGTCTGTTTCGGAACTAAGTTTTTAAGAATTCAATAAAACAACAGAATAACAATTTGTAAACCAATCGACACATATTATGACATTCTGATATCATTATATTCTATTTTGTATCACTTTTCCTGCATTAGGAATATTTTAAATACATATTGCAATAATAAGCCACGAAAATGTAACATAATGTTTAGTTTTGCAACAGACAAATATCACAATGATAGCCATATTGATTATTCACTATCATTTTGAGACAGGAACAGAGATTATAAAAACACAAATAAAGTCATTTATCAATTATTAATTCATTAAGTATTTTAAGGTATGAAAAAGATGAAAATTTTCGCAGTAGCCATGCTGGCCTTTATGGCAGCAAGTAGTGCAAAAGCACAAGAGTTCACAGCATCGGCCGACATTGTAAGCTCCTATGTATGGCGCGGCACTCAGTTCTCGGGCGTGTCGGTACAGCCCACTCTCGATTTCACAAGCGGTGGTTTTTCTATTGGCTCATGGGGATCAGCAGGATTCGATGGTTTTCTGGAAATGGACCTTTACGCCAAGTATGCTTTTGATTTTGGTCTGACCCTGGGAATTACCGATTATTATTATCCCGGAACAAGCTATTTCGATTTTTCGAAAGTCAGTGGTGGTCACGGTTTGGAAGTAAACCTCGGATATTCAATCAACAGTTTATCGATTTCGGCCAACTATATGCTCAACGAAGCCGGTGGTGCTGCCACAGCCGGAGGCGATAAGTATTTCGAACTTGGCTATGCATTCGAAAAGTTCAGCATTTTTGCCGGAGGTGGCGATGGCTGGCACACTCCCGATGCAAAATTTGCCCTTACCAATATAGGCATCAGCACTTCTAAAGAAATCAAAATCACCGACACATTCTCCATTCCGCTGAAAGCCACAGCCATTTTGAACCCGAAAACCGAACAGTTTTTCTTAGTAGCCGGCATTACGCTTTAGCACTCAGGTATTATATAAATTCTTCAGCTAAATAATTTAAAATTATAAACACATGAAAAAAATTGAAGCAATTATCAGAAAGTCAGTATTCGAAGATGTAACTGAAGCACTTCATGCAGCAGGTATCGACTTTTTCACATACTGGGATGTAACGGGAGTAGGTAACGAAAAAACAGGCAATATGATTTTCCGCGCCACTGTGTACGAAACAAGACTGATTGAACGAAGAGTGATTTCGTTTGTCTGCCGCGACAAATTTGTGGAGTCGGCTACCGATGCAATTGTAAAAGCAGCGCGCACCGGCGAGCTGGGCGATGGCAAAATATTTATTTCTACGGTGGACGAATCGGTGCGCATCCGCACAGGCGAAAAAGGTCCTGAGTCATTATATATTAAAGAATAATCTAAAAAAAACATACACATTATGGATATAACAGCATTAACAACAGGACTAAACACCTTTTGGGTATTAATAGCAGGAGCATTGGTGTTTTTTATGCAAGCAGGTTTTGCATTGGTCGAAGCAGGTTTAACCCGCTCGAAAAATACAACCAACATTCTTTTCAAGAACTTAATGGACTTTTCCATCGGCACATTGGGCTTCTGGCTGATTGGTTATGGCATTATGTTTGGCGAGGGCAGCGGATTCTTCGGTAGTTTCGAGTTTTTCTCCACAACCGACCATGGCTCTGCTTTGGGCATTCCAAACGAAGCTTTCTTCTTTTTCCAGTTGGTGTTTGCAGCTACTGCCGCCACCATCGTATCGGGAGCTATGGCCGAACGTACCAAATTCGTTTCGTATCTGGTTTACAGCGCCATCATCACGCTTATTATTTATCCTATCTCCGGCCACTGGATTTGGGGAGGTGGCTGGTTGTCGCAACTCGAAACGCCATTTGTCGATTTCGCCGGATCAACCGTTGTACACTCGGTAGGTGGCTGGCTGGCGCTGGCAGGTGCTTTGGTTTTAGGACCACGTATCGGCAAATACAAAAACGGCAAAATCAACGCTATACCCGGCCACAGCATTACATTGGCAGCCCTGGGCGTATTTATCCTCTGGTTAGGCTGGTTCGGTTTTAACCCCGGCTCAACTCTGGGCTTAGGCGATGCTGGTTTGGTAGCCCGAATATTTGTAACTACCAATGCTGCCGCAGCAGCAGGCGCAGTTGCTACATTGGCCACTACCTGGATCAGATACGGAAAACCCGGACTGAGCATGAGCTTAAATGGTGTATTGGCTGGTCTCGTAGCTATTACAGCAGGAACACATGCAGTAACGCCCGGAGCAGCTGTCATTATCGGCGCCATAGCCGGCGTACTGGTGGTATTCTCGGTTGAGTTTTTCGACAAAGTGCTCAAAATCGACGACCCTGTTGGCGCCATATCGGTACACGGCGTTTGTGGTGCATTCGGCACACTGGCTGTTGGTCTTTTCGCTACCGAAGGGGGCTTGTTTACAGGTGGGGGCATTGCCTTACTCGGCACACAAACTATTGGCGTAGCCTCTGTTTTTGCCTGGGCATTCGGTATCGGTCTTATCCTGTTCTTCGCCATTAAATATACCATCGGACTTCGCGTTTCGGCCAAAGAAGAAGAAAACGGCCTCGACTACTACGAACATGGTGAAAAAGCTTATAATTAATTATTAACCGAAGATACAGGCATATAAATGGCCTGTATCTTTGCTTTCATTTTTGTGTGTACTCTGAAAATATCTCTGACATACACGACCAATCGAGTATCGTGTGTTTTTTAGTTTTATTGTTTCAGCCGGGCTACTTCGTGAGAAATGGTCCGGTTATTTGTTTAAAAAAATCTGCACAGGCTTTTGTTTCAGCTGTGCAGATTTCTTATTATTTCAAAATCGCTTTCAGATTCTAAACCTCTGAAAAACAATTATATTTTCGTACTTCTCTCCCACTCTAATCCAGTTTTTGAGCACACCATGTACTTCGTAACCTTCCTTATCGAACATCGATTTACTGGCAATATTATTCTCAGAAATATGGCAATAGAGCTGATTGATTTTGAGAAAATTAAACACATAGTCCTCGGTGATTTTGAGAGCCTGTGAGGCATAGCCACGCCCCTGATATACGGGATCGACAAAAAGTCCGAGGGCAATGCGGCTATGGAAAATATCGAAATCGAACAAATCGACCGTTCCTACAGTCAGGCCGGTTTCTTTGCAATCAATCATCAACCTCAGCTGATGTGTTTCGTAAATATCCTTATCGCCCTGCAGAATATACTGCTTAAGCATATAGCGTGAGTATGGCTGACGGGTATTGCCCACAGCCCATAGCGTGGGGTCGTTTTCCCAACGGTAAAGCAGCTCAATATCCTCGGGCTCTAACTGGCGTAATTTTATTTTATCGTTTTCGAATAACAAAATATTAAATTTATGACCCCCCACACTAACTCTCTAATGAGTAGATAATATTGGCTGTAGATCTATTGAGAATTGTTTCCGAGGCAAAAAATATTCAAATTTCAAATTTCAAATTTTCAAATCAAAATCCTGAAACACGAAACACGAAACCTACCCAAACACTCCGCCAAACAATCCTTTTTTCTTTTTGGGTTGATAATCGTCGGCATTGTTTTGCGGTATAGGCTGCAAGTGATTTCCCGAAGCTATCATTTGATAAATCACGCCCCAATCGGGCAAACCACCGAGATTACGGTCGTCGATAAACAAATCGGCTTTTAGTTTACGGGGCTGTTCCTCGCGCTCGTTGGTCTCGGGATAATTGGCATTGATGGCGTAAAATTCCAGTCCGCGCGCACGGCAAAAGGCCACAGCTTCATCCAATTCCTTTCCTTCGCGCACAGTCCAAAGCAGTAGGATTGTCTGAAAATCTTTCTGAAGTCGTTTCAGCGTATCGATGGCAAAGGGTATTTCCTTTCCGATTTTCGGGTATTCGTGGGTTACTATGGTTCCATCGAAGTCGACAGCAATGGTAAGCATATCAGTCTTAATTTTAGTAGGTTATAATAGCAATGTGGTTTTAAATAAAGTATCATTCGGGATACTCTTCGAGTTGAAGTTCGGTAACAACTTTCACTTCAGCCGGTTTACAGAAGAAAACGCCAATGGCGGATATGCCTGCACAGAAAATCATAGATTGAATTCCCAACACATAAAAGAAAACCACACCAAGCACAAGTCCAATGCCCATAACTGCTAAACGAATAATGGCGCCCTTTTGATATTTTGCAAGTTTTTCGTGCACATCAGGCAGTTGTGCCCATTTTTTTGTATTCCGGTTAAAAAGCCACAACGACAATGGCACTGAACCAATAATCAGCACAATAAGAATTGAGTTTATAGTAATTCCGGCTTCACTTTGGGGATCAATTCTTAAGTTAGAATTCATTAACGCATACCCTGATGCAGCTGCTGTAATGGCTGCAATATATATGGCGTAGTAAACCATCTGAATATTTCTGAGTACTTTCTTCATAAATTGTAATTATTTATATACAAACATTTTATATGTTATTATTTAAACGAATTTGTAAATTCCACGCGATTCAGGATGGAGCGTCCGAGCGTAATCTCGTCGGCATATTCCAACTCATCGCCTATGGCCACACCACGTGCAATGGTTGTAATTTTCACTTCCAGGGGCGCTAACTTTCGAAAAATATAAAAATTAGTTGTATCGCCCTCCATGGTGGTACTTAGCGCAAGAATCACTTCTTTCACATTGTCGTTTTGCACACGTTTTATCAGACTGTCGATTTCCAAATCGGAAGGTCCAACGCCATCCATTGGCGATATAATGCCGCCCAGCACATGATACAAACCTCTGAACTGCTGTGTATTTTCGATGGACATCACATCGCGGATATTCTCCACCACGCAGATAGTTTCGCCATCGCGCGCCTGATTGGCACAAATCAAACAGGTTTCGGTATCCGAAATATTATGGCATTTTTTACAGTACTTAATATCGCGACGCAGGCTAATCACCGAATTCCCAAACATTTCCACCTCATTTTCAGGTTGTCGGAGCAGATGCAGCACTAATCGGAGCGCAGTTTTACGCCCAATGCCCGGAAGTTTCGAAAACTCCTGTACTGCATTTTCGAGCAGACCCGACGAAAATTGTTGTTGATTCATGCTTGTTTCTTTGTTCGGACTGCAAAAATAGCAAAATTTGTGAGCATTACGCCCATCGGGAATACAAAAAGAACAGTTATCGTTCTTTCATTTAGCCATTTCAAAACTAATTGAATACCTGATTTGTGACACAATTTTAGTATTTTTGCCATCCAAAAACCGAAAAATACAATCATGTCTCCCATTTTCATAATACTAATACTTGCTGCTTATTTTGGTGTTTTAATGCTTATATCAGTCATTACCAGCAAAAGAAATACCGGTAACGATGCATTTTTTCTGGGCAATCGTCAGTCGCCCTGGTGGGTGGTGGCCATTGGCATGGTGGGCGCATCAGTCTCAGGAGTAAGCTTTGTATCGGTGCCGGGCATGGTGGGTAAAATCGACTTCAGCTATATGCAAACGGTTTTTGGCTTTTTCTTTGGCTATCTGATCATTGCCAAAGTGCTTTTGCCGCTTTACTACAAACAGCATCTGACGAGTATTTACACATATCTCGGGCAACGATTTGGCAAAAGGGCATACAAAACGGGTGCTTCGTTTTTTCTGCTTTCGAAAACTGTGGGAGCTGCGGCAAGACTTTATGTGGTAGCGCTAATCCTCCAGACACTTGTATTCGAGGCATGGAATATTCCGTTCGTTTTTACCGTCACAGGCATTATCCAGCTTATCTGGCTTTATACATTCCGTAGTGGCATAAAAACAATTGTGTGGACCGACACACTGCAAACCATTATCATGGTGACAGCCCTTGTACTCATCATTGTGGAACTTATGCAGCAACTCGGGCTGAACACTTCGGGACTCAGTGCAGCTATTGCCGAAACGCAGCATTCGCGCATTTTTGTATTCGACGACTGGCATTCGAAACAACATTTTGTAAAACAATTCTTTAGCGGCATTTTCATTGCGGTGGTAATGACCGGACTCGACCAGGACATGATGCAAAAAAACCTGAGTTGCCGAAGTCTGAAAGATGCGAAAAAAAACATGTACTGGTATGGATTTTCGTTTATTCCTGTCAATCTGCTTTTTCTGATTTTGGGTGCTTTGCTGCTTTTATTTGCGAACCAAATAAACATGCCTGTACCAGCTTCAGGCGACGAAATTCTGCCTCTT
This sequence comes from Paludibacteraceae bacterium, assembly GCA_016937795.1. Lineage (GTDB taxonomy): Bacteria > Bacteroidota > Bacteroidia > Bacteroidales > Paludibacteraceae > Paludibacter. Next base: position 103,083 of record JAFGVV010000017.1, read on the forward strand.
TTTGCTAGTAATTATCTGGGAAGAACAGTGCTAATACTTTTTGTCACCGGCATTATAGCTGCTGCATTTTCGAGCGCCGACTCAGCGCTTACAGCGCTCACAACCACGTTTTCGGTGGATATTCTGGGTATAGAACACAAGGATAAAATCAGGGCGCAACATACCCGCAAATGGATACATATTGGCATGTCATTGCTTTTTGTTATTATAATTATGGCATTTAAAGCCATTAACAACAAAAGTATTATCGATGCCATTTACACCATCGCATCCTATACTTACGGACCGTTATTAGGCCTTTACGCTTTCGGATTATTTACCGATTTAAAAACCAATGACAAACTTATTCCGCTGATTGCCATTTTGTCGCCGGTAATCTGCGCGCTGCTCAATTTTGGGAGTAAATTGTTGTGGAATTACAGCTTTGGTTATGAGTTGCTAATGCTGAATGGTTTTCTTACCTTTGCAGGGTTGTGGATAGTCAGAAAAAGACATGAGGTGATGATGGGATGATTTTTCGGAACAACTTAATAAACAATATTGTTTAAAACAAAAAAAAACTGCAGTTATGGATATAAAATCAGCCGAGTTTGTAATCAGTAATACCGACTATAAGAAATGTCCGGACAGCCGCATGCCCGAATATGCTTTTATTGGTCGCTCGAACGTAGGCAAATCGTCGCTTATCAACATGTTGACCAATAAAAAAGGCTTGGCAATGACTTCCTCTAAACCCGGAAAGACATTGCTTATCAACCATTTTCTGATCAACAATAACTGGCATTTGGTGGACTTACCGGGCTACGGGTATGCCACCACAGGAAAAAAAATGCGTGAAAAGCTGAAAAGCATTATCGAAGACTATATACTTTATCGCGAACAGCTTACAGCTGTTTTCCTGTTGATTGACAGTCGCCTCGAAGCACAGCAAATCGATTTAGATTTTATGGTCTGGCTGGGCGAAAATGGCGTTCCATTTTCCATTGTATTTACCAAACTCGATAAGCTTTCGAATTCCCGTGCACGCGAAAACACTGATGCCTACAAGGCTAAATTACATGAACAGTGGGAAGAGCTGCCGCCGATTTTCCTCACCTCATCCGAAAAGCGTCAGGGACGCGACGAATTGCTGAGTTATATCGAAAGCATAAATAAAACACTTTAATTCGACTTTGACAGATTAAAGATTAATTTTTTAAAGAAAGAATTTCAAAAGAATAGCAACGCAGATTTAACGGATAAAGCTGAATAAATCGGATTTAAATTTTGACAAGTCAAAATTAGGATGAAATAATGAAACGCAATAACTTCAATCGCAAATTTCATTTATGAAATTTTATAATCCGTGTAGAAATCAGTTATCTTAATTAAAAATAATCCGCTAAATCCGCTTTACTATTTCTTTTAAAATAAATCTGTCAAAGTAGAATTAAAAAGCACATATATTTAGCTTGAAATTATCTCGACTTTTGCCACAAAGTGCACAATAGTTAAACTGTTTCAGAAAAAAGTACACATAGTTCAAAAATATCTTCGATATTTTTAGCTACTGTGGTCGAAAAACTAATTTTAAGCTAAAAAACCATGTGTTGCTAATGTGTCCAAAAAAGTCAAGACGAGTTTAGCTTATATAAAATCCTTTTGATTTATATTTTATGCCAAAACAAATGCCTGACAGATTCAAAATTTTGTCAGGTATTTTTTATTGCTGAAAAATCATTTTTATAAGTAAATCCTGAATTCCAAAGCACAAAAATATTCTTTCAGCAAACGTTTGCACAACCAAAAAACGATTTTAAGTCTGAATTTTGTCGCTTCATGAATAAAATTGAATAAAATTGCAAATTATTATTCACCGCATTCAATTCTTCAAGAAATACCTGAAAAATCATGTTACAAATTCAGAAAAAAATGACCAATGCATTTTATGCATTACTTAGTCTGCCGGCCACTGCCATGGGCTTTGCATTGTCGGTACAAATTTCGGCTTTGAGCTGGATTCTTTCCACCAAATACGGCCTTGACATTCACGAAATTGGTATTGTGTGGGCTGCCGGACCTATTGCCGGTATTATTGCACAACCCATTGTAGGTGCATTATCCGACAGCATGTGGTTCATGGGCGGTCGTCGTCGTCCATGGATTGTGATTGGTGGAATTCTGGCTGCCATCATGATGCTGGCGCTTCCAAATCTTGAGATTATTCAGAAAATTTTTGTAGGTGGCGACGATCCGCAGGCAGGGCTGCTCTCCATAGCAGTGATTGTGGCGCTCACCTTCGACCTTTCCATCAATGTAAGCTTTAACCCTACCCGCTCACTTGTAGCCGATTGCACTCCGCACAAAGACCGTAGCAAAGGTTATACCTGGATGCAAACCGTTTCGGGCACATTTGGCGTATTGGCATATTTAATTGGCGGAACACTGGGAAATATCTTTCTGATTTATTTTGGAGTGGGTGTTGCTTTGTTAGCCTCTATCATTCCGGCATTTCTGATTCAGGAACCACGCGAACTTAAAAACGAGGAAGAAGGCAAACAGGAAGTTTCGAAATCGAGCACAAAAGATGTAGTAGAAGCACTATTGCCTCTGTCGGGCTTTCTGCTTTACGGATTCTATGTGATTGTGGCCAAACTTTTCGGACTACAAATCGAGCTCACAGTACCCCTTATGGGCTACGAGCTACCCATTGTGGAATTTATTTCACTATTGCTCATTGTGATTAGTGCCATTGTGGTATTGCCTAATCTCACCAAAAGCAGCGCTAAAAGCAACGAATTTCAGAAAGTACTTCTCGCTCATTCATTTACATGGATTGGCGTTCAAACCATGTTTATTTACGCATTCTTCTATCTCACCGAAGTACTTCAATTAGGTGAATCGGCAGGCAAAATTAACTCAATTGCCTTTTTTATCCTTAGTTTGGTAAGCGCCATCCTGCCTGTACTTGTACTCAATGGCTTTGCTAAAAAAATCGGAATGGTAAAAACACACCTTATTTGTATTTTTATTATGGCTTTAGGTTATGCCGGTGTACTTTTCTTTGGCACTACTGTCATTTTATACTATATAATGATAGCTGTGGCCGGTATTGGCTGGGCTTCAGTAGTTTCACTGCCTTTTGCTATTATGAGCGAAAAAGTAGATCAAAAGAAAATGGGACTTTATATGGGTATCTTCAACCTTTCGGTCGTTTTGCCACAGTTGGTAGCCAGTTTCAAAATGGGCGAAATTGTAAACCAGGCATCCGACAAATCAGTTGTTTTTGTGATCGCAGCCATTACACTTGCCATATCGGGCATACTTTGGATCTTTGTAAAAAACGACAAATAGACTTTCGGAACCCATCGAAATAAATTATCTTTGCAATTGACTTTACAGAATTGCAAAACCCATAATAATCAGAGATTTGCAAAACGAATCTCTGATTATTTTTTACAACACACAATGAACGCACGCATCTATCTTATCTGCACATTCATATCACTAAGCACATTAAGCTGCACCAATCCACAAAAACAATTCGATAGCTTCGCCCTGCCTAACAGCAACGAATATGCTGAAGGGTTCAACATTATATCGCACAACAACTTTAAAGAAGTGATTGTATTCAGCCCATGGATAAAAGGTTCAGTATATGCACGTTACTACCTTGTTAACGACAACACAACCAAAACACCCGAAAACGGACAAAAAGTAAAAATTCCACTCGAAACACTGGCAGCTACATCGGTAACCCATTTTGAGTTTCTGAGACTTTTGGGCGAAATCGAAAGCGTAAATGCTGTTTGCTCTCCTGATATCATTTACAATCCGGTGATCATAAAAAGACTAAACGAAGGAAAAATTTCAAATCTGGGCGATGCATTTAATATTAATATTGAAAAAACACTGCAACTTCAACCCGGAGCCGTCATGATGAGCGGCTACAATCAAAACGACCCCTATGCTCAGAGAGTATCGCAAGCAGGCATACCGGTCCTTTTCAACAACGAATGGATGGAGACGTCGCTGCTGGCGCGCGCCGAGTGGATAAAATTTGTAGCTGCCTTTTACAACAAAGAAGCCATGGCCGACAGTATTTTCGGGAATATTGCGCAACGATACAACGAAGTGAAAGCACTCGCCGTGAACATTGAGAAAAAGCCCACAATCATGGCCGGTTCGAACTTTCGTGGCACCTGGTATATGCCTGCAGGGAAAAACTTCATGGCACAACTGTTTGCCGACGCAGGAGGCTCGTACTTTTATGCCAACGACAGCACAACAGGCAGCCTGCCTCTTAATGTAGAATCTGTTTTGCGCGATTTTGCAAACACCGAAATATGGCTCAACTGCAACTTCAACTCCATTGACGAACTGATAAAATCGGATGTAAAACACAAACTCTTTAAACCTGTAACTTCAGGACAGGTATATAATTTCAACAAAAGACTTTTGCCATCCACAGCCAACGATTTTTGGGAGTCGGCCATCGCACGCCCCGACCTGCTACTATCCGATGTTATTTCTATTCTGCACCCAGAACTTATACCCGGTCACGAAACGGTGTATGCAGAGAAACTGAGATAAGTGAAAACTATGCCGTTTCGCATGTTTTTCAAAATCATTTTTATTCATTACTTTTGCAAAACGTCAAAAAAAATTACACTGACTAACGAAATTTAATTTTTAGAGCATGACCCGCGACGAATTCATTGAACTTTTAAATCACCCCGACAAACTTACAGCCGGACACATAGCCGATTTAAAGGAGATGATTTCGTATTATCCATACTTTGCTCAGGCATATATATTATTAGCCAAGGCAATGCTTAAAACAGGAAACCTGCACACTGATAATTTCATCAAACAAACCGCCATAAAAGTAGCAGACCGACGCAACTTTTATTATTTCCTTTATCCTGAGAAAAAAATCAACACAGGACATATGCCCAAAGAAAGAATTCCGAAATACAGTGGAAATTATTTCGATTTAATTCAGGCAGCCGAAAATGAAGGTGGCGATAAAGAAAAATCGCTGAAAACACTGGCCGAACGCCTTAAAATGGCACGTGCTGAAATGATGGAAAAGGAGAAGACACACAGTCAGACTAATCAACCCGCACCAAGCACTCCTGTCCGCATTCCCACCCCCGATTATATCATTATTGATGCACCGGAAAAGAAGTCACACAAACCTGTGACCGAGGAATATGTAAAAATCCTGATCAAAGAAAAAAAATACCGCGAAGCAATAGAAATATTGAACAAATTAAATTTGATAAATCCGAAAAAAAGTATTTACTTTGCAGACCAAATTCGATTTCTGGAAAAAATACTCGTAAACTCAAAAAAATAAACATAATATGTACATTCTTTTCACCATTTTAATTGTAATCGCATCGATTTTGCTTACTTTGCTCGTCCTGGTTCAAAATTCAAAAGGAGGTGGACTGTCAGCAGGATTTTCGTCATCGAACCAAATCATGGGCGTTCGCAAGACTACCGACTTTCTCGAAAAAGCCACCTGGTTTTTGGTAGCATTTGTAATTTTCCTTTCAATCGGATCGGTAGCTGTCAACAAAAACGAAGTAGCTGTAAACGAATCAGAAATCAAAGAACAATATCAGAACGCACAACAAGCTGAACCTGGCGTTGTAGCTCCGGGCTTTGGTGAAACTCCTGAGGCAGCAAAAGAAGAAAGCGGCGAACAGAACTAACAGCCCTCAATAAATACTACGGAGCGTATCAAACAGAAAAGTTGATGCGCTCTCTTTTTATCATAGATATTCGATGATATTTTTGCATATATGGATTTAATCAGCATTGTCGATTACGCAGGAACTTTTGCATTTGCCATCAGCGGCATAAGGCTTGCTTCGGCCAAAAACTTCGACTGGTTCGGAGCCTATGTGGTAGGATTTGTGACTGCAATTGGCGGCGGTACTACCCGCGATTTACTACTCGATGTAACGCCATTCTGGATGCTACAACCATCCTATATAATCGTCACCGGCATTGCATTACTGGTAGTAATACTAATGGGAAAAAGAATGACATACTTCAATAATGCATTTTTCATTTTCGATGCCATCGGCCTTGGGCTCTTTGTGGTTGTGGGAGTTGAAAAAAGCATGTCTGCCGGCTTTCCCGTTTGGGTTACTGTACTTATGGGCATGATTACAGGATCTGTGGGTGGCATTATTCGCGACATCCTGATCAATGAATTACCGCTTATTTTCAGAAAAGACATTTATGCTCTGGCCTGTATTTTCGGAGGTGTGATTTTTTACTTCTGCACACTGCTACATTTACCCAACGAAATAACACAAGCAATATCAGCAGCTTCTGTAATCCTAATACGGATATTAGCTGTAAAATACCATTGGAGTATCCCCGTGCTTAAAAACGGAGAAAACAATAACAGCGAACCCAACTGACATCATCTTCCAACAATCTGATTTCCCCAAAACCACCAGAACATATGCTTCAAATTAACGATACCATAATCAGCCTCGACCTTTTCGACGAAAAATTTGTATGCGACCTGGCAAGTTGCAAAGGCGAGTGCTGCATCGAAGGAGATGCAGGCGCACCTCTCGAATACGTAGAAATTAAAATCATTGAAGAATTGCTTCCTGTGATATGGGACGATCTGACAGATGCTTCAAAAGAAGTAATAAAAAAACAGGGAGTCTACTATATTGATGAAGACGAAGAACCTGTCACTTCGATTGTAAACGGTGCCGAGTGCGTTTTCACATACACCGACGAAAACGGCATTTGTAAATGCGCTATCGAAAAAGCATTCAGGGAAGGTAAAACCGATTTCTACAAACCCATTTCATGTCATCTTTATCCGGTGCGTTTGCAAAAATATAATGAATTTACAGCAGTAAACTATCATCGCTGGAAAATTTGCAATTGCGCCCGCTCACTGGGTTCCGAACTAAATGTACCTGTATATCGTTTTCTGAAAGAACCGCTAATCCGACGATTCGGTGCTGAATGGTACAACCAACTCGCCATTGCAGCCGGAGAACTGAAAAAACAACAATAGATACACTGATTATGAGAACCATAAATGTAGAAATCATTACCATTGGTGATGAAATTCTGATTGGTCAGATTGTAGATACAAATTCAGCATGGATGGGTGTAGAGCTCAACAAGGCCGGATTCCGCATTGCTCAGATCACTTCGGTTCACGACGATGCAAATCACATAGTGAATGCGTTGAACGATGCACTCAAAAGAGCAGATGTGGTACTCTTCACAGGCGGAATAGGCCCTACAAAAGACGATATCACTAAGCATACGCTGACAGAATATTTCGACACAAAATTAGTTTTTGACGAAAAGGTACTCCGCGATATTGAAGAGCTACTAAAAAACCGTCAACGTGCGATGAACGAATTAACCCGTTCGCAAGCCATGGTTCCCGAAAACTGCACAGTAATTCAAAATCCTGTGGGCACTGCACCCATTACCTGGTTCGATAAAAATGAAAAAATAGTGGTGTCGATGCCGGGTGTGCCTTACGAAATGAAGACAGCCATGACCACCGAAATTATACCGCGACTAAAAGCAAGATTCAAAACACCCGCCATTGTACACCGAAACGTTTTAGTGACCGGATACCCCGAATCGGCACTGGCAATAAAAATAGCAGATTGGGAAAATGCCCTTCCGGCTGATATTCACATAGCCTACCTACCCAACTATGGAATTGTAAAACTCAGACTTAGTGGTATTTCGGACGATGGTTTAAGCATGGATTTCGCCATAAAACATCAAATTGAAGGATTAAAAGAAATACTGGGAAAGGCCATAGTGTACGAAGATGATTGGCCACTCGAAAAAATTGCAGGTTATTGGCTCACTGAAACAAATCAAAGTATTGCAACAGCCGAAAGCTGCACAGGCGGAAATATCGCACACAAAATCACTTCCGTAGCTGGCAGTTCAACATACTTTAAAGGATCGGTAATAGCATATTCAAATGATATAAAGACACGAATACTTGGCGTGAGTGAAGAACTAATTTCGACACATGGTGCAGTGAGTCGAGAAGTAGTGGAAGCAATGGCTACAGGCGCTCAAAATCTGCTAAAAACAGACTATGCGATTGCCACCTCAGGCATAGCAGGGCCCGATGGAGGCACAAGCAAAAAACCCGTAGGAACAATCTGGATATCTGTCGCTTACAAAGGAGGCACATACAGCAAATTGTTTAATTTCGGGAAGCTCCGCGAACAAAATATTGAACGCAGCACTCAAGCCGCTTTTCTGATGTTATTAGAACAAATTAAATTGATTAACAGAGACTTATAAGTCAAAAACACCATAAGAGGGAAATTTATTGAAATAAATCCCCAAAAAGCTTTGATGTTCAAAATAATTATTGTAATTTTGCGCACTGTTTTTGAGAAAAAATGTAATTAATAAAAAGATATTGAAATGTCAAAAGTTTGTCAGATCACCGGAAAAAAAGCAATGGTAGGAAACAATGTTTCTCACTCTAAACGTCGCACCAAAAGAACGTTCGAGGTAAACCTGTTCAGCAAAAAGTTCTACTGGGTAGAGCAGGAAATGTGGATTAGCCTGAAAGTTTCAGCCGCCGGTTTACGTACCATTAACAAAATTGGTTTGGATGCAGCCATCAAAAAAGCTGCCGACAATGGTTTTTTATACGCATAATTAAGGAGAAAATTTATCATGGCCAAAAAAAGTAAAGAAGCAAGAGTACAGGTAATCCTGGAATGTACAGAGCATAAAGAAAGTGGAATGCCCGGCACTTCACGTTATATTACTGTGAAGAACAGAAAAAACACACCGGGACGCATGGAGTTGAAAAAATACAACCCCATTTTAAAGAAAGTAACAGTACACAAAGAAATTAAATAATATCTGAATCATGGCAAAGAAAGCGGTTGCATCACTCCAAAGCGGAGAAGGACGTTCGTACGCAAAGGTGATTAAAATGGTTAAATCACCCAAATCAGGCGCGTACATTTTTCAGGAAGAAATCGTGCATAACGAAAAAGTTAAAGAGCATCTTGCAAAGTAAGATATATCACTTATTGAAGAAGAATCCTCTCATTTCACGAAATGAGAGGATTTTTTTTGCGGTATAGTCAAAAAAAAGACTTAATTTTGTAATTCAGATTAATTTAGCGCGTATTATATGCAATTGGAATAAACTGTCAATTCAGATAATGCACTACAATTTCAGATACCTCAAATTAAATTTCAAACATGGGAATATTCGATTTCTTTAATAAAGCAAAAAAAGAAACGCTCGACGAAGGTTTGGCTAAAACCAAGGAAAGTGTATTTTCGAAAATAACACGTGCAGTAGCAGGAAAGTCGAAAGTGGACGATGAAGTGCTCGACAATCTCGAAGAAGTGCTGATCACTTCGGATGTAGGCGTTGAAACCACTTTACGAATTATTGAGCGCATCGAAAAACGCGTGGCACACGATAAATATGTAGGCACTTCAGAATTAAACTCGATTCTGAAAGAAGAAATCGCATCCCTTCTGGCCGAAAACAACACTGACATGCCTATGGACTTCGACAGTCCGCTACCCACCACACCTTACGTCATTATGGTAGTAGGTGTGAATGGAGTTGGAAAAACCACAACCATTGGCAAACTGGCATATCATTTCACAAAAGCCGGAAAAAAAGTATATCTTGGTGCCGCCGATACTTTCCGTGCAGCAGCTGTAGATCAACTCGTAATTTGGGGCGAGCGCACAGGTGTTCCGGTCATCAAACAAAAAATGGGCTCTGACCCGGCCTCGGTAGCATTCGACACCGTTTCATCGGCCAAAGCCAACAATGCAGATGTGGTGATTATCGACACAGCAGGACGACTACACAACAAAGTTAACCTGATGAACGAACTTACAAAGATTAAAAACGTAATGCAAAAAATTGTACCCGATGCGCCTCACGAAGTGCTTTTAGTACTCGACGGATCAACAGGTCAGAATGCGTTTGAACAAGCAAAACAATTTACCAAAGCTACAGATGTAAATGCACTTGCCATTACAAAACTCGATGGAACAGCCAAAGGTGGCGTAGTAATTGGCATCTCCGACCAGTTTAAAATCCCTGTAAAATATATCGGGCTGGGCGAAGGCATGGAACATTTGCAGGTATTCAACCGGAAAGAATTTGTAGATTCACTATTCAGTTGATTTGCAATTTCACTCTGAACTTTTAAAATAAATTGACCCTGAATAACATATAGAAACCATCATGAGAAAATCACTTTTCACCTTAAGTCTCTTTTTAATTTTCACTATTTGCGCAGCAGCTCAAAAAACAATGACAGTGACTTCGCCCAACGGAAAACTGAAAGCAGAAATCAGCATTGGCGATAAAATTGAATACCGTGTATTGCACGAAGCGGATTTGATGCTCGACAAATCACCGATATCCTTACAACTTACCGATGGTCGCGTACTCGGACAAAAACCAAAGCTGCTTAAATCAGTGAAAAAAGACGTAAATACAAGTTTCGATGCGGTAATATACAAGAAGAACAAGGTAAAAGATCATTATAACGAACTCACACTGCTGTTTAAAGGAAATTTCAGTGTGATTTTCAGAGCTTACGACGATGGAATAGCTTACAGGTTCAGTACCTATATGAAAGCTCCTTTCGAAGTAGAAAACGAACAGGCCACATTCAACTTTGCCGATAATTATAAAGTGTATGCTGCATTTTCGAATAACTGGAACGGAAAAGACACTTCATTCGAAAGACAATTTGCAAATTCGCACGAAAGTCACTACGAACATTTCAATATTTCGGAATGGAATAAACACAGACTGGCAATGTCGCCACTGGTGGTGGAAGCTGTTAAAGGAAAAAAAGTTTGTATTCTCGAAGCCGATTTACTGAATTATCCGGGTATGTATCTGAACAAAAACGATGGTTCAAATTCATTGAAAGGCGTATTTGCGACTTATCCAAAGGAAATGAAAAAAGGCGGAGGCGCCATGCATCACGAACTGGTGCAGACACGCGAGAAATTCATTGCCCAATGTGCCGGAAAAACAGTGTTCCCATGGCGCGCAGTAGTTGTTGCAGTAAACGATTATGAACTGGCAAACAGCGATATGGTTTACAAACTTGCAACCCCTACTCAACTGAGCGATCTTTCGTGGATAAAACCCGGAAAAGTGGCCTGGGACTGGTGGAACGACTTTAATGTATATGGCGTTGATTTTGAATCGGGTGTAAACAACGACACTTATAAATACTATATTGATTTTGCATCGACTCAGGGCATTGAATATGTAATTCTGGATGAAGGATGGGCTGTGGCAAACAAAATGGATTTGTTTCAGATTGTACCCGAAATTGACCTGAAAGAACTTGTGGCATATGCAAAAGCACGTAATGTATCACTTATTCTGTGGGCTGGCTACAATTCGTTCAATGCCGATGTCGAAAAAGTGTGTAAGCATTATTCCGAAATGGGAATAAAAGGATTTAAAGTAGATTTTATGGATCGCGACGACCAGTTAATGGTAGATTTTCAGCATCGCACAGCAAAAATTGCTGCCAAATACAAATTGCTGATCGACTTTCACGGCACTTACAAGCCTGCTGGTTTACAACGTACTTATCCGAACATTATTAACTTCGAGGGAGTGTACGGACTTGAGCAAATGAAATGGGCATCGGGTTCAGTTGACCAGGTTAGTTATGATGTAATTATTCCATTCATCCGTCAGGTTGCCGGACCAATGGATTATACACAGGGTGCTATGCGCAATGCAACCAAAAACAATTATCGTCCGGTTTGGAACGAAGCCATGAGCCAGGGAACACGTTGCAGACAGTTGGCGCAATATGTAATTTTTGAATCGCCACTGAATATGCTTTGTGACAACCCGTCGAATTATATGGCTGAAAAGGAATGCACTGAATTTATTGCCGAAATTCCGACTATTTGGGACGAAACAGTTGCCATGAATGGCGAGATCGCCAAATATGTAACCATCGCCCGCCGTAAAGGAGACGCATGGTATGTAGGTTCGATGACAAACTGGAACAAACGTACACTTGAACTCGATTTGAGTTTCTTGGGTAACGGAAATTTCAAAGCTGAAATATTCCGCGATGGCATAAATGCAAACCGTGCTGCCCGCGACTATAAAAAGGAAATGATTGACATTCCGGCAAACCGCAAAATGACTATCCAAATGGCTCAGGGAGGCGGCTTTGCAATGAAAATCACAAGCCTGTAGATGTGTGTAATTATTTACTATTTAATCATTTACTATTTACAATTCAATAGTTTTATTCACAATTTACAAATAAACTAACAGACAGATTAACTGATCAGCAAATCAACAAATCAACCAATTAACCAATTAACCGATTCACCAATAAACAAAAATAACTTGGCAAAGAAAAAAGACATAAAAGGAACCGTAGATGTGGTAACACTGGGTTGTTCGAAAAACCTGGTCGATTCAGAATTACTTATGCGTCAGTTCGATGCATTAGGCTATAAAGTGCGTCACGATGCAGAGAAGCCCGATGGCGAAATTGTAATTATCAACACTTGCGGATTTATTGGCGATGCTAAAGAAGAGAGCATCAACACTATTTTGCAATTTGCCGGACGCAAAAAGAAAAACAAAACTGACAAATTGTTCGTGATGGGTTGCCTGTCCGAACGCTATCAGAAAGAACTGGAAACCGAAATTCCCGAAGTAGATAAATATTACGGTAAGTTCAACTATACCAATATACTGACTGATTTGGGTCAGGAATTTCGTGCCGACCTGCGTAACGAACGCTCACTTACGACTCCGGGACATTATGCCTATATCAAAATTTCGGAAGGCTGTAACCGCATGTGTTCGTATTGTGCCATTCCGTTGATTACCGGCCGTCACCGTTCTCGAAAAATGGAAGATATCGAAGAAGAAGTGCGTAGTCTGGTAGCCAAAGGCGTAAAAGAGTTTCACTTTATTGCTCAGGATCTGTCGTCGTACGGACTCGACAAATACAAAGCGCTGAAATTGCCGGAACTTGTGGAGCGTATTTCTGACATTCCCGGCGTAGAATGGATTCGTTTGCATTACGCTTATCCGGCACAATTTCCGTATGACATTCTGCGGGTAATGCGCGAGCGCGACAATGTGTGCAAATATCTCGACATTGCCCTGCAACATATCAGCGACAACATGCTGAAAATCATGCGTCGTAATATTACCAAAGAACAAACCTACGAACTGATTCGTCGTATTCGCGAGGAGGTTCCCGGTATTCATCTGCGTACCACCATGCTGGTGGGGCATCCCGGTGAAACCGAACAGGACATTGAGGAAATGAAGGAATTTATGAAGTTTGCACGATTCGACCGCTTGGGTGCATTTGCCTATTCGAACGAAGAAGGTACGCATGCTCACGAAAAATACGAGGACAACATTCCGGAAGAAGTAAAACAAGAGCGCCTGAACGAGATTATGGCGTTACAACAGAACATATCGGCTGAACTGAATCAACACAAAGTGGGTCAGGAACTCAAAGTAATGATTGACAGACTAGAAGGAGATAATTTTGTGGGACGAACAGAATTTGATTCACCTGAAGTCGATCCCGAAGTGCTTATTCCCGCTGATACAGAAGGGGCTAAGATTGGCGAATTTTATACAGCTGAAATTATAAGTGCCTCAGAATTTGATTTGTACGGAAAGTAAAACAGTAGTCAATTTATAACAAACCAATCAACAGACTAACCAATAAACAATTAACCAATCAACTGCCTAATTAGCCAAACAAATCAACTATTCAGGAATCCAACTCATTAATCAAACAGTCAACCAACACACAACAATATGAACTACAAGGAACTAATAACTGCCTTATCGGCTCAAACAAGTCTTTCGCGTACGCAAACAGAAGAATTGCTGGAAGCCACTGTAAGCGTGATGACAGAGGAACTTGCAAATGGTAAAACCATAGGTTTTCAGAGTTTTGGTAATTTCGAAATTCGAAAACGTGAAGAGAGACTATCGGTACATCCTGCTACGCAGATACGTACTTTGATCCCACCCAAGTTGGTAGTAAACTTTAAACAAAGTAGTGTTCTGAAAGAAAAGATAAACGAAAAAACGGAATTATGAGTAAGGAAAAAATCTCAACACAGGAATTAGCTGAATTACTGTCCGAAAAGGCTGGCATTACAAAAAAAGCGGCTGATGACTTTATCCGTCAGCTTTTCAGCACCATCGAAGACAGTTTGCTTGCAGGCGAACAGGTAAAGATTAAAAACCTGGGTACTTTCAAATTGCAGTGGAACGAACCACGCAAAAGTGTGAACGTACAAACCGGCGAAGAGATAATTCTTTCTGGGTATAACAAGATAAACTTTACCCCTGACGCAGGACTTAAAGAAATTGTAAACGAGCCTTACGCTCATTTAGAAGCAGTAGTGCTCGATGGAGAAGAAACTCAAACTGCGGATTTAACCGAATCGAACGACACAGAGAATGAGATGGGCCCATTCAACGATCCACTCCGGATTTTTACCGAACAGGCCGAAGAAATCAAAAATTTACTTGTCGATATAAATTCACTTTCGGCTAAAAACGAAACTACAGAAGTAAAAGGGGAAAATGAGGCTATTGATGAGGCTGCAATATTGATTGACAAAGAGGCAAATGACACAAATCAGACCCAATCAGACCATATACCCGTAGAGGGAATAATCAATGAGCCTATCACAGTAGACATTCCGGAACCTGTAGAAGAGATAATAGAAGAAGTAGAAGAGGAAAAAGTTACTGAAGTAGAAAAAATTTCGCCTTTAAATGCAGAGTATATATCCACAAACTCATCAGAAAATGAGCTAAAAGAAGACCAAATCCTCACACAACCTACTAAGGTCACGGAAAATGAGCAGGAAACACATACAGACTCAGGCAATTCTCAAATTCCACCCACTGTGAGCAATAGTACAACAAAAGATCCCCGTCGAAGAAAACCATTTTTCAAACGTGTATGGGTATGGGTAATCATAATTATCACACTAATTATTACAGCTACAACCATCACCTATTATAGCTCGAGTTGTGTAAGTTGCTGGTTCACATATAAAATCCTAAACGATAATCAGCGTGTAAAATTCAACAAAGCAACTGATACACTGGAAGCATTCACACGAAATGTATTTTCTGTATTTCAGAGCGATACAAATGTGGAAGCACCTCAGACCGATAGCACTTTAATGGCTATAAATACTCCCGACACAGTACCTGTAGTGATTGCCGAACCCAAACCTGTACAGCATGCCGATAGCATTGATATATTACTGAGTAAACCACGAATTTATACTGAATTTATTGGTACCGAACGTATTGTAAAAGGTAGCAGATTAGCCCGCATTTCTGAGCGCTATTATGGTACCCGCGATTTTTGGGTTTACATTTACGAAGCCAATAAAGAGCGTATCGACAACCCTGATTTAATTCCTGTTGGTACTTTAATAAAAATACCAAAAGTAGATGCACGACTACTCGATGCTAAGAACCCTAAAGTAATGTCGAAAGCACGCGAATTGCACGATATTTATGTAGGCAAAAAATAGGATCTCAAATTCGCACCCCTTTTATTAAAATTTTTTAAAGTTCTACAATGATTTTTTATCGTTGTAGAACTTTTTTTTAGTCATTTTTCTAAAAAAATCTAACAGAATTTTATAGTTAAAGCACTGATTGCCATAATAATCTAAATTCAGGTTAATAGATATTAAATCACGGATTTACGCCCTCAATAAACACTATATTTGCTTTGCAAAAAACGAATTAAATTCAATCTTATTAAATATGAACCAAACTGTTGATATCAGGGAACTTAACGAAAAAATCGAGAAACAAAGTTCATTTGTAGATGCACTTGTAATGGGCATGGACAAAGTAATAGTGGGTCAAAAACATTTAGTAGAGTCGCTAATGATTGGCTTACTATCCGATGGGCATATTCTCCTCGAAGGTGTTCCCGGATTGGCCAAAACGCTGGCCATCAAAACACTTTCCGATCTGATCCGTTGCGATTTTAGCCGAATTCAGTTTACGCCCGACCTTTTGCCAGCCGACGTCATTGGGACGATGATTTATAGTCAGAAAAAAGAAGAGTTCAGTATTAAGAAAGGACCCATCTTTGCCAATTTGATTTTAGCTGACGAGATAAACCGTGCCCCGGCCAAAGTACAGAGTGCCCTGCTCGAAGCCATGCAGGAGCGTCAGGTCACCATTGGCGAAAACACATACAAACTGGAAGAACCGTTTCTGGTTCTTGCCACCCAAAACCCTATCGAACAAGAAGGAACATATCCATTACCCGAGGCACAAGTCGATCGTTTCATGCTCAAGGTAATTATCAATTATCCTAAAAAGGAAGAAGAAAAACTCATTATCCGTCAGAACCTGACAAAGGAAAAACCAAAAGTAACACCTATACTCGACCCAAAAGATATTATTGCAGCCCGCGACATTGTGCGTCAGGTATATATCGACGAAAAAATTGAGCGTTACATTGTGGATATCGTATTTGCCACCCGCTTCCCACAGGACTACGGACTTGATTCACTAAAAGACATGATTGCATTTGGAGCTTCACCCCGTGCTTCTATAAACCTTGCTCTCGCAGCCCGTGCATATGCATTTATCAAACGACGTGGATATGTAATTCCCGAAGATGTACGTGCAGTTTGCTACGACGTTATGCGTCATCGGATCGGATTAAGCTACGAAGCCGAAGCTAACAATATGACTTCGGATGAAATCATCACCGAAATTCTGAATACAGTTGAAGTACCCTGATTAATCTGCCAATAATTTAATTTGCCAATTTGTCAACAAACTAAATTCTACAATTATTGAATTAGCACATTATCATATTGGCGTATTATCACATTGGCATATTGGCACATTATCACATCGGCACATTGAATTTATGGAAACGAGCGAAATACTAAAAAAAGTACGAAAAATAGAGATCAAAACACGTGGTCTGTCGAAGAATATTTTCGCAGGAGAATATCATTCGGCATTCAAGGGGCGTGGTATGACCTTTGCCGAGGTACGAGAGTATCAGTATGGCGACGACATTCGTTCTATCGACTGGAATGTAACTGCACGTTTCGGACATCCGTACATCAAGGTTTTCGAAGAGGAACGCGAACTTACTGTTGTTATAATGATTGATGTTTCGGGCAGTCGCGACTTTGGAACTATGTCGCAAATGAAACGTGACATATTCACCGAGGTGGCAGCCACACTGGCATTCTCGACCATACAAAACAACGACAAAATAGGTGTAATTTTCTTTTCAGATAAAATAGAGAAATTCATTCCACCTAAAAAGGGGAAAAAACATGTATTGCAAATTATTCGTGAAATGATTGATTTCAAGCCCGAAAGCAACAAAACAGACATTTCACTTGCTTTACGTTATTTCACCAACGCTATCAAGAAAAGTTCAACTGCTTTTATCATATCCGACTTTATTGACAGCAACTTTGAGAAAGAACTGATGATAGCTAACCGAAAACACGATATCGTAGCCCTTCAGGTGTACGATGTACGCGAAACGGAACTGCCCGATGTGGGATTGATAAAACTAAAAGATGCTGAAACAGGAAAACGCATTTGGGTAGATACTTCCGACAAGCGACTTCGTACAAGCTACAAACATGCGTGGGGTGAAAATCAACTGGCATTACAAAAGGCATTTACGCGTTCGGGAGTAGATTCAGTATCGATGAAAACCTCCGATGATTATGTGAAAGCCCTCATGAAACTATTCAAAATGAGAGCTTAAAAAACTGTCTAAAAGATATATCACAAGTTGTTTTTCTATTGTTGTTCTTGCTATTTTGGCTTTGTTTTTCGAAAAACAATAGTCTGTTTGTGAAAAATAAAACCGTAAACAGAGAAAAGAAGAATTTAACAAGACAGACATAACAACACATATTTAACAAAGCTCGTATGTTTTGAAAATCAAAGAGTTGTATGTTAATATTTACTCACAAATAGTTTCTAATACAAACAGCTTTTTCAGAATGTTTTTGAAAGAACAAACAGCAGCACTGAGAGATTGACAATAAGAACTTTATGAGAAGACTACTAATATTTTGTATTGCACTTACCTTGGGCATAACCGGCCTATCGACTGCACAAACTGTAACCGTTAGTTCGCGTATCGACTCCAGTACAATGTGGATTGGAAATCAGACACGACTATCATTTGAAGTAAGCCAACAGAAAGGACAAATAGTAAATATGCCTGTTTTTTCGGACACAGTAGTAGGAGGTCTTGAAATTGTGGAGCCATTGAAAATGGATACCAGCACATCCAAAGATGGAGTGATGCATGTTACACAATCATATATTGTAACAGCATTCGAAGATTCGCTCATGTATATCCCCTCCTATCCTTTTGTGACTGACAACGACACAATATGGTCAAAGCCCTTATCAGTAAAGGTTATTCAACCATTTATCATCGACAGCACAGCAAATCAGATCGATGACATAAAACAGAACTATAATGCACCCATTTACTGGAAAGGAATTTACAAAACTGCCTTAATCGTACTTCTGATAATTATAGTTTTAATCTCATTATTCTTTGCAATTCGTTATTTCAGCCGTAAAAAACCGGAGCTTATTCCCGAAAAACCAAAAGTTTTTATTCCGCCATATTTATCAGCAATTTCGAAACTCGACCAGATTAAACAGGAGAAAGCATGGCAAACCGGCAGAAGCAAAGAGTATCATACGCGCCTGACGGATGTATTGCGCGAATATATTGAAGAAACTTTTGGAGTTCCGTGTATGGAAATGACTTCGGAAGAGGTTTTCAGTGCTTTGCTGCATTTACGCTACGAGTCAAAAACCGCTTACGAATCGTTACAACAGATACTGCGATTAGCCGATCTGGTGAAATTTGCCAAATGGGAAGCCTTGCCTGATGAACATGAGCTTAGTCTGTACAATGCTTATTTATTTGTAAATCAGACAAAAATTGAGCCTCCCAAAGACATCGAAGAATTAAAAGACGAAATGGAAGAACACGAAGCCTGAAGGCAGCTAAACTAGTCAACAAAAATTACTTAGATTTTTAAAAACGAAAAATGACATTTAATAATCCGGAATACCTGTTTTTACTTTTACTGCTTGTGCCAATGGTTTATTGGTACATAAAGGAAATGTACAAATCGGATGCAAGTCTACAGATATCGAGCAATAAAAGCCTGGAAGACAGTCCTAAGAGCGCCAAAATAAAAATGCTTCATTTGCCTTTTATCTTACGCTCGCTTGGTTTTGTATTACTTGTATTTACCATAGCAAGACCACAGGCTTCGAACTCGTGGCGCACCGAAAGCACTGAAGGCATCGACATAATGCTTGCCCTCGATATTTCGGGAACCATGCTGGCCGAAGATCTGAAACCTAATCGCCTCGAAGCGTCGAAGGACGTGGCTACAGAGTTTATTCTATCCCGCCCAAACGACAATATCGGATTGGTAGTTTTTGCAGGCGAAAGCTTCACTCAATGTCCGCTTACAACCGACCATGCAGTTCTGGCAAACCTTTTTAAAGCAGTAAAATATGGCATGATTGAAGATGGAACAGCCATTGGGCTTGGATTGGCAAATGCTGTGAATCGCATAAAGGACAGTAAAGCCAAATCGAAGGTAGTGATTCTGCTTACTGATGGTTCGAACAACCGTGGCGATATTGCGCCCATTACAGCTGCCGAAATTGCACGAAGCTTTGGCATCAGAGTATATGCCATTGGAGTGGGATCGTACGGGAAAGTCAATATCCCTGTTCAAACACCGATGGGAACACAATATCAGCTTATGGATTCTGAGTTCGACGAAGAATCGCTGAAAGAAATTGCAGCAATGACAGGTGGAAATTATTTCAGGGCCACCGACAACAATAAATTGCGCAGCATATATCAGGAAATTGATCAAATGGAAAAAACCAAAATCAATGTAAAAGAGTTTAGTAAGAAAAACGAGGAATACTATCTGTTTGCTCTGGCTGCACTATTGTTATTAATTGCTGAGCTAATTATTCGAAATACAATATTGAGAAAAATACCCTGAGAGAATAATCATTGAGAAAAAAAATTAAACATCTGATATGTTTCGATTTGCACATCCCGAATACTTATTTCTGTTGCTGATAATCCCTGTATTGGCAGCACTGTTTATATTTAGCCGAATACAAAAAAAACGCAAACTGGAGCTTTTTGGCGACCCTGCATTGCTTGCAGAGCTAATGCCCAATGTTTCGGCTTATCGTCCGCGTTTTAAATTCTACATGCAGATAACTGCTATCATACTCATGATAATAGTGATGGCACAACCACAGTTTGGCACTAAAGAAGAAAAACAGGAAAAAAAGGGAATAGAAGTGATGATTGCGCTCGACGTATCGAACTCGATGAAAGCGCAGGACATACAGCCCGACAGACTCGAAAAAGCCAAGATGGTATTGTCACGATTAGTAGATGGAATGACAAACGACAAGGTTGGACTTGTGGTTTTTGCCGGCGATGCATACATTCAGCTCCCCATAACGGTCGATTATGTATCAGCTAAAATGTTTATGTCTTCGATAAGTCCTGCACTCGTTCCCCGACAGGGCACAGCCATAGGTAGCGCCATTGATCTTTGTATAAAATCCTTTGGCGAGAAATCGGATGTGAGTCGCGCAATTGTTGTGATTACCGATGGCGAAAACCACGAGGACGATGCCATTGGGGCAGCAAAACTGGCAGCTGAAAAAGGGATTGTAGTACATGTGGTAGGAATGGGAAAACCCGAAGGCGCTCCTATTCCGCTGGATGGGACCATGAGTTTCCGCAAGGACAAAGACGGAAATGTAGTAGTATCGAAACTTAACGAAGAAATGTGTCAAAACATTGCTGTAGCCGGACAGGGCACCTATGTAAGAGCCGACAACAATAATTCGGCCTACAGGGTAATATCAAAAGAACTCGACAATCTGGCTAAATCGAAAATTGAGTCTCGGGTATTTTCCGACTACAACGAACAGTTTCAATCATTTGCACTGTTAGCACTTATTTTGTTGTTTCTCGATAGTTTTATTTTCGATCGTCGCAATAAAAGACTGAGCAAACTCAGGATTTTCGATCTGAAAGAGAAATTTATCAAAAAAGAAAAATAAGCACACAGGATTTTTAAATATACACAGTAAAGTTTATAATGAAGAAATTTGTATTTTTTATACTGATCATTTTATTTGTACTTCCGCTTACAGCACAGGAGGAAAGCCCGGATGTGCGTTCGGGCAACAAAATGTATAAGGCCGAAAAATTTACAGATGCAGAAGTAGCTTACCGGAAAGGACTGGAGAAAAATCCCAAATCGTTTGAGGCTAATTACAATCTGGGAAATGCACTTTACCGTCAGGGTAAGTACAACGAAGCGCTCGAACAATATAAAACATCGCTTGCGCTCCAACCCGACCAGAAAACAAAAGTTGCATCGGCACTGCATAACGCAGGCAATGCACTGCTCAACGAGAAAAAAATTGAAGAAAGTATAGCAGCATACAAAATGGCTCTCAAAGCCAACCCAAAAGACAATGGTACACGCTATAATCTGGCTTACGCTCAAACTCTTCTGCAAAAACAGCAACAAAACAAAGATCAGGATAAGAAAGATCAGCAAGAAAAACAGGAACAGGAGCAAAAAGAACAGGAGCAAAAAGAACAGGATCAGCAAAACCAACAGCCGCCACCAACCAAACAACCTGAAATGTCGAAAGAAAATGCACAGCAAATTCTCGACGCACTCATGCAGGACGAGAAAAACACACTGGACAAAGCTAAAAAGCAAAATGTTCGTTCGCGAAGAAGCGCAGACAAAGACTGGTGATTTTTTTAGCAGACAAATAATTCCGTGGAAATAATGCAATGTGGATTCCTCACAAACGCACATAACATATAACAGTATGAAACTGACACTTCAAATAAAATTCCGACTTCTCATTTTGGCATTATTACTGGGACAATCCCTGCAAATGTTTGCCAACGATGTAAAATTCAGTGCTACAGCGCCGAATACAGTCATTGTGGACAAACCATTTCAGCTTGTGTACACTGTAAATTCGGCCGCAAAAGATTTGAGAGTTGGCGACATAAGTAATTTCGAGATATTGGCCGGACCCTTTGAGTCACGCAGTTCAAGCTATCAGATTATCAACGGTAAAACCTCCTCATCGATAAGCCTTACGTACACTTACACACTACAGGCCACTAAAACGGGTACATTTACCATACCTTCGGCCACTATTATTGTCGATGGGCAGAAATACACATCAAATGGGCTAACAATAAAAGTGCTTCCTGCCGACGACAAAAATGCTTCGGCTGGCAGTCAGTCGCAATCGCAAAAACAATCGACGGGCAACGCAAACATCTCGAACGATCGGATATTTATCCGCACAAGTGTATCGAAAACTTCAGTATATGAACAGGAACCTATTCTGGTGACATACAAACTATACACTCTGGTGGACGTGGTTGGCATGAACAATATGAAATTACCTGATTTCAACGGATTTATGAAACAGGAGTTTGATCAGGATCAAAACAAACAACTGTCGTACGAAAATTTTAACGGCAAAAACTACGGCACTGTGCTATTGTATCAGGTTTTACTTTATCCGCAACGTTCGGGCGATATTATTATCGACAAGGCAAATTTTGAGGCAATAGTTCGAATACAAAACCAGACACAAATAAGAAGTATCTTCGATGATTTCTTCGACTCGTACTCCAATATAAATAAAAGTTTGGTGGCACCAGGTTCGAAGATTACAGTAAAAGCACTTCCTGGTGCCAGACCATCCACTTTCTCGGGTACTGTGGGCAAGCTTAGCATGACAGCCTCCATTTCGTCGCAAAACGTAACAGCAAATGAAGCTGTCACTTTGAAAATAGTGATTTCAGGTAACGGAAATATGAAAATGATTAAGAATCCTGAGATAAAATTCCCCGATGCTTTCGAGACTTACGACCCTAAAGTTGTAAATAATTTTAAAACATCAGGGAGTGGTTTATCTGGAACTAAAATCATCGAATATATGTTTATACCCCGTCATTCGGGCGAATACGAAATCCCCTCAGCTGAGTTTTCGTATTTCGACATAAACGACAAAACATACAAAACCCTGCGCACCCCCGAATATAGAATAAAAGTGGCCAAAGGCGAAGGTGGCGAAAACACAGTAGTAAGTTCTAATTATGTATCAAAAGAAGATGTAAAACAACTCGGAAAGGATATTCGCTATATCGAAACTGAAAACTTCAGAATAAAATCGGAAGAGAAAACTCTTTTCGGAAGCCTTATAAGTTGGCTATTATTTGTTATTCCTCTTATAATTAGCACAATACTTTTCTACGTGCTAAAAAAACAAACTATCAACAACTCCGACCTCGTTTCAGTGAAAAACCGTCGTGCCAACAAACTCGCACGTAAGCGCTTGTCGGCTGCCCAACGCCTGCTCAGCGAGGGTAAAAAAGATAAGTTTTACGAAGAAGTTCTGAAAGCTGTGTGGACATATCTGAGCGACAAATTAGCCATTCCGGCAGCAGCACTTACACGTGAGACAGTGGAAGCTGAGCTCGGCAAACGCGATGTGTCGGCAGAACTGAAGCATGCATTTATATCGATACTCGACAGTTGTGAATTTGCCCGTTATGCTCCAAACAGTGGTCAACAGGAAATGGGTAACCTATACAACGAAACCATCGAAGCAATTAGTAAACTTGAAAATCAGATCAAAAAATAATATACCGGCAAAATGAAGAAGACAATATTTTATATCGTTGCACTGATTACAGCCCTGTGGCAACCGGTTTATGGCAACACCGAAGCACTGAAAAATGCAAACGACTTTTACGCTACAGGCGAATACGCCATGGCTGCTGATGCATACGAAAAAATTATTAAGCAGCAAGGAGTGGCTCCCGAATTGTATTTCAACCTGGGGAATGCCTATTACAAAATGAACGAAACAGGAAAATCGATACTCAATTACGAGCGGGCTTTACGATTGCGTCCTGGCTACAAGAATGCGCTTATCAACCTTGAATTTGCTCAGGCACGTGTCGTCGATAACGTCATTCAGGCACCATCATTTTTTCTAAAGCGATGGTTTACAGATATAATGAAAATGCTTAGTTCCAATCAATGGTTTTGGTTAGCCTTTGTGGCATTCATTATTACATTGGTTTTTGCTTTGTTTTTTGTGTATGGTGCTTCTCATTTTCTGCGTCGTTTTTCATTCTATACAGCTACAATCATGGCTGTTTTAATGGTAGTCACCCTGTTTTTTTCAGGCTTACGCAAAAATCAAATGCTGCATCACAACGAAGCCATCATCATGACAGGCAGTGTGACTGCCAAAAGTTCACCTGATAAAAGCGGGACTGATCTGTTTCAGCTGCACGAAGGCACGAAGGTAAAAGTAAAAAGCACCTTAGGCGAATGGACTGAAATCGTATTGGGAAACGGAACACCCGGCTGGATACAAACACAAATCATCGAAATAATTTAAAGAAACTTTCAGGAGAAACATAACACAATGGATATAATCTCTTTTTTGTCTAAGCTCGATACGCAACTATTTCTGTTCCTGAATGGAATCCACAATTCGTTTTTCGATGGATTGATGTATGGTATCAGCAATATTCCTGTTTGGATACCATTTTATCTTTCTACCATATATATTGCGGTACGCTATTATAAAAAAGAAGTTTTATTCGTGATTCCGGTATTGGTATTGTGCGTTATTCTAACCGATCAGATATCCTCAGGTCTTATCAAAGACTGGGTTCAACGTCCACGACCTTCGCGCGAAGAAAGCCTTGCACCATTTATTCACCTGGTAAATGGCTATCAGGGCGGACGCTTTGGTTTTGTTTCGTCGCACGCAGCCAATACATTTGGTTTTGCGCTGCTCACCTCGGTGCTTTTCCGAAATCGCTGGTATGCCTCTACCATCATTCTGTGGTCGCTCATTGTGTCTTATTCCCGTATTTACCTTGGGGTTCATTATCCTCTCGATATTTTGGGCGGTATGCTGGTAGGAGCTTTTGCAGCATATATTTGTTTTACAATACTGAAAAAAATAAAACCACGTCTTGTTAGCTCCGACTCATACCTCATTTCTGCTTTTATCCCGAATGTGGTTATCCTGCTCACCTTTCTTGGTATTGGAATTTTTGCAATCATCAGAATGTAAGTATCTGAAGAATTATTTAGCATTGCTCTGAACTAAAACACAAAAGGGATGTGTCCATTGTGACACATCCCCTGCATAAAAGAAACTAAACGAATTATTTTTTCTTCATTACCTTATTGGTTAATAAACTACCATCCGACATCATTACTTTGCGAATATAAACACCTTCGTGCAAAGCATTAAAATCATTTCCGACTGTAACGCCATTGATAAAGAAATACTCCTCACTTATCAATCTCAAAGCGTCAACTGAATGTATAGCAGTTGTTGTTTTGGCTGAAATATTGGTATTGATCTGTTCCACTGTAAGCTCCGACGAATAAATAGCCACATCGTCGAATAAATATGCAGGATCAGGATCTGCCCAGTTCCAGGCCTGATTTCCACCCAAACATATGTATGTGAGTTCCGATCCCGCATCAAAAAGTCCACTCACCGTTTTGCCCGCAACATCCTTTTCAGTATTCCACTCATTCTGAATAAGGCCATCCACATAGATGCGCACTTTCGAATCTGTAAAAGTCGCTGTATAATAATGCCATTGATCATCGTCGAGCCACGTTGTCGACTCTTTGTTAGTTCCACTCACATTGTCGGCATTCACCAAATCGTTCCATCCACCACAATTCACCTGACCTACAAGGCGCGATTGCAAAACCATCATTGGCCACGAATTACCTGTACTCAGAGGTGCAGCAGCATAAGCCGAAAAAACAGGAGTCCAGAAATAATCTATCGCTGTTCCCTTTTTTACCCAAAAAGCAATACTTAACTCCCGTGTGGCTGCTGCCTGAAGGTTTGCAAACACATTGTCGGGCAATAAAAGATAATTTGAACGAATAGCCTGACCGCCAACTGCATTGTGAAACACCGACTCGAAACCGGCCCCTGTGCCGGCCTCCAGTTGTCCGTTACCAACGATGGTAGCATCGCCTGCACCAGCATCGAAATTGTTTGAATAAAGCACTGTCTGTGCATACAATCCGCCCATTGTGAGCAGCATGATAAATACTGTGTAAAGTTTTCTCATTTTGATAATAGATTTTTAGTTGAACATTTTACTTTCAGGTCTTTATAAGAAACACAAAAGCTCAGGACAAATGTAGAAAATCGGTAAATATCAAAAGTGGACAAATAAAGATGCAGGGAGGATGAAAAATGTTACAATCGCTAAATGAATATACAATATGTTTTTTAGGGGTGGACAAATGTATTGCATATACAACAGAATACCAAATACACTTAAATATCAGTATTTTACCAACAAACCAGACTTTCTTATTCCAACCAGAAAGCCTGTACTATTGCCACGAAGGTCGCCCCGGTCAACACCAAGGCTCAGCAACCATTGTGTATCAGTGGATATTTCTCCCGAAAACTCGGTCATAAAACTATGTTGATACTTACTCCTCAAAGTTGGATAACCGTAAATACCAAAGTTTGTAGTAAATGTTGAAAGAAACCTGAATGACACACCATGACTTTCGCCCTCAAGACCAAAATGATGCGCACTGACACGATTATTCCAGGTCTGTGTATAACCATCGGTATTATAATAAGGTGAAGTAATCAGCGGAGTACCGATATTAGCACCGAAATAATTCCAACCGCCCGTATATACGCCATTTGTCATATACGAATCGCTGCCACCATACACAATGCCATCCTTATCGTGATAAGGTCCCGACTGATCGGTGGTATTGATATATTCGTACAGAAAACCTTTGACAATAGGAAAAGATTCGTTACGAACCGACAATCCCCAAATACCATCGGACACGTTCATAGTTTGCCACATAAGCCGGAAAGGAGTATCTTCGGTAAAGTTTTGCCAGTAAGCTGAAATTCTAAACTGTTGCACAGTAGCATCGAGTTTCATACTTTGCGAAATAATATGATTTCCCAATACATTTATCTGATCGGGTGCAGCAGCATCGACACCACCCGAAGAAGCTGTAAACACTTTCACCAAATCAGAAAGTTTCGAAGGCTGTGGCCCAAACACAGGCGAATGTCCACCCCATTGCGCCACATGATCGAGTCCGTATTGAAACCGCAACGGCAGTCGTCCGCCAAAACGAAAATACGCATATTTATGATGCAGAAAAGGATTTACTTCGTACACATTGTCGTTGAACCAACCGTGCGATAGTCCGCCACGTACTTCAACATAAGCTGCAGTAAACGGAACTGGAGTAAACTCGTCAATACCAACCCAAATCTTTGGCATGGGCCGACTGTTTCTCGAGAACATAAATCCACCTGCCGATAAAGTACTGTCCTGATTACCATAATGCTCTTTCATGGCTCCCACCCTTGCACCAAAATTATGCCAGCGGGCTTTTATATAATATTCCTGAGGGATAACCAATGTTTTCTGATTGTCGTTCAAAAAAATAGCTGTGGCACCATAACCATAATCAAACTCCCTACTGCTAAGATTCATATATTTGGCAAATCCGGCCTCGGTATGAAACCCTGCCCCACGCTCAGTAATCGCACCATAACGATTGCTATGTAGCCACAGAGGTGCATAACGACCTGTAGAAAGCAGTACCGAAGTACCAAAATGATAATCTACACTATCCTTTTGCGCGTATAAATCCGGCACAAACACTCCGAAAAAAAGCAGAATAAGTAATTTCAACAAATTATTTCGTTTCATTGTCAGGCATTTATTAAGGTTCGAAACTCCATAAATCGTTAATCACTATGCTGTCATTTTCGCCCATACCAATATACACACGACCTTTCAGCACAAACGCAATAGCGTTTTCGCGTCCCGTATCCAGTTGACCTCTGTGATACCATTGATTTTTATCTACATCGTACTCCCTTATATCGGGCAGTAATTTACCATTTGTTTCAGTACCGCCAAAATGTCGACCTGTAGCCACAAACACTCTTTTGCCCACAGCAAAACTCAGCGCATTTACCCGACCTCCATCCGGCATTTTTCGACGTTTCGTCCAGCTATCGTCGGTCGGCAGATATTCCCACCAGTCGTTCAGATTATAAGTATGATATCCGGTACCGAAAAATATGCGTCCATCTGCATTGAGTGCAGTAGCAATAGCTCTCGAAGTAGAAGTGAAATCTTTTATCTGAGTCCAGCTATCGGTAAGCGTATTGTATTTCCAGAAATTATTCGAAAAAGCATAACTATTAAATCCGGCTCCCACATAAATATCGTTTTCGTGCACAAAGCTCACACATCCGCTTGTAAAAGGCGTAGCTGTCAGTTCGCCAGGATAATCAGCCTTTCGCTCCCATGTATTTGTTTTTGCATCGTACATCCACCAATCACGCAGATAAGCTTCAGTTACATAAACTCCACCTTCAGGTTGATAACCCAATCCCACATACGCTTTTTCAGCACAAACTTCAGCCACAGCATTTACACGCGCCAATCCGGGAAAATCGGCCTTGCGGGCCCAGCTATTTGTATCAGGATAAAAAGCCCAGCAATCGTTCAATGCTCCTGTAAAAAGCATGTAGCGCCCCAAAGCTACAAAAGCAGTATCATTTATTACAAACGATACGGCTGTGGAGCGACCACCTGCAGGGTGAGCAGACATTTTCTTGAATGTAATTTCGGGATAGGGAGAAGGTTCAGGCTGATCGCAGGCCTGAAAAAGCAGCAAAAATAAAAACAACAAACAACTGAAATGCTTCATATAAAAAAAATTTGCGTTTATCCCCTCCCCTGTTTTGGTTGGAATAAACGCAAAAGTACATTTTTTTATCTGATTGTGAAATAAAATCAACAGATTAAATTCTCACCTCAACACCTTCGTTTTTCAGATATTGTTTCAGTTCGGGAATGCCGATTTCTTTATAATGAAAAATACTCGCTGCAAGGGCTGCATCAGCTTTTCCTTCGTTGAATACATCCACAAAATGAGCCATTGTACCTGCCCCACCACTTGCCACCACAGGCACATTTACTGCTTCGGAAACAGCACGCGTAATGTCGAGTGCAAAACCATCCTTCGTTCCATCGTTGTTCATCGAAGTAAGCAGAATTTCACCGGCACCCAATCTGACAGCTTCAATAGCCCAATCCACCGTTTTAATGTCGGTGGGCACACGTCCGCCATTCAGAAACACAAACCATTCGCCATCAACACATTTCGTATCAATAGCCAGCACCACACACTGACTGCCAAACTGACCAGCCAAATCACTGATAAGCTGCGGGTTACGTACAGCAGCAGTATTCACCGAAATTTTATCGGCACCACAAGCCAGTAAAACCGACACATCTTCCACACTCGAAATACCACCACCCACTGTAAAAGGAATGTTGATGTGTTGCGCAATGCGCGTCACAAGTTCTGAGAGCGTTTTACGCTTTTCGTTGGTAGCTGTAATATCAAGAAAAACAAGTTCGTCAGCACCCATTTTGGCATACAATGCACCAAGTTCCACAGGATCGCCCACATCGGTAATGTTCAGAAAATTAATTCCTTTTACCGTTTTGCCATCTTTTATATCCAGGCAGGGAATAATTCTTTTTGCAAGCACGTTTTTTATTTGTTTATTTTGGGTTTCGCGTTTCAGGGTTTCAATTTGAAGATTTGAAGATTATCCACAGATCACACAGATTAACACAGAGGAATTTGCAACATTTATCTTTTGTCCTTCGTCTTTTGTCTTTGCTCTTTGCTCTCAATTATCAACTTATCTTCAGCGCTGACTTATCCTCGTTCCAATCTCCAAGTGTAACCATTTCTACTGTATTTACCAGCGATTTATCGTAAGGTCGTTCCACACGCACATAGTTGTTAGTGAAACCTACCATGTGATCACCGTTGTGGCGGCTTTCCCAAAGTACCGGATAAGTTTTACCCATTTGACTTTCATAAAAAGCCTGTGTTTTTTTATCAGAAAGCAAATGCAGTATATCGCTGCGTTTTTTACGTTCAGGCACAGCTGTATTTTGTTCAATATCGAGCATTTTGGTTCCTGCACGCTCCGAATATGTAAACACGTGTAACTGCGAAATATCAAGCGAATCGATAAACCGGCACGATTCTTCGAATAGTTCGGGTGTTTCGCCACGCACGCCCACTATTACATCCACACCGATAAAGGCATGCGGCATAAGCGTTTTGATTTTCTGTACTTTGTGTGCAAAAAGTTCTCGGTTGTATTTGCGTTTCATAATACTCAGCACCTCGTTGGTCCCCGACTGTAGTGGAATATGGAAGTGGGGCATAATATGGCGGCTATTCACTACAAATTCGATAATTTCGTCGGTCAGCAGATTGGGCTCAATGGAGGAAATGCGGAAACGCACATCTGATTCAATCCTGTCGAATGCTTTTATCAGGTCGAAGAAGGTTTCATTGCCATGTGCGCCAAAATCGCCGATATTAACTCCTGTAAGTACTATTTCCTTAGCTCCTGATTCAATAGCTTCCATAGCCTTTTCCACTGTTTCAGCTACCGAGGCACTACGACTACGGCCACGTGCAAAAGGAATGGTACAATAGGTACAGTAATAATCGCATCCATCCTGTACTTTCAGGAAGTAGCGGGTGCGGTCGTCGCGCGAACACGAAGGACGAAACTCTTTTACTTTATTGATTTTTGTGGTATGAATCTCACCTTCGGCATGTTGCCCATCGAGATTACGCAAATGTTCGAGAATACTGAACTTTTCGTTGGCTCCCAGTACAAGATCCACACCCTCAATTTTCGAAATTTCCTCAGGTTTCAACTGAGCATAACATCCCGTAACAACCATAATGGCATTCGGGTGCTGACGATGTAATTTACTTATGGCCTGTCGACATTTGCGGTCGGCTGTGTCGGTTACCGAACAGGTGTTGATTACGCACACATCGGCTTCTTCGCCCGATCGTACCTTTACAAAACCTTCATCTGACATTTTCTTACCTATAGCCGATGTCTCAGCAAAGTTGAGTTTACAACCTAATGTGTGAAAAGCTACTTTTTTATTGTGAAATATATTCTGATCTATCATTCTTTATACCTTCCGAAAATCGCTGCAAAGTTAGTAAAATATAAGTACTTTTTAAAACTCCCTCTGTAACAACCCCCGAAAGGCTTTGTTTATGTGTTTATTGATTTTTATGAGGCAGAAACAATCCAAAAAACAAAAAACCGTTCTGAATAATCAGAACAGTTTTTAAACTTTGAAAGATTTGTATTTCTATTAATCTTTGAATTTTGCAGAAAGATACTCACGGTTCAAACGGGCAATGTGTGAGATAGAAATGGCTTTCGGGCATTCCACTTCGCAGGCGCCTGTATTTGTACAGTTACCAAACCCGAGTTCATCCATTTTGCCAACCATTGCTTTGGCACGGGCAGCACGCTCTACTTTTCCCTGTGGCAACAAAGCCAGCTGACTCACCTTAGCAGCTACGAAAAGCATGGCCGAACCATTTTTACAGGCAGCAGCACAAGCACCACAACCAATACATGAAGCTGCGTCCATAGCTTCATCGGCAGCATATTTTGGAATCGGGATAGCATTACCATCGGGTATTCCACCGGTATTTACCGACACATAGCCACCAGCCTGTATAATTTTATCGTAAGCGCTACGATCAACAATAAGATCCTTGATCACAGGAAAACCTGTAGAACGCCATGGCTCTACCGTAATGGTTTCACCATCGCTGAAACGACGCATGTGCAACTGACAGGTGGTAGTTTCAGGATCCATACCATGTGGATGTCCGTTGATATAAAGACTACACATACCACAGATACCCTCGCGGCAATCGTGATCGAATGCAATCGGTTCTTTACGTTCCTTCACCAAACGTTCGTTCAATACATCAAGCATTTCGAGGAACGAACTATCGGTGGATACATTATCCAGTTTATATGTCTCAAAAGCTCCTTTTGCTTTCGGACCGGCCTGACGCCATATTTTGAGTGTTACATTTATACTTTTTTCCATGATTCTTGCTAATTACGGGTTACGCTTTGTAGTTACGTTGTTGACGTTTGATAAATTCGTATTCGAGCATTTCTTTCAGCAGCGTAGGCTCTTCACCTTCGCCGTTGAATTTCCAGCAGGAGGCAAAAGCAAACTCTTCGTCGTTACGAAGCGCTTCGCCTTCGGGTGTCTGGTACTCTTCGCGGAAATGTCCACCACACGACTCTTCGCGCATCAAAGCATCACGGGCCATGAGCTCACCAATTTCGATAAAGTCGGCCACACGCAAAGCTTTTTCAAGCTCAATATTCATGTCGGCACTCTGTCCGGGTACATATACTTTAGTCCAGAAAGTCTTGCGAATTTCCTGAATTCTTTCGAGCGCATGTTGCAAACCTTCTTTATTACGACCCATACCTACGAAATCCCACATTACCAACCCAAGTTCGCGGTGAATAGAATCCACTGAGCGGTCGCCCTGAATTTTCATGATTTTTTCGATCCGTTCGCTTACAGCTTTTTCGGCTTCTTTAAACTCGGGCAAATCGGTACTCATACGGGGCACCTGAATCTGATCGGCTAAGTAATTTTGAATGGTATAAGGAAGCACAAAATAACCATCGGCCAATCCCTGCATAAGAGCCGAAGCACCCAAGCGGTTTGCACCGTGGTCTGAGAAATTAGCTTCGCCGATACAGAACAATCCCGGCACCGATGTCTGTAGTTCATAATCCACCCAGATACCACCCATTGTATAGTGTATGGCGGGGTAAATCATCATTGGAGTATTATAAGGATTGTCATCCACAATTTTTTCGTACATCTGGAAAAGGTTACCGTAACGTGCACGAATTACATTTTCACCAAGACGATCGATAGCCGACGAGAAATCGAGATATACTGCCAATCCGGTATTACCTACTCCAAAACCTGCATCGCAACGTTCTTTGGCAGCACGCGAAGCCACATCACGCGGCACAAGGTTACCAAAAGCCGGATAACGACGCTCGAGGAAGTAATCACGGTCGTCTTCTTTCAAATCCGTTGGTTTGAGTTTACCTGCACGGATAGCCTCAGCATCTTCTTTTTTCTTGGGAACCCAGATACGACCATCGTTACGCAACGACTCCGACATAAGAGTCAGTTTCGACTGAAACTCACCATGCACCGGAATACAGGTTGGGTGAATCTGAGCATATGCAGGATTTGCAAAATAAGCACCCTTTTTATACATCTGAACCGCTGCCGAGCCATTCGAGCCCATTGCGTTGGTCGAAAGGAAAAAAGCATTTCCATAACCACCTGTTCCTACTACTACTGCGTGTGCAAAAAAACGCTCCACTTTTCCGGTCACAAGATTACGGGCAATAATACCACGAGCACGACCCTCAACCACTACCACATCGAGCATTTCGTAGCGTGCATACAATTTCACAGCACCTTTACCCACCTGACGACTTAATGCAGAGTAAGCACCGAGCAGAAGCTGCTGACCGGTCTGTCCGCGGGCATAAAAAGTACGCGATACCTGCGCACCACCAAACGAACGGTTGTCGAGCAATCCACCATATTCGCGGGCAAAAGGAACTCCCTGAGCCACACATTGGTCGATAATACTGTTTGCCACTTCAGCCAAACGATACACATTGGCTTCACGGGCACGATAGTCGCCCCCTTTGATAGTATCGTAGAAAAGGCGATATACTGAGTCACCATCGTTCTGATAGTTTTTAGCTGCATTGATACCTCCCTGTGCAGCAATTGAGTGTGCACGACGCGGAGAATCCTGAATACAAAAATTCAGCACATTAAAACCCATTTCGGCCAGCGAAGCAGCTGCCGAAGCCCCTGCCAAACCTGTACCTACTACAATTACATCAAGTTTACGTTTGTTAGCAGGATTTACAAGTTTCTGATGATCTTTGTAATTACTCCACTTTTCAGCCAAAGGTCCCGTAGGAATTTTAGCATCTATTTTAATTTCTTCTACCGAAGTAGCATCTTGTTTCTTTGCCATAATATATTTCTGTTTTTCAAAATGGGTTAAACAATCCAGTTGCTTCCGCCACCAAGTAAAAAGTAAACGGGTATTGAAATAAACATCAGGATAATAAGTGTAGCCACAATGTTTGAAATCATTTTCACACGGGGCATCCATGTATCGTTATTCAAACCCAATGTATGCAGTGCACTCCATACACCATGCGTCAGGTGCATCCACAATGCCACCAACCACACAATGTAAAGAACCGAATAAAGTGGTTTGCTGAAATAATACTGTATCCAGTAAGCTCCGTTAGCAGCATTGGCCAACAACTCTTCTTCTACATGACCACCCAGTTTGTGCGTAATTTCCACCAACTGCATTTTTGCCCAAAACTGATAAAGGTGTAGCGCCATAAAACCAAGCACAATGGCACCAAGTACCAACATGTTTTTCGATGCCCAGCTCACACCGTTTTGCTTTTTATTTACTGCATAACGTATGTTTCCACGCGCTCTGCGATTCTGAAATGTCAGATAAATGGCATACAGAATATGTACCACAAATCCCAGCGCAAGCACTTTGGTACCGATAAGTGCATACCAGTTTGCTCCCAGAAATGCGGCAATGGCATTATAAGCCTCCGTCGAAAATAAAACGACAAAGTTCATAACTCCATGAAAAAGTAAAAATAACACGAGAAAAACCCCCGTGACACTCATAATGAGCTTACGCCCGATAGAGGAATCAATTAACCACATAGAATTTTGTTTTTTGTTTGTATTTTTGTTGTATTAATTCTTTTTATTTATTTGAAAAACAGACTATTACTTAAAGCACTCAGCCTTTTCAAAAGTCTCACAAAATTACTAAATACTTTCAATATAACAAATAATTACTGAAATTTTTCCGTAATCAGATCAAACCAAAAATTTGAAAACATTATATTTAATTTTGCACTTTGAATATCATTAGCTTACAGATGCTTATTGTAATTACTCCAAAATAAACATATATTCAAAATCGCAGTAAATATACATAATTTTCAAATACAAACAGAACATTAGAGCTTATATAAGCTCGTTTAAATATTAAATAATCACTACTGACCGACAAAAAATAGTTTGAATTAGTTTTTTTAGCTTATTAGATTCCTTACTACGTTCGGAATGACAGGCAATCAATAAGTTAGGTTTTTGGGAGGAGGTAGGTTGGCGGCGAAGCCGCCAACCTACCTCCTCCCA
>JAFGVV010000018.1 GCA_016937795.1 Paludibacteraceae bacterium
GCGGCTGCATCGGGTAGCTCCACTTCGGGTACTACATCTTACAGTGGCTCAGGCTCGGGTTTTGGAAGTAGCTTGTCGTTCGATGAGTTTGAGAAAGCTGATTATATTTACCGACCTTTTACGGTAGGCGTTGAAAACTTCGGAACGCTCGATAACTCATCCTTTACCGGATATAATTTGCGATTGGTGAACCGCAAAAAACTCGAAAGCAGAGGAAAAGTGCGCGAACATAATTTCGCATATTTCCCATCAAACGATACTTACAGTTATGGCGCCGGATATCAGTATTTACGTTTTATCTCTATCAAGGACTGGACAAGCCTGCCTGTAGGTTTTGTGTGGGGATTCGAAGGAAAGTATTTTAAAAATAACGGACTGAACGGAACCACCGATGATAAAGCGTATTTCGGAATGCCATTTGGACTGAAAGGCTTAATCAACATCAATAAATTTGTGCTGAGCCCGGATGTGTATTATTACTATGGGTTTATATCTCCTGAGGCTGAAACAAATCTTGGTATTAAGTCGAACTACTGGGGAGTGGGAGCTAATTTACGCTGGCGGTTTGTATATGGCGGCGTGCATCTGAATCTTGGAAAAAGCATCAACTATCTTGGCATACGAGCAGGTCTTACATTCTGATAACAAATAATTGAAACGGAGAGCGGCAATCTTAGTCGCTGCTCTGTTTCTGTGCTTTTCCATATTTTCAGATAATCTACTGACTGTATGAATACGGGCTTTTATATTGAGTGAACAAAAAAAATGAAAACTCTTTGTTGTTTCAAAATGATTGCCTATCTTTGCAGTCCGAATTTAAAACTTAAAACAAAACATATTAAATAACTAATAATTATGATCGTAGTACCCGTAAAAGAAGGCGAAAACATTGAAAGAGCATTGAAAAAATTCAAACGTAAATTTGAAAAAACAGGTGTTGTAAAAGAATTACGTCGTCGTCAGTGTTTCGACAAACCTTCGATTGTAAAACGCGAAGAAAAAATGCACGCGGTTTACGTACAAAAAATGCAGTTAGGCGAAGAATAATTTCAAATAATTGTCGGAGGGCTTGCTTTCCTGACAGATTTGTTTTATTTTCGTTGCAGAATTGGACCTACGGTTATGATAAACGAATTTCTGCAATATTTACAGTATGAGAAGAATTACTCCTCTCATACTGTTTTGTCGTATCATAACGATTTGATGCAATTTTGTGATTTTATGCAGCAGAAGCCTGAGGAATTCAGGGTTGATGCTGTGGAGTCGACCCACCTTCAACAGTGGGTTTTGTTGTTGATGTCTGAGGGATTGAAGGCTGCGTCGGTATCCCGGAAAATTTCAACATTGAAATCTTTTTGGCGGTTTTTGCTTCGCCGGAGTTATGTTGCTTCAAATCCGGTGTCAGGAGTTCTTCTTCCAAAATCGGCCAAGGCGCTTCCCTCTTTTTTTAAAGATAATGAAATGGCTCTGGCGCTTGATGAAACTTTTCTGACTGAAGATTTTGAATCGGTGCGTAATCATTTAATTGTATTTATGTTATATGCTACCGGAATGCGACGTTCGGAATTGCTTATGCTTACCGATGCTGATTTCGATCTTGATGCAGGTAGTGTAAAAGTGCTCGGTAAACGAAATAAACAGCGTATTATACCGATTGGGGCTGAACTTTCCTGCAAAATAAAACATTATATAGATATAAGAAACAAAGAGGTGGAAGGAGTGCCCGAATGTTTCTTTGTTCGTTCTAATGCTAAAAAGCTTTATCCCGAAATGGTATATAAGATTGTACAACAGTTTATGCTCCCGTTTGGCAGTCTGCCGAAAAAAAGTCCCCATGTGCTTCGTCATACATTTGCTACTGGCATTCTTAATCAGGGTGCCGATATTAATGCTGTGAAAGAATTGCTGGGACATTCGAGTCTTGCTGCCACGCAGGTATATACGCACAGTACTTTCGACGAACTATACAATATATATAAACAAGCCCATCCCAGGGCAAAATAAAAAGGAGGTATTTATGAAACTCAGGATTCAATCCATCAATTTTGATGCAACTACTGCTTTGGAATCGTACGTTAACAAAAAGATTTCTAAGCTCGAAAAATTCTTTGATGAAATTATTAATGCGGAGGTGTATTTGAAAGTAGTTAAGCCTGAAACTGCTGCTAATAAAGAAGCTGAAATAAAAATATCAATACCCGGAGTGGATTTTTTCGCCTCTAAGACCTGTGATACTTTCGAGGAAGCTGTTGATTTAACGGTAGATGCAATTGATAAACAAATTCGAAAGTATAAGGAAAAGGTGGCCAGTAAATAAAATATTCAGCGAAATGTTTTGTAATCCAAAATATATTCGTACATTTGCAAGCCGTTTGAATAGCAGTATTTAAACGGCTTTTTAAACTCTAATATCCTGAAAAGTCAGGACTTTGCCTCTTTAGCTCAGTTGGCCAGAGCACGTGATTTGTAATCTCGGGGTCGTTGGTTCGAATCCGACAAGAGGCTCAAAATAGGGAAAAGACCCCTTGTTCCTAAAGGGGGAAACTGTTTTTTCTATCTTGTAGTGTTTTATTACAAAAAAATGATATATTTCATCTCCCCTTTAGGAGTTTGATGGTAATTGATAGATTGAAACTTTTTTGGGCAGTTACCAAAGTGGCCAACTGGGGCTGACTGTAACTCAGCTGTCTTTCGACTTCGGAGGTTCGAATCCTTCACTGCCCACCAA
>JAFGVV010000019.1 GCA_016937795.1 Paludibacteraceae bacterium
TGTTCCCAGCATGCTGCCTGTTTTCATAAACTGCGTATGCATTCCGAAGCAAGCGTGTAAATTGGTTGGCGTATGGCATGGTCCTGAAAGCTTCAGGTAGTCAGTGAGCATTTGCTTGTACTCAGGAGCCACGCAATTTTCAATAATAGTTTCAGCACGTTGAATAGGCGATTTGCCACGAAGATCGGCCACGCCGTGCTCGGTAATGATAATGTTTACAGAATGCTCGTTCTGATCCACATGGCTTACCATAGGTACAATGGCGCTGATATTACCATTTTTAGCTGTTGAAGGAGTTGTGAAAATTGAAATATAAGCACTGCGTGTAAAGTCGGCCGAACCACCAATGCCGTTCATCATTTTCGAACCCATCACGTGCGTACTGTTCACATTGCCAAAAATATCGGCTTCGAGTGCTGTATTGATGGTGATAAGTCCTAAACGGCGGGCAAGCTCAGGGCTGTTGGACATCTCCTGTGGACGGAGTACCAATTTATCCCGGAAGAACTCAAGGTTTGCGTAAATTTCTTTCAGCACCGGAGTGGTGATGGTAAGCGAGCAACCACTTGCAAATTTAATTTTACCGCTTTTTAATAAGTCAATTACCGAATCCTGGATTACTTCTGTGTACATTTCGAAATCAGGAATGTCAGGATTTGTTCCCAAAGAAGCCATTACTGCATTAGCAATATTGCCCACGCCCGACTGAATTGGAAGGAACTCTTTAGGGATGCGACCCGATTTTATCTCATTGGCAAGGAAATTGGCTACATTGTTACCAATCTTGTCGGTCACCTCATCGGTTGGTGCAAAACCACCCACTTCATCGTCGCGGTAAGTTTCCACCACACAAAGAATTTTCTTTGGATCAACTTTGATATAAGGAGTTCCCATACGATCACTTGGTTTAAGTAGTGTAAGCGGTGTGCGGTGAGGAGGGTCAAGAGGTTCGAAAATGTCGTGGAAACCACGTAACTCTTTTGGATGATTACGGTTCCATTCTACAATAATTTGATCGGCCAGATTACAAAGTGTTGGCGAAATACCTACACCAGAGGTCAAAACAAGTTCGCCATCGTTGGTTATGTCGCACACTTCAATCACAGCAATACGAGGCTTTGGCATAAAACCAAAACGCAAATGAGGAGCTATTGACGAAAGGTGCATGTCGAAATAAGGTGCGCGTTCGCAGTTTAATGCGTTACGCAGATCTTTGTTAGACTGATAAGGTGTGCGGAATAAAATAGCATTAGCACGGGCTAAAGCACCATCGAGTGAGTCTCCGGTTGAAGCTCCGGTGTACATCCCGACTTTAAACTCTTTACCTTCGGCATGAAAAGCTTCAGCACGTTTTGCAATTGCAGTAGGCACATCTTTCGGACAACCGGCAGGTGTAAATCCACTGAAGCCCAATATGTCGCCGTTATTTACATAACTTGCAGCCTCTTCGGCAGTTACAAATTTATAGTTCAGCATAGTATTTTTGTTGATTTGTTATCTGACACAAGCCTTCAAATAACTGTATGTTAGTATTTTAGTAAAATTCGTACTTTTAGTTTCTGCACCCATTCTCAAGGATTTGAAAACGTCCGCAAAAATACCAAATAATTTCGGAATAACCTCGGAAATTGAAGCTTATTACAGAAAAATTT
Source organism: Paludibacteraceae bacterium (assembly GCA_016937795.1). GTDB lineage: Bacteria > Bacteroidota > Bacteroidia > Bacteroidales > Paludibacteraceae > Paludibacter. Next base: position 1,653 of record JAFGVV010000019.1, read on the forward strand.
CTTTAATTATTCTCGCAAACAACAAGTTTGTTAAAACAGTAAATTTATTCATATTTAAACTAAAGGAGCAGCTATCCTGTTAGTCTATTATCAGCATTTAATCAGGCTGAATACTTAAAGCACTCCACTTATTTTCAAAACCTGCTAAAAATCGAGAACTATACAAATGGTTTTCAAACAAAAAAAGTATTGTACACCGTTATGAAACACAAAAATCATTAAACACATTTTCAAATATTTCAGTGACAAACGAACACTTGCTGATAATTTAAAATATTGTATCTTTGTAATTCCCCCTAAATTAAAAAAAATTGAAACAGATTATATTCTACATCTTAATTCCCTTTTCGTGGCTCTATGGCTTTATAATGAATATTCGTAATTTTGTGTACGATAGGTCGTGGCTGCAATCCAAAAGTTTTAAACTTCCGGTAATAGTGGTCGGAAATTTAACAGCCGGAGGTTCAGGAAAAACACCTCATGTAGAACTTTTACTTTCAATACTGGAAGATAAATATAACACAGCAATGCTTAGCAGAGGTTATAAACGCAAAACAAAAGGCTTCATAATGGCTGACGAGACAAGTAGTAGTCAGAAAATTGGAGACGAACCCTTTCAAATTATGCAAAAATTTCCACAAGCAACGGTAGCTGTTTGCGAAAAACGTGTGGAAGGAATCTCGCGCCTGATAAAAACAAAACCTGAAATACAGGTACTGATACTCGATGATGGATTTCAGCACAGGGCACTAAAACCAGGACTAAGCATTTTACTCACTGATTATAATCAGCTTTATACACGTGACAGGCTGTTGCCTGCCGGACGACTTCGCGAAAGCAGCTACAGTAGTCTGAGAGCCGACATCATTATTGTCACCAAATGTCCGGATGACATTAAGCCAATTGACTTGCGTGTAGTGGAAACCGAATTAAATCCAATGCCATATCAGTCGCTGTTTTTTTCGCGCACCTGCTATGAGCCTTTAAAACCGGTATTTGAAGTTGCATCGAAAACCGAGACGCTCGAAAATATCAAATCGACAAACAAGAAAGTGCTTTTTGTTGCGGGCATTGTGTCACCACAACATGCAGTTGCCAAAATTCAGGATTATTGTCGCGAAGTTGAAACGCTGATTTTCCCTGACCATCATCAGTTTGGAAAGCAAGACTTCAAGAAAATTGAGAATAAGTTCGAAGAAATTTCGCAAAATGACAAAGTGATTATCACTACTGAAAAAGATGCCACACGATTAGTGAATAATTCTGATTTTCCCGAATCACTCAAGCCATTTATCTATTATTTACCCATAAAAGTGTCAATCATTAACAAGGAAGATATATTTATTCAAAAAATCAAGAATTATGTTGCAGAAAATACAAGAAACAGCTGATTTCCTCAAGTCCAAAATCTCCGGGAGTCCTAAAACCGGTATTATTTTGGGTACCGGTTTAGGGAATCTGGTAACACAAATTACCGATAAAACTGAAATTCCGTATGAAACCATCCCCAACTTTCCTGTATCAACAGTCGAAGGACATAGCGGGAAACTGATTTTCGGGAAACTCGGCGATGTGGAAGTGCTTGCCATGCAGGGGCGTTTTCATTATTACGAAGGCTACGATATGAAAGCAGTAACTTTCCCTGTACGTGTTATGAAAGCCATTGGCATCGAAAACTTGTTGGTGTCCAATGCTTCAGGCGGCGTACATCCCGATTTTGAAATTGGCGACCTGATGATTATTACCGACCATCTTAACCTTTTTCCCGAGCATCCGCTTCGTGGTAAAAATTTCACTACACTTGGTCCACGCTTCCCCGATATGAGCGAAGCTTACTCGAAAGATATGATAGCAAAAGCCAAAGCGATTGCAGTCCGCAATAATATCAAAGTAGTGGAAGGTGTATATGTGGGCACTACCGGACCCACTTTCGAAACTCCTGCCGAATATCGCTATTTCCGTACCATCGGAGGTGATGCAGTTGGCATGAGCACTGTGCCCGAGGTGATTGTAGCTAATCACAGTAGTATGCGTTGTTTCGGAATGTCCATTATTACCGATCTTGGCGTTCCGGGAAAAATAGTGGAAGTGACTCATGAAGAAGTCCAGGAAATTGGCAACAAAGTACAACCACTTATGACGTTGATTATGAAAGAACTTATAAAAGAAATATAAAAAATTGTGAGTATATGTCCAACTTAAAGATCCTTTTTGATATCATCGAGTTCGATAAGCTTATTTACAATGGCATATATAGTAAGCCCTGCCGTACTATGGATACCCAGTTTTCGTGCAATATTTCGTCGGTGTGTGATCACAGTGTGGGTCGATAGGAAAAGTGATTGTGCAATTTCCTTATTGGTTTGCCCTTTTACCACACAAGTCAGAATTTCTCTTTCGCGGACACTAAGCGAATCGGTTTCTTCATCCGGTGTAATGGTTTCGGACTCGAACACTTTATTCAGTTTTAATCTGAGTTGGTCAATATTATCGTAAAGCAAAAACTTCTCGTCGTATTGTTTCAGGAAGTTCTCGTCGAGAGTCCCATTCACAAGTGCGATACAGCGTAAAGTCAGGTGTCCGGTCTCGTCTTTGAGTTTGCCCATGTCCAGACTTCCCCAGTAAAGCGGATTCACAATTAGCAAATCGGGTTTATGAAGCTTTATATAGTTCGCCAAAAAATCCTGTGAGCTTATTTCAAAGGTATGTGCATGAATGCCCGGAATGCGTTTGAGTGCTACAGCAAGTCCACTGCGCACAATGACCGAAGGCTCAGCTATGGCTATTTTAAGATTAAGATCATTCATGCTTTTTTGCTTTTTTCTTCAATTGCTTCAACAACAGGAACAAAGAAAAAATCCTCTATCATATTGTGAAGTGCGAGATCTTTTTCGCAGGCATACAAATCGAAAAGCACATCATTCATTTTATAATTCTGACCTTTCGATGGATAATATCTTACAATAATACTTTTCAACTCAGAAAGTTTTGAATCCACATCGCTGTGATGCTCTTCAAAATAGGCAATCCTGTATTTTTTATCAGGCTTACCCGACAACAAACGCATTACATAAGGAAATACCGTTTTGTCTTCGTAATCCATATGCTTACGCACTTCCTGAAAGTACTCATCAAAAAACTTCATAAAAACCACTTTGTATGGCCCGCTCTGACCTGATGATTCCACAGCTTCAATAAGCTTTTCACGAATAGAAGGCAGTTTATAGCTAAGAAAATAATGATGCGCATTTTTCAGGTAGTTTATTACCGACTCGATGGAAATGTGTTCGTAAGTTTCCTGTACCATCACATTTCCCTCGGCAATAAAGTTGACAACCGCCAGGAAGGTTTTACAATGAATTTCGTTAGCATCGCAGGCTTCCTGCACTGTTTTGTCGCCAAAACCAAGAGAAATACCAAAACGACTGATGGTAAGAAGCAGGGATGTGTCTTCGTGAATAATTTCGCCCATACGAGAACGTTCGTTGAATTTGTGATTACTAAACATAAAAAAATAATTTTTAGTACTTTGTTTATACAGATGCTATCACAGTAGTATTATGTGTTTTAAACGTAAAAAGAAAGACATAAGTTTGTTTGTTAACCTGAGAACTACAAAATACAGCAAATTTACCCGAATGTTATGGCTTTTCATTCGGATAAATATGCAGAACTAACTAATACAAACAAAACTAATGAAGTAGTTGTCTTATAAAAAAACACAATTGCAAAGATCGTTATATTCACATCTCAAAACAATACCCTGAATTAGGTATATTTCAACCACAATCTACACAAAAGGGTATTTGTATTAATAAAAAAGAGCTGTACGAAAACCGTACAGCTCATTTCCAAATTTATTATCAGAGAGCATGCGCAACTCTTAGAGTTGTGGGCCCGAAGGAATCAATGCTTTTGCATCGTCGTTATCGCAATACTGTTCGAAGTTCTTGAGATACTTAGCAGCAAGCGATTTAGCTTTTGTTTCCCATTCAGCCACGTCGGCATAAGTATTACGTGGGTCAAGAATCTCGGTATCAACATTGTTCAATGTTTTAGGAGCATTCAGATTCAGAATTGGAATATGTACAGTCTCAGCATTTTCGATTGAACCATCGATGATGGCATCGATGATGGCACGTGTATTTTTCAACGAAATACGTTTACCTGTGCCATTCCATCCTGTGTTTACCAAGTAAACTTTAGCATTATGTTCCTGAGCTTTTCCTATCAATGTTTTTGCATACATGGTTGGGTGCAATGTAAGGAATGCTTCACCAAAAGCAGGCGAAAACGAAGGAACTGGTTCGGTAATGCCACGTTCGGTACCGGCTAATTTTGAAGTAAAGCCCGAAAGGAAGTGATACTGAGCCTGCTTGTCGTCCAAAATCGACACAGGAGGTAACACACCAAAAGCATCAGCCGACAGATAAATAATCTTATTAGCGTGACCTGCGCGCGAAGGCGAAACAATTTTGCTAATGTGATAAATTGGATAAGAAACACGGGTGTTTTCTGTTTTTGAAGCAGCAGCTGTATAGTCAGGCGTGCCATCTTCTTTTACAGTCACGTTTTCGAGCAATGCATCGCGTTTAATAGCTCTCCAAATGTCCGGTTCTTTGTCTTTTTCAAGATCAATTACTTTGGCATAGCATCCACCTTCGTAGTTGAATACACCATGTTCGTCCCAACCGTGTTCATCATCTCCAATTAAATAACGTTTCGGATCGGCTGACAGAGTTGTTTTTCCTGTTCCTGAAAGTCCGAAGAAAATGGCTACATCGCCCTCAACACCAACGTTAGCCGAGCAATGCATCGAAGCGATACCACGTAATGGTAAATAGTAGTTCATCAGTGCGAAAATACCTTTTTTCATTTCGCCACCATACCATGTGCCACCAATAACCTGCATTCTGCGTGTCAAATCGAACAAAGTAAATACTTCAGAGTGCAATCCCTGTTCTTTCCAATTAGGATTCACAGTTTTAGAACCATTTAAACTTACGAAATCAGGTTCGCCGTAGTTAGCCAGTTCGTAGTGCGAAGGGCGAATGAACATGTTAGTCACAAAATGTGCCTGCCATGCTACTTCCATTACGAAGCGTACTTTCATGCGTGTATCTTCGTTGGTACCGCAGAATGTATCGACTACATAAATTGTTTTTGCCGTCGAAAGCTGAGTGGTTACCAAATCTTTACAATGATCAAAAACTTCGGGAGTTGTTGGTTTGTTAATATTGCCATCCCACCACATTGTATCGCGTGTAGTATCGTCGAGCACAATAAATTTATCCTTGGGCGAGCGTCCGGTAAATTTTCCGGTATCTACTGCTACAGCACCAGTGTTTGTCAATATTCCTTTTTCGAAACCTTCGTTTGCAGGATCCATTTCGGCCTGAAAGAGTTCTTCGTAAGTAGGGTTGTGCAGAATCTGGAAGTTTCCTTCGATTCCATACTTTTTTAAATCCAAGTTTGCCATTTGTTTTTAAAATTAAGTGATTTATTATTACATTTTTATCTCTTCTGCTTGTAGACGCTTTTAAAGCGCTACAAATGTACGATATTTTTTTTATGGGGAAAAAGAATTAAAGAAATTTTTCTCTAATTAATTGGTAATAATTCTTAAACGAACAGGCTAAAATGTTTTGTTGTAAAGAAGTGTGCAAGAAGAAAAAATAAAAATATTTTTTTAGGAACTTATGTCGGAGTCATCACAATAAAAAATTGTATTTTTGTAGCTAGGTAAAATTTCAAAAACACAAAACACAACTATTTTCAGTGTTATTCCGATGAAAATCAAAGTAGTAAACAAATCAAAACATTCACTTCCGCAATATGCAACAGCCTTGTCGGCGGGTATGGATATCAGAGCAAATATCGACTCACCCATAGTACTTAAACCGCTGGAACGCAAGCTTATCCCCACAGGGTTATTTATTGAACTTCCCGATGGTTACGAAGCACAAATTCGCCCCCGAAGCGGCTTAGCTATCAAAAAAGGCATCACTGTACTTAACTCACCCGGCACTATCGATGCCGATTATCGTGGAGAAATATGTGTAATACTTGTGAATATTTCAGCTGATGTTTTTGAAATTCAGGATGGTGAACGCATTTGCCAAATGGTTATTGCACGTCACGAACAGGCTGATTGGGCGGAAGTAGAGGAGCTTGGGGACACCGAGCGTGGTGCAGGTGGTTTCGGTCATACCGGAAAACACTAAGAAACTGTGTCATTAGCTAAGAAAAAAATAATTTTGATGACTGCAAAAAAGACAATTATCTACATATTTACTTTGCTGGTTTCGGTGGCATGTGGCAGCACACAAAAAGTTGTTGTGACTAAAAAAACCGTGGTAACGGACACACAACAACGACAATTCAGCTATTTTTATTACGAAGGAATCCGACAAAAGGAATTGGGACTGTATGATCAGGCGCTCGAGAGTTTTCGAATGTCTTACAATATCGATTCGCTTGATGCAGGCTTATTGGCCGAAATGAGCAACTTGCTACTGGGCTCGGGCGACAAGGATAAGGCGCTCAGCTATATGCAGAAAGCTGCTACCGCCGAGCCTGCAAACTGGTGGTACAACCGCAGACTTATAGCATTGTACGCCGACAACAAACAGTATAACGAAGCCATTGTAGTGGCTAGAAATCTCCTACAGCATTTTCCGGAAAAAGAAGAGTCATACCAATTACTGGGATCGCTATACAAGCAAAATGCCGAAATTACCAAAGCCATTGAAGTGTATAATGCGCTCGAGAAAATTACGGGTATCGAAGAATCAGTGGCGTTCGAAAAATTTTATTTATACGCAAGTCAGAATAAAATAAAAAAAGCCATTGCTGAAATCGACCGACTTATTGCACGATATCCTGCTAATTCACGTTATAAAGTCATAAGGGGCGATATTTTTATGCAGCAGAAATTATACCCCGAAGCATTTAGTATTTATCAGAAAGTACTCGAAACGGACCCCGAAAATCCTTATATCTACCTGTCGTTGTCAGAATATTACGATGCTGTGGGAGAACCCGACAAAGCTATCGGAGCTATAGTCACTGCATTGAAAAATATGCAATTGGCTGTAGAAGAGAAAATGGAAATCATGGGCCAGTTTGTGCCCAAAATTATCAGCGACACAACCCGTCTCGACGAAACCGAATCGCTTTTCAAACTGCTTGTAGAGCATTATCCCCTCGAAGAGCAGGTACATGGATATTACAGTCTGTTTTTGCAATACAGAGGCAGAGTCGACGAGGCTGTCAATGAACTGGAGTCGATGCTGAACATAAATGCTAAAAACGAACAAACATGGCTACAGTTGTTGCAACTTCATATGGGAAAAGAAAATTTTGATGAAGTACTCAAAACCGCTACCAGAGCCATTGCACAACTGCCAGAAATGCCACAATGGTATTTTTACAAAGGTTTGGTGCTATTCCGAATCGAAAAGTTTGAAGAAGCCCTCGAAGCAAATAAAACAGGTGTGATATTTGTATCGGACAATCAGGCGCCATTAAGAAGCGACTTTTTTGCACAAATAGGCGATATAAATTATAAACTCGGACGACACAACGAAGCTTTCGAAGCATACGACATGTCGTTAAAAGCGAGCCCGGGAAATGTATATGTCATGAACAACTATGCATATTATCTTTCGGAACTGAATGTAGATTTGAAAAAAGCGGAAATGATGAGCGCAAAAACGGTTGAAAAAGAGCCTTCGAACAGTACTTTTCTCGATACTTACGCATGGATTTTTTTTAAACAGGGAAATTATTCACTGGCAAAATTTTACATTGAACGTGCTGTTGACAACCTTGAAGCCGACTACGACGCGACAGTGATTTATGACCATTACGGCGATATTCTCTGGAAATCGGGAAACAAAGAAAAAGCAGCTCAAATGTGGCAAAAAGCCATTGATAAAGGACTGAAAGACGCTGTTGTTGAGGATAAACTAAAAAACGGCTTACAATGAATATGGTTGATTTCGAACCACTGTCTTTGAATTAGCATACACAAGAATGTGAATATTAAAACAGAATAATATGATCATAAAATCAAAAAAAACACTATACCTGTTGGCTATATTGGTCGTTGCGTTTTCGTGCAAAACCAAACAGCAATTGATTCCGGGAAAAGCAGCCGAAGACAAGTCGGTAATTGAGCATATCGAAAAATTAAAGAGCAATGAGCCATACTTTCGTACAGCCAATGTCAGCAAAATGAGTATTGACCTCGACCTGAACGGTCGCACAATGTCGGTTGCTGCCAGTTGTCGAATGATTAAAGACTCTGCATTGCACATTTCGGTAATGCCGGCACTTGGCATCGAACTATTTAAGCTTGAAGCCTACTCCGATAGCATGCATGTGTTTGATAAATTTAACCGACGAATTTATTCTGTCGATTATAAATATCTGGCAGATAAATTCGGTGTAGAACTAAACTATGCATCAGTGGAAGCGCTTATCACAAATCGTTTTTTTATTGCTGGAGACGAAAATCCCGATTCGAAACAGTTGACACTGAAAACCGAAGGAGCCGACATAATATTGAACTACACAGGCAGCATAATGAAACAAAACACACGAAGTAATTCTGATAACCGGATTATTGCACAATACATTGGCTCGGAAAAAAGCAAATATGAACTGAACGCCACCTACGCTGCTTTTGAACCTGCCGGGAATATAATATTTCCAAAGAAAATAAATCTTACCATAAGCGGAAGCAGGCATCTGTTTCGGAGCAGCTTCAGTATTAGCCGACTAAATTTCGACGAAAATGTACAACTTCTGCCATTGGGTCGCGAGCGTTATGTAAAAGTCAGTATTGATCAACTTCTGAAAAAATAACTCTATATATTTATGAGCCGGACATTATTCACCAGACTCCTTATATTGATTTTGATTAGCGTAACCTGCATGCCATCAAGTGCGCAAACAGTTAAGCAGCTCGAGGCACAACGCAAAAAAACGCTGCAAATGCTCGAGTCAACCAACAAAATGCTGAACGAAACCAAAAAGTCCCAACGCAGTTCGTTGAACAAACTGACCATAATCAACAAAAACATCAACGAACGAAAAAACCTCATTTCGAATATCAGCAAAGAGATAAACGAACTCGACTACGAAATGAAGCGCCTGAATATGGAGCGTCGAATGCTCGAAAATAGGCTGAAAATCCTAAAACGCGACTACGCCCGATTAGTACAGGAAGCTCATGTGAACCGCAACATTTACAACAAAATAATGTTTGTCCTTTCAGCCGACAACTTCGATCAGTCGTATCGACGATTGCGATATCTACAGGAATACTCCGAATATCGAAAAGATCAGGTAAAGAAAATCGAGAAAGTAAAAGCTCAGATTGTTGAAAAAGCCGACAGCCTTAACAAACATAAGGTTACGCGCGAGCAAGTTGTGAAACAAAAAGAAGTAGAAGCAAACAAACTGACGCAGGATCAGAAAAAAGAAAAAGTTTTGCTTACTGATTTACAAAAAAAAGAAAGAAAGCTGCGGGCTGATATAAAAAAGCAACAGAAAATTGCCAACGACCTGAATAATAAAATTGCTCGTATCATTGCTGAAGAAATAAGAAAGGCTGAGGCCAAAAAAGCTGAAGAAGAACGAAAACGTCGTTTGGCCGAAGAAAAGAAAACAGGTAAACCGGCCAAAACGGGAACGACCAAACCTTCGGGCACATCGTCGCAGCTAAGTACACTCACAAAAGAAGAAAAACTGATTTCAGGTAACTTTGCGGCCAATCAGGGACGACTCCCCTGGCCAACCGACAAGGGTTTTATCAGCGGACGTTATGGCGTGCATCCGCATCCGGTGTTGAAACATGTGACCACCAACAACAAAGGTATTTACATTCAAACGCCGGCCGGAACAAATGCCCGAGCAGTATTCGAAGGCGAGGTAACACAACGCTTTTCGATTCCGGGAAGCAACAATGCAGTGATTATTAAGCATGGAGATTATCGTACTGTATATGCTAATCTTACCAGCATTTATGTAAATGTGGGCGACAAAGTGAGTGCCAAACAATCCATTGGAAAAATTTATACCGATGGCGAAAGCGATAATAAAACAGAACTTTATTTTCAGGTTTGGAAGGGTAAAGCCCTCCAGAATCCTGAAAGCTGGGTGGCCCGTTAGTTCGTAGCTTTATTTATTTGTAAATTTATTTGAAATAAAATAGAAGGTAAAAGGAATACGCTTACTGCTAACCGTTTACCGCTTACTGTTATTTTTATGGAAGAATTAGAAATTGTTCAACAGGTTGATTATGGCGACAGCAATATTATAACCCTCGAAGGACTCGAACATGTGCGTCGCCGCCCGGGAATGTACATTGGTAAGCTTGGCGATGGAAGCCATGCCGACGATGGTATTTACGTGTTGCTCAAAGAAGTACTCGATAACTGTATCGACGAATACCGCATGGGAATGGGTAAAAATGTGGAAGTGCGCGTAAAAGACGGACATGTGGAAGTGCGCGACTACGGACGCGGTATTCCTTTGGGAAAAATGGTGGACGCTGTGTCTATTATGAACACCGGAGGAAAATACGATTCGAAAGCATTTAAAAAATCGGTAGGTCTTAATGGTGTGGGTACTAAGGCTGTGAACGCACTTTCGTCGCAGTTTGTGGTGCAGAGTTACCGCGATGGACAAAGTCGCAGGGCTGAATTTGTACAGGGAAAACTGCAAACCGACACCGATATTTTTGCTGAGCAGGGTTCGGAGCGTGGTACCTATGTGTATTTCGTACCCGACAAGGAAATGTTCGGAAATTATGTGTACAAGGATGAGTATATCGAAACCATGTTGCGCAACTATGCGTATCTCAATACCGGACTTTCGATCAACTTCAACGGAAAACGCATCCTGTCGCGCAACGGTTTGCTCGACCTGCTGAACGAAAACATGACTTCTGACCCGCTTTACCCAATTATTCATCTCAAAGGCGAGGATATTGAAATTGCATTTACACACAGCGATCAGTATGGCGAAGAGTATTATTCGTTTGTGAACGGACAACATACCACACAGGGAGGAACACATCAAAGTGCTTTTCGTGAAGCTGTGGCGCGAACTATCAAAGAATTCTACAACAAGAATCAGGAGTTTACCGATATTCGTAACGGGATTATTGCAGCCATTGCCATCAGTGTGGAAGAGCCTGTGTTCGAAAGTCAGACCAAAACAAAACTCGGATCGCGCGATATGTCGCCAACAGGTGGACTTTCGGTGAATAAATTTATTTCCGATTTTCTTAAAAAAGAACTCGACAACTTCCTGCATCGTAATAATGAGACTTCTGAGATAATGCTTCAGAAAATTCAGGATTCGGAAAAGGAGCGAAAAGCCATTGCCGGAGTGACCAAGCTGGCCCGCGAACGTGCTAAAAAAGTGAATCTTCACAACAAAAAACTGCGCGATTGCCGTTTTCACTTCAACGATACGCTCACCAAAGATGAAAAGAAGAACGAGCTGATCGAGAATTCAAGTCTGTTTATTACCGAGGGTGATTCGGCCAGTGGTTCCATTACCAAAAGCCGCGATGTAAACACTCAGGCAGTATTCAGCTTGCGTGGAAAGCCGCTCAATAGCTACGGGCTTACCAAAAAAATTGTGTACGAAAACGAGGAGTTCAACCTGCTGCAGGCTGCACTGAATATCGAGGATGGTATCGAAGGTTTGCGCTACAACAAAGTCATTGTGGCTACCGATGCCGACGTGGACGGAATGCACATTCGTTTGTTGCTGATTACTTTCTTTCTGCAATTTTTCCCCGATCTGATCAAGAAAGGGCATGTGTACATTCTGCAGACGCCGCTTTTCCGTGTGCGCAACAAGAAAGAAACGGTATATTGCTATTCCGAGGAAGAGCGTTTGGCTGCTATGGCACGCTTGGGCACTAATCCCGAAATTACCCGATTTAAAGGTCTCGGTGAAATATCGCCCGACGAGTTCAAACACTTTATCGGAAAAGACATTCGTCTCGATCAGGTAAGTCTGCGCAAGGAAGATGCCGTTCAGGACTTGCTATCGTTCTATATGGGTAAAAATACATCCGATCGCCAGACATTTATTATCGACAATCTGGTGGTGGAAGAGGATGTGTGATCAATGAAACCCCTAACCCCTAAAGGGGAACAGGATTGAAGATGTAATGATAACTAAAATGGCAATCACCTACTATTCCGAAAACGAAACAAAGGACTCAAATCCTGATATTTACTTTATGCGCCAGGCTTTGCACGAAGCTCAAAAGGCTGCGCAGCGCGACGAAGTGCCTGTGGGCGCTGTGGTGGTTTGTCAGGGGCGAATTATTGCGCGCGGCCACAATCTTACCGAAACGCTTACCGATGTGACTGCTCATGCCGAAATGCAGGCAATAACTGCTGCAGCGGGTTTCCTGGGCGGAAAGTATCTGGTGGATTGTACCCTTTATGTCACTGTGGAGCCTTGTGTAATGTGTGCCGGAGCGCTTGGCTGGTCGCAGATAAGCCGCATTGTGTATGGTGCTGCCGACGAAAAGCGTGGTTTTGCCCGTTTTGCTCCATTGGCTTTGCACCCAAAAACCGAAGTAGTTTCGGGTGTGCTCGAAGCAGAATGCAGCGCATTGATGAAGGATTTTTTTAAACGAAAAAGATAGTTTTTCATTTTTCAAAATTACTATTCAATTCCTGAGTACTCACGATAAATAACAACCGTACAGATGAAAAAAATCACATTCCAAATCATTCTTGTAGCCCTGATCTGTATCCCGGCAAATTTATTTTCGCAGAAAAAAACGATACATCAGAAATTAAATTACAAACAAAATCCCGCATTGTCGGGTGTGCAGGCTGACGAAATTAAAAGCGTCGATTCGTTGCTGCAATCTTTTGTGGACAATAAAAAGCTGAATTGTGTAACGGCATTTGTAGCCAAAGGCGGTAATGTGATTTACAAAAAATCCTTTGGTCTGAAAGATGTTGAAAATGGCGTTCCGGCTACTCCCGACGATTATTATGTGCTGTTTTCACAAACCAAAGCAATAACTACTGTGGCATTTATGACCCTGGTTGAAAAAGGGTTGGTCTCGGTCGACGATCCTGTGTCGAAGTATTTTCCTGAGATTCCGGACAAAGTGGTGACAAAAGTAAACGAGGATGGTACTTATGAAACGCGGCCGGTAAAAACGCCCATGACTTTTGCGCATCTGATGTCACATTCTTCAGGTTTAAATGCCGGACTGGTGGGGAAAATTCGCTGCGCAGAAGGCATGAAAGCCGGTGCGCCTGCGGGCTTTGGTGCTGATATTCCAACACAAAAAACTTCAGGACAGCGCACTTTTGGTGTTTCGGCCAAAACTCCATATCTCAAAGATGAAATGCTGGCTTTGGCAAAATATCCGCTTGGCTTCGATCCGGGTACTGAATGGAATTATCATATCAGCAGCAATATGCTGGCTTATATGGTCGAAATTATTTCGGGAAAACCACTGCGCGAATATGTGAAGGAAACTATTCTTAAACCACTAGGCATGAATAATACCGATTGGTATTACAGTCCGGAGGCGCTGAACCGTTTTGTAAAACCTTATGTGGCTGCTAATGGTGCTCTTACTTCCGGAACCACCATGTATGCCGAAGGAGCTGTGAGCAGCGAGCAAACTTATTGCGAAGGTGCGATCGGGCTGAACGGTCCCATCGAAGATTATGCGAAATTCTGCCAAATGCTTCTGAATAAAGGAGAATTCAACGGGCGTCGGATTTTAAAACCCGAAACGGTGATACTTATGACCACCATTAACCGTTTGCCTGAAAAGAATTCAGGTGGAAATGGTTTCCGATTCGGACTTGGTTTTGAGCTTTACAATGAGCTGAAGAAACCCGTTCCGGCAGTTTCGAATACGGCTTATGCTTGGGGTGGATTGCTCGGCACCGAATATATTATTGATCCTGAAAATGATATGATTGTGCTTTTTTACATGAATATGTTTAAACGCGACAATCTATATCCTGTCTTTTTGAAAAAAGTGTATGAAATGTTTTGATGTTTATTTTTGTATGAAATATTTCTTGTTTATTACGCTGCTTTTCTCCGTGTCTGTTTTTTCTCAAAAACTGACTCCAATAGCCGATGCCTGGGCCGGAAACTCGGTGAATGCAGTGGTATTTCGGAAAAATTCAGTAGTTACACACGGAAAAACACAGTTTGCTGCCTTCTACAATCAGCAGGGCAAACTCGTTTTGGCCAAAAGAATGCTTAATTCAGAAGAATGGGAAATCAGCGAAACGCAATGCCGCGGAAATATTCGCGACGCACACAATACCATTAGCATAATGGCCGACGGCAACGGATTTCTGCATGTGTCGTGGGATCATCACGGTCACAGACTGAATTACGCACGTTCGGTAGAGCCGCTTTCGCTGCAACTCACCGATAAAATGCCCATGACCGGAAGTTACGAATCCAATGTTACTTATCCCGAGTTTTTCAGAATGCCCGACGGCAATCTGATTTTTATGTGTCGCGACGGGCAATCAGGACGTGGAAATCTGGTGCTGAACAGCTACAATACACAAACGCAAAAATGGTCGCAACTGCATGCTAATCTGATTGATGGCGAGAAAAAACAAAACGCTTACTGGCAGGCCTATGTCGATCGTAAAGGAGTTATCCATCTTTCGTGGGTATGGCGCGCCACCTGGGACGTATCTACCAATCATTCCATGTGTTACGCGCGATCGACCGATGGCGGTCTGAGCTGGGAAAAATCAAACGGTGAAAAGTATCCAATGCCCATAAACGCTGCAAATGCCGAATATGCACTTCGTATTCCACAACGGAGCGAACTGATTAATCAGACTTCGATGACGACCGACTGCGCCGGAAATCCGTTTATTGCCACTTACTGGCGCGATGCAGACTCGGAAATTCCACAGTACAGAATTATATACAACATAAATGGCGAATGGAAAACCAATAATGCAGGTTTCAGAACTACAGCCTTTTCGCTGAGTGGAGGTGGCACGAAAAGCATTCCAGTTTCCCGGCCACAGATTCTGGTAAAGGGAAAAGGAGCGAACGCAAAAGTGACGCTGATTTTCCGCGACAGCGAACGCGATTCGAAAGTATCGAAAGCCACTTGCAGTAATTTGCAAAAGAACCTCTGGGAGATCAGCGATCTTACTGACTTCAGTGTCAATGCGTGGGAACCTTCGTACGACACTGAACTCTGGCGCAACAAAGGCAAACTACATTTGTTTGTGCAGAAAGTGACACAGGTGGATGGCGAAGGTGTGGCGGCTTCGCAACCCGAAAAGTGCTATATTCTGAATGTGAAGTAAATATCATTCAAATTAAATAATTCCCGCTTACAATGAATAAAATACAGGAAGCCCGAAATGGCGCAAAGAAATGGTGGTTGCTTATCGTATTGATGTTTGTAATTGCAGGAGGAATTTTCTTTTGGTTTGTTCCCTCACCTTTCCGATTGGGATTTGAAATAACCGACGATCTTGGCGGAAATATCTTTCCTTCGGCCATTCTTTCGGTAGCTACTACCGATGCGCAGGTCATTCAGCCTTCGGACACAATGTATGTAGGCAGTCCCAAATCGACCATTGCGGTGCGTGTTCGTTCTGCTAAGGCTTTGAGTCGGGTGCGGGTGGAAGTGGCTGAATCGCGTTTCTATGCACGCTCGGTGTCCGAATTTGTACTCGACAGAGCGCATACCAATTACGTGATTTATCCTGATATAGTCTGGAATTACGAAGCATTGAAAAACAACCTGCAGGCCGAGCCGATAAGTGTATTGATAACTGCCGAAATGAATGGCAAAGACCTTGGTCAGAAAGTCAGAACCTTTTCGGTGCGAAGCATTAACGAGTGTTTGCTCGGTTATGTGAGCAATGGAAAAAAATACCACGATACCGGAATTTTCTTTGCAGCTTATGTCAACGAAGATCATCCCATGATCGATCAGGTGCTGCGCGAAGCACTGAATACACGTATTGTAAACCGCTTTTTGGGTTATCAGGCAGGTAAGGCCGATGCTGTCGATCGTCAGGTGTATGCTTTGTGGAATGTGTTGCAAAAACGACAATTCCGCTATAGCTCGGTGGCCAATACCAGCTTGTCGAGCAATGTGGTTTTTTCGCAGCGTGTGCGCACTTTCGAAGATGCCCTCAATTCCTCGCAAGTCAATTGCGTGGACGGAAGCGTGCTTTTTGCGTCACTGCTCCGGGCCATTAATATCGTGCCCGTGCTGGTGCGCACTCCGGGACATATGTTTGTGGGCTATTATACCGACTCAAATCAAAAAGACATTAATTTTCTGGAAACCACAATGATCGGCGATGTCGATCTCGACGATTTCTTCCCCGATGAGCAACTCGATTCCACTATGGTTGGCAAATCGCAAAACCAAATGTCGCGAATCACTTTCGATAAATCCAAAGAATATGCCCGCAAAAAGTACGAACAGAACAAATCAGGTGTACATTCGGGCAAGCAAAACTTTATGTTTCTGGAAATATCGAAAGATGTGAGACGCAATATTCAGCCAATTGGGAAGTAAAGTGAAGCTTTCTCTGTTTTTAATTCCGATGTTCGGCGTAGGCTCGCACACATTTGACGGGAACCAGAGGTCACGACCATAGGGAGTAACTGTAACCCCAACCAAACAGATATGCTATTTTAAAGCACTAATCTTCGCATACATTCGACGGGATTTTTATGACTTGATCCATTGATTTCTTTTTTGAAAAGTTTGGATTTACGAAACCATACCCCCTAAAAACGCGAAAGGTTGTCACGCCTGACAACCAATCTTTGTTAACCTTAAATCTAATACTATGAAAAAATCACACTGCAA
>JAFGVV010000020.1 GCA_016937795.1 Paludibacteraceae bacterium
AGCAAATAATCGAAAATATAAGCCAGTACAATACCAATGGTAATCGCAAATTGATTCATAGACACAAGTCTGCCGCGATTGTGGGCCGGCGAAATTTCGGAAATGTACATGGGGCCAATCACCGAAGTAGCACCAACTGCCAGGCCCGAAAGAACCCTAAAAATAATCAGAACAGTTGAGGATTCTGCAAAGGCACAACCCAGAGCAGAAATGATGTACAGTATTGCTGTAACCATCATCACTTTTTTTCTCCCGTACTTTTTAGTGAAATTACCGGTAAACAGCGCTCCGACCAGACACCCGATGGTCAACAAAGCAGCCACCGTTCCCAGTCCGCTGTCGGTCAGTAAAAATTCGCCCTTAAGCATATCTACCGCACCTGAAATTCCCGCCATATTTAATCCAAAAAGTAAACCACCATTAATGGCTACAAAAGTGATCCAATACAAATATTTGTTATTATTCATCCTGATCGTTTGTTTTAGTTTTTCTTACTTCAAAAGTACGAACACCTCCGGTTGCGAAAGTGCAGCTATGTTACCAATCGTTTACACGATGTTACATTAAGTGTTGATTATGCACTTTTATTTGAATATGTTACACGAACGACACACATGTTACCTTAACAGAAATCCAATTTAACCCGGTTAGAATATTCGTTGATGTTTTGCTGGCATTAAATGAACGAACGAATTCATATATCCGAAAAATGAGTAATTTTGGTTCAATGGTAAGAAATACAGTATTTTAGCATTTATTCTGTCGATTCGACCTTATCGAATGAATTTCAATGTGTCGGATTGACACAGAAAATTTTTATATTTAGCACAATATTTAATGTTTGGTGTAATATTTAATTGCATCGGGATTAAACTTTTGAGTAGTATTTGAATCAAAAGAGCAGCTAAACTAATCAACCTAAAGATGAACCATTTTATTCCTATTCTTCATCCATTAATTCTGGAAATTACAGACAAGGTTATCCTCACATTCACATTGCTTAACAGAGCAATCGTTACTATTTTACCTAAAAATTGAATTTATAAACAATAAATTGAACAGAAATGAAAAAACTAAATGTATTGATCTTTGTACTTTTGATCCTTATGGAATTAAGCGCTTCGGCACAACAAGCCTTGTTTGGCGGACAAGAAATCAAATCTCCGGAAATTAACGCAGATAATTCGGTGACCTTTCGTTTTAATGCCCCAGATGCCAAATTGGTAGTGGTGACGGGTGATTTTTTGCCCACCGAAAAAATAACGACCCCAATGGGAGAAATGGATGGACCGGGGAAAGCCGCCCTTAGCAAAGATGATAAGGGAATCTGGACCTTCACTTCTGAGCCTCTTGGTTCTGAACTTTACGGATATTCGTTTATCGTTGATGGTTTATCGACGACAGATCCGAACAATCCTTTTTTAAATCGTGATGTGGCTTCGGTAACCAACATTTTTATTGTTGGTGGCGGAAAGGCCGATCTTTATAAAGTGAATGATATTCCGCACGGTACAGTAAGCAAGCGCTGGTACGATTCGCCCGGTTTGAAAATGGACCGCCGAATGACCATTTACACCCCACCGGGTTATGAAACTTCGAAAGAAAAATACCCGGTACTTTATCTTTTACATGGTGCAGGAGGTGATGAAGAAGCATGGATGAACCTTGGCAGGGCTTCACAAATACTCGACAATCTAATAGCGCAGGGAAAAGTAAAACCTATGATCGTTGTGATGCCTAACGGGAATGTTTCTCAGGACGCTGCGCCGGGAGAAGGAAGCGATGGTTTTTATAAGCCACAGTTTATGGCCCCTCAAACAATGGATGGAACTTACGAAGCAAACTTTATGGACATTGTAAAATTTGTGGAAAGCAACTATCGGGTAA
This sequence comes from Paludibacteraceae bacterium, assembly GCA_016937795.1. Lineage (GTDB taxonomy): Bacteria > Bacteroidota > Bacteroidia > Bacteroidales > Paludibacteraceae > Paludibacter. Next base: position 1,888 of record JAFGVV010000020.1, read on the forward strand.
AAACCGACAAAGCCGACCGTGCTATTGCCGGTTTGTCAATGGGGGGCTTCCACTCGTTCCATATTTCACGTTACTATCCGAATACTTTTGATTATGTAGGTTTATTTTCGGCAGCACTGATGCCACGCGAAGATGCCACCGGAAAAGTTTACAATGATATTGACGGAACCTTGAAAAAACAAATGGAGAACGGTTATAAACTATACTGGATCGGTATTGGTAAAACCGATTTTCTTTATGACGCCAACAAGGAATTCAGACAAAAGCTGGATGGAATGGGGATGAAATATTCTTACACCGAAACCGAAGGTGGTCATATATGGCGAAACTGGAGAGTATATCTTTCAGAGTTTACGCCGCTTTTATTCAAATAACTAATATTTAATCGATGAAACAGATTTTATCGCTTTCAATACTTTTATTTCTCACAGTTTCAGGATTTGCACAATGGCCTGCAACAGGGAAAGTGGAATACAAAACAATGCCCAGTAAGATTTTGAACGAAGATCGCGAATATGCGGTCTACTTGCCAAAATCATATAGCACGAATGCCGACAGAAAGTACCCCGTACTTTACTTGCTCCATGGTGGTGGCGGAAGCCATACCGACTGGCCTGAAAAAGCAAGTCTGGAAGGAGCAGCCAACCAGATGATTGATGCGAATGAAGCTTGTGAAATGATCATTGTTTGTCCCGAAGCCGGTAAGACTTTTATGAATTATTTCAATAGTCCCGAATGGCGTTATGAAGATTATTTTTTCGAAGAAATGATGCCGTTTATCGAATCGACCTACCGTGTGATTGCTGATAAGAAACACCGCGCCATTGCAGGTTTGTCAATGGGAGGACAGGGAACCGTAGTTTATGCTTCACATCATCCCGAACTTTTTTGTGCGGCATACAATATGAGCGGTTATTTGTACAGTATGGATTTACCATTTATCGATTCGAATGATAAGGTGATGCAAAAGGTACAAAAGCTTGTTGAGGATAATAACTGCATAAAATACCTGAACAGTGCAACGAAGGAAAAGGTAGAACAAATGAAAACGCTGAGTTGGTTTATCGACTGTGGCGATGATGATTTCACATTTGACCTGAACATGGAATATGTTGCAGCCATGCGCGAAAAACAAAT
>JAFGVV010000021.1 GCA_016937795.1 Paludibacteraceae bacterium
CACAAACGAATGCAGGTTGGAAAAACCTGGATGTATTTTCGACGTTCGAAAAGTTTTTCGAAACCGCGGTGCAGATACCCCACATGCGTTTTTGCCTCCACAATTTCGTCGCCACTAACCGTAAGTTCAACCGACATGTTTCCGGTAACTCCGGGGTGGTTTGGTCCCTGCCACACTTTTATCAGTTTGTGTGATGTTTTGTCAATCACCAGATTTCCGTCGCTGCCCATTTCAGGGTATTTACTGCGGTCGGTCGCTATATTTAGCCAATGTTTACTCATTGGGATATAATTTTTGTTTCATGTATTCACTCGGATCGTTGGTTCCTCTTCCCGGACGAGGGAAGTAGGTTTCTTCAGAATATTTTTTTGTGTCGAAATCTCGGCGCATGGGTGGAATATTGTCCCAACCTTCGAGAATAAACGATTCGTTTACCCGCGGGCTTCCCGGAAAATTGATCCCGAACATTTCTTTCAATTCGCGTTGGTAGGTGGCTACCTGGTTCCACAAGTGGTGGGCACTGTTCATTTCAGCTTTTTCGCGCAAAATTTTGGTGCGAATGGCCAAATCAATTTTCTTTTTCGGATTATTGAGAATATAAGTCAACTGGAAAAGCCCGTCTTCAATCCAGTCAACAGCGGTCATTAATACAAAATGGCTGAATCCTTCCGTATCACGCAAATAGGAAAGCAATTGTACAACACTTTCTTTATCGATGGTCAGAAAAGTTAAATTTTTCCGTTGATGCTCGATTTCAGAAATATTGAATTTATATCCCAGGTTTTCAACAAATTTTTTCATAATCTACCAGTTATAATCGGGCATGTCCCAATCCTTTATTATTTTTTTCTGATTGGCTTTGTAGAAGTCGAGATTTTTGATGTACTCGTTTGCATTCTCTGCTTTTCCTGCTTTAATCAATTCTTTCAACTTCATAAACCCGGCAAGTAAAGCTTCGGGGCGCGGCATGCAACCGGCAATGTACACGTCGACCGGCAAATACATATCGAGCCGGTTAATGGTATTGTAACTGTCCCAATACATTCCGCCGTTAATGGTGCAACTTCCCAAAGCAATACATATTTGGGGTTTTGCATTTGCTCGTAACTGCGGATAACCCGTTTTAAAGTTTTTACCGAAAGGTATCCCGAAATAATAAAAGCATTCGACTGGCGTGGTGTTGGCCGCATTTGCACACCGTAACGAAATGCATCGAAACGCGGTGTCATTAACGGAGGAATTTCGATACTTCCGCAACCGGTACCAAAGCCAAGTACCCAAATCGACTCGGAACGTGCCCAGTTTAAAAATTTCTCTACAACTTTTATCTTATAGGGTTCACTTACCTGAGGACGTGCATCGCAGAAATAATCCTGCATCGGATCTATTTCAATAATACTTCCGTCGGGTGCAATAACTTCGCGTTTTTCAATGTCTTCGTGAAGGAATTTATTTTGATTATCTGTCTCTTTCATTTTCATATTTTATAAGACTACAATAATTGCGATAATGCCCAGTATTAGCGGTATCTTCAGAAACCATTGTACCGATTGTTCTATCCGGAACCGTGGGAAAACTACGCCTACAAAAACGCTCCAGAAATAAATCAGGAAGGTTTTCAGAATGAGTTCGAACCAATTGGTAGCTCCGCCAAAAAAGAGGTTCATAAATAAAGCAGCTTCCACTACATGTAAAATGGCGGCATTGGTGCGCAATACGCCCAAATAAGTGGCATGGTATTCGGTTGGTGGGCCAATCGGGATCTCATTCGGAGCTTTTACCAAATCGAAAGGCGAATGACCAAATGCACCAAGCAGCGACAACATTGCTGCAACTGTTGCAAACGGATTGGTAACCATCGTCCAGTTAGCTAAACCTCCCTGCTGTGCAGCTACAATTTCGGAAATCGAAAGTGTATTATATTGAACAGCCAGCGAAATTACAGCCAGGGTCATTGGTACTTCGATGGTTGTAAACTGCGATAAACCGCGGCTCACGCCAATTGCTGAATAAGGATGTCCTCCCTCACCAGCTCCGAGCGCCATTCCCAACATTCCAAAAAACTGGAAATAAAGGATCAGGATTAAATCGCCTGAAAACGAAAAGTTTGACCAGTGGTCGGAACCAAAAATCAGTGGCAGGAACAGGAAGATACCCACGCCGCCCGACAAACGGAAAACCGGCCCGAGGTAAAACATTACACCGTGGGTAATTTGCGAACGAACGCTATAATTCTTTACTAAATCGATATACGGCTGGTAAATAGGTATTCCGTAACGCTTGCCTACACGGGCAACAATTTTACGCATTGTACCTCCCATAATCAAGCCCCAGTTCAGAACAATAAATAATCCCAAAAGGGTCCAAAGTATTTTGCTTACAGTAAATTCCATTTAAATCGAGCTTATATAAATGATAAAAACAACAACGATATATGATACCAAATGAATGGCGTAGCTTTGTCCGTTTCCGCTATAAATGCGACGGGTGAAATTCCCGATTGATTCAACCAAATTGGTGGCATAATTCCAGAAACCTGTAATTCCGGGGGCAACCAAAAATCCCAGCGCCTTATTGTAACCCGCATAAATATTATGCGAAACATGTGTTAATTCGGGGCGTTCGGGGCGTTCGCCAGCATATACAATATTGAACTGTTTAACATTTTGTGCTTTGCGGCTCATCAGCATCAGCCAGATAAGCAAAATCACAAACATAGTTCCGATAACTATCATAATGGTGGTGGCATCCCAGTAACCTAACTGGCTCAAAGCCTTTGTTCCTTCCCAAATTAATGGGTTTGAAGGGAATGCAGCAGCCAGGGCAGTTCCGAGTGGTTTCAGGATTAAATCGGGTTTTGCCGAAAATACCATGATACCGAGAATCAAAATATACTGAGGCAATAAATACCAAAATGGAAGTTCTTTTACGTTGCGGTGATTGTCCTTCAACTGACCTAGAAAGATGGAATAAATGAGTTTAAAACAGTAAAGGAATGCAATGGTTCCGGCAAAGAAAATAATTGCTCCCTGAAAATACCAGCCTTTCATAATTACCGCATTGTAGAACAACCATTTTCCTGAAAAACCTGAAAGTGGCGGTATTCCGGCCAGGGTAATTATTCCGATTAAAACAGCAATAAACGAGAACGGCATTTTTTTGATAAGGCCACCCATTTCGTACATATTATGTGTTCCAAGTCGCATAACAATCCCTCCCACCGAAAGGAATAAAATTGCCTTAAACATAAAGTGGTTGATAGTGTATGTAAAACCGGTTAACCAGCCCAGTTGCGACATGATTGAAAATGCAAACAAAATATAACCCAGCTGACCAATACTTGAATACGCCAGCAAACGTTTGGCATCTTCCTGAAACACCGCCCCGAGGTTACCCACCAGCGCGGTTAAAGCGCCAATCCACCCCAGCGTGTAAAATAATCCCTGGTAATTATTGTATTCTCCACCGGCAGCGAGCATTAAGAGTACCAATCCGAAAACTCCGGCTTTTAAAAGAATGGCTGAAACCATAGGCGACACATCTGATTCGGCTTCACCATGAGCGCCCGGCAACCAGATGTGCAAACCCAGCGAAGCGGTTTTGGTCATAAAACCTACGGCAAGCAAAGCCATTGCCAGTACCGGATAAAATTTTATTTGTGAAAGCAAATTGAGGCTCAAGCCTGTGTTTCCGACGGAAACCATTCCAAAGCCCAACAGGATTAAATAGGCGCCACCCACCGAAAACAACATGTAACTAAATGCGTGGACCATTGATTCTTTTCCCCGGATAATCAGAAAATACGAGCCGAGTGTCATGATTTCCCAGGCAAAGAAAAACTGCAACATATTTTCGGCTTCAATTAAAAGCGCCAGACCACCAAACATCAACATGGCCGAAGGATAAAAACCTGCGCGTTTCCCTTTTACATGAAATCCGGGGATCAAGGTTAAAATTCCCCCTACCAGGAAAATCACAGTAAAAACAAGTTTTAAGGTATCTTGTCCGGGAATAAGCAAATATGCAAACCAACCCGTGGCAAGAATCGACAATGAATTTTTTATATAAGCTGGTAAAAAATCTACTACCAATAAAATTGCAACAACAACCAGCGGTATATAATTTATAGTGTCTCCAAAATTGGTTGCCTGCGAAACAAAATATCCGGTGGCATAAATTCCCAGCCCAAAAAGGATAACCGGAATAAACTGCGAAAGTTTTACTTCGGGTAATTTGCCGGGTTCGAGTTTAATGGAATAACCCGCCCAACGGAGTAAATACACAACTTCGAAAAACGAACCAACAAGAATTGCAATTACAGCTGCAATTTGTCCTTGTTGTGAAAGCCCCATTACCAACTGCCATTTTCCCCAAAACGACGGGAATGGAGGAAATCCGGTAAGTGCCAGCACAAAAGTAAGAAACAGGAACAGCAACACCGGCCTGTTCCGCAATACCGACCATTCTTTAATATTTTGAGCTTTTACAATTCCGGCAATCCAAAACAAACCTGCTTTGGCAAAATAATGCCCGGTTAAAATTCCTATAAAAATAAGTTTGAAATTAGCATTTGAATGGGGCACCAACCCGATAATTGCAACCAGCAACCCAATTTGTCCGATGGAAGAATAACCCAACATACGGCGTGCATTGGTTTGGTTAATCCCAAGCAAATTGGAACCAACAAACGTTACCAGGCCAATAAGGCTGATGTAATACATCAGGCTTTCTCCGGCCATACCTGTAAATTTGTAGAGCACAAACAAATTGGCAGTTGCAACTGCCGACGATAACATGGCCGAAATTCCCGGGTGTGCCGACTCGTAAACATCGAGCGCCCAGCCGTTTGCCGGAAAAGGTTTCAATTCCAAAAGAATTGCCATCAGGATCAGGAATGAAGAAATAAGTGCACCTTGTTTCAGTACCGGATGGCTCTGCATTACAAAGTCAAGGTTCAATGTTCCAGTAAATCGATAGATAAAAATTACCCCAATCAGCATAATCGATGCGATAATACCGGTGGCAAGCATGTATTTAAAACCAGCCGAAACGGCATTAATCCCCTTCTGCATAATAATTAAACCGGCAGTAGCGATGCTTCCCACTTCAAGGAAAACAAAAATGTTAAAAAGGTCGCGCGAAAGTACAATTACGTTCAAACTCATAATTAGTACCAGGTAAACCACCTGGCTGCCACTTCCTTTTTTGTGTAACCCCGATGCCATGTAAATAGCTCCCAGTAACCCGACGATATTTACCAGCGTTGTAATTACCGCTTCGTCGAGCCCCATTAACAGGTTGATCGAAAAAGGAGGCCTGAACCCGGCTGTATAAACCTGCTGTGCATCGATAATATTGGTTGCAAGGCCGTACAACCACTGTCCGGAAACAATTGTATTAAAAAGTAATGCACCCAGCAATAAAATGTACGACACTGTTTGGGCCTTTTTTCCAAGTAAACCCATGAAAAATGCCGCACCCAGCGAAACAGCAACAACATTTATCGGAGATATAAAATCCATTTTCAATACCATTAAATAGTTACCACTTTAGTTCTTTAAAATCGCGAATATCCAGAGATTGCTTTTCCTGATACATTTTTAATGCATATGCCAGCATCAAAGCAGTCACCCCCAAACCGATCACAATAGCCGTTAGTACAAGTGCCTGTGGAATAGGGTCGACAATTTTATCGGATACATTTGAAGTCCCTGTTACCTGGTCGAGAATAGGGGCAGTACCTCCCCTGATGTAACCAACGGTCACGATCAGGACGTGCAAGCCAGTATCGAAGAGCGAAAACCCGACGATCATTTTTAAAATATTTTTTTGCGAAAGGATTCCGTATAATCCAATCAGGATCAAAACGAAGCTTGTTATTAATGCAATAGTTTCCATTGTCGGGATTTTTGATTATTACAGTTCGTCTTTTTGAACATCCTGAAAATTTGAAAGGATGTTTGAAAGCTCGGAACCAACTTTTAAGCCTACCAGAGAATAAATTATTGGGATTGCCCCTGCACTAAACAACTTTCCAAAATGGCCCAGCGGAAGGATTTTATTATCGAGGAAACCACCTGCCAGAAGAATACCAAGCACACCAACCAAAACGAAAGCCATACCCGAAACCGATTCGACAGCAGCAATAATGCGATGATTGAGTTCGAAACGTGGGTTGGCCATTAGCAACAACACAAAAGCAGTGGCAATAATAGCTCCTCCCTGGAAACCACCTCCCGGTGTCAGGTGCCCGTTAACAAACACATAAATTCCGAGCACCAGTACCACCGGCACCAGTAATTTTGAGGCCGTTAGAATAATTTCGCTGCTCACTCTTGGCGGCGCCATCTTCTGTCCTTTCTTTTCTACTTTCAGAAAAAAACTTATGATCGCAGCTACCAGGAAAAGAATTGTTACCTCACCCAATGTATCTAATCCGCGATAGGTAACAACTATCGAGGTAACCAGGTTGGGGGCTCCCACTTCTGCAGCACCATTATTGGCGTAATGCGTAGCCAGCGGAGTTAATGTGTCGCTAGCGCCAAATTCCCAGAACAGACTCACAAATACACCTGCCAGCCCTGCAATAATCAATATGATAAAGAAATTACGTATCATTTTGCTTTCCGTATTTTATTTAGAACATAAAAAAAGATGATGGTGGAAAGACCACTGCCAATGGCTGCTTCGGTCATGGCCACATCAGGAGCAGCCATTAACAAGTACATTACCGATGCCATAAGGCTAACTACTCCTGTAGCCAGTACAGCAACCGTTAGTTTTTTATGAACTACTGCTGTTACCGCCATTACCAGCATGATTACACTTAAGGTTATTAGAATTAACAGATTCATTTTGCTGAATTTTTAGTTTCGTGGTTTTTCCCCTTTTCCTCAAGTTTATCCACCACAGTAAGGTCTGCTTTCTTTACGCCGATAAAGTGGGCGGCACGAGCTAACATATGCGACGATACCGGGTTGGTAATCAGGATAAATACGATCAACAGAAAAATCTTTCCTGCCATGTCGAAGTAAATGATCCCAAGCCCCAGCAACGATAATAGGGTTCCGAGTGTAGATGCCTTGGTACCTGCCTGAATACGGGTAAAAACATCAGGCATCCTGATCAGCCCGATGCTTCCCAGTAACAAAAACAGCGAACCAATTAAAGTGATTATTGCACCAATAATTTTTAATGTTTCCATACTTATAAACTTTTTTCGAGATACCTGGCCACAACAACAACTCCCAGAAAACTAAGCAGCCCATAAATAAGCGCTACATCAATATAGATGGTACGGCCTGAGTAATGTGTAATCATTGCTATCAAAGAAATCGAGATGATGGTCATTGTATCGAACGCAATTACGCGGTTTACCAATGTTCCCGACGAAAAGAAGCGGTACAATGACAAGACCAGGCTGAGCAGCATGATCCCGCCTGCTATTTGCAGAATTATATTAGCCATAAATTACCTCCAGATATTTTTCGAATTTGCTTACTAATAATTTTGTGTCCTCTTCAATATTTTCGCTTTTTACGTCAATCCAGTGAATAAAAAAGCGTTCGTCCTGCATTTCAACGGTTAAGGTTCCTGGTGTAAGAGTGATCGAATTAGCAAGAATCATCCGTCCCAGCTTCGACTTAAGTTTTGTTTTAACTTCAACAATACCCGGATTTATTGGTAATCCTGGTGATATTACCCTAAGCGCTACATCGAAATTTGATTTTACCAATTCGAGTAAAAACACAAAAATATAAGTGATGCTGTAGGCCATTGCCTTTGGACTTAAACGGATGTCGTTAAATACATCGCACTTTGAACATGAGATCAATGCTACTATAAAGGCCACTACCAGTCCCGACAACAGTACATCGGGAGTAAGTTTGCTATTGAGCAAAACCCAAATAACAAAAAAGGTTACCATTGAAATCAGAAATGATTTTATCTTCATATTCTTCTCTTTACAATTGGCAGTAAAATTAACTTGTAGGTACAGCACCAACGAATTAGCAGCAATAAACCGGACCAACTATTTCGTATAAATAGGATGGCTTATTTGTGTGATTAGAATTGTATAGTGATATATTTGTAACAAATAACTTTAAAAGGCATTTGAAATACTAAGCTTATGTTTGACTTAGAAGATACTTCAAATACATGTTTATTCTGCAACAACAAATCATCGTGTTTTAAGCAACTTAACAACAACGAGTTAAACTTAAGCGACAAACACCGTGTTCAACTTAATTTTAAACAGGGAGAAACCATTTTTAAACAAGGTTCGTTTGCCAACCATGTTCATTTTGTAAAGAGCGGTTTAGTAAAATTATACATGGAAATCCCCAATTCCGAAAAAAATCTGGTGCTAAACATTCTCCCAAAGGGCCATTTAATTGGGTTGCCTTCGATTTACGGAAATAAAGTTTATACCTACACAGCAACTGCCATAGAAAACTGCACAATATGTATTATTGAAAACGACGTGATTAAAGAGCTGATAGAAAATAATGGCAAGTTTGCAGCCGAAATTATTAAAACAATGAACTACTGTTCAAACTCTACATTTGCGCGTTTTATTAGCCTAACACATAAACAGTTAAATGGCAGGCTTGCCGACACACTAATTTATCTTTCGGAAGAAATTTATCAGTCACCTTCATTTAAACTTTCGCTTTCGCGGGCCGATTTAGGTGAGCTTACCGGGATGTCGGCAATGAGCGTGGTGAAAGTGATAAAAGATTTTAAGGATAATAACATCATTAAAAATGAAGACGGATATATTGAAATAATCAATATGCCATTGCTGAAACGAATCAGCGAAATTGGCTAACCAGCTTCAATCATAAATCTACATTACAGCTCCCATTATTTACATCAAACGTATTGGCTTATATTTAGCAATTTCATGTTTCCGGGGGTAAAATTTTCATAACTCATACTATTGATTGATTTACGAAAAGTGAATAATCGCGGCTTATCAATTTATTTATAACGAACATAAATTTGATTAAAAAACAACAATTCATTTAAATATAATTATTTGAACGAATCTAAATATGTATTTATTTATATATTTGCAAATATTGTTATAATCATATGTTCATTATAAATATTATTGAAACTTAACTAATCATAAAATGAATTCTGGAAAGAAATCAGGAAAATATTTTCTGAAACAGCTCATTTTGTTTGTTGCCATTGTGTCGCCGTGGGTTGCAGGAATTGTTTATATTAACAAAACCAAAAACGAGAACAAGGTCACAACGGTTACTTTGGAAAACTACAAACGGGATAAGGCGCCAAAAGCAGATCATTCGAAATTTGCCGCTTTACAACACGAATTTAAAACGCCTGAAGAAGTAACCGCAGCCTGTTTATCGTGCCATAATTACACGGCTGCAGAGGTGATGAAAACCTCGCACTGGAACTGGGACCGCGATTATGTTACCGAAACCGGCGACACCATTAAGCTGGGGAAAAAGAACATCCTCAATAACTTCTGCATCGGAATACCTTCGAACGAACCGCGTTGTACGAGTTGCCATATTGGTTATGGCTGGAAAAATAATCAATTCGATTTTAAAGATGAAAACCGCGTGGATTGTCTTATTTGTCACGATAAAACTGGTACATATAAAAAATTTCCGTCAGGTGCCGGTTACCCGGTAACCGTGGAAACAGTTTCTGACGGCGTAACTTATTTCCCGCCCGATTACCAATACATTGCAGCAAATGTGGGCACACCGGGTAAAGACAATTGTGGAGCCTGCCATTTTACAGGTGGCGGTGGGAACAATGTAAAACATGGCGACATTGCCAACGAAATGAAACAGGTAACCCGCGAAGTTGACGTTCACATGGGTGTTGACGGCGCCAACATGGATTGTGTAGATTGCCACAAAACACACCGACACAATATTTCAGGAAACCTCTACTCCATTGCTTCGGCCGATACCAACCG
>JAFGVV010000022.1 GCA_016937795.1 Paludibacteraceae bacterium
AAAGGTGATACCGTTTACGTAAACACCGGTGTTGACAAAGGCAAAACCGGTCGTGTACTCGAAGTACTTGTGAAAGAACAGAGAGCTTTCGTAGAAGGTGTAAATATGGTGTCGAAGAGCACCAAACCTAATGCTAAAAATCCTCAGGGTGGCATAGTAAAACAGGAAGCGTCTATTCATATTTCAAATCTGAACCCTGTAGAAAACGGTAAACCCGTTCGCGTGGGTCGCAAATTGAATGCCGAAGGTAAATTGGTGCGTATTTCTAAAAAATCAGGAGAGGAAATTAAATAATGAATACAGCAAGTTTAAAAAATGACTACAGAGAACGTATCGTTCCTGTGCTAATGAAAGAGTTCGGATACAGCTCTGTGATGCAGGCTCCGAAGCTTGAGAAAATTGTCCTCAATCAGGGATTGGGTATCGCTGTGGCTGATAAGAAAATTATTGAAGTGGCTATCAACGAAATGACAGCTATTACAGGACAGAAAGCAGTGGCTACCATTTCGAAAAAGGATATCTCGAACTTCAAGTTGCGTAAAAAAATGCCTATTGGTGTACGTGTTACTTTGCGTGGCGATAAAATGTACGAATTCCTCGAACGTTTAGTGCGTGTGGCGCTGCCCCGTGTACGTGACTTCAGAGGTATCGAAAATAAACTCGATGGACGAGGTAACTATACGCTTGGTATTACTGAGCAGATTATTTTCCCTGAAATCAATATCGATAACATCAACCGTTTATTGGGTATGAACATTACTTTTGTAACTACAGCTCAAACTGACGAAGAGGGTTTCGCTCTGTTGAAAGAATTCGGTTTACCATTTAAGAAAAACTAATCAGAAAGATATACAATGGCAAAAGAATCAATGAAAGCCCGCGAGGTGAAAAGAGCCAGGCTAATCGCTAAATTTGCAGAGAAACGTGAGCAATTTCTTGCCGAAGGAAATTATGATGCCCTTCAGACTTTACCACGTAACTCGTCACCTATCCGTCTGCACAACCGTTGCAAAATCACCGGTCGTCCTAAAGGATATATGCGTCAGTTCGGAATTTCTCGTATCCAGTTCCGCGAAATGGCTTCGAAAGGGCTCATACCCGGAGTGAAAAAAGCAAGCTGGTAGTTTGGTGGGTAAGTTAATTAGTTGATTGGTGAGTATTTATAATCAATTGACAAATAGGCTAATTCACTAATTGACTAAACAGCCAATTCACTAATATTAATTAAATATTGTCCCGGGAGACGGGATCAATTTAAAAAACAATTTTATGACAGATCCAATCGCAGATTATTTAACCCGATTGCGGAATGCTATCAAAGCTAACCACCGTGTGGTGGAAATTCCAGCATCGAATTTGAAAAAGGAAATGACCAGGATATTGCACGAAAAGGGCTATATCCTCAACTACAAATTTGTAGAAGATGGTCCTCAGGGAACAATTAAAATCGCCCTGAAATATGATCCGGTAAACAAAGTAAACTCAATCAAAAAACTGATTCGTGTTTCTACCCCGGGTCTTCGTCAGTATGTAGGCCACAAAGAAATGCCACGTGTACTCAATGGTTTGGGTATTGCAATTCTTTCTACTTCAAAAGGTGTGATGACCAACAAAGAAGCTACCGACCTGAAAGTAGGTGGTGAGGTAATTTGTTTTGTTTATTAAAAGAAGGAGGAAAGAAAAATGTCAAGAATAGGAAAACAACCCATCAATATCCCTGCAGGCGTGACTGTGACAGTCGATAAAGCCTCAGTGACAGTGAAAGGTCCTAAAGGAACCCTTACACAGGAAATTAATCCAAACATTACCGTTTCGGTAGAAGGTAGTGTATGTAATGTAACCCGTCCCGATGATGAAAAATTAAACCGCTCAATGCACGGTTTGTATCGTTCATTGATTCAGAATATGGTAACAGGTGTATCTGAAGGATACCAAAAGACCCTTGAACTTGTAGGGGTTGGTTATCGTGTATCGAATCAGGGTCAGGTAATTGAATTTGCTTTGGGCTATACTCATAATATTTTCATGAGCTTACCTTCTGAAATTAAAATTGAAACCAAAAGCGAACGTAACCAAAATCCAATCGTGATTTTAGAAAGTGCCGACAAGCAATTACTTGGTCAGGTTTGTGCCAAAATCCGCTCGTTCCGTAAACCAGAGCCTTACAAAGGAAAAGGTGTACGCTTCAAGGGAGAGGTTATTCGTCGTAAAGCAGGTAAATCTGCAGGTAAAAAGTAATTTACGTAAACTTGTGAAATTATGTCAGTAAAATCAAATAGAAGATTAAGAATAAAAGCACATATTCGTCACAGAGTGTCGGGTACTGCTCAGAAACCACGTTTGACCGTATTTCGTAGCAACAGTCAGATATACGCTCAGGTAATCGACGATGTAAATGGTGTGACAGTTGCATCGGCCTCGTCGCTCGGTTTAAAAGAAAAAATGACAAAATCGGAACAGGCTGCCAAAGTAGGTGCTCTTGTAGCCAAAGCTGCTCAGGAAGCTGGTATCAACACAGTAGTGTTCGATCGTAACGGTTATTTGTATCATGGTAGAGTTAAACAATTGGCCGACGCAGCCCGCGAAGCTGGTCTTAAATTTTAATCAATAGGGAAAGACAATGAACAAAGTAAAAACAACCAATGATTTGGAATTGAAAGACAGATTAGTAGCTGTTAATCGTGTGACCAAAGTAACAAAAGGTGGACGTACATTTAGTTTCTCGGCCATTGTGGTGGTTGGTAACGAAGATGGTGTAGTAGGTTGGGGTCTTGGAAAAGCCGGCGAGGTGACTGCCGCTATTGCCAAAGGTACCGAAGCTGCTAAAAAGAATCTTATCAAAGTTCCTGTACACAACGGAACTATTCCTCACGCACAATTCGCTAAGTTTGGTGGTGCACAGGTACTGATTCAACCGGCCTCTGCCGGTACCGGAGTAAAAGCCGGAGGTGCTATGCGTGCAGTGCTCGAAAGTGTTGGAATTACCGACGTACTTGCTAAATCGAAAGGATCTTCGAATCCGCACAACCTCGTTAAAGCAACTATCGTCGCTCTTGGTGAATTGCGTGATGCTTATACAGTGGCTCAAAACCGCGGTGTATCACTCGATAAAGTGTTTAACGGTTAAAAATTGGACGAATTATGGCAACTATAAAAATAAAACAGGTTCGCAGTAAAATCAAATCACCTAAAGTACAAAAGCTTACGCTCGAAGCACTTGGTTTGAAGAAAATGAATGCCGTTGTGGAACACGAAGCTACTCCTACAATTTTAGGAATGGTAGAAAGAGTGAAACACCTGGTAGAAGTGATTAAATAATATTATTCTATTGACGCTTTAAATTAAAAGATATGAATTTAAATAGTTTAACCCCTGCAGCAGGGTCGGTTAAAACCCGTAAGAGAATCGGTCGCGGTACAGGTTCAGGTTTAGGCGGCACTTCTACCAAAGGGCATAAAGGACAGAAATCGCGTTCAGGATATTCGCGTAAAGTGGGCTTCGAAGGAGGTCAGATGCCTATCCAACGTCGTCTGCCTAAATTTGGTTTCAAAAATGTAAATCGCGTTGAATTCAAAGCGATTAATCTCGAAACCATTGAAGTACTTGCTAAAAGTGCTAACCTTAGTAAAATCGGATTGAACGAATTGCGCGAAGCAGGTTTCATTTCTCGTACTGCTCTTGTTAAGGTGCTTGGTAAAGGTGCTTTGACAGTAAAAGTAGAAGTGGAAGCTAACGCATTTTCGAAATCGGCTGAGCAGGCTATTGTAGCTGCAGGCGGAACTGTAGTAAAATTGTAATTGCATGAAACGTGTCCCGTTCGCCTTTGAGCGGGACAGTTTCATGTTGACATTTAAATAAATAATTACACATGAAATTCATAGAGACACTTAAAAATATCTGGAAAATCGAAGATCTTCGTAGTCGGTTGCTGACAACAATTTTGTTTGTGCTAATCTACCGTTTCGGTTCGTTTGTCGTGCTTCCGGGTATTGACCCAACCGCTCTGACAGCGCTGAAAGATCAAACCAGTGGTGGTTTAATGGCTTTGTTGGATATGTTCTCTGGTGGTGCTTTTGCCAATGCTTCGGTATTTGCCCTTGGTATTATGCCTTACATCTCGGCCTCTATTGTGATTCAGCTTTTGACCATTGCCGTGCCGTATTTCCAGAAAATGCAACGCGAAGGTGAAAGCGGACGTCGTAAAATGAACCAGTATACCCGTTACCTGACTGTGGCTATCTTGCTTCTTCAGGGACCCTCGTACCTTGTAAACCTCAGTGTTCAGCTAGCTCAGGCAGGTTCGGCACTTCCAACAGGTTGGTGGTTTACTATTTCTTCCACCATTATTTTGGCCGGTGGTAGTATGTTTGTAATGTGGCTTGGTGAGCGCATTACTGACAAAGGTATCGGAAATGGTATTTCATTCATTATCCTTGTAGGTATTATTTCACGCTTTCCCGGTGCTGTGATCAAAGAATTTGCTTCACGTGTAACCGATGCCGGAGGTGGATTGGTAATGTTCCTGCTCGAAATTGTATTCCTTTTGCTCGTTATTGCTGCTTCGATTATGCTTGTTCAGGGAACTCGCAAAATTCCTGTACAGTATGCTAAACGTGTAGTAGGTAATAAGCAATATGGTGGCGTTCGTCAGTATATTCCTTTGAAGATTAATGCTGCCGGTGTAATGCCTATCATTTTTGCTCAGGCTATCATGTTTATTCCTGTAACACTTGCACAGTTTTCCGGTTCGGAAACGGTAAGTGGTTTTGTAGGAGCATTTATGAACAATAATGGATTTTGGTACAACCTGGTATTCGGTTTGATGATTGTTGCTTTTACATATTTCTATACAGCCATTACAGTAAATCCTACTCAGATGGCTGAGGATATGAAACGCAATAATGGTTTTATACCCGGAATTAAACCGGGTAAACGTACTGCTGAATACCTCGATACCATAATGTCGCGTATTACACTTCCGGGTTCTATCTTCCTGGCAATTGTGGCTATTATGCCTGCTTTTGCTTCGTTGTTGGGAATCAATATGGAGTTTGCGCAGTTCTTTGGTGGAACTTCGTTGCTAATTCTGGTAGGTGTTGTGCTCGATACATTACAGCAAATCGAAAGTCATTTGTTGATGCGTCATTATGATGGATTATTGAAATCGGGACGAATCAAAGGACGTACAGGTGGAGCTTCTGCATATTAAAATAAAGAAAGGTACTGAATGATATTTTTGAAATCTGACGAAGAAATTGAATTGCTTCGTATCAGTAATCAGATAGTGGCCAAAACGTTGGCCGAGATTGCCAAAGTAATTGCTCCGGGTGTAACAACCGCTCAGCTCGACAGGATTGCCGAAGAATTTATCCGCGATAACGGTGCAGTGCCGGGCTTCAAAGGATATGGTGGCTTCCCCGGATCGATTTGTACTTCGGTAAACGAACAGATTGTGCACGGCATTCCTTCCGATAAAGTGGTTCTTCAGGACGGTGATATCATATCGGTTGATTGTGGCGCTTATATTAATGGCTTTCATGGCGATTCGGCTTACACTTTTTGTGTGGGTGAAGTGAAACCTGAAATCAGAGATTTACTGCGCACCACTAAAGAATCTCTTTACAAAGGTATTGAGATGGCTCAGGAGGGCAAACGACTGGGTGATGTAGGAAACGCCATTCAAACTTATTGCGAGAGCAGAGCTTACTCTGTAGTGCGCGAAATGATTGGACATGGTGTGGGACGCGATTTACACGAAGCTCCCGAAGTGCCTAATTACGGACGAAAAGGAAACGGACCAATGCTCAAGTCGGGAATGACTATTGCCATTGAACCAATGATAAACCTCGGAACCCGTCATTTAGTGATTGAGAAGGATGGTTGGACCACCCGTACACTCGACCGCAAGCCTTCGGCACATTTCGAACATTCGGTAGCCATACGTAAAGGTAAAGCAGATATTTTATCATCATTTGAATATATTGAACAAGTAACAGGTACTATTTAACTAATTTTATGGCCAAGCAATCAGCAATAGAGCAAGATGGAACAATAATAGAAGCACTGTCAAATGCAATGTTTCGTGTGGAACTGGAAAACGGACACGTCATTACAGCCCATATATCCGGTAAAATGCGCATGCATTATATCAAAATTTTGCCCGGTGATAGAGTGAAAGTTGAAATGTCGCCCTACGATCTTTCGAAAGGAAGAATCTCGTTCAGATATAAATAAACTGCCCCCTGACTCCTTATTGGAGTAATAGTGCAGTAATTGATTAAAGTGATTTAAAACATTTTTAATAACAACAATTAGCTCTTCCAGACTCCCCCTTCAGGGGGACGGGGGGCAAATAATTCATTTATCATGAAAGTAAGAGCTTCAGTAAAAAAGCGCACAGACGATTGTAAACTCGTACGTCGTAAAGGCCGCTTGTATGTGATTAACAAAAAAAATCCCAAGTTCAAACAACGTCAGGGATAATTAAAATTTATAAGCAAAATAAATTAAGTTTATGGCTATAAGAATTGTCGGAGTAGATTTACCCCAAAACAAACGTGGGGAAGTTGGATTGACTTATATCTACGGAATAGGTCGCAGTAATGCAAAAAAGATTTTAGAAGAAGCCGGTGTGGACCTGAATATAAAGGTGAAAGACTGGACTGACGACCAAGCAGCTAAAATCCGCGAAATCATTGGTGCCGGATATAAAGTGGAGGGTGACCTTCGTTCAGAAGTGCAGCTTAACATTAAACGTCTGATGGATATCGGTTGTTACCGAGGTGTTCGTCACCGTATCGGCCTCCCATTGAGAGGACAGAGTACTAAAAACAATGCCCGTACTCGTAAAGGTAAAAAGAAAACAGTTGCTAACAAGAAAAAAGCAACTAAATAAGGTTTAACTGTTAGCGAATTTTAGAATAGCTAAATAATTATTGAAATAATATGGCAAAGAAAACAGTTGCAGCCAAAAAGAGAGTCGTTAAAGTGGACGGTGTAGGTCAGCTGCACGTACATTCTTCTTTCAACAACATTATTGTTACACTTACTAATGGCGATGGACAGGTAATTTCGTGGTCGTCGGCAGGTAAGATGGGATTCCGTGGCTCAAAGAAAAATACCCCTTATGCAGCACAGATGGCTGCACAGGATTGTGCAAAAGTAGCTTTCGACTTAGGCTTACGTAAAGTAAAAGCTTATGTGAAAGGTCCGGGTAATGGTCGTGAATCAGCTATCCGTACCATTCATGGTGCAGGTATCGAGGTTACCGAAATTGTGGATGTGACTCCACTTCCACACAATGGTTGTCGCCCACCCAAACGCAGAAGAGTTTAATCTCAAAATTTTTTATAACTCCCGGATGCTAAGTCCGGGAGTCATAAAATTCTTTAAAAATCAATAGATTCATCTGAAGGGGTATTTCCCGGTTTAATTGGATTGCAGTATCTAACCTCTCAGCAATCGCGGCTGTACCGGTCAATATTCAGTGACGACGAATCAACTTTTTAAACAAATAAAAAACAAAAGAAATGGCAAGATATATTGGACCAAAATCAAAAATTGCCCGTAAGTTTGGTGAAGCTATTTTCGGACCTGATAAAGTGTTAGCGAAAAAAAACTATCCTCCCGGACAACACGGACAATCCCGTCGTAAAAAAACGTCGGAATATGGTATTCAGTTACGCGAAAAACAAAAAGCCAAATATACTTATGGCGTTTTGGAAAAACAATTCCGTAACCTTTACGAAAAAGCTCAGAGCAAACCGGGCGTGACAGGGGTTATCCTGCTCCAGTTCCTGGAATCTCGTCTCGACAACATTGTGTATCGTTTGGGTTTTGCTCCTACACGTGCAGGTGCCCGTCAGTTAGTGAGTCACAAACACATTACTGTGGATGGTAAAGTAGTGAATATCGCTTCGTATCATGTTCGTCCCGGACAGGTTATTGCAGTTCGCGAAAAAGATAAATCGATGGAAGTTATCGCTGAATCGCTGAACGGATTTAACCATACCAAATATCCCTGGATTGAATGGAACGCTGCTTCATTGTCGGGAACATATTTACATATCCCTGAACGTGAAGATATTCCTGAAAATATCAAAGAACAGTTAATTGTTGAGTTGTACTCTAAATAATAAGTGAAACCATGGCTATATTAGCATTTCAAAAACCCGAAAAGGTAATCATGTTGGAAGCCGACGCTTTTCATGGAAAATTTGAATTTCGTCCACTTGAACCGGGTTACGGTATTACCATTGGTAATGCTTTACGCCGTATCCTTTTGTCGTCGCTCGAAGGCTTTGCCATTACGGCAATTAAAATCGAAGGCATCGATCATGAGTATTCAACTATTCCGGGTGTAATTGATGATGTGACAAACATCATTCTGAACCTGAAACAAGTACGTTTCAAACAAAACGTAGAAGATTTCGACAGCGAAAAGGTAACCATCAACGTGACCGGTACCTCTGTGTTCAAAGCTGAAGACATTGGTAAATATTTCACCGGTTTCGAAGTGCTGAACCCCGAACTTGTGATTTGTGAAATGGACCCAACGGCCAATTTCCAGATCGATGTGACGGTGAACAAAGGCCGTGGATACTCGCCTGCCGAAGACAACCGTGTGGCAAATGCCGAAACAGGAGTGATTGCTATTGATGCGATCTTTACACCTATTCGCAATGTAAAGTATGCTATCGAGAACTATCGTGTGGAACAGGTAACCGATTACGAAAAGTTAATCATCGAAATCAGTACCGACGGTTCTATTCACCCAAAAGATGCGTTGAAAGAAGCTGCCAAAATACTTATCCACCACTTTATGCTTTTCTCTGATGAGAAAATTTCGCTTGAAGTGTCGGAAGGTGAAGGTACCGACGAATTCGATGAGGAAATTCTCCATATGCGTCAGTTGCTTAAAACCAAACTGACCGACCTCGAATTGTCAGTGCGTGCTCTCAACTGCCTCAAAGCTGCTGATGTAGAAACATTGGGTGAGCTTGCTGGTTATCACAAACACGATTTGCTTAAATTCCGTAACTTCGGTAAAAAATCGCTCACCGAACTCGAAGAGAAGCTCGAAAGCCTCAATCTGCACTTCGGTATGGATATTGCCAAATATAAATTAGATAAAGACTAACGAGATGAGACATAATAAAAAATTCAATCACTTAGGCCGTAAAACGGCTCACAGAAAGGCAATGCTTTCCAATATGGCCATCTCTCTTATTCAACATAAGAGAATTGCTACCACATTGGCCAAAGCCAAAGCTTTACAGGTTTACGTTGAACCACTGCTTACTAAAGCCAAAGACGATACCACACATTCGCGTCGTACTGTTTTCAGTTATCTTCAAAATAAAGAGGCTGTGACAGAATTGTTCCAGAATATCTCTCAAAAGATTGCCGACCGTCCGGGTGGTTACACACGTATCCTTCGTACCGGTTTCCGTTTGGGTGATAATGCTGAAATGTGTATTATCGAACTTGTGGACTATAACGAAAACATGTTGAAAGAAAAAGCTGCTAAGAAAGCTGCCCGTACACGTCGTGCCGGTGCTGCTAAAAAGGCTGTAAAAGCTGAAACTCCTGCTACTGCCGAAGAAGCTGCTGCTGAATAAGCCACTTGCTTTCTTATACAAAACGCTAAAAGCGGAATTCTCTTTAGGGAGATTCCGCTTTTTTTCATTTTGTTTTGTAACTTTGTGTACTAATACTGAATTGAGATGAAAAGAATCATACTGATTATTGTGGCCTGTATCGTATTACCTTTGCTCATAGCGGCTCAGGATAGTTCGAAATTTTATTTTCGTTCCTTGCCATATTTGCAAAACTTATCAGAAAATGAAGTCACTGTGTTTTCAGTAGCGTCGAAGCCTTGTGTGTCTTATGTACTGTTCGGCGAAACCTTCGAGCTTTCAGATGCTGTTTTTGCTTCACAGCACGGGCAAATAGACGCAAACCGGCATGTGCAGAAAGTAAAATTATCAGGACTGCTACCGGGAAAGAAGTACTATTATCGTGTGGTATCGAAAGAAATTAAAGTATATCAGGCATATAAAGTACTCTTCGGCGATTCGGTAATGAGTGATATACATAGTTTTGTAACCCCACATAGCGATATTCGTCGATTCAGCTTTCTGACCTTCAACGATGTGCACAGTCGCCCGGATTTTATTGATAGTGTATATCGTCAAAACAGGGACGTCGCCTTTATATGCTACAATGGCGATATGCTTGATGATATTTATCATAGCAACGAGATAATCGATCACTTTCTTGCTTCTTCAGCTGCTTCTTTTGGCGCAAGCATTCCTTTTGTATATACGCGTGGGAATCATGAAACACGTGGCCCGGCCGCACGTGAACTTATCGACTTTGTATGCACGCCGAACGGACAGTATTTCTATACATTCAATATCGGGAATACAGCATTTATGGTACTTGATACAGGTGAGGATAAACCCGATACACATACGGTATATGCAGGCCTTGCCGATTATGATCGCTATCGCACTATGCAGGCTGCCTGGATTCGAAGTGTGACTGACACAGATAGCTGGAAAAAGGCCAAACACCGGATTGTATGTGCGCATATTCCTGCTTCACGCTCGCACGATGGCTGGCATGGTTCAACCGAAGTGGCTCAGAAGTTTTTGCCACTACTTGAAAATGCCCGTGTCGATCTTTACCTGTGTGGACATACGCATGAGCCCGTGCTCGAAACACCGAACGCAAATCATAAATTCACAATGGTAGTAGGTGGTGGCCCAATGCGCAATGAAAAAAGTGCCAACGTGACTTATATTCGTGTGGATGTAGATCACAATTATTTGTATGTGAGATTATTGACGCCTAAGGGCGAAATTATTAATGAGTATAAGGTAAAATAGGATGTCCTTACTCAAATTCACACTTGCACAACCTTTCGTCGCTTCCTCACATTTTAGTCTCCTCAGATGTGCAACACCCACTACCTCATCTCTGCCTGACCATACACTACTATTCACTCACTTTGATACGTACGTATCAAGGTGTTTGATAGGTATGAATCAAAGTGTTTGATACGTACGTATCAAAGTAGCCGCATAATGGCTGTGTGAATGGCTATGATTAGTCAGGCAGTAAGGCTTTATACAGCTGATGGGCCGGTAAGTTTCACGAAGAAGCGAATGACAAAGCCTATGGCCAGCAGCGAGATGCCATACACTATAACCATAAAGGGCAGCGATACCGACATTGCGACACAGCCTGCCAGTCCGAGCCAGGGAATTATTCTTCCGTAGATTTGCTCTTCGCGTGGTTGGCGAATGGCCGCTACATTGGCTATGCTATAGTATAGCAAAATGGTGAAAGTGGCTGTGCGCACCACAAACCCGAACGATCCGAAAATGGTGATCAGCAGAATCACAGCACCTGTAAACAGAATTCCTAAATGTGGTACGTAGGTTTTGTTGTGAATCAGCTCGAAAAAGGCTGGTAAATCTTTTCGTCGCCCCATGGCCAGCAGCATACGGCTAATGCCCAAAATCTGACTGAGCAACACACCCAGCATGGCTGTAGAAGCTCCGAGTGTAATGATAGTGCTTATGCCTCCTGCATTCATAATTCGGGCAGCCTCCTGTAGTGGCGACTTGCTATCGGCCATGCCCGCTGCGCCCAACACGCCCACTGCCACCACCGAAACTGCTGCATAAAGTACTATGGCTGCAATAATGGTAATGATAACAGCCCGTGGGATGGTTTTACGGGGCTCTTTTACTTCTTCGGCTAATGTGGCAATACGTGCATAGCCGGTAAACGCAAAAAACAATATGGCCGACGATTCGGCAATTCCTTTGAGCCCGAAAGGTGCAAAGAGTTGAAAATTCACTGCTTTTATGTCGGGAATACCGGCCACTACAAAGTACACAAGTGAGGCTAAGGTGATAAATACAATCAGGATATTGATGATGCCGGCCTTTTGAATACCCCACAAATTAGCTATTGTGAGCAATGCCACAGCCGCAATGGAATAAGTCATGGGCGAGGCAAAGGGTAAGAGTTGATGGAAATAACTTCCGAAGCCAATGGCTACAATGCCTGCTGCCGATAGTTTACTGAGAATAAACATCCAGCCAGCCGAGAATCCGGCCGATGGATTGAGGAGCCGGTAGCCGTATTCGTAAGTGCCACCCGACTGCGGATAAACTGCTGCCAGTTGGGCCGAGCTAAGTCCGTTGAACGAGGCTACAATGCCGGCAATCATTAAACCGACTATAAACGATGCGCCCGAAACGCCTGCCGCCACTCCGGTGACTACAAATATTCCTGCTCCTATAATGGCTCCAAGTCCCACGGCTACTGCATCTTTCAGTCCGAGAACGCGTTTGAGTTTTGTCATAATTATTTGTGTTAAGTTGTTCTGATTTTGTTGAATGAACTCGTTTTGACTTTTTATAATGTCGCTCCTATGGAGCTATTTTGCATAAAGGACTAATAATAACTACCATAATTATGCTCCTAACGGAGCAATTTCTTAGCTTCGGAGAAGCGGCATTATGGTAGAGCTATTTATGTCGAGTGTTTTAGAGCTCCGTTAGGAGCGAAATTATATTGTTTATAAAAAGTCAAGACGACATCTATAAGTAAATTGCTTTGTTGGGTTATTGTAGCTCTTAATCTTCAAATAAATTCGTTACAATATTTAATGATATGTTTCTAACACAATAGCACACATAGAAATTATTTAGGAAAAAGACTTAGTTCACATAGAAAAAGTATCTGACGATACTTTTATCGCTCTGAAATTATCCCGAATATCGGGATAATCCTATGTGTTCTTAGTCTTTTCATTTGTTTTCAGAACTACTGTGTACTATGTGGTGAAAACAAATCAATAATAATTATCGGTAATATAAACATATCTTTAGTTTCTGATTATTTCCGGTTTCAAATTTCCGTATTCGTCGAAAAGCTGTTTTCCGGAGAATAATATACTTAAAATCAGTGTCAGTGTGCAGCCCACAAAAATGGCCAGCATAATCATTATCTGATATTTAATGGCAATAGCGGGCGAAGCTCCTCCCAGAATCTGACCTGTCATCATGCCCGGCAACGAAATAAGACCCATGACCGACATTGTGGCAATAAGCGGATTGAGACCTTTGAGCAGCGCATCGGACACAAAAGGGAGTAGCGCTTGTCTTTTACTGCCACTGTTGGTGAGTAAAAAGTAGTACAGTTCCTTTTTCTGTTGCAGTCCGCCAAAATAAGCCGTGAGCCCTACGATGTTGTGGTTGAGCGAATTTCCCAACACCATACCAGTAATGGGTATAAAGTAGCGGGCATCGAAGAAATAATCGGGTTGCAGTACTGCTCCGATAAAAAAGCTGTCGATAATAAGCATGGAAACCAAACCTGCCAGCGAAAACGGTATCAGAAAGGTCCTCCACTTTAGCTTTACTCTTTGCAATACAGTACCCGCGCCCACCAGAATCATAATCAGCACCCAAAGTGAATTTATCCAGGCACTGTTGAGTTTAAAAATCCATTCGAGATATACAGCAACTAAAAACAGCTGTACAATCATGCGAATCATGCCGATAAGCATATCTTTGATGACTTTCAGCTTAAAATAATAAAATACAAACAAGGGAATAGCCATTCCGACAAAAGCCAGCAGCAAATTCCATAATCCTATATCGGTTGTTTCTTTCATTTGTTTATTATTTAGCCCGACCCCCTAACCCCCTAAAGGGGGAATAAGAAGAGGAATATGTATGGTGCAATGAGTTCTTGTTTAATTTATAATCATTAACTCCATTGATCTTCAATTCCCCTGAGTGATCTTCAATTTTAAATGGTGTACGGGTGTTTTTATTCTGCTATATGTTTCTTTATATAGAAATTACTCTTTCGGCTGCTTTCAGCCATTTGGTATTGTGCGAGGCGGACACGACAGTGATGTTTCCGAGACCATTTACACATTCAATCAGTGCCTCGATGGCTTCGTCGTCGAGCGAAGCTGTGGGCTCGTCGAGCAACAGTATTTCGCGTTCGAGCGACAGGCAAACAGCTATCACAATGCGTTGTTTCTGTCCGCCACTCATTTCGTCGAAACTGCGCGTGAGCATTTCGCGGGGCAGGCCGAGTTTTTCGCAAAAGACCTCAGCCTTTTCAGTTTGCTCACTTTTAGCAAGCATCTCGAGCAGTTCGGTTCCGTTTTTTACCGGTAGATGAATATTCTGAGGCACATAGGCCATTTTACTTCTAATGCTTTTTATCTGTAGCTTGTTCAGTGTAAGTCCGTCGATGCTGATTTCTCCTTTTTCCGGAATAAGGTAAGCCTGAATGATTTTGAGCAACGACGATTTTCCACGCCCGGAAGGTCCCGAGAAACACACATGTTCGCCACGCCGGATGTGAGCAGAGAAATTATCCAGTATGGTTTTATCCTGAAAGGAAAGTGTAATTTGTTGAATGTTGATCATATTGCAAATATAAGAAAAAATGATGGGTAGCATAAAAAAATGCCATTCTCACAATTGAATCATATACGAATATGATCCGAAAAAGTGTGAGAATGGCATTGAATATGAAAATGAAATGAAACTCTTATTGCAGGAGTATTTTTTTGTTGTATTTAAAGTTGTTTATTACAATTGAAGCCACATAAGTCCCTTTTTTTAGCATGCTGACATCGATCGTTCCTGAAGGCGGGATAACTGATTTTAGCAGCGCTTTTCCGCAAAGATCGAACAGTGTCACGCTCGCCTGCCCGTCAAATATATGTGCAGAAGAGATATTTAGTTTGCCTTCCACAACAGGGTTTGGTGAAATTACAATGTCGGAACTGTTGAATTGGTTGGGCTTTCCGAGCGATGTGACCGCTGTGTACAACTGACTTTTGGGTACTATTTCGCGTGCCTGCATGCCACTTGCCCATTCGAGTTTACAGCCTGCATTGCCTGTGCTTTCGAAATATTCAAGTTTGATATTGTACTTTTCTCCGGCAGTAAGCGCAATGGTTGCACTGTAGGTAATTCCTGTATTGGTAGTCCACTTGTCGATAAGTAACTGATCGTTTACCCAAAGCCGTGCTCCGTTGTCGCTGGTGCTATAAAAAGTGTAGGTGCCCGAATATCGTGGTTGCACCGAGCCTGTCCAGCGCACGGAAAAACCGTCGGCATTCATGTTTTCGGCAGGTGCATTTCCGGCCCAGTTGAAATTTACTTCGTTGTCGTTGCGCGTGAGCACTTCTGTTTCGAAATTTGTACCATTGAAATAAGTGCCTGCTAACCCGTCGCCGTTTCCTTCAATTCCGCCGGGATTTACGGTGAGTTTATTGGCTTCGCGCATTAGCATGAATAAATGGTCGGGACGAACTACTGAATAATCGGCGCCCAGTGAGTTTTTTACATTTTTGAAACTGGTAGGAGTAACGCCTCCCCAGGGTGCAGCCTGAATAATCACAAAGCGCGGCGAACTTTTGTTCCATCCTGTGCTGGCACTTGCAATATGATCCTTCATGGCTTGTTCGTTGCCACAATAGTTGCACGATAGCGGCATTCCCGGAAGGGACACATTATAAACAGACAGTGGGCCACCTGTGTTTTGTGCAGTCATACCGAGCAGAGTGGGAGCGTTATTTGCATAGTTTTGTCCCACTGTTTGATTAATTCCTCCCGTAATGGTATTCCATACAGTCACCACGCGAAGTCCGGCAGCTTTGTTGTAGGCTTCTGTCGCAGTGATATATTTGCTGAGTGTGGATTGTGAAGTCCAGTAGTTTGGATATGTGTAGCCGAGTCCTGATGGGCCTGACACCAGATTGTCGTTGTCGGTCGACGATTTGTGCAGATAGTTGAGCGCACCGGGCATGGCATCGACCATGGCGGGTGAAATAGTCCAGCCCATTGGCACAGAACCTCTGTCGGGATTATTCCAGAGTTTTCGCATTAAGTGCTCAATGTACTGAAGATTATCGCCATCGCTCAGGATAAAAGCCACATATATTTTATTTTCCAATGCAGGTTTTGCCGGAATGGGTTTGATATTAATAGTACGTGAAGTACCACTGTGAACAGTGAGATTTGAGCAGAAATCGCTCGGAATTGTTGGAATACCATATTGCGAACCACGCATCACGCCGGGCTGCTCTTCGGGCCACCAGCCCATATAATTAGCTCCGGCGGGCATCGACGAGAGAAATCTGTTGAGCAATGAGCTTTCGGATGTGATATCCGGATCGAGCCAGATAACAGCTGTGCCAATCCCTGCGGCATATTCGCGTAACGAGCCTTTGTGTACATCCGGATTCAACCCAATAAGCAATCGTTTGTCGGTGTTATTCCAGTGATTGTCGTATAAATCTTGATAAACCTGAAGTTTACTTGTGTATTTGCCGCGCAAATCGAGCAACACAGGAAAGCCGAAGGCCGCTGATGTTAGTCGGGAGATCAACGAAGGTGCTGCCACGACAGCATTCAGGTCTTTGGCCAGTGTTGTGGCCAGGTTGACGGTGTGAATCTGATTCGGGTCATAAATAATAAGCCCTGAAATTTCTTTGCGATATTTGTTTAAAACCACCCACCCGTTCGACTGTTCCACCCAGCGCAGACCGAGCGATTGCATCCATGTAAAAGGACCTTCGGCAAAAGCATCGCCATCGTACGAAAATATACGTGGTTTTGTTTTGTTTACAATGCCTTTCATGGTCGAAAACAGATATTGCTCGGCTCCGGCATTGTCCTGAGATATTTCCACCCAATCGGCTTTGAGGGTTGCATTCCCTTTCCAGAGTACGCGCATTTCCACATGCTGACTATCGGCGGGCATCATAAAGTTCATTTTTATACTTACATAGCTTCCTGCTGCTGTAAATTCCTTGCGCTTTACACTTTTACTTACCAATACTTTGTTGGTGGTAATGTTGCGTACATCGAGTACGGCCACTACATTGTCGTCCTGTGAGTTATTGTCGATACGCAAACGAAATTCAGCCACGTTTTCACCCATAGTCACAGCGTTGTCGGCTGCACTGACGAGCATATACTGATTTGCAGCGTCGGTTGCCGGTGCACAAATCCAGCCATCGGTTTCAGCCCGGCCTGTGTCATGTGTGGTTTCCACAGCTTCGGCCTGCCAGCGCCAGTTGCGCGAGAAAGGAGCTACCGAACCATTCATATAAATAAAATCCATGCTTGGCGAAACTTCGGGGAATGAGGGTAGCTTTTGGTTTTCGGGCCAGATAACCTGTCCGAAAGTATGTATTGCAACGAACTGAAGAAGAAGTACAGAAATAAGGAAATGCTTTTTCATTTGATTATGATTGATTTTGGAATATACAGGTTTACGATGAATTTAATGTGATGGTTGGGGGAATTGAGAATTGCTTCTGCTGTAATATTATTTACCGACAGAGGCGTGAGGATGTCAATTCCAAAGGGTTGATGTGTGTATAAAAAAGTAAAATGTGATTCATTTGCACGAGCATTTAAGTTCAGTATGCAAATTAAACCACATTTTGTCAGTTATACGGATAAAATAAGTCCAAAAAACAATAATCATCGACCACCGTACGGGGATGAGTTACAGGATGCTGTCTTTTTTAATCACTGTTTCAGGCTTTTTAATCGCATATATTCCTTTTCGCTTACTTCGAGTATCGAGCCGTGACGAATGCCGCGTGGGAGCTTTATTTTGTCCGAAATGTCCGTCCAGGTTTCAAGGTCGGTGGATTGTATGGCGCCGTAGCGATGGTCGCGGTAACGGTCGAAATACACTATCCATTCAGTCCCACGTTTCAGGGCAGTTGGACCTTCGACCCAGAAATTTCCCGTGATGGGTTTTCCTGCTTTACTGTAAGGGCCTGTGAGTTCGTCGGCATACGCGATTTTCAGATTTTTCTGAACAGGTTCGCGTGTTTCATCTTTCAGAAACATCACCCAGCGCTGACCGTCGTGCAAAATAGTAGCATCTATGACATTAAATCCAGGATCGTAGAGGAGTTTGGTGTCACTGAAGGTTTTGAAATCGCGGGTTGTTACGTAATACATGCGATGATTCAGGCCGCTTTCGTGTTCGGTTTGCGTTTCGGGGAAAAGACCGGTAATGGTGGTTGCCCAGTAAATCATATAGTTTTGCGACCACGGATCATAAGTGATTTCTGGAGCCCAACTGTTACGGGCACCGGCTTCGTGAGCCATTACCGGCAGATATTTTTGTTCCGACCAGTTGATAAGATCGGGCGAATTGGCGTAACCAATCCCTTTGTCGGTCCAGCTTACTGTCCACACCATGTGAAAAAGTCCATCTGCTCCCCGAATAATGCAGGGATCGCGCATCAATCTGTCATTGGCCACTTGTGGCGTCAGAAACGAAGAGTCGTTTTTGAATGCTATCCAGTTTAGCCCATCGGTGCTTCCGGCCAAATGCAGTCCATCACGACTATTGTTTTTAAAATACGAGAAAATATAATAGCGCTCATTTTCCGAAGCTTTTATCTGATAGGATTTTCCGCTTTCGGTGTTGAGTTCAGTCACATAAAATCCTGATTCGTTTTTTTGCGAGCTAACATTTAATCCTTCTACTTCAATGGCCGTATTGGTTATCAGTTTGCAGCGGTTTCCGAGCAGCGATTTTATTTGCGCCGTTTTCAATCTGTTTTCGCTCCATTGAATTGCTACTTCAAAGTTTCCGCGGGCTTTGATGCCCGATATTTCGCCTTGGTTCCAGGCCATTGGCAGTGCAGGGAGCAAACGTATTTCGTTGCGTGTGGATTGCATTAGCATTTCGATAACAGCCGCTGTTCCTCCAAAGTTTCCATCGATCTGGAAAGGTGGATGCGCATCGAAAAGATTGGGATATGTGCCGCCACCACTGTGTTTGTCAGCGCCTTTGTAACCGTCCGGGTCGACATAGCGAAGCAATTCGCGGTACATTTTATAAGCACGGTTGCCGTCCCAAAGTCGCGCCCAGAGGTTTATGCGCCAACTTTTGCTCCAGCCAGTGGTTTCGTCGCCTTTTACTTCGAGTGTTTTTCTGCTTGCAGCTGCCAGATCGGGCGTTTTCTCGGGAGTGATGTGCTGTCCTGGATGCAGGCCAAACAGATGTGTCTGATGACGGTGGCGCGGATCTTCATCTTCCCAGTCGTGATACCATTCCTGTAAATGACCATTTTTGCTTATTTGATATGGATAAAAACTTTTCAGAGCATTTCTGAGCGAATCGCTGAACGATTTGTCGAGTCCCAGTTCGTTTGCAGCTTCGATGGTTTGTGCAAAAAGTTCGCGCATCATGGCCAGGTCGGCAGTGGCGCCATACAAAGTAGCTCCTTTGAAGCCTTCGGGTGTTTTGTAGCGGTTCTCGGGCGAAGTGGACGGTGAAGTAATCAGAAAGCCGTTTTTATCCTCCACAAGCCAGTCGAGACAAAACTGAGCAGCACCTTTCATAAGCGGGTAGGCTTTGTTCTTCAGGAAATCTTTATCGCCGGTGAATAAAAAATGCTCCCACAAATGCGTGCTTAGCCATACGCCTGCCATGTTCCAGTTGGCCCATGAAGGATCGCCGTCGCCAAAATCGCCCACAGGATTGGTCATGGCCCAAATGTCGGAATTGTGTGTGCAAACCCAACCGCGTGTACCGTAGAAATTGCGTGCAGTGATGGCACCTGTTTTCGACAGATTTTCAATAAAACCAAGCAAAGGTTGATGCATTTCGCTGAGATTTGCTGTTTCGGCAGGCCAGTAATTTTCTTCTGTATTGATGTTGGTAGTGTAATTGCTGCTCCAGGGCGGACGAATGTAAGGATTCCAGATGCCCTGAAGATTGGCCGGCACCGCAGGCGTGCGCGACGAGGAAATAAGCAGGTAACGTCCGAAATTGAAATACAGAATTTCCAGATTTTTATCTTCTTTTCCCAATGCATAGCGTTTCAGGCGTTCGTTGATGGGAAGTTCGGGCGCATTGCTTTTACCAAGCGAAAGGCTTACACGATTGTAAAACTGTCCGAAATCGTCGGTGTGACGCTTGCGGATTTTGGATTCTTTCTGTGCAAAAGCTTTTTTCAGTTGCGTGGCCGCAATCTTCCGAGCATCTTTTCCTTCGGTCGCCGGGTTGCGGTCGAATCCGTTGAAACTGGTTTCCACCGAAATGTAAATAATGGCTTCAGTGGCATTTTTCAGCACCAGACTACTGTCGGTAGCCGATAGTTTACCATCCTTATTTTTAATTTTCATTTGAGTGGAAAAGTGGGTGCCGCGTTTGGCATCGTACAGCACCGGATCCTTTATATTACCACGATAGTTTGGTTCAATTTTATAAGGTGCTTGTCCGTTGGCAAAAAGCGTTTTTTGTTTCACTGATACTTCGTGACGCAGCTGACTGTCGAAGTTCAGGCTGAAATTCAGACTTTTCTTTTGTGATGCGTTGAGTTTGATAACCACAACCTTGTCGGGATACGAAACATAATACGAACGGCTGAATTTTACTCCGTCTGCATCGTAATTTACCGTTGCAATGGCTTCGCGCAGATTTATTTCGCGGCGATAATTGCTGATGTTTTTATGGTCGAAATGTATGTAAGCAGTACCCAACGGAGCAAAGGATTGCGAGAACGAACCCTGCACTTTGCGTTGCAGTTTTTCAGCCAGCGGGTAGTTTTCGTTGCGCAGTGCCTCGCGTATTTCGGGGATAAAAGTGTGCGCCTGTGGATTCATATTGGCATTTACCGGTTCGCCGCTCCACAATGTGGCATCGTTTAGATAAATTATTTCCCGGTCGGTACGTCCGAATACTGTAGCGCCTGTTTTGCCGTTCCCGAGCACAAAAGTTTCTTCAAAAAAGGCTGCAGGCTGGTCAAAATAAAATGAGTGCGACGATTGAGCTATCAGAATTCCTGTACAATTCAGTAAAAACGAGAGGGCAAAAAAGTATTTTTTCATTACTGTCATAATTGGCTTTAAAACAATGTGATTTCAGTTTTTTAATCTCACAAATGTACAAATAATTTCACAATGCACCTGCCGCCCTTATTGTGATATTGCATGTCAATTTGTACTTATTTATGTGTCATTGTGTTTTCGGGCAATTCCGCTGAGTGTTTTTTATTTGCTTAAATTTCTTATTTTTGTAGTCATTATCCTTATTCTAAAACTGATATCAGTATTACTTGTTGTGAAAATCATGCGCCAATTCAATATATTTTTACTCACCACCTTCATTTTCTGCCTCTTTTCAGGTAGTTTGCGGGCTCAAACAGGCTCGTTTTATTCCACCGACAATGTACTTTCGAATAGTCTGATCAACAATATTTATCAGGATAGCCGTAATTTCATCTGGATTGCTACCGAAGATGGACTGAACCGTTACGACGGTGTGCGTTTCAATGTGTACCGAAACCGCCGAAATGATGCGGGAACGCTGAAAAACAATTATGTGCGCACCGTTTTCGAAGATAGTAAAGGGCGTTTTTGGGTAGGTTGTATCAATGGGCTTATGCGTTACGATCGTGGTACTGATAGCTTTACCGAAATTCCGATTTATTTCCGCAATCAGATTGTGGAACCGCATATTACCTCGGTAATTGAAACGCCTGAAGGTGAAATCTTGGTTTCCACTTCGGGAGGGGGCATTATCCGGCCTAATAAAGATTTCAGCGCTTTTACTGTGGATGAAAACCTGTTTCCGCATTTGTGCAGCCGTTATCTGGTGAAAATATTCCGCGACAGCGAAGGTTTTCTATGGGTAGCTTCCGAGAATCAGGGTCTGAATCGTATCAATATGCAGAATATGCAAATCGAAACTTTCAGAGCGCCGGTTTCCATTGGCAGCAATCAAATTTCAGATATTGAAGAGGATACAGAAGGAAGTATCTTTGTAGGAACGCTTACAGGCGGGCTTTTTCGTTTCGATAAAACCACACAAAAGTTTGTATCAGTGCCTTACCGCAATCCGGAAGTAGTGCTGCCGGTGAAAAGTTTGCTTTTCGACAAACAGCGCGGACTTTTGGTAGGAACCGATGGGCGTGGCATCATGTATCTCAATCGCAATTCGGGCAAGCTCGACGATTACAGAATTCAGAATGCGCAGTTCGATTTCTCGAAAACAAAAATTCATGCACTTTTTACCGATAAAAATCACAATTTATGGACTGGTCTTTTTCAGAAAGGTGTTTTTCTTGCGCCAAATCATCCGAATAAATTTCGCTACTGGGGAGCCAAATCTTTTTATCAAAATGTAATCGGAGCGAGTTGCGTAATGTCGGTTTTGCGCGACGAAAATCAAATGCTCTGGGTGGGTACCGACAACGATGGTTTATATGCCATCGATCCGCAGGGAAAATCGTCGCATTACGAGTTGAAGGCTTCGCCCAATGGCGTTTCGGGAACTGTGATGGGCATTCTCAACGATGGTTCGGCTTCGCTCTGGCTGGCTTCCTACCTCGATGGTCTGGTGCAATTCGATAAACGTTCGGGGCGCTCGAAAAACTTCCGCGAGCAACTTTCAGGTTTTCAGTATCATACTTCGGCCGGAAGGGCTATGACTCTGGCTGCCGGAACAAAAAATGATATTTGGGTTGGTACCAATGGCGCAGGTGTGCTGGTGTTCGATAAATCGCTTCAGAAATATGTAAAACAATATCTTTTTCACGAAGAAGATTCTTCGGGAATTGCCAACAACTGGGTAAATATTTTACGCAACGATGGCGACACTTTGATGTGGGTGGGCACTTATGGCGGCGTGAGCAGTATCGATTTGCGAAATGACAAAATTACCACGTATCGTATTAAAGGCGGTGTTTTACCCGGGAATATTGTATATGCTGTGGCCCGCGATAAACAGGGCAAAATGTGGTTTGGGACTACCGAAGGGCTGGCTGCTTTCGACATGAAAAAAAATGTTTCGAAACACTATACCATCGACGATGGACTTCCCGGAAATGTGATTTGCGGCATTCTCGAAGACGAAAGATCAAATCTCTGGATCAGTACGCACACAGGAATTGCTCAGTTTGTAAAAACGGAAAACCGTTTCCTGAATTATTATGCTTACGACGGACTGCAGGGTAATGAGTTTTCGATGGGAGCAGCTTTCAAATCGGCCGATGGAGAGCTTGTTTTTGGTGGAGTAGGAGGGGTGAGTGCTTTTTATCCTGCACAGATTGTAAACCGCCGTGCGCCGATTGAGGTGCAGCTTACAGGTTTGTATGTGTTCGATAAACCTGTAGTGCAGGGACAAAAATCAGGACGTTTTGTAATCACAGATAAATTTATCATCGATACCGAGAAAATTCGCCTGAGCCACAAGGACAATATGTTCAGCTTCGAATTTTCAACTTTCGATTTTGGTGCGCCGGGTCGTGTGTTCTACCGTTATCGCATGGAAGGGCTTAACGATCAGTGGATAACTACCGAGCAGGGAACAAATCGTATTAGTTTTACCAATCTCGGATACGGGCATTATAAACTCAGAATAAAAGCTGTGGTGGACAACAGCGAGTCGGAGGAAAAGGTGTTGAACATCATTATTTATCCGCCCTGGTATCTCAGTTGGTTTGCCAAACTGATTTACTTCCTGCTATTTGTGGCTCTGGTTTGGGGCGTTTATCGCTTTATAACAGAACGATTGCAGCATAAACAGGAAATGCTCCGTCGCGAACATATTGAGCAGGTAAACGAAGGCAAGCTACAGTTCTTTATCAATATTTCGCACGAAATACGCACGCCAATGACACTGATTATCAGTCCGCTCGAAAAGTTGCTGACTGAGCATCCCGATCCGGCAAAACTGCAGGTGTATCAGCTTATGTATCGCAATGCACAGCGAATTTTGCGACTGATTAATCAAATGCTCGATATCCGAAAAATCGACAAGGGTTTGATGTTTGTGAAAATGCGCGAAACCGATATGGTAGGCTTTATCGACGACCTGATGACGACATTCGATTATCAGGCTAAAAAACGCAATATCAGCTTTGGATTTTTGCACGAAATGAATCATTTACCTGTATGGCTCGATTTGAATAATTTTGATAAAGTGTTGGTTAATATCCTTTCGAATGCTTTTAAATTCACGCCCGAGAATGGCGGTATTGTGATAAAACTTACTACCGGAGCCGATCATGAAGTGGCGGGGCCACTTAGTCGCTATTGCGAAATTACGGTGAGCGATACAGGTTCGGGTATTCAGGAAGATAAAATTGAAAAAATTTTCGAGCGTTTTTATCAGGTCGATCATACGCAGATGAATGTGAACTTTGGCACCGGTATCGGACTTCACCTGGCACGCACGCTTGTGGAACTGATGCATGGTAAAATTTTTGCCCGCAATCGTCATGATGGCGAAGGTTCGGAGTTTATCATTCGGCTTCCGCTGGGCAGCGATCATATTCCGGCTGCCGAACGCGAAACGCAGATTGAAGCATTGCCACATAAAATTACTGAGATTATTCAACTGGATGAGCAGGATGAAATGACTCCACAGTACAATGTGCGACCACGAACAAAATACCGCGTGCTGATTGTGGAGGACGAAAGCGATATCCGTCATTATCTGAGCAGCGAATTGTCTGATACATATCGCATCAGCGAATGTGTGAATGGTAAGGAAGCGCTTGAATTTATCCTGAAGGAAAAGCCTGATTTGGTGATCAGCGACGTGATGATGCCGGAAATGGACGGCATAACGCTTTGTAAAAAGCTGAAATCGAATGTAAATATCAATCATATTCCGATCATTTTGCTCACAGCCCGTTCGAGCGACGAGGACAAAGCCGAAGGTTTCGATATAGGCGCCGATGCCTATGTGGCCAAACCTTTCAATCTTGAACTTTTGCGCAAGCGAATTGCCAATATTCTCGAAAACAGAGAACGTCTCGAACTGAAACGTGGCGATCAGACGAATCCGAACATTCCGCTGATAAAACAGGTGGTTTTAAAGTCGTCGGATCAGATTTTGCTTGAAAAAATTACGCGCATTATCAATCAGAATATCGATAATCCTGATTTGAATGTGGAAATGCTTGCCGAAGGAGTGGGTATGAGTCGCGTACACATGCACCGCAAACTCAAGGAGCTGACCAATCAGTCGGCGCGCGATTTTATTCGCACCATACGTTTGCGTCAGGCTGCCGAATTACTTTCGAATCAGAAACTTACAGTATCGGAGGTGGCTTATGCGCTTGGATTCAGTAATTTGTCGCATTTTTCGAATACTTTCCGTGAGTTTTACGGTGTTTCGCCCAAAGAGTTTGGAGAAAATGGCCGAAAAGCAAATAACTCTTAAAAGGATATAAGGAATGTAGATTGTATGTGACCTTTTTGCCTGCAATGTGTATCAGCAATTATGATTGCTGTTGGTTTTACTTCGGTGAATACTGCGATACAGCTTGTATTTGCAAAATCTAATTATCAAAATAAAGTTTATAATCGATCTACATGAAACACATTTCTTTTGCATTTCTTTTTGTCCTGATAATAACAGGTTGTAGTGCCGCCCGTAAAGCGGAATTGTCGAACATTGCGAAAGCACAAACTACGCTCGATTCGGTATATCGTCATTACAGCGTACAGAATACAACGCTTTTGAGAGAAACATTTCCTTTCAACAGCGATTATGCAGCTACTTATCTCGACAATCAGGATCAGGCCAAACCGAATCCTTACGCTTTTTTGTGGCCATATTCGGGAAGCTTGTCGGCAGTAAGTTCAATCATGATGCATAAAAAAACGAAGGATGCGGAAAGTTATCTTACAGCAAAGGTTCTGCCCGGATTGACACATTATTTCGATACTGCCCGATCGCCTTTTGCTTATGCTTCGTATATCAACGATGCGCCGCCATCCGATCGTTTTTACGACGACAATGTGTGGTTGGGAATTGATTTTACAGAGTTGTATCTGCATACTTCGAAAGCTGAATATCTTGAAAAGGCCAAACTTATCTGGAAATTTATCGAAAGTGGTACGGATGAAAAACTCGGAGGTGGTATTTACTGGTGCGAGCAATCGAAGAAAAGTAAAAACACCTGTTCGAATGCTCCTGGAGCGGTTTATGCGCTGAAATTGTTCGAGGCAACAAAGGATAGCAGCTATTTCAATCAGGGAAAAGCCCTGTACGAATGGACCAAAAATACGCTTCAGGATAAAAATGATTATTTATATTTCGACAATATAGGTCTGAATGGCCGTGTGCAAAAACGAAAATATGCTTACAACAGCGGACAAATGATACAGGCGGCTGCTTTGTTGTATAAAATTACCCGCAAAAAGGAATATCTGGTGGATGCGCAAAATATTGCACAATCGGCACACAATTATTTTTTCGAAGATTTCAGCGCAGCCGATGGCAATAAAATGAAACTTCTGAAAAAAGGTGATATCTGGTTTACAGCCATTATGTTTCGTGGATTTGTAGAACTGTATCATTTGGATAAAAACAAAACTTATTTGCAGGATTTTGAACAGAATCTGAATTTTGCATGGAAAAATATGAGAGAACAAAACGGCCTGTTTAACAGCGACTGGAGCGGACAAACCAAAGATAAATCGAAATGGTTGCTCACACAGTTTGCTATGGCCGAAATGTATGCCCGAATGCCTGAATTATAATAAACACTTCAAATAATATTTTATGAAAACACCTTCTCACATGATTAAAAAATGTATGACCATTATGGTTATGAGTGCTTTTGTACTTACAGCGCAGGCTGGCGTGCAAAGTTCTAAAAAATCGACGCGCTCGAAGAAAGCAGCAAAAACGATTGTGGCCGATAACACACAGGTATATGTGTCGCAGCGTCCCAAACCTGAAAGCCGCCTTTTTGTGTCGAAAGCAGTGGACGATAAAATTATTGCCATCAAAAAAGTGCTGAAAAATCCGCGTCTGGCCTGGATGTTCGAAAACTGTTATCCAAACACCATCGATACCACAGTGCGCTATTACAGTGCCAATGGCGAAGATGATGCGTTGGTTTATACAGGTGATATTCACGCCATGTGGTTGCGCGACTCGGGTGCGCAGGTTTGGCCATATCTCGATTTGGCTAATCAGGACCCAAAACTTAAAAGCATGCTTCGTGGCGTTATTCTGCGACAATTCAAATGTATCATTATCGATCCGTATGCCAATGCATTTCTCGATCCGCACGATCCGAATCCTGATCATCAGTGGATGACTGACATGACCGATATGAAACCAGAATTGCACGAGCGCAAATGGGAAATCGACTCACATTGTTATGTGATTCGTTTGGCACATGAGTATTGGAAAGAAACGGGAGATGCTTCAGTGTTTGGCGATTTGTGGTTGAACTCTATTAAACTTACTTTGCAAACATTCAAGGAACAACAAAAGAAAGACGGTCATGGTCCTTATGTGTTCCAGCGCAAAACGGAACGTCAGCTCGATACCATGTCGAACGGTGGCAAGGGACATCCGGTAAATCCCGTGGGTCTGATTGCTTCTGCATTCCGTCCGTCGGACGATGCTACAACTTTTCAGTTCCTTATTCCTTCTAACTTTTTTGCTGTAACTTCGCTTCGCAAAGCTGCCGAAATTCTGAAATCGGTTAACAAGGATGAAAAGCTGGCTAACGAATGTACTGCACTTGCCGAAGAAGTGGAAACTGCTTTGCAGAAATATGCTACATTCAACCACCCGAAATACGGAACTATTTATGCTTACGAGATTGATGGTTTTGGCAATCAGCTTTTTATGGACGATGCCAATGTGCCAAGTTTATTAGCAATGCCTTATCTGGGCGATGTGAGCGTAAATGATCCTATCTATCAGAATACACGCAAATATGTTTGGAGCACCGATAATCCTTACTTCTTCAAAGGTAAAGCCGGCGAAGGAATTGGCGGTCCGCACATTGGTTACGACATGGTTTGGCCTATGAGTATTATGATGAAAGCCTTTACAAGTCAGGATGATGCCGAAATTAAAGCTTGTATCGAAATGCTTATGACTACCGATGCCGGTACCGGTTTTATGCACGAGTCGTTCCACAAAGACGATCCGAAAAATTTTACACGCGCATGGTTTGCATGGCAGAATACGCTTTTCGGTGAGCTTATTGTGAAACTTATCGATGAAGGCAAACTGGATTTACTCAATAGTATTACAGTGAAGTAATACTGTAAATCTATAGAATATGTGAAAGGAGTTGTCGTAGAGATAGCTCCTTTTTTTTTGTTATGTGATGCCTGCTTGTCAGATAATGGCAAAAGCATTTTCAATGAAATACAAAAAATAGTTTATATTTGTACTTTCATTTGAAGAGCAGCGTTTTTTCGAACTTTTTAGATGACAAACAAACTGAATGTTAATCGATTGCTGAATTAATGACGGAGAGAGAATATATTTTACAATTGCAGAATGGCTCAAACGAGGCATTCGAGTTTTTGTACAAAACATATTCGCCAAGGCTTTACGGTTTTGTGTTAAAGCTTACACATTCGTCGGATATGGCCGACGAGGTGGTGCAGGAAACTTTTATAAAGATTTGGGAAAATCGCCGGACTATTATGCCCGATCTTTCGTTTAAATCCTATGTGTTTATGATTGCCCGTAACCATGTCATCAATGTGTTTCGTCGTCAGACGGTTATTACAAATCTCGAAGAGTATAGGGAATATCAGAACGATATTTCGCTGAGCGAAAATAATTCGGAGAAACAGACCGAAGCAAACGACTTAAAAGCATATATAGAGAAAGCAAAAAAGCATCTGACGCCCCGTCAGCTTCAGATTTTTGAACTGAGTAAGGAAAAAGGTTTGTCGAATCAGGAAATTGCCGACCTGCTTAAAATATCGAAACAATCAGTCAAAAACCAGCTTTCAGCCTCATTACATACATTACAATCCTACTTTAATTCCCGAATGTGGGCTTTACTGCCCCTGCTTTATTATTATTTCAACGAATGATAAAGCGAACATTAAATCATTTATTTGTTTTAATTCGGGACTGTCTCAAAGGTTTTTATTAGCTTTCTGTTTGGTTTGATGCCAGCCCCCTTGTCTGAAATTTTCCTGAGAAATTTCTTTCCTGCGAAAAGATTTTGTAAAACATCAAAAGTTTTATGGTACGTTTCGGACATGAAATTGTAATAGCATATAAGCGCCTGAATTCAGTGTGCTTGCAAACACAATTTCTTAATTAAAAATCTTAAAATCAATTCGCATGAAAACTCTCTATTCATTTTTGGTGGCATCGCTTTTATGTTCGATGCAGCTTTTCGCAGCTCCTTCAACGGGTCTGCAATTTTCGGGAACAGCCACAAGTTTTGTCGATCTTGGTCAGCAAACGGCTTTTACACCTGTCGAACTTACACTCGAAGTGTGGGCGAACTATCAGGTGCTCAATGGTGGCGGTTATATTATCTCAAACGAAGGATTCAGTCCCAGCAATCACGGTTATTCATTACGTTTGTCGGGCTCAAAACTCGAATTTGCTTACGGACACACCGATCAGTGGCCAAGTATTATAAGTTCGTCGGACGTTAGTACCAATACCTGGTTTCATGTGGCAGTAACTTACACCGCAACCGAACTGAAATTATATATCAATGGTGTGCTCGATGCAACAGTGCCTGTAACCACTCCAATGGGTGTTACGAATGCCAAAACATATTTGGGCGAAGGTCCGACTTGGGCGAATCGTCGTTTCATCGGACAAATTGCCGACTTACGTATCTGGAATGTAGCCCGCACTGCTACTGA
Organism: Paludibacteraceae bacterium; assembly: GCA_016937795.1. GTDB lineage: Bacteria > Bacteroidota > Bacteroidia > Bacteroidales > Paludibacteraceae > Paludibacter. Next base: position 29,706 of record JAFGVV010000022.1, read on the forward strand.
AGTAGCCGCTGATATGAACAATACACTTACAGGAACCGAAAGCGGACTTGTGGCTGCATGGAAAATGAACGAAGGTTCGGGCAACAATGTGGCTGACATCAAAGGTACTCACAGTTTTACAAAACCTGCTGATGTGGCATGGTTTTTTCCAACCACCGAGCAGGAAATTGCAGTAGTAGCACCGGCAAAAGGTTTGATTTTCGATGCTACGAAAGCAAATAGTCTGGTCGATTTCGGTCAGGTTACGGCCATTGCCAATGCTACTGAGTTTACAGTAGAAGCACTTGTAAATTACAATTCGGCCAACAGTGCGTATATTTTATCCAACGAAGGTTCTACTGAAGAACTGGGCGAACAGGGTTTCTCACTTCGCATGGAAAACGGACGTATCAACTTTACAGTAGGTGCCAATACGCGTCAGTGGGTAGGCATTACAGCGCCTGCAGCGGCTACTCTGAATACATGGTATCATGTGGCTGCTACTTTTAGTGCAAGTGCCATGAAGTTATATGTCAATGGTTTGGAGGTCGCTTCGCTTGCCAGTCCTGCTCCAATGACTGCATCGGCTCAGAATCTTATTATGGGTGATGGCTCAATGTGGCAGGGACGCAAACTCGATGGTAGTCTCGGATATGTGCGCGTGTGGTCGATCGCAAAATCGAAACAGGAAATCAGAGACAATGTAAATACTTATGTAGTTGGCGACGAAGCTAATTTGCTGGCTGCATGGAACAATGATGTGATGAATGCCACTGTATTGGCCGACAAGAAGAATGTTGCTCAGGGAGCTATCGGTGCCGATGTGGCTTGGTTTGGTTTTACAACCAATACTCAATCGCTGAAAAATAATTCGGATATTGAAGCTTTGTTTGTAGATAAAAACATGACCATTACAAACAAAACAAACGGTTTGGTAAACTGGAATATTTACAGTGTTTCAGGACAAAAGGTAATGAGCGGAACAACAAAATCGGGTGAAGTGGCTGAAATGCAACTTCAAAGCCTGTCGGGTTCGTATATACTTCGTGCGGTAGCCGAAGATGGCTCGTCGATGACCAGACGTTTTATCATGCAATAAACTGAAATAATCAGTCTGTACCGGTCAGCAAAATGATCGGGAAATAATTCGAAAACAAATTTCACAAACTTATTCTCATGGAAAAAAACAAATTATTTGAATTGCTGTCGGCTTACATAAAGCAAAAAAATGCAGGCCCGCAAAGCAGCGAGATGAAAAAAGTCATTCGTCAGACTTCCGATGAGGAATTGGGTGATGTTTTATCCGGTTTGTGGAACGAATTCGAACTGACTGAGAACTACGATGCCGAGCTGAAAGCAAATTATAAAGCCATCGAACGCAGAATCAGAAACAAACATATATGGTTCAAAACCCGACAGATAGTAAAATACGCTGCGGTGTTGCTTTTGCCTGTTTTATCATTGCTTTCGGCCTGGCTTCTTATCGAACGTAGCAATGTGCGACCTGAAAATTCAGTATTCTCGGTAAGCGTTGCTCCGGGCGAATCGTCGAAAGTACGCCTTCCCGATGGCAGTGAAGTGAAACTGAATGCTGAATCGGAAATCACGTTTTGCAACAATTATCAGGAGAATAAACGCATGCTGCAACTGAAGGGTGAAGCCGTATTCAAAGTGGTCAAAAACAAAAAAATGCCTTTTGTGGTCACTACCGAATATCTCGATGTGGAAGTGCTGGGAACTACTTTCAATGTAAAAACATACGAGTCGGATAATTTACACGAAGTGGCTCTGGTCGAGGGAAGTGTAAAACTCAGCACACGACATAACAATACTGAGAAAAGCATTTATCTTGAACCTAACCAAAAGGCAGTTTTCAATAAATCGACCGGAACGCTTAGTGTGAAACCTTTCGAGGCAGAGAGTGACCTGGCATGGACAAAGGGAATTCTGGTATTTCATGGCAGGTCGCTGCTCGAAATTAATCACGAACTCGAGCGTAAATTTGGCGTGGATATTCGTATGAATTATCCCGAAATTGAGAAGGATTTGTTTACCGGAACTTTCGATAATAATTCTATTGAAGATGTGCTCGATATACTCCGCATTCACTATGGTTTCGATTATCGCATCAACCAGAAAACGGTGACAATTTATCCTTCAGCTAAAAAATAAGTATTTAAAAGTCGTTGATATACAGTTTTATTTGAAGAATTGTGTGTCAGTACCCTTAAATCAGAATAAATAAAAATTGATTCAATAAATCTATTCATGAACAAAAAACAATTTAAAAACACAGAAAAGAACCGCAGAAAGTGGATTTTCCCGCTTATGGCTTTTTTGCTGATTTTCAGTTCGACGGGTCTTATGGCTCAGCAGACTAAAATCAGTCTTTCGGTGGAAAAAGTAAGTTTGCGACAGCTCTTTGCTGCCATCGAAAGTCAATCCGATTACAAATTTCTGTACCGCGATGTAATCCTCGACGACAAAAAGGATATTTCGGTGAAAGCCGATGGTCGCGAAGTGACTTTCATTCTCGATCAGGTATTGCCAGCCAGGGATTTGCAATTCAAAATTGTAGGAAAAAACATTAATATTATTCGTAAAAAAACGGCTGTTGTTTCAGGAGCTCCGGTGACAGTTACAGGTAAAGTGGTCGACGACAAGGGTGAGCCTTTGCTTGGAGTAACGATTTTGCAAAAAGACAACAGAAGCAACGGACAGGTTACTGACTTTGATGGAAATTTCTCTATTTCAGTTCCTTCGGGCTCGGTGCTTACTTTTTCATACGTGGGTTATCTCGACGATGAAGTGGCTGTGAAAGAGAGCAAAGCTCTCCGCATCCGACTGTTCGAAGATACCAAAGCACTCGACGAAGTGGTGGTGATTGGTTATGGAACCACACAGCGTAAAAGCGTGGTAGGTTCTGTGGATCAGATCAATGCAGGCAAAATTGAAGATCGTCCTGTAAGTAATCTTTCGCAGGCGCTTCAGGGTGTTTCGGCCAACCTTACCATTCAAACAAAAAGTATGAATCCCAACGATAATCAAATGAGTATCAATATTCGTGGGGTAAGTACAATGAATAATAACGATCCTTTGATTGTGATCGATGGTTTGGTGGCAAGTTTCAGCAGTCTGAACCAGTTGAATCCGAACGATGTGGAAAATATCTCGGTGCTGAAAGATGCCGGTAGTGCTGCTATTTATGGCTCGCGTTCGTCGAACGGGGTTATTCTTGTGACAACAAAAAAAGGAAAACTCGACCAAAAACCGGTACTCAAAATGAGTTCGCTCGTAGGTATTCAAAGTCCCGATGTGTTATTTCGCCCGGTGGCAGGTTACGAAAATGCAATCCTGAAAAATATTGCTGCTTACAACACCGGCAATACATTGCCTTACACACCTGATCAAATTCTCGATTTGCAACAAAATGATGCCGATAGCAAATGGTTTCTCGACGAAATTCTTCAGAACGCACTGCAACAAAACTACAATGTGAGTTTAAGCGGCGGAAGTCAGAACAGTTCTTACCTTTTTTCGGCAGGTTATCTGAATCAGGAAAGCAACTTTGTGTCGGGCTCAGCACCTGCTTATGGTATGGAGCGTTTCAACTTCAGAACAAATCTTGTAAATCAGTACGGACGTTTCAAACTTACCACCATCATGTCGTACAACCGTACGTCTTCAAATGCGCCCAATGCAAGTGTGGGTAATTTAATGGTGGACGGTAGCCGTATTCCAAACTATTATTATTACAATCAGAAAGCTCCGAACGGCAATTATCTGATCAACGATGTGTTGTCGCAGTTTACACCGCTTGCTACGCTTGAGGCTGCCGGGTTCAATAAATACGATACCGATTATATCAACGGAAGCATTGCGGGTGAATTTAAAATTTTCGACGGACTGACTGCCAAAGCGCTGATCGGACTCGATCATTATGCCAATCACCGTTACAGCCGTGAGCTCGAAGTACGCTATTACAGCAGTCCCGAAGCTACGCAGCCTTCTATTATTCAAAATGTGGGTGGCCGCACAAGCGACTGGAACGAAAAAGCTTCGACCATAAACTCACAGTTTTTACTCGATTATGCACAAACATTCAATGAGTCGCATCAGGTGAATGCCTTGTTGGGTGTTTCGAACGAAGCTTACTCGCGTTTCTCGAACGAAATATGGATGAAATATGTCGATCCGAAACTTGGTATTCCTACCTCGGAAACTGCCATCGCAGGAAATATGGGTGGAAATACTACAGCCATGGGTACTTCACTCAGCAACATCGCTTCATTGTTCGGACGTGTAAGTTATTCGTTCCGCGACAAGTATTATGGTGAAGTGAGTTTCCGTTACGATGGTTCTTCGAAATTTGCCCGCGACAATCGCTGGGGATTTTTCCCTTCATTGTCGGCCGGATGGCGCGTTTCCGAAGAGTCGTTTATGGATAATTACAGATCGCAGGTGGGCGATTTCAAAATCAGAGGTTCTTACGGTATCCTGGGAAATCAGAATATTGGCGATTACAACTTCCTTACAGTGTACGATACTTACAAAGATACTTATGCTTTCAATGGCGTATCGGTAAGTGGAACAGGTTTTCGTTTGGGTAATCCGCTGATTACATGGGAACAATCGGCCAACTTTAATGTGGGTTTCGATGCCACTTTCCTGAAAAATAAACTATTTGCGTCTTTTGATTTCTTCAATAAAGTGACTTCCGGAATTTTGCTTAGTCCTGTTACTCCTTCGGTTTTGGGAACGGCAGTAGGTATGCAAAACTCAGGTGAAATGCAAAACCGTGGTTGGGAACTTACTTTGGGCTACAATCTGAAATCGGGCGATTTCAAACATGCCATAAGTCTGAACTTAGCCGATTCGAAAAACAAAGTGCTTTTATTCACTGGTTTCGAGGAAATTCATTCGAGCGATAATAAATCAGATATCATTCGTGTAGGTGCGCCTTTTGCTTCGTATTACGGATATCGTACCGACGGATATTTCAGCAGTTATGCCGATATTCAAAACAGTGCTTTGCCTGTAGGTCTCGATGCTTCGCAGCTTGCTCCTGGTGATGTGAAGTACAAAGATATCAACGACGATGGCGTTATCGACAACAAAGACCGTCAGATTCTCGGAAATGCATTTCCACGTTATACCTTTGGCGCTACTTACAATCTCGACTGGAAAGGATTTGATTTGAGTGTGCTTGTGCAGGGGGTGGGTAAACGTACAATGTATCTGCGTGGTGAATTGATTGAACCATTCCACTCAAATTATGCATATACAATGTATCAGCACCAAATGGATTACTGGACACCAACCAACACCGATGCACGCTGGCCACGTCTGGCGCTTGCCGGATCGACTTCTACGGTGAATAATTACGGTTACAGTTCTGAAATAGGAGTTTTCAATGCGGCCTATCTGCGTCTGAAAAATCTGGCACTCGGCTATACATTGCCCAAAAATGTATCTACAAAAATTGGTATGCAGAAAGTGCATTTTAGTGTGAATGCTCAAAACCTGTTCACGTTGTCGTCGCTCACTTTCTTCGATCCTGAATCGTCGGAATACGGAAACAATATGGGTGGTACAGGTGGTGCGGGTGCCAATAGCGGACGAAGCTATCCTACACTGAAATACTTTGGTTTTGGTATTGATGTTGAATTTTAATATTACAGAAAATGAACAAGAAATTAAAAATATATTCCACAGCCATTGTCACTTCGCTGGTGCTTTTCTTCGGTTCGTGTAACGATCTGGATCAGATTCCTCAGGGACAGTTTACCGACGATACTTACTGGTATTCCACCGAAAAAGCATCCTATGTGTTGAATATGGGGTACAATCAAATGATGAATTCCGGATATTTCTTCGCCAACGAAGCTTTGTCCGATAACATTTTCTCATGTCGTACTTCCGACGAAAAGCTTATTTCATCGGGTATTGCCAATGCTACCACTGGCCGTTTTGCCAACGAATGGGCCGATTGCTATGGCGGTATTCGTACCTGCAACACATTTCTCGAAAATGTGGATCGTGTTCCCGACATGACTCCGGCGCTCAAAGCCCGAATGATTGCCGAAGCACGTTTTATCAGGGCTTCATTGTTTTTCCGACTGACAAGCTGGTACGGGGATGTGCCGCTTTTCGAGAAAAACCTGACTGTGGCTGAGTCGAAAATTATTCGTCGTGCCCCGCATGCTGATGTGATTAAATTTGTGCGAGAGGAACTTGATGCCGCTGCCGCTGCGTTGCCACCTTCGTATACCGGAAATGATGTGGGACGTGTAACTTCGGGTGCAGCCATTGCGCTGAAAGCCAGAACTTATCTTTACGAAAACGACTGGGAAAATACAGCGCTGGTATGTAACGATATCATTACAAGTGAAACATATTCGCTTTTCCCTGATTATGCAGGATTATTCAGTATTCAGAATCAGAACAATAAAGAAGTAATTCTGGATATTCAATATGTACCCTCGTTGCGTACCTGGAGTCAGTATTTCGATTTTGCACCACCTTCGGCTGGTCGTCGTGTCAATCAGCAGGCACCTACGCAGGAATTGGTCGATAGCTATCTGACTCTCAATGGCGATTCAATTCGTCAGACAGGTTCGGGCTATTCCGAAAATAATCCTTATGTAAACCGCGATCCCCGTTTGGCAGCCACAGTATTGTTCGATGGCGGAAAATGGAAAATGCCTGATGGGACCGAAATGACCATCAAAATTAAACCCGGCAGCGGAACAATTGACGAATATAAACCCGGTAGCGGAAACAATTCGCTCACAGGTTATTATATGAAAAAATACAGCGATCCTACTTATACCGGAAATTTCGAATCGGGTCTGAATCTGATTTTAATCCGTTATGCCGATATTTTGTTGATGTATGCCGAAGCCAAAAATGAACTTGGACAAATGGATAAAACTGTTTGGGATCAGACTATTAAACCAATCCGTGCCAGAGCCGGTTTTACAACTGCCAATGCACTCGAGTTTAATGCGACATGGACGCAGGACGATCTCCGCAAAATTATCCGCAACGAACGTCGTGTGGAACTGGCGCTCGAAGGTACGCGCGTATTTGATATTCGCCGCTGGAAAATTGCCGAAGAAGTGCTGAATGTGTATCCGCACGGAGCAAAATACGGTCCTTCATCCATCGACAATGGCTATATCCGCCTCGATAAACGATCGTTCAATCCGAATCGCGATTATCTCTTTGCAGTGCCACAGGCTCAGAAAGATTTGAATCCCAATCTCGGACAAAATCTCGGCTATTGAGTTTAGTAAATCAATAATATATTTTAAAATATTCTCACGTAAAAATGACTCCTGAAAAATGAACAGGAACTTTTATATCACATTAAAAACAAATTATTTACACATGAAAATATCATATTTTAAAACTGCTTTATTTGCCTTGATGACAGTTGCTTTTGTTGCCTGTCAAAAGGAAAATACTTTGAACAATCTGAATGTGGCAGCCGTAAAAACCCTTTACGAGCCGGTAAATAACAAATCGGTAGTGTTACAGTCGTCGGCTACAGCCAGTGTGTACTTCGAATGGGAGCCAGCGCTTGCTGAAGATGGTACTTATACGCTTTATCAGGTGGCTTTTGACAAAGAAGGTGGCGATTTTTCGAATCCTGTGTACAAAGTAACTGCCGATAACAATGGATCGAATAATCACGCAACCATTACGCACAAACAGCTTAATAAAATTGCAGCACTTGCAGGAATTCCTTCGGCTACTACCGGAAAATTGATCTGGACAGTTATTTCGTCGAAAGGTGTAAATCCGAAAGTGGGTGCTACTGTGTACAATCTGGAAGTGACCCGTTTGGCCGGCTTTGCCGAAATGCCAACCAGCGTTTATCTCACAGGTGAAGCCACCGAGGCAGGAACTGATGTGGCAAATGCATTGGAAATGAAATCTGTTTCGGATGGTGTGTACGAAATTTACAGCCAGCTTACCGCAGGTAAAAACTACTATTTTGCAGATGCCAATGTAGGTAGTCCGCGAAAATTCTATACCAACGAAAGTGGCGTGCTGCTTGAAGGTGGCGAAACTTCGGTTTCTGTAACAGGTGTTTATCGTATTGTGCTCGATTTCTCTATCGGTGCATCGACCATGACACGCATCACCAAATGCGAATTCTTCTTCTGTCCGCTTAACGAATTCCAGTTCGAACTTCCTTACGAAGGCAATGGTGTTTGGACTGCCAAAAGCAAGCCAATTACTTTCAAACAGGAAAGTTGGGGTCGCGACGAACGTTACAAATTCAGAATGACCACTGCCGACAATACAGGTGCTGAATCGTACGAATGGTGGGGAGCGCCTGCAAGTGTCGATTCACCTCCTACAGGCCTCGATAGCTACTATTATCTTGTGGTAGCCGATAATAGTCAGTGGAACAATAAGTTTAAATTTGCCGGCGAAATGGACAATGCGCTTGTGGATATGAGTGTTATTATGAGTGCTTCAGGGCCATACACGCATTCGGTGAAAAAAGTAGGCGATCAGTAATTTTATCTGAGTCAAAATAATGATACCTGCTTCATCAATAAAAAGTGAAGCAGGTGTCACTAAAAAAATAAATTTATCACATGAAGAAACTAATTATAATGTGTCTGGCCTGCGTAGCTGTACTCTCTTCCTGCGAAGAAGATTACAACAATATTGTGGTGACCGACAACAGATACGCCATCGACTGGAATGCTGCGGCCGATAGCAGTAGCACGGGCTTAATCAGCAATTTCTGGAATGCCACATCAAACTATTTCAATTATACTGCCACTGGTACTGAGTTTCATTACTGGCCACAGGCACATGGTTTGGACGTGTTGCTCGATGCTTACGAACGTACAAAGGATGAAAGCTATAAAAGCTATTTCGATAAATGGTTTACAGGTGTAAAAACCAAAAACGGCAACACATTTTTGAATCATTTTTACGACGATATGCAATGGAATGCCTTATCGATGTTGCGGGCTTACAATGCTACCAACGATGAAAAATACAAAACAGCTACTATCGTGCTTTGGGAAGATATAAAAACCGGCTGGAACGACAAAGGAGGCGGTGGAATTGCATGGAACAAAGGAGAACTGAACAGCAAAAATGCCTGTTCGAATGGTCCTGCGTGTATTCTGGCTGCCCGACTGTATCAACAGTTCAACGATGCAGGCGATCTGGAGTGGGCTGCCAAAATTTACAACTGGGAGAAGGAAGTCTTGTTTAACCCTTCGAATGGTGCCATTTACGACAATCTGAATGCGTCCACAGGCGTTATCAGTAATTATATTTCTACTTATAACCAGGGCACATTTATTGGCTCGGCAGTGGAGTTGTATAAAATTACCGGTGAAAAAACTTATCTGAACGATGCGGTTAAAGCGGCCAATTATACCATTAATAAACTTACTGCAAATCGCATTCTGAATACAGAAGGAAATGCCGACTTAGCACTGTTTAAAGGTATTTTCGTGCGTTATTTTACGCAACTTATTCAAACTCCGGGACTGGATGCTGCAACCAAAAAACGTTTTGTGCTTTTTCTGAAATACAATGCCAACGAACTGTGGTACACTGGAACTAACAAACAATACGTGGTGTTTAAATCCGATTGGAAATCAGCTCCTTATTTCCTTTCTGAAACAGAATTGAATGCACAATTGAGTGGTAGTATGTTGATTGAAGCAGCTGCCTTACTCAAGAAATCAGGCGATATGGATTAATAATCTCCGGTCATATCTCAAATTAAAAAACCTCAGGAAAATGAATGCGATTCATTTCCTGAGGTTTTCTTTTTTATCTCCTCTTTCCGTCAATAGTTCTCATATTCAGTTTTTATCTCACTCCCTGCTTTAGTTCGTCGGGACTTCCTTTGGTGAAGAAATTAATTGGCGCTGCGGTTTTTTCGTATAAATCTTTGATCTGCTGAATATCTACCGTTTGTTCCGGGCGGAAGGCCTGCGAATTCATGTAACTTATTATCGAATAGCGCATTTGTGCTGCTACAGGACGTTCGTTTAAACGGTTGTCAATGTCCATGCTTGTCATCATAAGTTTACCATTTCCAACTTTGGCTTCGAAAAGCGAACTTAGTTTGCGGTTTACAAACCATGTGTCGATGGGTTGCACTATGGGTTGAAAACCTTTCGGAAAATCGGTCAGCAGCATGGTTTGCGTTCGGTTTATCAGTTCCCACCATTGCATATTGCCCCACGATTCGGTTACAAAATTCTTAAATACAGGGTGATAATGATTGATAAATACGCCTGTAGTGTGCGGTGGACGCATTTTAAACCACGAAGTATTCCAGAAAACCGGACTGTAATATTGCTGTACATCTTTTCCGTATTCAATTTTTCCGGCTGCTGTGAGCAATACTTTTCCACCTTTTTCGAGTGTCTCAATGGCCTTCTGATCCAACGAATTGCTGATATACACTTCCTTGTTCCCAACTTCAGGCAAAGTGGCGGGGTACACCCAAAAATCCCAGTCGTTTACAATGTCGGTGCCTTCGATACCAATTTCCAGATTCAACTTTTGTGCATTTGTGAATTCACTAAGCTCAGAGCTGAATTTGCCTACGGACTGATTGCTGCCGATTTGTATTTCGTTTACTTTGAATTTTCCCTTTTGCAAAGCATTGCCGTAAGTGTCCGAAATTTTCCAGAATACGTTTACATTCTTCAGATTTTCCTTTCCAAAATGTGCAAATTCAATTTCAACTTCGGCAGTTTCATTGTTTTTGTACACAAACTTTTCAGTGCGAATCAATGGAACTGTGGCGCTGCAAAAACGTCTGAATTCAGCAGCTGTCATATAGCCTTTTTCATCCCAGAATGCATCCAGTAATCCTACAAGAGCAGTTCCCTGTCCAGAGAAATCGTTCAGACTCAGTAATTGAAATCCTGCATAATCCGGTGTGCGAAGTGTGCGTTCAATCTCGTGTTTGTAACACAGCGCCTGTAACTGTCCCGATGCCATAAGAAATTCGTGGCTCATTTCAGCCATGTCATTGTCGGCCAAATGTTCGCGGAAAAGTTCGAAGTTGCGTGCACGGGTGTTACCTGTATATTTTTTTATTTCGTCGAAATTAGGGAATACACACCACTGACCGGTTTCGTGCGACACATAAGGTTCCTTAATGCTGTCGATGCGCTGACGGTAATCGCTCATGCTTTCGGGGCGTGAGCGGCTCCACTCGAGTCCGCGTGCTCCGGCTTTTACGTGAAACTGGTTGGCGGGTTGCCACGACCAGCTTTGTCCTACCGAAGCACCGGTATAAACTCTTCGCGTATCTGTTTTTTTCCAGAAATTCACAAACTTACTTACCCACGGAACCCAGTTTCCGCGTGGTTCGTTGCCCGCAGCCAGAAAGGTAAAGGATGCGTAATTTCCGAAATCTCTGGTCAGTCTGATGGTTTCGTCCATCAAATATTTATCAATGGGCAATCCGCGTCCCAGTTGTGTGCTGTGATTTGGCCAGCTTGGTCCTTCGGGTTGCAGGTAAAAGCCAATTTTATCAGCTGCCACAAAAGCTGCTTCGGGCGGACAGTAAGAGTGAAAGCGCATGTGGTTTAACCCGTAGGCCTTGCAAATGCGAAATACGCGCTCCCACGAGGCAACATCCATAGGAGGATAGCCTGTGAGTGGGAAAAGCGCATTTTCCACTGTTCCTCTGAGCATGGTTTTTCGTCCGTTGATGTAAAAATACTTTCCTTCGATGCTGATTTCGCGCATCCCGAATTGTACCGTTTTGTGGTCGCTGAGTTTGTCGCTTTTTAGTTCGGCGCTGAGTTTATACAATGCCTGATCAAATTCATCCCAGGTCAGCATTTCGCTACCCATTGGAAGTATATATTCAAAATGCTGAATTTCCTTGGATTTGGAAATGCTCAGGTCGAAACTGACAGGTTTTACAGTGTGTTTTTTCTCAGAATTAAAGCTCTTAGCCGAAAACACGATGGAGCTTTTGCGTGCTTTTCCGGTGTTGTTAAGAATAGCTACTTTTATTTTTGCCTGTTTATTTTTCAAGTCGGGAAAAATCTGAATATCATCGAACGAAATTTTGTCGAACACCTGAAGTTCAATTTTTCCCACTACACCGTTCCAGTTTCCCTGTGTGTGGTCGGTGATGCTGTGCGAATTTGCGCCCACATCCACATCTTTCATTCGGTTGTCTATGCAAATGGACAAGATGTTTTTACCGGGTTTCACATAAGGCGTTACGTTAAATCTATGTGCTGTGGTCAGCGAATTGTTGGTGCCGGCTTCCTTTCCGTTTATCCAGATGTGGCTTGTGAAATGCACTCTTTCCAGGAAAAGAATGATTTCCTGACCGCGCCATGTGGCTGGGATTTGAATTTCTTTCTGATACCATGCCGGACCTACATAATATTTGTTTTGCGTAAGCCAGAATGGAACTTTAATATTGCCCGGCTGGCGAAATTTTGCCATATAAGGATTATGATACCACGAACTGTCGTAAATGCTGGCTGTAAACTTAGTGGTGAGCGAAATATCGTCGCCCTTGAGGTTGTCGACCAGCGAACCCGGAAGTTGCACTTCGTCAGTCAGGTTTTTCTGAAACCATTTTTCCTGAATGCCTCTGTCTGAAGCGTCAAGAGCAAATTTCCATTTTCCTGATAAATCGATGGTGCTTTTTTGTCCGGTAAGGTCGGCTGTATAAACTGCGAGAATCGAAAGAATAATAAGTATTTTTCTCATTATAAGATAATTATTTTGGGTAAAAGTGTTTTTATATTAGTTTTTTTGAGCGTTTTTGAATTGTCTGTTTCCTTATGCAAAAGAAACTAAATATGCTTTACTCCGAAATGGAATAACGTACAGAATAAATAAAAATGATACAAAGGTTTTTTTGTGGGATGTTTTCGCACTTAATTTGTATTTTTGCATTAACGAATATAGCAATTTATTACGAATGGAGAAATTTACTACCATACTGAAACAATACTGGGGCTACGATAATTTTCGTGCGTTGCAGGGCGACATTATTAAAAGTGTGGCCTCAGGGCGCGATACGCTCGGTTTAATGCCTACGGGCGGTGGTAAATCGCTTACTTTTCAGGTACCGGCTCTGGCTATGGAAGGCGTTTGTGTTGTGGTGACACCTCTGATTGCTCTGATGAAAGATCAGGTGGAAAACCTCAAACGTCGGGAGATAAGCGCAGCAGCCATTTTTACAGGAATGACTTCCAATGAAATTCTGCGTGTGCTCGAAAATGCCGTGCACGAAGCTTACAAGTTTCTTTATGTGTCGCCTGAGCGACTAGCCACGCCTGCGTTTATTGAAAAGCTTAAGCTTATGCGGGTTTGCCTGCTGGCTGTTGACGAGTCGCACTGTATTTCGCAGTGGGGTTACGACTTTCGTCCTTCGTATCTGAAAATTTCAGAAGTGCGTCAGTATTTGCCCGATGTGCCTGTGCTGGCGCTTACGGCTACTGCCACGCCCGAAGTGGTGGACGATATTCAGGAAAAACTCCAGTTCAAAGAAAAAAATGTATTTCGCAAAAGTTTTCATCGCAGCAATCTGGCTTATGTGGTGCGCACAACCGAAAATAAGGAGGAGTATCTGCTGAAAATTCTGAAAAATGTGCCCGGAACTTCGGTGGTGTATGTACGCAACCGAAAACGAACAAAGGAGATTGCTGATTTTTTGGTGCAAAATGGAGTAAGCGCGGAGCATTTTCATGCCGGACTGACCAATCAGGTGAAAGATGCGCGACAATTGCGCTGGAAAAATGATGAAACCAGGGTTATTGTGTCTACCAATGCTTTTGGCATGGGCATCGACAAGGCAGAAGTGCGATCAGTGGTGCATCTCGATTTGCCTGATTCCATTGAAGCTTACTTTCAGGAAGCGGGCAGGGCAGGGCGTGACGAGAAGAAGGCTTTTGCTGTAATTCTTTACAACAATGGCGATGCGGTGAAAATGCGCAAACGTGTTTCCGATTCATTTCCGGGTAAAGAAATGGTTGTGAAAGTGTACGAGGCACTTGCCAATTATCTGCAGGTGGGCGTGGGTTCCGCGCTCGATGCGGTGTTTGCTTTCGATATTGCCGACTTTTGCAGTCGCTTTAAATTGCCCATTCTGATTACATATAATAGTCTTAAAATATTGCAGCAGGCTGGTTACCTTGATCTTACCGACGAGCAGGATAATTCTTCCCGGGTGGTTTTTGTAGTTGGGAAAGATGATTTATATAAAGTAAAAAACAGTGCTGAGCAGGAAAAATTGATACATGTTTTGCTGCGTTCGTATACCGGACTTTTTACCGACCCGGCCTATATTGACGAGGATGTGCTTGCAAAACGGCTTGGTTGGACGCGTGAGCAGGTTTACGAGGCGTTGATTGCGCTTTCGAAGGATAGGATTGTTCAGTATATTCCCCGTAAGAAAACACCTTTTCTGACTTTTACACGCGAACGTGAAGACATCGGGCGTTTGGTGCTGAGTAAAGAGGCTTACGATGACCGTCGCGAAAGATATGTGTCGAGGGTGAAAAGTATACTCGATTATGCTCAGGAAGAAATAAACTGCAGGAGTCAGGTGTTGTTGTCGTACTTTGGTGAGAAAAATACACAAGTTTGCGGACAGTGCGACATTTGTCTGAAAAATAAAGAGAAATCAGTTTCGGATCCTGAGTTTGCTGAAATTTCCGATAAAATTATTGCAACCCTATGTGATGGACCAGCTATTGTTACTTCAGTCGTTCGTAAGCTGGGATTAAATGAACACAAAGTTCTCAAAGTTGTACGGTTTTTGCTTGATAATTCTGTTATTTTTGAAGATGATTTTGGACGATTAGAGTTGAAAACTAAAAAAAACATCTAATATTCGCGCTATAAGATATTGTGATTATGATTTTCAGGTTTGAAATGTAGTAAAAAGTCATTTATTTGTCTTTGATTTGTAAGAGAAAATATGGCGTTTTTTTGTAGTGTTGAAAAATAATTTTATCGTTCGTAGTTAAATTATTGATTGGTTGAATGTGCGTAAAGCTCATTAAACTAGAGTGATGTGAAAATGCAGATACTCAGATTAGAATATTTTTATTTTTTTTCTTCATAATTATTTGCGTATTACAAAAAAAGAGTGCATCTTTGCAGAGTAAACAAACAGATAAATTTTTCATAGTTAAGGTTTAGGTTAAAATGTGCAATGGGTGGCTGTGAAGTTACCCATTGTT
>JAFGVV010000023.1 GCA_016937795.1 Paludibacteraceae bacterium
GCAAGGGGGAGTTATTCCTCCTGGCTCTGAAAAAAAATAAACTTTCCTATTTTGTCTGCAAAGTTGCATTTACTAATTGAATTTTCAGTAAAAAAAACTCCCGACAAAAACTAATTTGCCGGGAGTCTTATTGTTTAGAATCTGAAAAATCAATTTTCAGTAGCAGGTTCGAATACCTGAGCAGCCATACGTTTGTACCAGTTGTATCGCCATTTAGCATTCTCTTCGGCCACAGAAAACAGTTCTTCTGCTTCTTTTGGGAATTGTTTTGACAGTGAGGTATAACGGATTTCACTCTTCAGGAAGCCCTGGAACATATCCCATTGTGGCTCTTTAGAGTCGAGTTGCATTGGGTTTTTACCTTCAGCTTCCAACATTGGATTGTATCGATAAAGGTGCCAGTAGCCCGATTTAACTGCAATTTCCTGTTGTTCGCCATTCGATTTTCCCATACCGCCAATCAAGCCATGGCTGATACAAGGCGAGTAAGCAATCACTACCGATGGTCCATCATAAGCTTCGGCTTCGCGTATGGCTTTGAGCGCCTGAGCCTGATTGGCTCCGAGTGCTATCTGAGCTACATATACATAGCCATATGTAGAAGCAATCATTCCAAGGTCTTTCTTGCGGATTTTTTTACCTGAAGCAGCAAATTTGGCTACAGCACCAACCGGAGTTGATTTTGATGATTGACCACCTGTGTTTGAATAAACTTCGGTGTCAAGTACAAGGATATTGATATTTTTGCCAGATGCAATTACGTGATCGAGGCCACCAAAACCAATATCGTATGCCCAGCCGTCGCCACCAATTACCCATTGCGATTGTTTTACAAGGTATTGGCTTAAACCATTTATTTCTTTACAATAATTGCATTTAGCTTCGGCAATTAGCGGTTTGATTTTGCGTGAAAGTTCGAGTGTAAGGTCGCCGTTTTCTTTGTTTTCAATCCAGTCGCCAAAGAGTCCGAGCAATTCGTCCGAACAGCATTTTTCTTCGATGGCCGATTTCATTAAGCGTTCGATACGGTCGCGTAACTGTTCGTTGGCAAACAACATACCTAAACCAAATTCAGCATTGTCTTCGAACAAAGAATTTGCCCATGCTGGTCCGCGGCCTTCGTCGTTGGTAGTGTAAGGAGTTGAAGGTGCAGAAGCAGAGTAGATTGACGAGCAACCTGTGGCGTTGGCTACCATTTGACGATCGCCAAAGAGTTGAGAAACCAGTTTCACGTAAGGGGTTTCGCCACAGCCGGCGCAGGCTCCCGAGAATTCGAAGAGTGGAGTGGCAAGCTGAGAGTTTTTTACGTTGGCTTTCACGTCTACCAAATGTTGCTTGGTTTTCACATTGTCTACGCAGAAATCCCAGTTGTTCTGTTCTTCGTATTGTGTTTCGATAGGCACCATTTTGAGAGCTTTGCCGTTTTTATTTCCCGGGCAAACCTCAGCGCAGTTGTCGCAACCCATACAGTCGAGTACGTCAACCTGAATACGATAAGTCATACCGGCTAAGGATTTACCATTGGCCTTAAGGGCTGCGAATGGTGCATTAGCCTGTTCAGTTTCGTCGAGTACGAACGGACGGATAGCAGCGTGAGGACAAACATATGCACACTGATTACACTGTATACAATTGTCCATTTCCCATACAGGAACAGTAGCTGCCACACCGCGCTTTTCGTATTTGGCAGTACCCTGAATCCAGGTTCCATCTTCGCGACCTTTGAATGCTGATACAGGAATGTCATCACCTTTCTGTGCATTTACAGGTACTACAATGTTTTTTACAAAAGCAGGTATATTATTGTTGATCAAACCATCTTCTTCGGGAAGATCAATCCATTCGGGCAATACATCCACTTTTACGTATTCGCCACCACGTTCTACGGCAGCATAGTTCTTGTCGATAATAGCCTGACCTTTTTTACCATAGGATTTTACAATGGCATATTTCATTTTCTCAACAGCCAGATCGTAAGGTATTACGTTGGTAATTTTGAAGAATGCCGATTGAAGTATGGTGTTGGTACGATTTCCCAGGCCAATTTCCTGTGCAATGTGAGTAGCGTTGATAATGTACAAAGTGACATTGTTTTTTGCCAAATACTTTTTCACATTGTTCGGCATGTTTTGCTGCACTTCTTCGGGAGTCCAAACGGTATTCAAAAGGAAAGTACCGTTTTTCTTCAAACCTTTGGTTACATCGTACAAACGAAGATAAGCCTGTACGTGACAAGCCACGAAGTCGGGTGTAGTAACCAAATAAGTAGAACGAATAGGCGTTTCGCCGAAACGAAGGTGCGAGCATGTAAATCCACCCGATTTTTTCGAGTCGTAAGCGAAATAAGCCTGACAGTATTTATCGGTATTGTCACCAATAATTTTGATAGAATTTTTGTTTGCACCTACAGTACCATCGGCACCTAAACCGTAAAATTTAGCTTCGTAAGTACCTTCGCCACCCATTGGAATTTCTTCGCCCAAGGGAAGTGAGGTAAAGGTAACGTCATCCACAATACCTACAGTGAAACCGTTGCGTGGAGAAGGCAATCCAAGGTTTTGATAAACCGAAATCACCTGAGCAGGAGTAAAGTCTTTCGACGAAAGGCCATAACGTCCACCCACTACAAGTGGTTGATTCTCTTTTCCGTAAAGTACATCTTTTACATCGAGGTACAAAGGTTCTCCGGTAGCTCCGGGTTCTTTGGTACGATCGAGTACACAAATGCGCTTAGCAGTTTCGGGAAGTACCGATAAGAAATGTTTTGCCGAGAACGGACGATAAAGGTGAACTGAGATAAGACCTACTTTTTCGCCTTTAGCGGTCAGGAAGTCGATACCTTCACGAATAGCTTCGGTAGCCGAACCCATTGCTACAACCACACGGTCGGCATCGGTAGCTCCGTAATAATCGAACAAGCCATATTTGCGTCCGGTAATTACAGCTAATTTGTCGAGATAATCTTCCACAATGCCGGGAACTGCATCGTAAAATACGTTGCTGGCTTCACGGGCCTGGAAGTAAATGTCGGGGTTTTGAGCAGTGCCACGAACCACAGGACTTCCTGAATTCAAAGCACGGTCGCGATGAGCCTGAAGCGCATCCTGATCCAGTAATGCCTGAACCGCTTCGCCATCGATTTCTTCAATTTTCTGAATTTCGTGTGACGTACGGAAACCGTCGAAGAAGTGAACAAAAGGAACGCGCGATTTGATAGTGGCTAAGTGAGCCACAGCAGCAAGGTCCATAACTTCCTGAACCGAACCGGTTGCAAACATAGCACAACCTGTCTGGCGAACAGCCATCACGTCTTGATGGTCGCCAAAAATTGAAAGTGCATGCGATGCCAAGGCACGCGCTGATACGTGATAAACGCCCGGAAGTAACTCACCGGCTACTTTGTACATGTTAGGAATCATTAGTAATAATCCCTGTGAGGCGGTAAAAGTAGTTGCCAGTGCACCTGCCTGCAGCGAACCGTGCATAGCTGCAGCAGCTCCACCTTCCGATTGCATTTCCTGTACCTGTACAGTCTCGCCGAACATATTTTTACGTCCGTTTGCCGACCATTCGTCCACATATTCTGCCATAGTCGACGAAGGCGTGATAGGATAAATCGCAGCAACTTCGCTGAACATATAGGCAATATGAGCAGCAGCCTGATTTCCATCACAAGTTAAAAACTTTTTCGTTTTAGCCATTTTGTTTGTATTAAAAATTGATATTTTTCTATTTTTTTTATCCCGTAAAAGGAATGAGAATGTTGATTAATAAAGAAAGCCAAAAAGCCACAATGGAATTTCATTTTTTGTTCCGGTTTTAATACCATCTACAGCATGGTAAAGTTTCGGGCTGTGTTTGAGGTTGATTTCCGATACAACCCTGAAATGATATTGCTGATCAATACAGAAGTCTCCATTGTGACGACACATATTTACTTTGTGTTTAGCATGCAATGCATTGTAAAAAAACGTTTTAAGTTCATCTGTTTTGTCTACTCCGTTGTGGTTGAGCACATGCATTAAGTTGGTGTTTTGCGCATATATTTGCTTAGGCTTTTTCGGAAATTCTTCTCCTTCGGAATACAACAGATTTAGCAATCTTGCATCTCTCAGATATTTGATATAATTCATAATGGTCGCCCGCGAAGTTTCAATTTCGAGGCTGAGTTGACTCACATTTGGCCCTGCAGGTGCACTACACATTAATATATTGAGTAATTTTCTGATTTTCGACAGATATTTCAGGTCGATTTGTTTGATAAGTAAAATATCCACCTCAAGCATCATGTTCATAGTTTTAAGTAGGTTTTCGGAATAATTCCGGTTTTCAAGAAAAAACGGATAAAAACCATGATGTAAATAGGCGCTGAAATAATCTAGTGGCTTTACTTTTGAGCAAATTTCCCTGCAAATATTATCATGATGCTGAAGTATTTCGGAAATGGAGTATGATGCTAATTGCAAGTTGCATTTTAGATTCAGAAATTCACGAAACGAAAATCCCCGCAGATTATACGAAGCAACCACATCCTGAATATCATCATTTTCTTCTATCAGACGCATGACCGACGAGCCGGAAAATACAATGTGTAATTCGGGGAGACGGTCGTAACATTCGCGAAGCTCTTTTGACCAGTTCTCGTATTTGAAAGTCTGGTCGATGAGTAGTGTTTTACCGCCCTGCTTACAAAACTCTTCTGCAAACTCCAGCAATGTATGTTGTGTGAAATAAAAATTATTGAAGTTGATGTACAGGCAAGAATGATCGAGCCCGAAATGCTCTTTTGCATATTGAAGTAAAAATGTGGTTTTACCTACACCACGGCTGCCTTTTATACCTATCAGCCTGTGTTTCCAGTCAATCTCGTCCATTAGTTGACGACGTACAGGTGAATGTACATGTTCGACCAGGTATTTATGTGTATTGTAAAACGCTTCCATCTCTTTTATTACGATGCAAAATTACAAAAATAATTCTGTTTTGCAATGTGGAGATGGCAAATAATGTGTAAATGTATTTAATGATTTGGTATATAACTATTTGCTTTGCGTTCGCTGTATCGCTAACTGTTTGTGTCAGTTAGTCTTTCAAGAGCTATTATTGGTTTTTGTGTTAATTATGAAATTTATGTTGTGCGAAATAAACTAAAAACACTGCTAATTGTTTAATAAATAGAAAAATATGTTGATTAGAGTTGAGGTCGCAGGTGTGCAATCGAATCACAAAACCTGATTCCGAAATTAACGAACTCGCTTTCGGTATTTTTGCAAACAAAACAGAGCCCACATATGGAAGGGTTGAAATTGTGAAAGTAAAAGTATTTATGCTTGTGTGTTTTTGTTTTGGGACTGTTTTTGTGGATAGGCGCTCAGTTGAATGTAAATGTTGTACATTTGTAAAATAGAATTGTGATTTAAGGTGTGCTTTTCTGCTATGCAGAAAAAACCGGACTCGGCACTTGTATTGCCGGTCATTGGCATGGGTACATGCAAGGTGCCGCAAATTGCTTTTTTCAATTGCAGCCCGGAATGAAATTAATTATTCGGTAGAAGTTTATAATCTCGATTTGAAATCTACTTCTTTTACAATCAGACTGGAGGAAGGATTGAATTGGTATATACAGTTGCCGTATTCAAAATTGTTTTTGAAATCATAGTTGACTTAATGATTATATTTTTTAAATTTGCAGATATTGATTTTTTATAATTATTCAACCAAAAGATAAAATGAAAATGAAAATGACTTTTCGATTTGCTATCGTAACTTTTACGGTTTTTATGTTTGCATCCTGTGCCCCGAATATTGTCGGTACATGGAATGTGGTTCGTTACGAAACTGTGGATGATGGTTCGCAGGGTACAGTTTTGAATAATATTGGTACTATTACTTTTAATAAGAAGGGGATCGGCGAGAAGAATATAAGTTATAATCTGTTGGGTGTTCAGCGTAACGATACTACAGCATTTACCTGGAGAGCAGATGAAAAATTTGTAACTATTCAAAGCGATTCGTCAGAGTTTTCAAAAATATGGATTCTCATGGAAAACTCAAAGAAAGCTCAGCTTTGGAAGGCAACTGATGGAGCTACACAGGTACAAATTATTGAATTAAAAAAATAACTTAGAATTTATGACATGTAAAAGTTTTCAGCAAAATAAAAATATCATCGAATGAGAAAACTGAGTTTTAAACAAATAGTTGACATATTGTTAATTGTTTTAATGCTTGTTTTTGCAGGTCAAAATGTGGCATCTGTACATTTGCAGTTTTTATTTTTTGGTTTCGAATTGCCTTTGATTATTCTTATTGGTTTTGTGTTTTTTATCGGATATCTGACAGCGATCCTGTTTCGGAAAAAAGACAAATCAGAAAAATCTGTTGCATTAGAAAATAAAGATGCTAAAGTTGTAAATGAACCTACAGAATCCGATATAAGTAATTGAAATGTAGTTAGTAGGCATGAAGATTATTTAGAGCGACTCACGTAAAAATCACAATATACATGAAAATAAAATTTATTGGTGCTGCCCGCGAAGTGACAGGTAGTAAACATTTGATAACCACAGATGCAGGTAAGACAATACTGCTTGATTGTGGAATGTTTCAGGGTAAAGGTATGGAGACAGATGCCTTAAACCGCGATTTGGGGTTCGATCCCGAAAAGCTTGATTATCTGATTCTTTCGCATGCTCATATCGATCATTCAGGTCTGATTCCGTATTTGTATAAACTCGGTTTTCGGGGCTCGGTTATTTGCACTACGCCCACACGCGATTTGTGCTCAATCATGCTCCCCGATAGCGGCTTTATTCAGGAACTTGATGTGAAATGGTTTAATAAAAAACGTATTTCCCGTGGCCAGGAACCTGTGGAGCCCATTTACAGGGTGGAAGATGCTGACCGTTGTCTGGAATTGTTTATTTCAGTAGCATACAATCGTCGCTTAAATATTGATGATAATATAAGTGTGAAATTCACGAATACCGGTCATATGCTTGGCAGCGCTGCGGTGAATTTGCGAGTTGTCGAAAATGGTCAGGCTAAAAACATTACTTATACCGGCGATATTGGTCGTCCGCACAACAGGCTTTTACAACGTCCTGCATCATTCCCGCAATGCGATTATCTGATTACTGAGTCGACTTATGGCGACAGACTTCATGAACCCGATAAGGAAAGCGAAGAACGCTTGCTGGAAATTGTACATGAAACCTGTGTAAAACGAAAAGGAAAACTAATCATCCCTTCGTTTTCTGTAGGTCGTACACAGGAAATAATTTTCGTACTTAATAATTTTTATAATCAGGGCCGACTGCCTCACATTGAAGTCTTTGTAGATAGTCCACTTTCGGTAAATGCCACTGATATTTTCAGAATGCATACCGATAGTATGAATAATGATGTAAAAGAGGTAATGCTTAACGACGACGATCCGTTTGGTTTCAGCTCTTTGCGTTATATCAAAAAGGTCGATGAATCTAAGGCTCTGAACGATTATGATCGACCCTGCATAATTATTTCATCGTCGGGTATGCTCGAAGCAGGACGCGTGAAACACCATGTATCCAATAATATTGAAAACTCCAACAATACAGTGCTTATTGTGGGTTATTGTTCACCTACTTCTCTGGGGGCGCGTATTCAGCAACCCGGCCTGCGCGAAATCTCCATTTTTGGACGTATGCATAAGGTAAATGCGAAAATTGAGCGTATTGAAGCATTTTCGGGACATGGCGATTATGTGGAGATGATGCATTATCTCAGCTGTCAGGACAAGGATTTGATTCGCAAAACATTCCTTGTACATGGCGAGAAAAAAGTACAGGATAATTATCGCACAAAATTGCAGGAAGACGGGTATCATGAAGTTGAAATTCCTGCTTCCGGTGATGAGTTCGAACTTTAAAGATTAAATTGATATTCCTTAAGGAGCTGTGTTACATTGTTGTAATACGGCTCTTTTGTGTTGAGAGGTTTAATTTGTGGTTTTGAATATATTGCTGTAATTTTGCAATTCGAAAAAAAATAATGAAGGAGCATTTACAACATAAGATATTTCAGATAATTTCGGATGCTGCCGACGAAATGGAGCGCGAATGTTACGTAATAGGAGGTTTTGTACGCGACATTTTTCTGAAACGAGAATCGAAAGACATTGATGTGGTAGTGGTAGGTAGTGGAATTGAGCTGGCTGCCCGTGTGGCAGAAAAGCTTGGACAAAAATCGAAACTTACTATTTTCAAGAATTTTGGCACTGCACAAATCAAGCACAAAGACCTTGAAGTTGAATTTGTAGGTGCTCGCAAAGAGTCGTATCAACGGGACTCACGCAATCCGATTGTGGAAAATGGTACACTCGAAGATGACCAGAATCGTCGCGATTTCACAATAAATGCTCTGGCTATTTGTCTGAATAAAAGTCGTTTTGGTGAGCTTGTCGATCCGTTTGGTGGTCTTGTCGACCTGCAAAACTTTGTGATTCGCACACCACTCAATCCGGATGTTACATTTTCCGATGATCCGCTTCGTATGATGCGGGGAATTCGTTTCTCGGCACAGCTTGGTTTTTTTCTTGAAACCAATACTTTCGATGCTATTGCCCGTAACAAAGAGCGTATATCCATTATATCGAAAGAGCGTATCGCCGACGAATTAAATAAAATCATGCTTTCGCGCAAGCCTTCGGTGGGTTTTGTTTTATTGGAAAAAACCGGGCTGCTTGAACATGTTTTTCCTGAACTTTTGGCGCTGAAAGGTGCCGAAACTAAGGATGGAGTAGGGCATAAGGATAATTTTTATCACACTTTGGCTGTGCTCGATGGCATTTGCACAACTACCGATAATTTGTGGTTGCGTTGGGCAGCTCTTTTGCACGATATAGGAAAACCGCGAACCAAACGATTCGATCAGCGTCTTGGTTGGACATTTCATAATCATAATTTTGTGGGTGAAAAAATGATTCCGGAGATTTTCAAAAAAATGAAACTTCCCACCAACGAAAAAATGAAATATGTACAAAAGATGGTGACGCTCCATATGCGCCCTATCGTGCTTAGCGAGGATGAGGTCACCGACTCTGCTGTACGCCGTTTGCTTTTCGATGCTGGCGACGACATCGAAGATCTAATGACTTTGTGCGAGGCTGATATAACTTCGAAAAATCAGGAAAAGGTTAAGCGCTACAAATCGAATTTTCAGTTAGTGCGGCGTAAACTGAAAGAAATAGAGGCTAAAGATCGTGTTCGTAATTTTCAGCCTCCTGTGAGTGGTCTCGAAATTATGGAAACTTTTAATTTACCTGCTTGCGCCATTGTAGGCGATATTAAAATGAGAATAAAGGATGCCATTCTCGATGGAGAAATTCCAAACGAATACGAAGCGGCCAAAAATTTCATGTTGAAAGTAGCGCCTGATATGATAGCTGATTTTCAGAAAGCTCATTAAAACAACAAAGCATTATCGAAAAAAAACGATAATGCTTTGTTGTTTCTAGTCACCGAAGGCTCTCACTCAACCGAAAACGCTAAACCTGAAACGTGACAAGCTCACTCACTTTAAAAAGGGGTTTCATTATTGCCTCCGCCCGGAAAAGCGCCATTTGGAGGTGTGGTCATTTGTCCATCACCGTAAAAAGCTGTACCACCATCGTTCATTTTCGACGAAATGGTTTGATAACCGCCAAACTGGTTGTCGTCGTCCATGATGTCGTCTTTGTTCATGAATTTTGCATACTGACCTTTAAACTTTAATTGCACGTCGGCTGTGGCACCATTACGGTGTTTGGCCACAATAATTTCGGCAACTCCTACTAGCGAATTTCCCTGGGCATCTTCTGTGATTTTATAATATTCAGGTCGGTGAATAAAGCAAACCATGTCGGCATCCTGCTCAATGGCTCCCGATTCACGAAGATCGGAAAGTTGTGGACGTTTACCCTCGATTCCTGTACGACCTTCTACACCACGATTCAGCTGCGAAAGTGCAATGATTGGAATATCAAGCTCTTTGGCGAGTCCTTTGAGCGAGCGCGAAATAATACTTACTTCCTGCTCGCGACTTCCAAATCCCATTCCACTGGCGTTCATAAGCTGAAGGTAGTCAATTACAATGCACGAAACTTTGTGTTCTTTTACCAATCGCCGGGCTTTGCTACGCAGTTCGAAGACCGATAAACTGGGCGTGTCGTCAACATAAAGCGGTGCATCGAGCAGGTTATTGATGTCACGGTCAAATTTCTCCCATTCGTAGGTGTCGAGCTGTCCGTTTTTGATTTTTTCACCTTCGAGCTGACAAACATTCATAATAAGGCGGTTCACGAGCTGTACATTCGACATTTCAAGCGAAAAAACAGCCACAGGTGAATTGTAATCCACAGCCATATTTTTAGCCATCGAAAGAATAAAGGCAGTTTTCCCCATCGCCGGGCGGGCTGCAATAATGATAAGGTCGGAACGCTGCCAGCCAGATGTGATTTTGTCGAGTGCATGGAAGCCGCTGGGCACGCCACTCGCTCCCTGTTTGGTGGCAGCTAATAACATACGGTTACGGGCTTCTTCGATAACCGGATTTATTTGCGTTACATCTTTTTTCAGGTTTCGTTGCGAAACTTCAAAAAGCATTCCTTCGGCCTCCTGCATCAGGTCGTCTACATCCGTTTTGTCGTCGAATGCTTTGGTTTGGATCTCGGATGAAACGCGTATCAGTTCACGTGCCAGAAACTTTTGCACGATAATGCGTGCGTGATATTCGAGGTGTGCTGCCGACGACACTTTTGCTGTCAGCAATGTGATGTAATAGGGTCCTCCAACTTCGTCAATGGTACCGTTGCGTCGCAATTGTTCAGTCACAGTATGCATGTCGATAGGTTCCTGATGCAGCGCCAATGTCATGATGGCTTCAAAAATTTTCTGATTAGATACTTTGTAGAAACATTCGGGTTTCAGAATTTCTGAGATCAACGAGTATGCATCTTTTTCTATCATAATTGCACCAAGGACAGCCTCTTCGAGTTCGGGTGCCTGTGGTGGAAGTTTGCCGTATTCGTTAGCCTGGATGGTTTGTGGCGTATTTTGTTTTTTATTGTAAGTGCGTTTTTCTGCCATTGTTTTGTTTGTTCAATTGCTGTGATAAATTTTGGGGATTCAAAAATACAAAACATTTACCGTTTTTCAATTCGAAATGTTTCAACAGTTTGTTGAAAACTTTAATTTCAAAGCTATAGTCATTTTCTCTTTCGGTGAAAATAAGTATTTTTGCAGGGTTTTTTGGTCTTAAGAACAAAGGCAAAAGACAAAAGAGCAAACGCGAAACACAAAACACGAAAATATGCTTTCATTTCCCAATGCAAAAATAAACATCGGTTTGAATATCATCGAAAAACGTTCTGATGGGTATCACAATATCGAAACAATATTCTATCCGATAGGTTTGTGTGATGTGCTCGAAGTAGAGCCTTCGGATACCTGCGACGATTATAGTTTTTCGTCCTCGGGCATTGCTATTGATGGCGATTCGGAGCAAAATCTAATTTTGAAAGCATATCGTTTGCTTCAGCAAGATTTTCCCTTACCTCCGGTGGATATTTCGCTTGTGAAGCAAATTCCTTTTGGTGCAGGTTTGGGCGGTGGTTCAGCCGATGCCGCTTATATGCTTAAAATGCTGAACGATATTGCAAAACTCGATTTGTCGGATGAGCAACTCGAAGTTTATGCTGTAAAACTTGGGGCCGATTGTCCTGTTTTTATTCGCAACAAGCCTGTTTTTGCCACTGGTATAGGAAATGTATTCAGTGAAACTGATTTGTCGCTAGCCGGGTATTTTCTGGTGCTGATAAAGCCCGATATTCATGTGTCAACCCCCGAAGCATATTCGTTGGTAGTTCCCTCAAAACCTGTAAAATCGCTTCGTGAGTTGGTGAAATTGCCTGTTGAGGAATGGAAAGGCGTAATTCAGAATGATTTCGAAAAATCAGTATTTGAACGATATCCGCGCATTGCCCAAATAAAAGAGAAACTTTACATGGCCGGAGCGCTTTACGCTTCTATGTCGGGTTCAGGTTCGTCGGTGTATGCGCTCTTCGCTTCCGAGCCAGAGCACTTTCCTGTGTTTGATGATTGCTTTGTGACAGGCGGTGAGCTTCGTTGATGCTGCTAATGTTTTATTGAAATTGTTACAAATATTAGTGTTTCTTAAATGGAATTGCAGGTTGTTGTGAAATGAGATTATCCAATATGAAAATTACGCTGATAGTTTCATTTTTTTTGTGTGTACAATGCTTCAAAAATACATTTCAAATAACATTGAAAAATATTGTAACTGTCATATAATTAGTGTTTTGTGTTTCTTTTTAGGTTCCGTTTTTTCAAGATAGTGAAAAAACGAAAATATACTTGCCAAATTCGAAAAAAAATAGTAATTTAGTGCGTTTTTTTGAAAGTAACAAAATAAAATATAGATGATTGATCAAGACAGAATTATCAAAGTGAATATCGATGAAGAAATGAAATCTTCTTACATCGATTATTCCATGTCGGTGATTGTTTCGCGTGCATTGCCCGATGTGCGAGATGGTTTTAAACCCGTTCACCGCCGTGTTCTTTTCGGAATGAATGAATTGGGCAACAATTCCGATAAACCTTATAAAAAATCCGCCAGAATCGTGGGGGAGGTTATGGGTAAATATCACCCGCATGGCGACTCTTCAATTTACGGTACACTGGTGCGTATGGCTCAGCCTTGGGCAATGCGATATCCACTTGTTGATGGACAGGGGAATTTTGGTTCGGTCGATGGTGACAGTCCTGCTGCAATGCGTTACACCGAAGCACGTCTGCGTCGTGTGGCTGAAGAAATGTTGATCGACATTAATAAAGATACTGTTGATTTCCAGCTTAATTTCGACGATACGCTTAAAGAGCCGGTAGTGTTACCTACACGAATTCCTAATTTACTGGTAAATGGTTCATCTGGTATTGCCGTAGGTATGGCAACCAACATGGCGCCTCACAATCTCTCCGAAGCTGTGGATGCCATTGTGGCTTATATCGAAAACAGGGATATTGATATTCCTGAATTGATGAAATATATCAAAGCGCCTGATTTTCCCACAGGTGGTATCATTTATGGGTATGCAGGCGTAAAGGATGCATTCGAAACCGGTCGTGGACGAGTAGTGGTCCGCTCAAAGGTAGAAATTGAATCCGATGCTCAGGGACGTGAAAAAATAGTGGTGAACGAAATACCATATATGGTAAATAAGGTAGAACTTATCAAAGCCATCGTAGCACTAATCGAGGATAAACGCATCGAAGGAATTGCACATATTAACGATGAATCGGACCGCGAAGGTATGCGTATCGTAATTGATATTAAACGCGATGCAAATTCAAATGTAGTATTGAATAAGTTGTTTAAAATGACAGCTTTGCAATCATCTTTTAGCGTGAATAATATTGCACTTGTAAAAGGACGTCCACGAATGCTCAATCTGAAAGATTTGATTCACTATTTTGTGGAACATCGTCATGAGGTTGTTATTCGTCGTACGCAATACGAACTTGGTGAGGCTGAGAAGCGCGCTCATCTGCTCGAAGGATTTATGATTATTCTCGATAACCTCGATGAAGCCATTCAGATTATACGCGATTCGAAAAATCCTGAAGAAGCCCGCACACGCCTTATGGAACGTTTCGGACTTTCTGAAATTCAGTCGCGCGCCATTGTTGAAATGCGTCTGCGTCAGCTTACAGGTATGGAGCAAGATAAACTTCGTGCCGAATATCAGGACGTGTTAGCATTGATTGCACATTTAAAAGAGATTCTTGCAAACGAAGAACTTCGCATGCAAATTATTAAGGATGAATTGATAGAAGTGCGCCAGAAATACGGCGACGAACGGCGTACTCAAATTGTATATGCTTCTGAAGAGTTTAACCCGGAAGATTTCTATTCCGATGATGATATGATTATTACCATTTCGCATTTGGGGTATATTAAACGTACAGCTCTTTCCGAATTCCGTGCACAGGGCAGGGGAGGCGTTGGCTCTAAAGGTAGCGACTCGCGCGATCAGGATTTTATTGAATATATGTATCCTGCATCAATGCACAATACAATGCTTTTCTTTACACAAAAAGGGCGTTGTTACTGGCTCAAGGTTTACGAAATTCCCGAAGGAACCAAAAACTCAAAAGGCCGTGCTATTCAGAATTTGCTGAATATTGAGAACGACGACAAAGTAAATGCCTTTATTCGTGTAAAAGGATTAAATGATGCAGAGTATATTAACTCTCATTATCTTATCTTTGCAACCAAAAATGGTGTAATTAAGAAAACATCGCTCGAAGCTTACTCACGTCCCCGTCTGAACGGAGTAAATGCCATTACCATTCGTGAAGATGATCAGGTAATACAGGTACGAATGACAGATGGAAATTGCGATGTGATAATGGCCAATCGTAATGGTCGTGCAATTCGTTTCCACGAATCGAAAGTGCGTGAAATGGGTCGCACAGCAACTGGTGTTCGTGGTATGGATCTTGATGAGGATGGTCAGGATGAAGTGATTGGCATGGTTTGTGTATGTAAAGACACGAATGAATCTATTATGGTGGTTTCGCAACAAGGATACGGTAAACGTACATTGCTCGACGAACGCGACGAAAATGGCGAGCTGATTCTTGATGAAGAAGGTAATGCAATTCCTGTATATCGCATCACGAATCGAGGTGGTAAAGGGGTGAAAACAATGAACATCACCGACAAAACAGGTAAGTTGGTTTCCATTAAAAGTGTGACCGACGACAACGACCTGATGATTATCAACAAATCAGGTATTACCATTCGACTTAAAGTTGCTAACATTCGTATAATGGGACGTGCTACTCAGGGAGTACGACTTATTAATCTCGAAAAACGAAACGATGAAATTGCATCGGTATGTAAAGTGCCTACCGAAATTGAAGAGGAAGTTGTTGTCGAAGCTTTAGAAGATGCCCAAGCAATAGTGGATGCTGAAAATGTGCAATTGCCCGAATCGGAAAATGCTGAAGTGCAAAATCCAGAGGAATAAATAAAATTTCACCTGCCGGCGTCAACTACCGGCAGGAGAAAAATACATAAACAGAAAATAAAACATTATTAGTCATGAAGAAAATTATTTTAGCCATCATTCTGGCTGTGAGCGTTACGGGCGTTTATGCACAGAAAAAAAATGTAAGCAAGGCCAAAAATAAAGCTTTGATGGAAACTCCCGATTTTAAGGGTGCCCGCGAAGATATCAAGCCTGCACTTACCGATCCTACTACAAAAGACCTTGCTCTGACATGGTATGTGGCTGGTACAATTGGTTTTAAAGAAAATGAAGCTGAACTGAAAAAACAGATGCTCGGACAGAAATTTGATGCAGACGTAAAAGGTAAAGCTGTTATGGAATCGTACGATTACTTTCTGAAAGCATATGAACTCGATGGCTTGCCCAATGCAAAAGGGAAGGTAAAACCTAAATATCAGAAAGATATCAAAGAGAAAATCAAGGATTATTATGTAACACAGGCTAACTTAGTGGCTTATGGTGCTCATCTTTTCGAAAAGAAAGATTATCAGGGTACCATTAAAGTTTTCGAAACTTTCCTTGGAATTCCGGCTTTGCCAATGATGAATGGCGAACTGAAACCAGATTCAACTTATTTCATGATTAAGTATTATACAGCTATAGCAGCTACTAATGCTGAAATGAGCGAAAAGGCTATTTCTTATTACGAAGATTTGAAAGATGATGGTTACGAAGAGCTTGTGGTTCACCAGTTGCTTTACGAGGAGTATTTGAAGAAAAAAGACACAGTGAATTTTGTGAAAACGCTCAAAGCAGGTTTCGAAAAATTTCCTGACGAACCATGGTTTCTCCAGAATTTAATTAACTACTATATTTTCTCTAACCAGTCGAAGGAAGCGCTCGTATATTTGAATGCTGCCATTGCGCGTGATCCAAACAAGGCAGAATATCAGTATATTAAAGGTAATCTTGACGAAAGTATGGGTAATTTGGAAGATGCCCGCAAAGCTTTCGATAGAGCCATCGAAATCGATCCGACACAGGCCGATGCTTATGCCGGAATTGGTCGATTGATTTTCAATAATGCAGTTTCTATGTCGGATGCTGCGAATGAAATCAGAGACAATAAGCTCTATAATGCTGCCAAGAAAAAGGCAGATGCTGTATTTGTAGAATCAATTCCCTATTTTAAGAAGGCTGCTGAACTGAAACCAAACGAAATGGAATATAAACGCACTCTGAAAAATCTCTATTATCGTTTGAAAATGGATAAAGAATATGAAGCTATTGATAAAGAAATGAATCAATAATTAATTGTACTATTGTTGTGAAAAAAAAAGTCACTCCGCTACGGATTGACTTTTTTTTGTGAACTGAAATCAATGGAATTTGATACAACCTCATTTCTAATGTTTACAACACCAGTGATGGAGATGTAAATGTACGTGATGCCAGTTCGCTGTCGAGCATGTAAAGTCCGCGGGCTTCGCCACCAAATAAGTCGAAGCGTTTGTTGAGTTCGTCTACGTTCTTTTCCTCTTCCATTTGTTCTTTTACAAACCAGTCGAGAAATTGCATGGTGCGGAAGTCTTTAATTTCGTAAGCCACAGCATAAATATCATTTATCGATTTACTTATAAACAATTCATGTTCGTATGCTGCTTCAAGTGCCTGTTTGAAACTTTTGAATTCGATATTTGGTTTTGCAATTGTTTCGAGTACAGGACGATGCCCATTGTTCTGTAGGTATTGCAAAAATAGCATTGCATGTGCATATTCTTCCTGTGTTTGTATAGAGAACCAGTTTCCAAAACCATTCAGATTTTCGTCGTAATAGTAATTCGACATGTCAAGATATAAAAACGACGAATAAAACTC
Organism: Paludibacteraceae bacterium; assembly: GCA_016937795.1. Lineage (GTDB taxonomy): Bacteria > Bacteroidota > Bacteroidia > Bacteroidales > Paludibacteraceae > Paludibacter. Next base: position 16,934 of record JAFGVV010000023.1, read on the forward strand.
TTTGTTTATCTGACTGTTAAGTAAGTCAACAATTTTTTTGTCCAACATAAGCTTTATATTTTATTAGTTAGTATTTCGTTTGTCAGTCAATACGTTCAATGCATGCACCCAGCGCATTCAGGCGTACATCAATTTGCTCGTATCCGCGATCAATCTGATCGATATTATGAATAATGCTTGTGCCCTCGGCTGCCATAGCAGCAATCAATAGCGCAATGCCGGCTCTGATATCGGGCGAACTCATTACCGATGCTCTGAGGTGCAGATTCTCGCCAAGACCAATTACTGTAGCTCTGTGCGGGTCGCAAAGGATAATTTGCGCACCCATGTCGATAAGTTTGTCTACAAAAAACAGACGGCTTTCGAACATTTTCTGATGCACAAGCACACTACCACGGGCTTTGGCTGCAACTACCAGAAATACACTCAGCAAGTCGGGTGTTAAACCCGGCCAGGGCGCATCCGAAATAGTCATAATCGAACCGTCGATAAACGATTCAATGGCATAGTTTTTTTGTGCGGGCACATATATATCGTCGCCACGTTGTTCGAGTTCAATGCCAAGTCTTTTGAAACTTTCGGGAATTATTCCCAACTCGTTGTAGGCTACATTTTTTATAGTCAGTTCAGATCCGGTCATAGCAGCCATTCCGATAAAACTGCCAATTTCAATCATGTCGGGTAAAATGCTGTGCTCACAGCCGTGCAGGCTTTCCACGCCTTCGATGGTGAGCAGGTTTGAGCCTACTCCGCTAATGCGTGCACCCATTGCATTCAGCATTTTACAAAGCTGTTGCAGGTACGGTTCGCAGGCTGCATTATAAATAGTGGTAGTGCCTTTTGCAAGCACTGCCGCCATCAAAATATTGGCTGTTCCTGTTACCGAAGCTTCGTCGAGCAGCATGTAGCAGCCTTTAAGCTCTTCGGCATCGATACTGTAAGTTTTTTTCTCAGGATTGTATTCGAAGGTAGCACCCAACTTTTGAATGCCGATAAAGTGAGTATCCAGACGTCGACGGCCAATTTTATCGCCACCGGGTTTAGGGATGAGCGCTTTTCCAAAGCGGGCCACCATAGGACCAACAATCATAACCGAACCACGCAAAGAGGCGCTCTGACGGTAGAATTTTTCAGTTTCCATGTACGAAAGATCCACTTTCCCGGCCTGGAATCGGTAAGTGCCTGTCGAAATTTTTTCAACCTCCACTCCCATATCCGACAAAAGCAAAATCAGATTGTTGACATCCAGGATGTCGGGTATATTGCTTATGGTGATACTTTCCTTACTGAGTAAAACTGCACACAAAACCTGAAGAGCCTCATTTTTTGCGCCCTGAGGAGTTATTTCTCCTTTTAATTTTCGTCCACCTTCAATTTTGAATGAAGCCATTCCTGTTAATTCGAATTAAATGTTTATTCCTTAATTATTAACCTCAAATTCTCAAATTCTCAAATCTTCAAATCTTCAAATCATCACATCATCACATCACCACATCATCACATCATTTTCTCTTCATCTGATTACTCTTGTTTTTTCGGGTGTAAAGTACATCACGCGATTCAACTAATTTCAGAAAGTCTTCAGGGATATCGAGCTTACCTTTCGAGAGTTCACGAAGGTCATCGAAAATCTTTTTGTCGTCCACCACCTCTTTATTCCATGTAAGGAAGCATTTTTTCATTTGATTGGCTATGAGTCGGATAAGTTCCGTTTTTTCATCGCCTTCTTCGTATTCAGCCACTTTCTCAATCATTTCTTCGAGTGTGCGGCCATAATGCTGATATCGAATACGTGAGTTTTTGTAAGTAAGCGATTCGGGGCGGGTATATAGGTTTTCTTCGCGAACAATTTCGTACGGAAAATCGATATCCAGTTTAAAATCGGACATGATAGCTACATGATCCCAAAGTTTGTGTTTAAAATCGTTTACATCGCGAAGGTAGGGAAACATATTCCCCATGATGTTAATTACTGTTTTTACACAACGAGTTCTTTCCTCCCGGTCTTCGATGGTGAGGGCGTGTGAAATCATTTGTTGAATGTTACGCCCGTACTCAGGCATGATAAGTTTTCCCTGTAAAGTTGGATAGTCCATTTATTTAATTTACAATTTGCAATCCCGCAGAAATACGGGATAGGTTTTACAATTTACGTTTATTGTAATTGTTATTTTGTTTCTTTTATCAGATATACAATGGTTGGTAAGTGGTCGCTGTAGCCATTGAGCCAAACGCCACCTGCATGAGTACGCAGTGGAGTGCCTTTGTAGCGGCCTTCCTGCTGAATAAGGAAATTACGGTAGAAAACTTCCGATTTCCACAAACGTAAATTGCCTTTTCCGCCTTTTGACAGCTGGTGCGAAAGTATAATCTGGTCGAACAAGTTCCACTGATTATTGTATGAGAGTGACCCAATTCCGGTATCGAAAGTTTTCCACAATACATTGTACAAATCGCCCGGATTAACTTCCGATAATTCTTTTTTTGCTCCCAGAATAGTGGCGCAACTTTCGTTTGTTGGGTCGTCGTTTAAGTCGCCCATAACGATTATACGTGCCTTTGGTTCTGTTTTATGAAGTGAATCCACAATTGAGCGTGTCAGCGCAGCAGCAGCATTGCGTTTAGGGCGCGAACGCATTTCACCACCATAGCGCGAAGGCCAGTGATTTACAATAATATGTATTTTTTCGTCCTGTAGATAACCGCTTACCATCAATTGGTCGCGTGTAAGAAATTCGGGGTCGTCGGTGTAAAGCCGGTACGATTTACTGTTGGTAACAGTAAAGTAGCGCGGGTTGTAAAGCAAGCCCACATCCACTCCACGACGATCAGGTCCATCGTAATGCACAATTTGATACGAACGGTTTTTAATTTCGGGTTGTTTTACCAAATCTTCGAGTACAAGTCGGTTTTCGATTTCGCTAACACCTAAAATTGCAGCACCGACAGGAGTTTGGTCGATGGCAATTTGCGATATGGCATAAGCCATGCGTTGTAGTTTCGAATTGTATTTCATTGTTCCCCATTTGTTTGCGCCGTTGGGTAGAAATTCAGCATCGTTTACATTTTCATTGTCAATAGTATCGAACAGGTTTTCGAGGTTGTAAAATGCAATTGCATTAACTGTGACATCGAAACCTGTACCATCCTGAGTTGTTTTTTTTTGTATGCAGGAACTGCCAAGAAAAATAAAAAGTAAAAATATTGCTGTTAGAAAGTTGTTTAATCTCATATCTGATAATTGTTATTTTATAGCTGTAATAATATAATTTTGAAACATATGTATAATATATTCGCCAAATAAGTCGAAAATACAAATCCTTATGCAGTCGTTGAATTAAAGCGACAACAAAAGTGAGAAAAATTTGCGAAACTAAAAAATATACTGTCATTTTTATTTGTATTATCGGTAAAGAGAATAGTTTTTTAGGTCATGTTTCGACGGTGTTTTATTTTATTACTTACAATTTGTAAGTAATAATGGCGTAATCGGCAAATTATTCGTTGTTTAAGCCTTTCATTTTCAAGCAAAGCGGTAATTTTGCTGGCTAAACTGTATAAAAATTTAAAAATAAATACAGCTCAATGTTCATTTATTGCTGAAAAGTTACTAAATTGCACCCCCCTTTTTTCGGCTTGTAAATCAAATCAGTAAAAAAGAATTTTTAATTAGAAATGTATTAACAACAGAATTGTATTTATGAGAAAACTTTTATTAGTAGTCTTGTCGTTGTCTTTTGTGTTTACAGTTTTACATGCTCAAACCAGAGTAAGTGGAAAAGTAATCAATTCAGGAGACAATAACCCGCTTGCAGGCGTTAAAATAACCTTGCTTCAGCAAAATATCTCAACGCTAACCGATAGCAAAGGCGAATTCATCCTCAGTTATATCGAGGCTGGCGACGAAGAACTTAGTGTTTCGAATTCGGGCTTTTTTCGTCAGATAAAACTTGTGAACATTAAACAAGATGTGGATAATAATGTGGGTGTGATTGTGCTTTTGCCTGATGTACAGCAGGATATGAGGCAGGAGATTGTGATGCAGCTTAGCGAAACAGCTTTTGATGCAGACGATGCTAAAACATTGAATATATCCGGAACTTCTTCCTCATCAGGAGATGTTTATTTTTCGCAAACAGGTTTCTCGTTTAGTCCAATGCGATTTAATATTCGAGGTTACGATCCAACTTTTGAAACTACATACATAAATGGTGTGCATTTTAATAGTCTCGAACGTGGTGGTTTCAACTATTCCAGTCTGGGCGGTTTAAATGATGCGGTGCGAAATCAGGATGAAGTTATAGGATTGACTCCAAATTCTTATTCATATGGTAATATCGGATCAAATGTGAATATAAATACACGTGCAACTGCTTTTGCCGCAGGTTCAAAAGTTGGATTAGCATATACAAACCGTTCGTATAAGCTCAGAGGCCAATATACTTATGCCACCGGACTTCAACCTAATGGTTGGGCTTTTGCTGCATCGGCAGTTGTTCGTTGGGCCGATAAAGGTATTGTTGATGGCACTTTTTATAATTCAGCAGGTTATTTTCTTTCAGCAGAAAAGGTGCTTAACGATAAGCATAGTTTCTCTCTTGTTACTTATGGATCGCCTACTCAGAGGGCACAACAGGGTGCTGTAACTCAGGAAGTGTATGATTTGGCCGGTTCAATTTATTACAATCCATACTGGGGTTATCAGAATGGTAAAATTCGAAATTCCCGAATTGTAAAAAGTTTTGATCCTACTGTGATTTTTTCGCACGATTTTAAAATTGACGAAAATCAACGTTTACGTACTGGTATCGCATCTCATTTTAGCATGTATAGTAATTCGGCTTTGGGTTTTTACAATGCTCCCGATCCACGCCCCGATTATTACCGCTATTTGCCATCGGCCATTTTAAACCCTGGTGAGTTAGCTTCTATTGATGCACAAAAAGATTTAATTGCTGAACAATGGAAATCTAATGCCGATATTTCGCAGATTGACTGGGAAAGTCTTTATTTAGCAAACAGTAAAAACAACCTCAGTAATCCAGGCGCAACTGCGAAATATATGCTGGAACGACGTCACAATAATCTTTTTGAAACAGCTCTCAATTCAACATATACAAATCAGTTTAACAGATATCTGAAATTAACAGCCGGTGTTGAGGCAAAATACTCAAAAGGAATGCACTACAAAACAGTGGATGATTTGTTGGGTGGTAATCAGTGGATTGATAAAGACCAATTTGCTGAACGCGATTTTCCGACAAACCCTGATATTGTTCAAAATGATCTTAATAATCCTAACCGTGAAGTAAAAGAAGGAGATATTTTTGGTTATAATTATGACATGAACATAATTCATGCAAGTGCTTTTGTTCAAAATGAATGGGTGCTTTCGCAGCTTGATGTGTATTATGCCGGAAAAGTTACTTATACTCAGTTTTCGCGTTTCGGGCATATGAAAAATGGTCGTGCTCCCCAAAATTCATATGGCCAGGGTGATGTGTGGTTTTTTGTCGATCCGTCGCTCAAAGCCGGTGCTAATTACAAAATTGATGGACGTAATAAAATTTCGGCCAATGTATTAGCCGAAACTCGTGCTCCTAATGCCAGCAATTCGTATGTGTCTGAACGTATAAAGGATGAACGTATTAAAAATCTTCAAAGCGCACAGATTTTATCATACGATTTGGGTTATACATTCTCGTTTCCTGCAATTAGAGGGCGAGTGTCGGGTTTTAGAACTCATGTACTGGGAAGTTCTGATAAACTTGGTTATTACGACGATGAAGAACGCACATTTATCAATCACGTTCTTACAAACTCAAATAAACTTTATCAGGGTATAGAGGCTGGCTTATCAGTGAAACTTAATAGTAGTTTCTCTTTATCGTCTGCCGGTACAGTAGCTGAATATACTTATATAAATGATGCTGTGGGTACTAAAAGCCCCGAAAATGGATCCTTTGAAGATAAAACAGAAGTCGTTTTGACTAAAGGACTTCATATTGCAGCTGGTCCACAACTTGCAGCTAACATTACACTCGATTATTTTCACCCAAAAATGTGGTTTGCCGATATTACAGTGAATTATTTTGACAATAATTTTCTCGACTTTGCGCCTAATCGCTTTACCGAAAGCAATATAGCTAAATATAGTAGTCAGGAAATGATTGCTGCTCTTGGTACACAGGAAAAACTGAAAGGTGGTTTCTTAGTGGATGCTTCGCTCGGAAAAGTGATATATCTGAAAAATCGTCGTTCGTTGAATTTTAACCTGAGTGCTTCGAATATACTCAACAATACAAAGATGATTACAGGTGGTTATCAGCAGGCTCGCTTGCCTCTTGTCGATGGAGCTATTGATGGTGGTAATTTAAATAAATTTCCATCAAAATATTATTATGCATGGGGTTTCAATATGTTCCTTAATATTGGCTATAAATTCTAATTGGGTTTAATTTTTAAATTAATTTTTACAGAAATGAAAAATAAAATATTTATAATGGTTTTGTTGCTCTCAGTGAGTTTTTGGTGGGCGTGTAATCCTACTGATTTTGAACCTGCAGATACTACCGACCAAAGAGCTCCTTTAGTGGCTACACATACTATCTCCGAATTTATTGCTGAATATGCTTCTACAACCGGAAATGTTTTCCCCGTAAGAACAAATAGCGGAAGTTCAAATGTTTTTAGTGTCGATTCAATACCGTCAATTGGCGAACCGATTATAATTACCGGTACTGTGATTTCGGACGATACAGAAGGCAGTTTTTATAAGAGTTTTATAATACAGGATACGCTTACGGGCGATGCGCTAAAGGTTTCAGTGGATATAGGAAGCTTTTCGGCTGTGTGTCCGCTCGGGCAGTCGGTCTCCATTCAGTGCAACGGTTTGGCTATTGGAAAATATGGCGATTTGCTTCAGTTGGGTACTGTGTATTATAACAACGATACTGATACTAAAAAACGAGGATATGAGCCTGGCAGAATACCTTATTCGCAGTTTAAAGTTATTTCGAGGTTCAACGGTATGCCCCGACCAGAATCGGTAAAAGTGGATACGCTGACTATTTCGCAGATAAAATCATCCGACCGAACAATTCATTCAAAAATAGTTTGTATAAAAGATGTAAGATTTAACGGATATGGTGAAGTTGAGTTTACGTATAAAAAACTTTCAGCCTCGGAGCTCTTTTTTGCCGCTCCAAAACCAAGAATAACCGGAGTGCCTGTAGCCCGCGAGATTGAAGATAGAAACGGTAATAAAATTTATATTGCAACCAGCGAATATGTGAAGTTTGCTTCGGCGCCACTACCTCAAACTAATATGTATGGCGACATTACTGTCATCGTAGGTTGGTATCGTGATAAAGAAATAAATACCGGCTCATGGCAATTGACTATCAGATCGCTCGAAGATTTAGGTCGGGGATTTGAATCATATCATTTAAATAAATAATAATCACTCAATAATTTAAAAATCAAATTACTTTTTTATGAAAACGACTAAATTATTTGCCTCAGTGTTTATGGCTATGGCTGTGGCATTTTCGGCTTGTACCAATGTAAATGATCCTGAAAATGAGGGCTCTTCAGAACAACTTCCTTTCACAGAAACTTTCGAAACCGGTATAGGTACATTTACAACTCAAAGTGTTTCGGGTGATCAGGTTTGGGCATTCGATGCAATTGGAAAATATATGAAAGTGAGTGGATATATTAGTGCAACTCAAACCAATGTAGCCAATGAGGATTGGCTCATCTCACCAGAAATTGATCTGAAAGATGTGACTGCAGCAAAGTTGACTTTTGATTATGTGACACGTTATTTCGCTAATTTGAGTACCGAAGCTACAGTTTGGGTATCGGAAAATTATGTGGATGGTTTGCCCGCCACAGCTTCATGGACTCAATTGACTACTCCAGCTTTTAAAAATGCATCAAGTTGGGATTTGGTACCTTCTGGAGAAATTAGTCTGACAGCTTATGCCGGTAAAAAAATAAAAGTTGCGTTCAAATATGTTTCAACTGATGCCAAAGCCGGTACATGGGAAGTGAAAAACTTTAAAGTAGAAGTAGGCGAAGCTGAAGTGATTGAAACAGTTGATCCTGTGGGTGAAGGTGCCGAAGCAGCGCCTTATAATGTAGCAGCTGCTATTCAAAATCAGTCAGGACTGAAATGGGTGTCGGGTTATATCGTGGGATATGTTTGGTCGGGAACTCAAACTTCATATGTTTTTAGTGCTGATAGCTGTACGCAAGCTACAAACATTCTTATCGCTGACACGAAGACTGAAACTAATCCTGATAATTGCATGGCTGTTCAGTTGCCTTCGGGTGCAATACGTGCGGGTTTAAACTTAGTTGATGTAAAGGCAAACCTTGGTAAAAGTGTGAAACTTTATGGTTCCCTTGAAGCATATTTCGCAAAACCAGGAATCAAATCAGTATCGTATTACGAACTTGAAGGAGGAAGCTCAGGAGGTAATAAACCAGCTGACACAAGTGATGCAATTCTTACTGAAAGTTTTTTAGCAAATCAGGGAGCTTTCACTATTGTTGATGTGACATTACCTGAAGGTGGAACTTATGTGTGGAAATGGGATTCATATAAGTTTATGAAAGCAAGTGCCTATATTGCTAATGCAAATAAAGCATCAGAGGGATGGCTTATTTCACCAACAATGAATCTGACAGGAAAAACTTCTGTGAATCTCAGTTTTGAGCATACGGGAAAGTATTTTACTGCTAATAAGCTTACTGAACAAGTTGTTTTAGTTTCGAGTAATTATTCAGATGGCGCACCAAGTACAGCTTCATGGACAACACTTACAATTCCTGCATGGCCTACAGGTAATGATTGGAATTTTGTAAATTCCGGAAATATTAGTCTTTCGGCTGTTGAGGGTCAGAGCAATGTTAGGATTGCATTTAAGTATTCGAGTACCACAGCAGGTGCTGCAACTTGGGAAATAAGAAATGTGCTAGTGAAATAAATTTAGTCGTTTAATTTTTTAAGAGATTCCATTGTTCGCATTGGAGTCTCTTTTCTTTATATATTTGTATGACGGCTTTTTTTACCTATACCTATCTTTATTAGTATTTTTACTTTTTCAAAAATCTACAGCGGGTAATTTCAATATCGTGATATAAATGGCCTGTCGAAAAACTATTTATATCCAATCTGTGGTTGTGAATAGTTTTTGAGCATACCTTATTGATTGATTTTTTTTTCATAATAAAACCAACATGTTTCAAGAAAATGACTATTTTTGCGAGTTGTAAAATCCTCAAAATGATTAAACACATATGGCAAATCACATAAATCCTATTGAATTTAAAGTACCTGAACCTACCTTGCGCAGATTACCCTGGTATCTGGCATTTGCAAAACTTGTGCTGAAAGATGGCGAAACATATATTTCGTCGACTCAAATTGCGAAAAATATTGCTGTAGATGCATCCATGGTAGCTAAGGATCTCTCCTTTGTTAATGTGTCTGGACGCACACGTGTGGGCTATGATGTGAAAGAACTGGTAGGCGTACTCGAGGCTTTTCTTGGTTTTACAAATTCACATAAGGCCTTTTTGTTTGGTGTGGGGAGCCTTGGTGGTGCGTTGATGCATGATAATGGTCTCGAACAGTTTGGACTCGAAATAGTAGCTGGTTTCGATGTAAAATATGAGCTTACCGGTACAAATATCAATAAAATTCCTATTCATCACATTGATCGTTTTCAACAACTTCAAAAACAAACAGGGGTGAATATCGGTGTGCTTACTGTACCTGTGGATAAAGCGCAGCAAGTTTCAGAATTGATGATTGCAGGAGGCATACAGGCTATCTGGAATTTTACGCCATACCGGATTCGTGTTCCCGAAAATGTGATTGTTCAGAATACCTCTATCTATGCCCATTTAGCCGTGATGTTTAATAGGTTAAATGCTATAAAAGAATGCGAAGATTGCAATAAAGGAAATAAATTGTAAAAATACTGTATGAAAATTTTTGCTATCGGACAAAATTATGTCGAACACAACAAAGAGTTAAACTCAAAGCACCCAACTGAACCAGTGGTTTTTATGAAACCTGATACAGCCGTATTACGAAACAATAAACCATTTTTTATTCCTGATTTTAGTGAAGAAATTCATTACGAAACCGAATTGATTATTAAAATTAATCGTATAGGGAAAAATATTTCTCCCCGTTTTTCTCACCGCTATTATTCAGAAATTGGCTTGGGTGTCGATTTTACTGCCCGCGATTTGCAACGCCGACTAAAAGAATCGGGTCATCCCTGGGAAACTGCAAAAGCATTTGATAATTCAGCTGTGATAGGTAACTTTCTTCCTGCCGAACAATTTCCTAACGTGCAGGATATTCGCTTCAGTATGAATCTCAACGGGAATACTGTACAAAATGGTCATTCGGCCGATATGATTTTTCCTGTCGATGAACTTATTGCACATGTAAGTCGTTTTTTTACTTTAAAGATTGGTGACATTTTATTTACCGGTACACCTGTTGGAGTGGGAAAAGTGTCGGTGGGTGACAGGCTTGAAGGTTTTATTGGTAATGATAAAATGTTTGATTTTAAAGTGAAATAATTTTTTTTGTTTATTCCTATTTGTTTCAAAATCTGTGATTGATTATTCCTCCAGATTTTACTTAATTGCTGTTAAACAGCCAAACTTTTTATGGCTGCTATGCATTTGTGCAATAAAAAGTCATGGTCAACGTTTTTTTGTTACACTTATGTGAACCAAAGTACTTCAGCCATAATTATACATTATTTTTCCATGAACATTCGAATAATCATTATATCTCTGCTCATATCTTTAAGTTGCTTTTTGCATGCGGAAACGCTGCTAAAAGAAACTGTTCATCTACAATGGCAGTCGCCACTTTTGTGGCAGGCTCCACAGGGCTCAAAATATGTGCTTAATTTTAATAATGCACTATATCCCGATGAAAATAATTTACCTTTTTTTGAGAAGAGAATACCGGTCGAAAAAAATACATCGTACGAAGTAAAAATTGTTTCAGAACAATACGCGGCATTAACAGATTCAGAAAAGGCCTTGATGCCCGATATTGATGTGACTGAGAATGTTACGTTTGTAAGCTCAATGCTTACTGCCCGAAATCAAAACTATTTGAATATCCAGGTTTTACCTTTTGTTTTTAAAGATGGTGTAGTTCAGAAATTGGTTTCGTTTAGTCTCGATGTAAGCCAATCTGTTGTACCGAAAAAGGCAGCAAAATCGTCACGCCATACTTATGCGGAATCATCGGTGCTTGGTAGTGGGAAATTTGTAAAGATAAAAATTGCCAATACAGGTATCTACAAACTAACATACGAAGACTTGCAATCGATGGGTGTTAGTCCTGCGAATGTTCGGATTTTTGGTTTTGGTGGAAATGTGCTCGATCAGAACTTTCTGAACCCGAAATACGATGACCTGCCGGAGTTAGCAATACACATGGAAAAAGGAAGTGATGGAGTTTTTAATGCCGGCGACTATGTGCTTTTTTATGCTTACGGTGTTGTAAAGTGGACTTATGATAAAACTCGTGGAATGTATGTGCATCAACAAAATCCATATTCCACGCATGGATATTATTTTGTAAGCTCAGATGCAGGTTCAGGGCGCAAAATAACAGAAAAAGTTGTAGAAATACCTTCATCGGCAAATGTCCAAACAGTTGATGAATTTACCGATTACCAGGTATACGAAAAGGAAGCCTACAGTATAGGTTCTACCGGAAAAGAGTTTTACGGTGAATTATTTAATGAAGTAACAAATTATAATTTCTCATTTAACTTCCCCAATATCGTTCGTCAACATCCTATAAAGGTACGGCTCGATGTAGCTGCATCTTCAGTTTCTCCATCGTCGGTGCCTGCTTCTTCGTTTAGTTTAAGTCTCGACAATGGTCAGACTCGTAACCTATTAGTGGCAAAACGTACCGAAGGTGACAATTACGAAAAAGCCAAAGCAGCTAATGCAATTTATAATTTTACAGCAAACACTGATCTTTTGAATTTTAATCTTGTATATAATAAACCAAACAATACTTCTATAGGTTACTTAAATTATTTGCTTGTTAATGTGCGGCGTAGTTTAAAAATACACGGTGCGGCAATGCGTTTTCAATATCCCGATAACGCTGATAGTAATGATTATAATCGTTTTAAAATTACATCTCCTGGTGCTAATATGCAGGTTTGGGACATAACCGACCATACCAAAATCAGCAAAATACAGACAGAAAGAGCTGATGGAAATCTATATTTTACAGATACAGCATCGCCATTGAAGACTTACCTTGCTATCGATCCCACACAGAGTCAGTCATTTCCAAAGCCCGAGATTGTAGGTAATGTCGCTAATCAGAATTTGCATGGAATGTCACAGGCAGATATGGTGATTATCACCCATCCCAGGTTTTTAGCACAATCCGAACGATTGGCGCAGGCTCATCGTGAAATGGATGGACTTACGGTATCTGTTGTTAGTACTGAGCAGGTATACAACGAATTTTCTTCCGGCGCACCCGATGCTACAGCATATCGTTGGATGATGAAAATGCTATACGACCGTGCTTTGTTGTCGGGTGTCGATGCCGATATGCCACGTTATCTCTTACTTTTTGGTCGGGGTACTTTTGATAATCGCAAACTGCTTTCTCTCTCGAGCGAAAATCTTGTGCTTACTTATCAGGCTGATAACTCGTTGACACAAACTTTATCGTATGTGACCGACGATTATTTTGGTTTTCTCGACGATAATGAAGGTATGCAAATTCCATCGCATTTGCTCGATATCGGAATTGGTCGCTTACCGGCCCTAACAGTTCAGGATGCAGATAATATGGTGGATAAAACCATCGAGTATATGAAAAACCCAAAAAAGGGTATCTGGAAAAATCAGTTATGTTTCCTTGCTGACGATGGTGACCTGGCTTTACATATGAAACAGGCCGATAGTATAGCAAATGTTGTGGGACGAAAGTTTCCTTCTTATCAGGTGAATAAAATCTTTCTCGATGCTTATTTACAGGAGATATCAGCCAGTGGTCAGTCATATCCACTTGCACGTACCCAGTTGCACGATCTTATACACAACGGGCTGTTCTATCTCAATTATACCGGACATGCGGGTACAGTAGGGTGGACAAATGAACAGATATTGACGGTGGCCGACGTAAAATCGCTTACAAACAAACAATTGCCACTCTGGGTTGCTGCTACCTGCGATTTTCTGATGTTCGACGATCGGGTGGTGTCGGCTGGTGAACATGTAGTGCTCAATCCTTACGGAGGTGGTATTGGTATTATGTCGGCCACTCGTCCGGTATATGCATCGCAAAACTTTACTATAAACAAGCATTTTACTGAGAATTTATTTAAAAAGATTAATGGCGAACACTATAGAGTGGGAGATGTGATGGCTATGGCGAAAAACCTGGTTGGAACCGAAATTAATAAATTGTCGTATGTATATGTGGGTGACCCGGCACTAAAAATTACCTTCCCCACAGATTATGATATTATAACTACTCATATTAATGAAAATTCCGAGTTTGGCACAGATACTCTCAGAGCAATGTCGGAAGTTTCAGTTAAAGGAATGGTCGCAGGTGAAGATGGCAATATAGTGAGTGGATTTAATGGTGAAATACAGGTCGTTGTTTACGATAAAATGTTAAGGATATCGACACTGGATAATGAAAAGGAATTTATGGATGCAGATCCGGTGAAATATGAAGAGCGTAAGTTTAAATTCAACGACCGCAGTAATAAGCTTTTTTCAGGAAAAGCAAAAGTTGTCGATGGTGAATTTAATTTTACATTTATGTTGCCAAAGGATCTGAAATACAATTTCGGACGTGGACGAATAAATTATTATGCATTCGATAACAATACAGGTGAAGAAGCTCAGGGTAATTTCGAAAACTTTGTAGTAGGTGGCACAAACCCGGATATTATGTACGAAACCGAAGGGCCTGAAATGGAATTGTATTTGAATAATGTAAGTTTTGTATCGGGAAGCAAGGTAAACGAAACACCTTTGTTCATGGCTTATCTAAGCGACGAAAACGGTATAAATCGCGTAGGGAGTGGTATCGGACACGATTTATTGCTCACAATTGATAATGATCCGCGTCAGGCTTATGTGCTCAATAATTATTTCGAATCAGCCACTAATACATTTCGGCAGGGAATGGTGAAATATATGTTACCTGAACTGATAGATGGTAAACATGTACTTTCGTTCAGGGCCTGGGATTTGTTGAATAATTCAACTACCAAAACAATTGAATTTGAGGTGGTAAAAGGACTTACACCACAGATTTTCTCTGTCACAAATTATCCAAATCCGGTGAAAACACAAACGAAGATTGTTGTCAATCACGACCGACCTGAAACAGTTCTGAGTACAATCGTTGAGATTTTCGATTTGGCCGGACGTAAAATTTGGTCGTTCGAACAATCAAATGCTGATGAGGTCCAATGGGATTTGATAGCCGGTGATGGAAGAAAAGTAAAAGCCGGTATTTATCTATATCGTGTCACTATTAATACTTTGAATAGTGATACTTATTCTAAAACCAGTAAAATGCTCATTGTTGAACAATAAAATTTAAAAATTTCGTTATTTACATTAAGCTCTCACATAAAAGTTGTAATATTGCAAGCTAAAAAATTATTAAATCTCTAATGAAGAAAAGTATTATATTTTTAATGACACTTATGTCAGTTGGCATGTTTGTAAATGCTCAAGAACCTACGTCAAACCCTATTTTTACAGCAGTTCCTTCTTTGTCGATTACGCCTGATGCACGTGCCGGTGGTATGGGAGACTTGGGTGCCGCGACCTCTCCAGATGTGTTTTCGCAATACTGGAATCCTGCTAAATATGTGTTCCTCGAAAGTCAGGCTGGTGTCTCGCTTTCATATACTCCCTGGTTACGACAACTTGTTTCTGATATCGACCTAGCTTATGTGTCTGGTTATTATAAGTTCGACGACCGTCAATCGGTTAGTGCTTCACTACGCTATTTTTCGCTTGGTGACATTGCGCTGACAAATCAGCTTGGTGATTTTTTGACTACTGCTACTCCCAACGAACTTGCTGTGGATGTGGCTTATTCGCGTATGTTGTCAGAGTTTTTCTCGGCTTCAGTAGCCATGCGTTTTATATATTCTGACTTAAGTAATGGCTTTGCTCAGGATATGTATCCCGGTATGTCGGTTGCTGCCGATGTGGCAGGTTATTATCGTCGTCCAATTAGTCTGAGCACTGGTGAAGGTAATCTGGCTTTTGGTTTGAATATTTCTAATCTCGGAGCTAAAATTTCCTACGACGAAAATGTAACCAGTAGCTTTATTCCCACAAATATGCGATTTGGTACTTCATTTCTTTATCCAATCGACGATTATCAAAGCATTTCGTTCAGTGCCGATTTAAATAAACTGCTAGTGCCAACACCTGATGCAACTACCGATTTCAATAAAATAAGTATGCTTTCCGGTGTGTTTATGTCGTTTGGTGATGCTTCTGCTGAAGAGGAATTGCGTGAAATTATGTGGTCGGTTGGTGCTGAATATGCTTACAATAAACAGTTTTTTGTGCGTGCAGGTTATTTTCACGAAAACCAATATAAAGGGAATCGTCAGTATTTTACTGCTGGAGCTGGTTTTAAGCTGAATGTATTTCAGATTGATGCTGGTTATGTAATATCAACTGCTCAAACTAACCCACTCGATCAGACTTTGCGTTTGTCACTTTCTTTCGACCTGTTTGGACTTAGCAACCTGATGAAGTAAAAAAGTCCTTTAAACATAAATCATAAAACGGTTGTTATTCCAATGTGAATTGCAGCCGTTTTTTAGTTTAGTATGTTGTTGGTTGATTGGTTAACTGGTTAGTTAGTTAATCAGCTGATTAGTTAATTGGTTGATTGGTTTAGAAGTTGCATTAAATTATTTTTTTTTTATTATTGACTAACAGATTAATTGTAAATATAAATATCGAATATGAGTCCTTTTAGAGTTGGTTTTGGATATGATGTGCATGTGTTTGCCGCAAATCGTGAATTGTGGTTGGGTGGTATCAAAATTGAACATAATGAAGGTTTACTGGGCCATTCGGATGCCGATGTGCTTATTCATGCCCTTTGCGATGCGATACTTGGTGCTGCTGCTTTGCGCGATATTGGTTATCATTTTCCCGATACTGCGGGTGAATACAAAAATATCGACAGTAAAATTCTGTTGGTTCGTACAATGGAACTTTTGCGAAATGCCGGTTATGAGTTTGGAAATGCTGATTGTACAGTTGCTGCCGAAGCGCCGAAGCTTAATCCGCATATACCCAAAATGCAGGAAACATTAGCCGGAGTTATGCAGGTAAGTCCTGATACCATTTCAATTAAAGCAACAACTTCTGAGAAAGTGGGTTTTGTTGGTCGTAAAGAAGGAATGGCGGCTTATGCAACCGTTTTGATTTATAGGAGGTGAATGAGGAGACAAGTAAACAAGAAACAAGGAGACTTGAATGATTGTGAATATGCAAGCAATATATTTGTTTAACCTGTTTGTTGATTATTCTTTATAGCCAATTCAGCATATAATCTTTCTTCTTTTTACTAATCAATCAATTAACTAATCAACTATTCAACTAATTAACTAATCAACCATTCATATAGAGAACGCTTATTTACAGATAAATGAATTCTATCTAAAAAAGTTTTGATTACAAATGTATACTGAGTATTTTTGCAGTGTGAAATTATTAATTAATCAATCAAACTCATAAATTATATGTCAGTATTAGTAGGAAAACAAGCACCGGCTTTCAATACCAAAGCTGTAGTTAATGGTTCAGAAATTGTAGAAAATTTTTCGTTGAAACAATACGAAGGTGAAAAATATGTGGTATTCTTCTTTTATCCAGCCGACTTTACTTTTGTGTGCCCCACAGAGTTGATCGCATTCCAGGATAAAATGCAGGAATTTGAATCGCGCAATGTAGCTGTTGTAGGTGCATCAACCGACTCGGAATTTTCGCACTGGAAATGGCTTCAAACTCCACAAAATCAGGGTGGTATTCAGGGTGTAAAATATCCGATTATTGTGGATCAGACACTTCATATTTCACGTGCATACGATGTGCTTGCTGGTGAAGAGGTGTACGACGAAGAAGGAAATGTACAGTTTGTAGGCGATGCAAAAGCTTATCGCGGCCTTTTCCTGATTGACAAATCGGGTGTGGTTCGTCATCAGGTTGTAAACGATATGCCACTCGGACGTAGTGTAGAAGAAGTGATTCGTCTGATAGATGCGCTTCAGTTTACCGAAGAATATGGCGAAGTTTGCCCGGCCAACTGGAAGAAAGGTGATAAAGCGCTTAAAGCCACACAAGAAGGAATTTCTAGCTATCTCTCTGAAAAATAATAAATTTAGAAATTTATTATATCTGTTTCAAAAGCCTGCCTGTCACACGGGGCAGGCTTTTTTGTGTTATTACTGATATTACTTTTTCGGTATTTATTTTACATTAATTGGATATTATGTGTATTTTTACAGTTCGAAATGTAAATTAGTTTATCTGAATTTGTAAATTGAAATTATGAAAATGACTTTTCTCATCAAAAAATTGAAATTTAGTGTTTTACTATGTTTGTTTGTGAGTCTAGGTGCAAATGCTCAGTCAATTGCCGATTCGTTGGCTGTGAATAGTAAGCAGAAGATTAATAGTTCTTTTTTTCGCGAACGCTATTTGCTGAACGATGCTGTGCATTATTTCGATAATCTGAACGATTTTATTACTTACCAGTCTGAAACTACCGGGAGTTTTAATACGCCCGACCAGCTGATATTTTCGATTTCCGGAAATTCTCATAAATGGAACAAGTACTATCTCGATGGTTTCAGACTTGATAGTCGTTTTTTTGCCGGCTCTACTTTTTTTATACCCGATCTTTATTCGCAAAATCTGAGTGTCGATTATTTTAATTCTACAGTTTCATATAAATCAGAGGATTATATTCCGAATTCAGTTTCGCTGAATTATAATGTGGGTGGTTTGGGAGGTATATCGCCCGGAACAAATGCCCTGATAAACCTTTATCATCCATCGGCTTCCGAACGTTTGTATCGCCCGATTGAGCATCGTAATAAGATGAAAGGCGCAGGAACGTTTGCGCTGAATTGTGCTCTTCCTGTAAATGGAAAAAACTATCAGCAGCAGCTTTATGCTACTTTTGGTACGCGAATGCTGACTGACTTCGACGAAACAGGAATAAGTGAGTTTTACCCTGAGAATTTTTATAAAATGCAATTGTCAGGGCAGTTGCCTTTCAAGTCGGGTCGTTTGTTCGATAAAACATCTTACCTTCTGAATCTCTCGGGTCGCGATAATCTTTATAATGAACTTTATTATTCGAAAGCAGAATCAGCTGCGCACCAAGCGCTTGGATTTTCGGTTTACGGAACGAAACAACAAAAAAACTTACAGCTTACTACCGGACTCACGTTTGCTTACAACCAACTGAAACATGCTGATCTGAATTTCAGTCGCAATATCATTGATCAGGATGGCGAGGCTTTCGAGCCCTGGTATCCTGATGGAGTTGGCTTGGAATTATCGCATGCTTTGAATTACGAAAGGAAGTTTTCGGAAAACCTGAAAATGTATTTCGATGGGTATAATTCATTGTTGCAATTTGGTCCTGAGAATCAACAGTTTTCGAATCCCGTTTTTGCGCGTAATGTAAATCTGCCTTACAGATCGTTGTATGTGTACGACTGGACCGCAAAATCGTTTGCTGCAGGTTTATTGGAAAATACACTGGGGCTAAGTTTTGAAAAGAGCTTATCTTCGAAACTGAATTTCGCTGCGCAGGCCGATGTGACTTTCGATGCCATGATAGTTGAAAATAAATCGCGCATAAATCCCAACTGGCAGGCCAAAGCAAGTTTGCAGTTTCGTCCGGCAGCATGGTTTTATGCCGAAATGAACGTAGCCCGAAACAGGATTTCATATAACGCTGATGATGTGCGTTATCTTTCGGACGATTATATGAATGCCGGGATTTATTACTGGCAGGATCATAATCAGGATTCGAAATTTCAGACCGGCGAAAAGTCTGATCTGTTCAGTACTTCAGGTGGAAAATACCGCTCGGTAGCTTCGGGGCTGAAACAACCTTCGTATTTTGTGTTCGATATTCCGTTTCATTTTTTACTTGGGCGTCATACAATTTCTTTTTTACAATCCTATCGGAAGTATAATCACAATCTGACTACAGGTTTTGATAAAGCCGCAAGCGAATACGGATATTTTGTAAATCAGGGCGATAAAGATATCTATTTTATGAATAACGGAGCCAAAAATTATGTACTTGGTTATTATCCTGATGCGTATATGAAAACTGCTGAAGGATCGGGATTTCTGACAAGTTCGCCATATTATATTTCGTCGGTTGTGAAGTACAGTTATACTACCGAAAAGTTTTTGCTTTCGCTTTCGTGGACTTCGTACCTTATGGCTGGTATTTCTACTTTGGGCAATGGACCACTTCACAACAATCTGGGAGTGTATTCTGAAAGTACTGCTAATCCGAACATCGATTATAAACTTATAGGGCGACTCGATCAGGAAAGAGCTTATGTGGCCAGAATCCATGCAACTTACAAGTTGAACAGGAATTTAAATTTTTCGGTGACAGCCAAGTTTAAGGACGGTCAGCCTTTTGCTAATTTCGAAACCATGACGATGACCGATGCCGCCGGAAACAATCAGATGGCTATCTGGGCTAAACGTACAAAAGGTATAAATCCTTATAACGGAGATTTTGGTAGCCGTGAAGATTCATTTTTTAATGTCGATCTGCGTACTGTCTATTCAGGAAAACTAGGCGGGCAAAATTTTGAGCTGAGTTTGCTTATGTATAATTTATACGATTTTGGAACCGAGCTGACTGAATATACTTTTCAACCCGATGATACCGGAAAACGTTATCCGCTTTCGATGAATATTCCGCGTGGATTGATTGTGGGAGCGAAGATATATTTTTGATTTCGAAACAATAGCAAAATTATAAAGTTATAAAACCTCAAATCTATGTTAGTAAAATCTTACGGAGCTGCTGTGCAGGGCATAAATGCCACCACCATCACTATTGAAGTAAATGTAAGTACCGGAATTCGCTTTATGCTTGTGGGTTTGCCCGACAATGCCGTGAAGGAAAGTCAGCAGCGAATTACTTCGGCGCTTCAGTATACAGGATATAAGTTTCCGCACAAGCAAATTGTGATAAACATGGCACCTGCCGATATCCGAAAAGAAGGATCTGCATACGATTTGCCCCTGGCAATTGCGATTATGGCTGGTTCGGAGCAAATTCCTGCTGATGCGCTCGAAAAATATGTGCTAATGGGCGAGTTGTCGCTCGATGGTGGCTTACAGCCAATTAAAGGTGTGTTGCCTATTGCGATTAAAGCCAGGGAAGAAGGTTTTAAAGGTTTTATTCTGCCAAAACAAAATGCCCGTGAAGCTGCTGTAGTAAATAATCTGGAGGTTTACGGTGTCGAAAATATCACCGAAGTGATTGGTTTTTTCAATGGAAGTGTGGAACTTGAACCTACAGTGGTCAATACGCGTGAAGAATTTCTAAATCATTTGAATTATTCCGAAATTGATTTTGCTGATGTAAAGGGGCAGGAGAATGTAAAGCGTGCGCTCGAAGTGGCAGCAGCTGGTGGTCACAATATCATTATGGTGGGTCCTCCCGGCGCCGGAAAGTCGATGCTGGCGAAACGAATTCCAACCATTCTGCCTCCGCTCACTTTGCACGAAGCTTTGGAAACCACAAAGATTCACAGTGTGGCCGGAAATATTGATAGCAATACTTCGCTTATTTCGCAACGTCCGTTCCGGAGCCCTCATCACACGATTTCTGATGTCGCACTTGTCGGTGGAGGGACTTTTCCTCAGCCCGGTGAAATTTCGCTGGCCCACAATGGCGTTCTTTTTCTTGATGAGCTTCCCGAATTTAAACGAACTGTTTTGGAAGTAATGCGTCAGCCACTCGAAGACCGGAAAATTTGTATCTCAAGAGCCAAATTTGCTATCGAATATCCTGCTAGTTTTATGCTTGTGGCTTCGATGAATCCTTGTCCTTGTGGTTATTACAATCATCCCGACCGCGATTGTGTTTGTGCTCCGGGCGTGGTACAGAAATATCTGAGCAGGATTTCTGGTCCTTTGCTCGACAGAATTGATATTCACATCGAAATAATTCCTGTACCCTTCGAGAAACTTTCTGAACTCAGAGAATCGGAAAGCAGCGAAAAAGTGCGCGAAAGAGTTATGACGGCGCGTCAAATTCAGGAGTTACGTTTTCGCGATCTTGATGGTGTGTACTGCAATGCGCAAATGTCGTCGAAGCAAATGCGTGAGTTTGCTGTGATCGATAAAGCCGGCTCTGAGTTGTTGAAAAATGCGATGTTAAGGCTTAATTTGTCTGCCCGTGCTTACGATCGTATCATTAAAGTAGCGCGCACAATAGCCGATCTCGACGATTCGGAACATGTGCTTTCACATCACATTGCCGAAGCTATTAATTATCGGAATCTTGATAGGGAAGGTTGGGCAGGTTAAAAAAATACTTGTAGATAAATATGAAAAACCCTCATTGATTCGAATGATTCAATGAGGGTTTCAACTTTTATAGTGTCACTTTTAAACTTCCTGCAATTTTTTATTCCAGTCAATTTGTTCCTGAACCATTGCATCGAGCACGGCTATAGCGGTCATGTTTACAATGTCGCGCACCGAACTTTCCACATCCAGAATGTGAATAGGTTTTTTAAGTCCCATTTGAATCGGACCGATGGTCTCGGCCAATCCCATTTCTATCAGCATTTTATAAGCTGTATTGGCAGAACTTAGATTTGGAAAAATAAGCGTATTTACATCTTTTCCGGCAAGTTTCGAGAACGGGAATTTTTTATCACGAAGCTCTTTGTTTAATGCAAAATTAACCTGCATTTCTCCGTCAACAACCATTTCGGGGTAAGTGCTATGAAGTGTTTCAACAACTTTATGCATACTTGCAGGACTTCCTTCTTTGTCCGAACCAAAGTTTGAGTACGATAGCATGGCCATTACCGGTTCATGATTAAAGAATTTTACGGTATTATGTGTAAGTTTTGCAATGTCTATGAGCGTTTCTGTGTCGGGATGTCGGTTAAAAAGTGTATCAGCAAGGAAGAAAGTTCCTTTTTTTGTATTCATAATATGCATTGCACCAATGTGTTTCAGTCCATCGCGAATACCAATTACTTCTTTGGCAGCCACTATCGAATCGGTATATTTGGTGTAAACGCCTGTAATCAATGCATCTGCTTCGCCTGTTTCCACCAGCATCATGCCGAAATAGTTACGCTCATACATTCTTTCGTACGCTTCGTCGAAAGTCATACCATCTCGTTTACGTTTTTCGGCAAGAATGTCTGCAAATTTTATCCGGCGTGCTTCTTCACGGTCGTGGCGTAGATTGATAATTTCAATACCCGTAAGATCGATATGATTTTCGGCTGCTATGCTGGCAATTTTTTCTTCATTTCCCAATAAAACCGGAAAGCAGATTCCTTCGGCCAATGCAGCTTCGGCAGCTTTGATCATATTTATGTGGTTCGACTCGGAGAAAACCACACGTTTTGGATTAGCCTTGGCTGTTTCGTAAAAGCGACGGAGCATTTTGTTGTCATGGCCCATCATTTCGCGAAGTATATTGTTGTAGGCTTCCCAGTCGGTAATTTGTTTGCGTGCCACACCCGATTCCATAGCTGCACGCGCCACGGCCGGAGCTACAATCGTCAACAATCTGGGGTCGAGTGGTTTTGGAATAATGTAGTCGCGTCCGAAAGTAAGTATTTTCAATCCGTAAGCGGCATTTACCACATCGGGTACGGCTTTTTTTGTCAGTTCGGCAATGGCGCGCACTGCGGCCACTTTCATCTCTTCGTTGATGCAGGTTGCGCGCACATCGAGCGCTCCTCTGAAAATATAGGGGAAGCCAAGCACATTGTTGATTTGGTTTGGGTGATCGGAGCGACCGGTAGCAAAAATAATATCCTTGCGGGCTGAAATGGCGTCGTCGTACGAAATTTCGGGGTTCGGATTTGCCAGAGCAAACACAATCGGATTTTCGTTCATGCTTTTTACCATATCTTTGCTCAATACGCCGGCAACCGATAATCCTAAGAATACATCGGAACCTTCCACTGCCTGAGCCAGAGTAGTAATGTCGCGTGAAGTGGCAAAAGGTTTTTTGCGGTCGTTGAGGTCGGTGCGTTTGGTGTTGATAACACCTTTAGAATCTACCATTACAATGTTTTCCTTTCTTGCGCCGAGCATCATATAAAGTTGTGTACACGAGTTGGCGGCAGCACCTGCGCCATTCACCACGATTTTTACATCTTCAATTCTTTTTCCTGTAAGTTCTAATGCATTGAGTAAACCTGCCGACGAAATAATTGCTGTTCCGTGCTGGTCGTCGTGCATAATGGGAATGTCGAGTTCGGCTTTCAGGCGTTCTTCAATTTCGAAACATTCAGGAGCTTTGATATCTTCAAGGTTAATGCCTCCGAAAGTAGGAGCAATGGCTTTCACAACTTCAATAAATTTCTCGGGATCTTTCTGGTTTACTTCAATGTCGAATACATCGATACCTGCAAAAATCTTAAAAAGAAGTCCCTTTCCTTCCATCACCGGTTTTCCGGCCATAGCACCAATATTGCCCAGTCCCAGCACTGCCGTTCCGTTCGAGATAACAGCTACCAGATTTCCCTTGGCAGTGTATTCGTAAGCGGCATTCGGATCTTTTTCAATTTCGAGACAAGGTTCGGCCACACCGGGCGAGTAAGCCAGTGACAAATCGCGCTGCGAACTGTATGGTTTTGTGGGGGTTACTTCAATTTTTCCGGGTTTGCCCTGTGAGTGATACAAAAGAGCATCTTCTTTAGTAAGTTTTGCCATGATTTTGATATGATATAATTCGTAAGTATATATTCTTTATTTATAAGAAATTGTTGCAAAAGTACGAATAATAATATCAATATAGCACGGAAATTAAATTTTAAGATGATTTTAACGTCGTTTTTCGAAATGATGATCGTCGTGATTTCGTCTGAAATTATGTCCCCATCGAAATCCTTTTTCTTCAAATTTCAATACTACAGGATGTTGCGGATATAGCGTGCCCGGAGCTTCCGGATTGTAAACTACATTTTCAGGCAGGTCTGTTCTGTGCTCGTATCCTTTTTTCCAGCGTAGTGGGTTTTGCATTGGATTCAGGTCGAAAGCCAATCCTGAGGCGTGTTTCGAATAACCTGCATTGCGGTAACAAAAGCTATAGCTATTGTTGTCGTGCATCGAATGCAAATCGTTTTCGTTGTATTTCACCATTGGAATTACTTTAGCAACTGGAAAACGGATTTCGCGAATGAATTCGAAAATTTCTGTTAAATCATTTGCAATAGACTGATGGCAGACGATTTGTCCCTGATGCAAAAGATTGTCGAAGCTATAATACTGAACCTGAATAAGTTTCAGTTGATCGATGATAGTTTGTGGTGCTTTACTTCCGGCAACAGATTCTTCGAAACTATAATTACAATCAACAATAAGTGTATCTTTTGGTGCTTTTGTAATATGCCCGGGAAGGGGCAAGTCAGTTGTTTTTTTGGCAGGTTGTTTGCACGAAGAAATGCTCAAAAAGCAGATAATAAGAATGTAATATGTGATTTTGTTTGTGATCATTAATAGAGTTTATATAAGTTTGAATATTATGAAGATAATAGAACGCGGATTTACGCTGACTAAGCGGATTTTTAAACGGATTTCTATTATCTCCCTTTGGTCGCTAATAAAAGATCAATGTAGTTAATTGTTAATATACCGCTCGTAAATCTTCCCCGATTTATCGGGGATTAGATCCGTTTTTAGATCTTTTTTAAATATTAAATCAGTGAATATCCGCTTAGTCAGCGTATCCCGTTGAGACGGGACGTCGAAATACTCCGTCCGCGTTCCTATTATTTTTTCTTATATATAAAATTCAAATTGTCAGATACATATAACCTGTATGACGTTTAATATATGAATAAAATAAACACGAGACTAATAATGGCAATGAAAACCCAGAGTGTTACTCCGAGCAACATCGGCCTGAATCCAACTGTTTTCAGACTTGAGCGCGAAAGTCCGGCGCCGATGAAAAACAGCGTTACCGTGAGTGCCTGCCGCGAAACAGAAACAATGCCTTTGGTCAGGTTTTCAGGAATATTCAGGAATGAATTTATCAGCATTGCCAGCACGAAAAATAGTATAAACCAGGGAATGGTGACTTTTTTACTGCCCGATTTAAAATGAAATGCAGTGTAAATGCTTAGTGGAATAATCCAGAGGGCACGTGTGAGTTTTACGGTAGTGGCCACTTTTAGTGCTTCGGCTCCGTAGGTTGCTCCTGCGCCAACCACTGAACTCGTATCATGAATGGCTATGGCAGCCCAAAGACCGAATTCGTGCTGAGTCATATTGAGTAAATGTCCGATGGCCGGAAAAACAAACAGAGCCACAGCATTCAAAATAAAGATTGTAGCCAGCGATACCGACATTTCGTTTGAAGAAGCGCGTGCCACTGGTCCAACAGCCGCAATCGCACTTCCGCCACAAATGGCTGTTCCCGATGCAATCAGATATGAAGATATAGAGTTTACTTTTAGCCATTTACCAATAAAAATGCCGGATATCATTACGCTTACTACTGAAAATATTGTAAAAAGCATACCATCGCTACCGGCTTTAACGGCTTCGGTAATGTGCATGCCAAAGCCTAATCCCACTACAGAGCCTTGTAGCAGATATTTAGAGGTTTTCTTACTGAATGTAGGAAAGGGGTTTTCGAAAAAAAATGCAAAAAGCAGCCCTGTAAACAAGGCCATTGGTGGAGTTACAAAAGGTAGTATACAGGCGGCAGACAAAGCTGTGAAGACGATTTTTATGATGGGAGAGTTCATAAGATGGAATTTTCCTGCAAATTTACAAATTTCAAATTATAATCCGAAAGAAATCCGGGTTCAGTTTCCGGTGCTTTCAGTTTGCCTGAAAATGAGTTTTCAACAATCGCAAAAAAGGGTTGTAATAGGCGCTAAAAAAGAATTATCTTTGCATTAAGTCGATAAAAACGAATGTGTATGCAGTTAAAAACCCTTTCAATCCTGAATTACAAAAATATACCTGAGGCGGAGCTTGCGTTTTCGCCCAAGATAAATTGTTTTATCGGCGATAACGGGATGGGTAAAACCAATTTGCTGGATGCTATTTATTATTTGTCGTTTTGTAAAAGTCATTCCAATTCCATCGATTCTCAGAATATTCTGCACGATGCCGATTTTTTTATGATTCAGGGGCATTACGACCTCAATGGAGTGCCCGAGGATGTGTATTGCGGAATGAAGCGTAAGCAAAAAAAGCAATTCAAACGTAATAAAAAGGAATACGAGCGTCTTTCGGATCATATCGGGCTTTTTCCGCTGGTCATGGTGTCGCCCGACGATAGTGTGCTTATTTCGGAGGGGAGCGAAGAGCGACGTAAGTTTGTGGATGGCGTTATTTCGCAATACAACCGTAGTTATTTACAGCATTTACTCAGTTACAACAATGCTTTGAAACAGCGCAATGCACTTTTGAAACTCGATAGCGCCGTGGATGAGTCGCTTTATGATATCTGGGAAGAGCAAATGGCTGAATATGGTAAACTTATCTTCGTGGAGCGTAAAAAATTCATCAGTGAATTTATTCCGATTTTTCAGGACATTTATCATCGTATTTCGGGAGGTCATGAGCAAATCAGTTTATCGTATAGGTCGCAACACGACGACAGAGATATTGCACTAAGCATGAAACAAACCCGAGAGCGCGATCGTATTCTCGGTTATTCTACGCAGGGAATTCACAAAGATGAACTCGAAATGCTGCTCGATGAATATCCGATAAAGCGTGTGGGCTCGCAGGGCCAAAACAAAACTTATCTGATTTCGCTGAAACTTGCGCAGTTTAATTTTTTAAAAACTGCTCATAATTTTGCACCGGTTCTTTTGCTCGACGATATTTTTGATAAACTTGATTCGAAGCGCGTGACTGAAATTATTCATTTGGTGGCGGGCGAAACTTTCGGACAAATTTTTATTACCGATACCAATCGTGAACATTTAGACATGATACTTGCCCAACTTGAGCAACCTGCTTCAATATTTATGGTGATTAATGGACTTATTCGTAAAGTATAGTTGCAATATGTCAGAATTTGTGTTGAATTATATTTTGTGATTTTGTTGGATTGTTGAAATAATAATTTCAATGCTATTAATAATGAAATTTCATTTTGGGAAATAATTTCCTGAAATGAAATTTTTATTTTGCATTATATCAGTGTTTTATAATTTTATACGGAAAACTTTTTAATTTTCAAAGTAAAATAGATTGAATTTTATGTTGGATTTATAAGAAAAAATACCTAACATTGCAATTCCAAAAAATGCATTTTTCATGCTCATATAACTTATTAATTATAATCTTATTAAGAATTTTCTATCGTGGAAACAAAAACTTATTCCCCTGAAGAGATTCGACAAGCATCATTTGAATTTTTTAAAGGCGACGACTTGGCCACAAAAGTGTGGGCTACCAAGTATGCACTGAAAGATTCGTTTGGTAATGTGTACGAACTCACCCCCGACGACATGCACCGGAGATTAGCCCGGGAAATTGCACGCATCGAAAGTAAATACCAGAATCCGCTTTCTGAAGATGTGCTTTTCGAACTGTTCCGTAACTTTAAGTACATCGTACCGCAGGGAAGTCCGATGACCGGTATTGGTAACGAACATCAAGTGGCATCACTCTCTAACTGCTTTGTGATTGGTTTCGACGGTGATTCCGACTCATATGGCGCTATCATTAAAATTGATGAAGAGCAGGTTCAGTTGATGAAGCGTCGTGGTGGAGTAGGTCACGATCTCTCGCACATTCGCCCAAAAGGCTCGCCAGTGAAAAATTCAGCACTTACTTCTACAGGTATTGTACCTTTTATGGAACGTTATTCAAACTCTACACGTGAGGTTGCACAAGATGGAAGACGTGGAGCTTTGATGTTAAGTGTGTCGGTTAAACACCCCGATTCAGAGTCATTCATCGATGCCAAAATGGAGTCGGGTAAAGTAACAGGAGCCAATGTGTCGGTAAGAATTGATGATGATTTTATGCGTGCAGCACTCGATAATGTTCCTTATATACAACAATATCCTGTTCGTTCGGATGAGCCGTGGTTTAAAAAAGAAGTGGATGCAAATGTAATATGGAAAAAAATTGT
This sequence comes from Paludibacteraceae bacterium, assembly GCA_016937795.1. Classification (GTDB taxonomy): domain Bacteria; phylum Bacteroidota; class Bacteroidia; order Bacteroidales; family Paludibacteraceae; genus Paludibacter. The sequence continues at coordinate 45,390 of JAFGVV010000023.1, forward strand.
ACATAACGCATGGCAATCGGCTGAACCGGGAATACTTTTCTGGGACACTATAATTCGTGAATCTGTACCTGATTGTTATGCAGATTTGGGTTATCGTACCGTGTCAACCAATCCTTGTGGCGAAATTCCATTGTGCCCTTACGATAGCTGTCGTTTGTTAGCCATCAACTTATACTCGTATGTGGTAAATCCTTTTACGCACGACGCTTATTTCGATTTCGAATTGTTCAAAAAACATACTGGTCTTGCACAGCGTATTATGGACGATATTATCGACCTCGAAATGGAGAAAATCGAGAAAATAATCGAAAAAATTGATTCCGATCCCGAGGCAAATGATATCAAACTCACCGAATTCCAACTATGGGAAAAAATCAAGCTTAAAACTTCCCAAGGACGTCGTACCGGTGTGGGAACTACAGGTGAAGGCGATATGCTGGCTGCACTAGGTTTCCGGTACGGAACCGACGAAGCTACCGATTTCTCGGAAGAAGTACATAAAGTGCTTGCTTTGTCTGCTTACCGTTCGTCGGTAGTTATGGCCAAAGAACGTGGCGCATTTACAGTGTACGATGCCAAACGAGAGGAGAATAATCCTTTTATTCAGCGTTTGCGCGATGCAGATCCAGAATTGTATAAATTGATGACAAAATATGGTCGTCGCAATATTGCCTGTTTGACCATTGCACCCACAGGAACTACCAGTATTATGACTCAGACTACCTCAGGTATCGAACCGGTATTTATGCCTGTGTACACTCGTCGCCGTAAAGTGAACCCTAACGACAAAAATGTGCGTGTGGATTTTGTGGACGAGAACGGAGATTCGTGGGAAGAGTATGCTGTGTTCCACCACAAGTTTGTAACCTGGATGGAAGCCAACGGATATTCAACTACCAAACATTATTCAAAAGAGGAAATCGATGAAGTTGTAGCTCAATCGCCGTATTTCAAAGCCACTGCTAACGATGTGGATTGGATGAAAAAAGTGCAGATGCAGGGGCGTATTCAGAAATGGGTTGATCACTCCATCAGTGTAACCATTAATCTTCCCTCGGATGCAACTGAAGAACTGGTTGGGAAACTTTACGAAGAAGCCTGGCGTTCAGGTTGTAAGGGTGTTACTGTGTATCGCGATGGTTCACGTTCGGGTGTGCTTATTTCGAATAGCGAGAAAAAAGACGAGAAGAAAGACGAGAAAACAGTTTGTTTTCCTTACGACGAAAGTCAGTTTGTCCGTCCGAAAGAATTGAAATGTGAGATTGTTCGTTTCCAGAATGCAAAAGACAAATGGATTGCTTTTGTCGGATTGAAAGATGGTCGCCCGTACGAAATTTTTACCGGTCTTGCTGATGATGAGGAAGGTATTTTGCTTCCGAAAACTGTTACCGAAGGTAAAATTATTAAAACCACAGACGAACAAGGCGTGAAACGTTACGACTTCCAGTTTACCAACAAGCGTGGTTTTAAAACTACTGTTGAAGGATTGAACTATAAGTTCGATAAAGAATTCTGGAATTATGCCAAACTTATTTCAGGTGTGTTGCGCTACGGAATGCCTATCGATCAGGTAGTGAAACTTGTTCAGGGGTTACAACTCGACAGCGAATCTATCAATACATGGAAAGTGGGAGTAGAGCGAGCACTCAAGAAATATATTCCTGATGGAACTCAAATTGCAGAGCAGGCTTGTCCGAGCTGCGGACAAAAATCGCTCGTATATCAGGAAGGTTGTCTGACTTGTAAAAACTGCGGTTATTCGCGTTGCGGATAATCTCAGTGTATTGAGAAGTATTGTTCATAAAAAAAAGCGGATCCGCAGGGATTCGCTTTTTTTGTTGTCGAAAACCATTATTTAGCAATTGTTTTTCTCCCTTTGCCTGAAATGAAATTTGTATCTTTGTGTCAATTTTCAAATCGCCTGTCAATGATGAAAAGAATCCTGATTTTAATAGTTATTTCTCAACTTGTAACACAGATATTTGCGATAAATCCTTTCAGATTTGCGTTTATTACCGATTTGCATATTCAAATGGAAAATGCTTCGCCCGGGCAGGATTTGGAAAATGTAATACGGGACATCAATCAGCAACATAATATTGATTTTGTGTTGGTAGGTGGCGATATCACTGAATTTGGCGATAAACCTTCGCTCGAAAAAGCCAAAGTATTGCTCAGTTCACTAAAAATGCCTTTCTATATTGTACCAGGCAATCACGATCAAAAACTCAGCGTTCCTGCTTGCGATTATTTTAACGATGTTTTTGACGATAATAAGTTTTCGTTTTCACATAAAGAAATTCATTTTGTGGGTTTTGCTACGCGTCCGGCGAAAGTGGGTGGAAATGGCGTTGTAGCACAGGAGGATATTGTTTGGGTTGAAAAAGAACTTTCGGCTTTGCCCGATTCTGTGAGGATTATTGGGGTGACTCATTATCCACTGCAAACCGGTGATGTGGATAACTGGCGTGATATAGTTGATCTGTTGAAAAAGTATGAGGTTCTGACTGTTTTGGGCGGACATTACCACAGAAATGTGTTGTTTGCTTATGATGGAATTCCGGGTATTATCAATCGGTCGACGCTGAAAAACAGTGAGAATCTCTGCGGATACTCAATTTATACAGTGTCCGATTCGCTTCATGTGGCTGAAAAACAACCCGGAAATGCAGAAATTTACCTTTTGTCGCTACCTTTTGAGAAAGAAGAGATTGCGAATGAGGAAAATGTGACAAATCAAAAGAAAACTGTCAGAAAGAAACGGTGTATTTTCAGGAAAAAATGAAAGAAGATTTTGTGAAATTAATTTGTCAGAATAGATTATACTTTGTGAGCCTTTCATTAGAGATGAGGCTCATGTGATTATAAAAATTAAAGAAATGAATATCACTGTAATATCCGAATATATTTCGGCTGAGGTTTACGGATCGTTAGCTGATCAGGAAATAAAATGGCTGCTGACCGATAGTCGTTCGCTTTCGTTTCCTGCCGGAAGTTTGTTTTTTGCCATCAAAACAAGGCGAAACAACGGGCATAACTACATTCCTGAATTGTACCGACAACAATTGCGACATTTTGTGGTCAGCGATTTGCCTCAGAACTATAAGGAGTTTCCGGGTGCTATATTTTTGCTGGTGCCCGATACTTTGCGGGCTTTACAGCAACTTGCGGCTGTACACCGGAGCAATTTCTCAGTGCCTGTGATTGGTATTACAGGTAGCAATGGGAAAACTGTGGTGAAAGAATGGCTTTATCAGCTTCTGCATACCGATAGAGTTGTAACCCGCTCGCCACGAAGCTATAATTCGCAAATTGGTGTGCCGCTGTCGGTTTGGGGTTTGAACGAAAAAACACAAATCGGTATTTTCGAAGCCGGAATTTCGCAGCCGGGTGAAATGACATTTCTTGAGAAAGTGATAAAGCCCGAAATAGGTATCTTTACAAATCTGGGTGATGCGCATCAGGAAACTTTTCGCAGTCTGAAGCAGAAATGTGAAGAGAAACTGAAATTGTTTAGTGATTCTAAAGTGCTGATTTATAATTCAGATAATAAGCTTGTAGATATTGCAGTAAAACAATCGGGTTTTGGTGGACAGCTTTTCCGATGGGGAAAGGAAGCAAATTGTACATTGAGAATTACGGAAATAAAGAAAGGAAAAACAAGTACAGATCTTCGTCTGAATTATCAGCACAACGATTTTACAATTGAAATTCCGTTCGTGGATGAGGCTTCTGTGGAAAATACGCTTCAATGTGTTGCTGTACTACTTTATCTGGGCTACAAATCGCAGGATATTCAGGCTAAATTGCAAAAACTTGAGCCTGTGGCCATGCGTCTTGAGGTAAAAACGGGTGTGCGTAATTGTCTGATAATTAACGATAGTTACAATTCTGACCTGAATTCTCTGGTCATTGCACTTGACTTCCTTCAGCAACAAGCAACCGATAAAAATCTTTCGCGCACACTTGTACTTTCTGATATTTTGCAAAGCGGACAGACTTCAGGCGAATTGTATGCCGAAGTGGCCGGACTTATCCGTAACAGGAGTATTCATAAGTTGATTGGTATTGGTCACGAAATTTCGCAACAATCCTCACTTTTTGCTGATATCGATGCTGTGTTTTTCGACGACACCGAAAGTTTCCTGAAGTCAGGTATTCATTATGATTTCAGAAATGAAATTATTCTGCTCAAAGGATCGCGTAAATATCGTTTCGAAGATATTTTGTCGCATATTGAGCTTATTGCACACGAAACTACTCTTGAAGTAAATCTGAATGCGCTTGCCGATAATCTGAATTATTTCCGTTCGAAACTCCGCCCCGAAACCAAAGTGATGAGCATGGTGAAAGCTTTTGCTTATGGCAGTGGTTCGGTGGAAGTTGCGCGAAGTTTGCAACATCATCGTTGCGATTATCTGGCAGTAGCTGTGGCCGACGAAGGAGCCGAACTGCGCCGCGAAGGAATCCGCATTCCCATTGTGGTTATGAATCCGGAAAAAGGTGGTTTCGGACTTATTTTCGACAACAACCTGGAGCCTGAAATATACAGTTTCCGTTTGCTCGAAGCTTTTATTGCCGAAGCTGCCAAAATAGGAGTGAGCGATTATCCTATACATATCAAAATTGACAGTGGAATGCATCGTCTTGGTTTCGAAATGGCTGATATGGAAAAACTTGTAGCTCTTCTCGCTTCACAAAATCAGGTGAAAGTCCGCTCGGTATTTTCGCATTTGGCCGGAGCCGACGATCCTCAGTTCGATGGTTTTACACGTCAGCAGGTTCGTGTTTTTGGCGAATGTGCCGATAAAATTGCTGAAGCTTTTCCGCACTATATCATGCGTCATATTCTCAATTCAGCTGGTATCGAACGCTTCCCGGAGTTTCAGTTCGACATGGTGCGTCTTGGAATCGGACATTATGGCATCAGTGCTTTGCCCGATGTAAAACTTGCTCAGGTATGTACATTGCGTACTGTTATTCTGCAGATTAAAAACATAAAATCCGGTGATACAATTGGTTATAGCCGTAAAGGAATTGCCGATGCCGACAAACGAATCGCAATTTTGCCCGTAGGTTATGCTGATGGTTTCGACCGTAAACTCAGCAATGGAGTGGGAGAGGTGTTTGTAAACGGTAAACGTGCGAAACTTATTGGCAATGTGTCGATGGATTTAATTATGATTGATGTCACAAACATTGAAGCTTCCGAAGGCGACATGGTGGAAGTTTTTGGTCGGAATATTACAATTTCGGAAATGGCCGAGAAACTTCATACAATTCCTTACGAGATACTTACAGGTATTTCGCGCAGGGTAAAACGTGTTTATTTTCAGGAATAATTTTTTCACCACTAAGGCACTAAGGACACTTAAGTTTCACTTAGGAAGATTTTTTTCAGAAAATATGCGTTGTAAAAGTTTTTTAGTGTTTCTCTGTGCCCTTAGTGCCTTAGTGGTGAAACTTAAAAATATTTTTCTCAGAAGATTTTCGCTGTAAAAGTTTTTTAGTGTTTCTTTGTGCCCTTAGTGCCTTAGTGGTGAAACTTAAAAATATTTTTCTCAGAAGATTTTCGCTGTAAAAGTTTTTTAGTGTTTCTCTGTGCCCTTAGTGCCTTAGTGGTGAAACTTA
>JAFGVV010000024.1 GCA_016937795.1 Paludibacteraceae bacterium
CCCAAAAATCTAACTTATTGATTGCCTGTCATTCCGAACGTAGTGAGGAATCTAATAAGCTAAAAAAACTAATTCAAACTATTTTTTATCGGTCAGTAGTGATTAAAAATATATTTCTTTTCTGTTGGCTTATGCGAAGGTTCTTTTTTAGGTTTAGTCGCTGTTTTTTATTTTTTTCGGCTTGCTGCCAATTCACAACTATGTGTTCTTTCTTTAAATATCTAATCAGTGAAAAACTATTAACTCACTTCGTATCGTTGATCGTTGGTTGTGCAATTATGTGTTTATGTAACTTTTATGATGGTTAATTCTATGTCTGATTATGTTGCACGGATTTACTCCCCTTTAGGGGCTGGGGTTATAATCTTATATACTTCCTCAAACGGAATACGGAATCTGTCGCCACGAATACCTTTGTCGCCGTTTCGGATACCGCACGAAATAATCATGTTTATTTCGGCACCGTAAGGCAATTTTAGCAGTTTTTTTACCCTGCGACCGTCAAAACCTTCGAGTGGACAAGTGTCGTAACCTTCGTTGGCCATAGCAATCATAAAGGTCTGAGCAGCCAATGCGCAGCTTTTGTGAACAACCACGCGTTGATCGTTTTCGGTTGATTCTGTAAACATTGGGCGGAACAGACTTACGCTCAAAGTGAGTAGTTTGCGAAAAATACCCAACAATCCGAAAAAGCGGGCATACAGAAATGGCATCATAGTGCCGTAATATATTTCAATACCTTTGATGCGGCTTGCTTGTCGGTCGGCCGGACTGTTGCGCTTGATGTTTTCGCGTTCGAATTCCAGCACCTGTTTGGCCCTGCTGCGAAATAAATCGCGACGGGCGACAAATACCACGAGCTGATTGGCTGTGGAAACAGCTGCCTGTCCCAAACTGGCGTGCGCCATTTTCTGAATCATGGCTTTGTCGGTAATGTGATAAAACTCCCAAAGTTGCATGTTCGAACTGCTGGGTGCAAGCGTAGCCATTTCGAGGCAATGTTTTACTTTTTCGGTGTCGATATTGTTGTCAGTCTGGTAGTTGCGTACCGACCTGCGGAAATTCAAAACTTCTTCTAAATTCATATATTTGATTGATTTGTTTAGCGTGGTTATTCAAATCCCCTTTAGGGGTTTGGGGTCATTAAAATTTCAGTATCCGCTTCATCCATTTGAATTTTGTTTCGCTGTGCGGAAAATACTTCAGGCCTGGTTCGAACCATGCGGATTTTTCGAGTATGCTTTTGAAGTGCGAAAAGGTTTTGAAGCCATATTCGCCATGGTACGAGCCAATACCACTTTCACCCACGCCGCCAAAAGCTAAATGACTGTTGCTTATGTGCATGATGGCATCGTTTACACAGCCACCACCAAACGAAACTTCGTGCAGAATCTTGTCTTTGAGCGCTTTGTTACTTGTAAATACATAGCAGGAAAGTGGTTTCTCACGGCGCTTTACTTCGGCAATAGCTTCGTTGATATCGTCGAAAGCAATCACCGGCAATATAGGCCCGAAAATTTCTTCCTGCATCACTGCATCGCTGAAACTTACATTATCCATAACTGTTGGCTCAAAAATCCGCGTCTGTATATTATGATTTCCACCATATGTCACTTTTTTCGGTTCGATATATTTTGTCAAACGGTCGACGTTTCGTTCGTTGATAATTTGAACGTAATTGTGATTTTCAATGGCAAATTGTTCTTTTTTTATTTCGGCCATCAATAATTGCAGAAATTTATCTTTTATTTCACGTTTTACCAATACATAATCGGGTGCAATACAGGTTTGTCCCGCATTCACAAACTTGGCCCACACAAGTCGCTTTACGTACACTTCGAGATACGTGTCGTCGAGTATAAAAGCCGGGCTTTTTCCACCAAGCTCGAGTGTGACGGGAGTAAGATGTTTGGCTGCAGCCTGATAAACGATGCGCCCTACAGCCACACTGCCTGTGAAGAATATCTTGTCGAAACGCTGTTCGAGCAATTGTTGTGTTTCGGACACACCGCCTTCCACCACTTTGAAAAATTCAGGTGAAAAGTTCGAATTTACCATTTCTGCCATTAGTTTGCTTGTATTGACAGGCAATTCGCTGGGTTTCAGAATCACTGTATTACCCGCTGCAATGGCTGCAATGGCGGGTGCAAACGAAAGCTGATAAGGATAGTTCCATGCGCCAATCACTAAGGTAACGCCCAGCGGCTCGGGAATCATATAACTTCGTGCGGGGAAGTTCACGATGTTAGTCGCCACTCTTTTGCGGGCTGCCCATTTGCGCACTTTTTTCACAGCATCATCAATTTCGAGATACAGCAAAGCCAGTTCGGTTGAATAATTGTCAAAAGCCGACTTGCTGAAATCTTCGAAAATTGCTTTCTCCATTTGCACTTCATTTTCTAGAAGTACTCTTTTGAGTTTCTTCAACTGAGCGATTCTGAAGTCAATGTCTTTGGTTTTGTTGCTGTTGAAAAAGGCCTTTTGAGCCAATACTATTTTGTTCATATAATTCAGGTATTTTGAATATTAGCACTAAGGCACTTAGAACACAAAGATACACTAAGGGTTTACAATTAGGTGACAATCGCTTTTGTATTTATGGTGCTAAAATGCAATGAAAAAAGTTCTACACATTTACCATTTAAAAACAATCTGTTTAGCAATATAGTTTGTGCTTCGTTTCAAAATAATATATAATGATTTTGGAATAGGAAAACTCGTCCAATTATATTGCTTGCATTCTTTCTGCAATTTGTTTTATATTGCATAAAAGATTTAATAAATCTGAATTTCTTTGTTTTGTTTTTGAACGAAGATGTTTATACTATACTTTTGTGAGCGAATACTTACTTACATTTATATGGAATTGAAAACCCGACAACTTGAAATTATTGAAGCAGCTGGTCGGTTGCTTACAAAAGGTGGAGTAAACAGTCTCACAATAAAGAATATAGCAAAGGAAATGAATTTCTCGGAGGGTGCTGTTTATCGTCATTTTCAAAGTAAAGAAGAAATTATTGTCGCATTATTACGTTATTTGGGGGCTATTATCGACGATCGTCTGAATGCTATTCCGCAAACTGACAATGCTGAGCAGAATATGAAAAATCTGTTCTTTGAGCAATTTTTGTTTTTTAGTCAGCATCAACATTTTGTAGTTGCGGTTTTTTCGGATGGACTTATTGAGGAAAGTAAAGCGGTAAATGAAGCAATATTTTCATTAATTGCCATTATGGAGAAGCATTTAACGAATATTATTACTGAGGGGCAGGCAACAGCTTGTTTTAATCCGGATATTCCAGCCTCGCAGTTGGTGCAGATTGTATTGGGTACTTACAAACTGCAAATGTTTAAATGGCGTTTGTCCGGTTTTTCATTCGATATTCATGCCGAAGGTTCGTCTATCATGAGTTCTTTGCTTCTCCTTGTTAAATCCTGAAATTATTAAACTCTAAATATTTATTTTTTTTATTCATAAAAGTAAGTGAGCGCTTACAAACTAATTTTAAAAATATGAAACTAACAACTAAAAAACTTCGTATTTATTCCTGGATTGCCCTTGTAGTAATTACTTTGGGCAGTGTGTATTTTGTAAGAGAAATGACGCAAAATGCATATATGGAAACCGACCTTGATGAATATATGCCTAAAGAACATCCGGCTTTTAAGTATAGCGATATGGCAGAGGAATGGTTCTCAATTAAAGATGGAATTCTGATTGCTATAGAAAACAAATCGGGCGTTTTTAATACCGGTACACTTTCAAAAATTAAAGAGATATCAGTCAGGTTGCAGGAAATGAGTCAGTTCGAAGAAAATGACATTATGTCGCTATATACAGCCGACAATATTGTGGGTACCGAAGATGGCATGGATGTGCAACCATTCTACGAAGAAGTTCCTGGGCTTAAAAGTGAGCAGGATAGTTTGCGTCAGAGTGTAGTGTCGAATGATATGGTGTATGGCAGGTTGGTGTCAACTGATGGGTCAGTGGCACTGATAGCTGCGAGCATGAAGGATGATGTGTTTGATGAGGCATTTTATGAAGAAATAATGGATTTTGCCAAATCGTACAATGGCGATGGCGATGTGATTTATGTGGCTGGTCGTCCTATTGTTGAAGGAACGATGGGGATGTTGGGGCCACAGGATATGAAACGAATGGTGCCTGTTGTAATGATAGTGATTACATTGGTGTTGTTGTTGTTGCTTCGCAGTTTCAGAGCAACTTTATTTACCCTTATAAGTGTGCTTATCAGTACTATATGGGCGTTTGGTTTAATGTCGGCTACGGGCGTGCCTATTTATTCGGTATCAACAATGATGCCTGTGATGCTTATTGCCATTGGCGTGGCGTATGGAATTTATTTTTACAATCATTTAAACCGTTACAGGCTGTTGAAACCACAATCTGGTGATGCCGACGCTGTGTTGCATACCTTAGGTGTACTTTGGAAGCCTTTGTCGATGGCAGCTTTTACAACCATCATTGGATTTATTTCTCTGCTCACCTCACAGGTATATCCAATTAAGTATTTCGGATTGTTTACTGCCTTTGGTATATTTATGGCTTATGTGCTTGCATTGATTTTTTTACCTTCATCGATCTTAATTTTTGGCAGTCGTAAATATAAAATAAAGGCAATTGACGATAATCCTACCTATACAATTCTAAATCGGATTACCGATAAACTATTATTAAACAAAAAAACAACTCTTATTGTGACTATAGTAGTGATAGTGATATCGGTAATAGGTTTACAAAAGGTTTGGATAAATTCAAGTTTCCTCGACAAATTTGAACCTAACAGCGAAATTGTACTTACTGATGCATTTGTGAACTCCAAATTTGGTGGTACTTCCACTTTGAATGTGATTGTTGAGTCGGACGATGCTGATGCTTTTAAGCAACCTGCCAACCTGCGATTAGTTGATCAATTGCAGGAATCGACTGAGCAGCTTCCAAAAGTTGGAAATTCGTTTTCGCTTACCGACTATATCAAGCGGATGAATAAAGTGATGAATGCTGATAAAGAAGAGTTTTATGCTATTCCGGATAACAACGAAATGGTTGCTCAGTATTTGCTTTTGTACGAAATGTCGGGCGATCCCGAGAATCTTGTGAAGGTAGTAAACTATGATTACAACAAACTGAATTTAACTTTTCAGCTTAAAGGCGATGATTCCAAAACTATAAATGAAGCAATAGCCGTCATAAAATCGTTTGAAAATGAGTTTGAAAAAAATGGTTTGAAAATAAACTATGCGGGCTCAGGCTATAAAGCGCTTGTGTTTTCCGACCTTATTCTCGAAGGACAAATGGGTAGTATATTTTTATCCCTGGCTTTAGTATTTATTCTGTTGGTGATTATGTTCAGAAGTTTTAAAGCAGGTCTTATCGGTTCAGTTCCAATTATTATCACATCGCTTATAAGTTTTGGGGTGATGGGACTTGGCAATATTGCGTTAAGTACTACTACTGCACTTATTTCAAGTATCGCCATAGGTATTGGAGTCGATTATGCCATCCATTTTTTACAAACCTATTCAGTGTATTATAAGAAAACAAAATCGCGACACGAGGCTATTCACGAAACAATGCGACACACAGGTAGTGCCATTGTTAGTAATGCTATTGTGGTTATTGCCGGATTTTTGGTAATGCTGTTTTCGGTATTTCCTCCAAACAGAATGCTTGGTTTGCTGGTGTCGATGAATATGCTTACAAGTTTTATGGGTACGCTTTCGGTTATGATGATTCTTGTATATACTGCAAAGTTATTCAGACCCGGCAAAAAACATATAAGTTCAAACAACGAAATAAATGATAATTAAAAAATAGAAGTATGAAAACAATTAAATTATTAGCTACAACAGTAGTACTGTTATTCTCAGGAGTAAATATGATGAATTCTCAAACAACAGGATTGCAGGTAATGCAAAAAGTGTACGATTTGCCTTCGGGGAAAGATACTCAAGCGGAATTGACGATGACACTTATAAATAAACAAGGAGAGAAAAGGGTGCGTCAGTTAAAACAATATATTGCCGATGAGGGTAGTGTCGAAAAGAAGATAATGTATTTTACTGCTCCTGCGGATGTAAAAGGAACTTCGTTTATGAACTGGAGTTATAGTTCGGCAAAAGATGATGACCAATGGATTTATCTACCCGCCCTGAAACGTACCAAACGCATTTCAAGTGGAAGTAAAGGCGATTATTTTATGGGCTCCGATTTTACTTATGACGATTTGGGCGAACGACACCCCGATGAGGATACTCACAAACTATTGCGCGAGGAAACAGTTGATGGTAAACCCTGTTTTGTGGTTGAGAGTACTCCCAAAGCAAAGGGACACATGTATTCGAAAACCATTACGTGGGTGCTGAAGGATACTTATATCGGTCTGAAGCGTGAGTTTTACGATCCTAATGCAAAGTTGCTTAAAACACTTACAATTAAAAACTTTAAAAAAATCAGTGGTGTTTGGGTGATTTTGGATACCGAAATGAAAAATGTACAGAAAAATCACAGTACGACTATTAGTCTTGCTAATGTGAAGATAAACCAGGGTGTACCTGCTTCAAAATTTACTGAGAGAAGTATGACAATGGGTCAATAATATTTCAAAAAAATATTTACAAATGAGACAACCATATTATTTTATCTTAATTGGAGTGCTTTTTAGCGTAATGCTGACAGCACAGGAAAATAAACCCGTTTTTTCGGGTTTTGTAAGGAATTATACCGGTATTCTGACTAAAGACATGGACCAGTTTTCGATATTGCAGAATACTTTTAATCTTAATGTTGAATACAGAGGTCATAAGACAGGTTTTAAAGTAAACCCTTATGTGTATCAGTATTTCGATAAGAATATCGATTTTGGGTTGCGTGAGGCTTATATGGATTTTTATTCCGATAAATTAGATTTGCGTGTTGGTAAACAGCAGATTATATGGGGTAAAGCCGAGGGTGTTTTTATAACTGATGTGATTTCGCCAAAGGATTTAAGCGAGTTTCTGCTACGCGATTTCGAGGAAATACGTACAGGGGTCACTTCAGTGAAACTTAATTATCATTCAGGAAATCACACTATCGAAGGTGTTTGGGTGCCTGCATTTACGCCAACGCTGATGCCCGAGACGGGTTCGATATGGGCGCCAAAGCTTTCATTCCCAATTAATCCTACATGGGATTACAGCACGGCAAATAAAAACTTAACTGTGGCTAATAGCGAGGCGTTTCTGAGATACTCGCTGATGTCTTCAGCTTTCGATTTGGAACTGGTTGGAGGTACATTTCTTTACGATGACCCCGCTATGCACCTTACTAAGCAAATTGATCCTGTTACAAGGCAGCTCACAAGTCTTACTGTGCGTCCCGACTATCATCGTACAAATATGGCGGGAGGTAGCTTTAGTGTTCCTGTGGGCGATTTAGTTATACGAGGCGAGGGGGCTTTTTATGATGGCAGATATTTTCAAACTGTTTCGCCAACTGCGGCCGATGCTACTATCGAAAAGAATTTTGTACATTATATGGCTGGTTTGGATTATACACTTGGTGGTGTGAAACTTAGTACACAATTTATTCAGGAACGTGTACTCGATTATGAAGTTGGCATGAATAATGACGAAGTTGAAACTACCATGACTTTTCTGGCAAAGAAAGATTTTTTCAGAGAAAGATTATGGTTGGAGCTGTTTGCCTATGTGGGATTGAACAACGAAGATGCGCTCATCCGACCAAAAGTAAGTTACTCAGTAGCCGATGGCGTTGATCTGCAGCTGGGTGCAAATCTATTTACCGGTAATACAGGGCGCTTCGGACAGTACGACGACAATGATATGTTGTTTATGAAATTGAAATATAGTTTTTAAAGCGTTTATAAAGCGCTTATTGATATACTAATAAACAGAAATTGAAATACGGACATGCCTCCTCCCGATTGGTTCGTATTTCAATTTTTTTCTTTTTGTTTTTCAGCTAGTGTTGTGTTAAGCATTTTATGACGCATCTGTTCAATTGCCGCCCCATTTATGGGGTGGATGAAATAGAAGTATGAAATTAGGCTTTAGCCAAATGATTATAAGTATTTGGCTAAAGCCCATACAATATATCACACATATCCGGCAGCTAAAGCAGCCGGCAATTCAAAGTTAACTTAACACTAGTCCGACTTAAACTTCCCCGATTTAAGAAACGAGTTTACGTATTTTATTACTGTTTTGTTGTACAGAAGTCCTACATGCCACGATTTTATAAATGCCACATCTTTTTCGATTCCCATTTTGGTTTGTTCAGGAATTAGAACTCCATCGTTATCTCCTTTTACAAACATATTAAAGCCTCTTTTTCTTGCAAAACTTCCGGCAATTAGTCCAACTTCGCATGTGGGTATTGGGTACTTTCCGGCGCCACTGTTTGGATTAGTAGTAAGGTTGTTGATGTTTGGTCCAATGATATGCTTCACAAACGAAAACTGTGCAAAAAAATCGGCTACCGGCGAGCCATTATTTGGTGGAGCTATCATTACAATTCGATGAATAAATGGAAATGTGGACAAAGAGTCGATATGCTCGTATAGCGAACGCACAACAAGTGCTCCCATTGAGTGTGTCACGAATGATACGGTATCGTAGTTCTCGCGTTGGATTTTCATAAATAGCGAAATACCTACTGAATCCACATCTTCTGTCAGGCTTGGATAGGAAAATATCTCGCTGTTAAATCCTTTTTTGTCAATGCTTTTCTGAATTTCTTTCATTTCAATGCCAATGCCGCCATACCCATGTATCAAATAAATTTTTGTGGTTGCGTAGCTCGTAAACTGACTCATCAGTACTGTAATTGTAATAATAATAATTTTCTTCATTTCTGTGTTATTTTAGAGGTTTTTGTTAAGTCGATGATAGTTGTCGTTAAAGGCTCCAGCGTAGTTTCCCTGATTTGTCGTGGGGAAACAGTAAAAATTTCCCGATATTAAACGACCATGTCATAGAGAAATTTATCGGGCTGACAAAGTTTGCACCTTTGTTCAGCAAATCAGGGATAATGCTACACTGAATGTCTAAGTTCACGAACTCGGTATGAATGAGCAATGTGGCGGCTGGTTCAATGACCAACCAATTGCGCATCGATATTTCGCGTGTAAAGAAATAATTGTGAAACATAAGTCGGTCGTAGTCGTTGTAAGTGCTGTTTTGCAACATATTTACATTGTAGTTGAGGTATGAAAAGCGTGACGAAAGGCCCAGCCCGATGCCTTTGTATGCGAAGTAACTCACCGAAGGTTGTGTGGAGAAACGGTGCATATTTATTTTGTAATAAGGATTTCCTACATTAAAATCAGCATACGAATAACCCGTATTAAGTGCTGTGTAAAATTTATTTTCCCATTTTTTGTACAGAATATATTCGTTTGTGATGATATAGTCTTTCAGAAATTTATCATCATTGCCGTAGTTTGAAGTATTGAAGCGCATAAACGAACTGCTAACTCCGATATTGTCGGTAATGGCATAGCTGATGCCAGCTCCCAACTGTTCGTTAAACAGGCTTCCGTTCAGGCTTATATGAAGGTCGTTTTTTTCATCGAACGGTACAATGTTTTGTGTTTGTGGCAAATAGTAAGAAGTTGTGCACGAAGAATTGAGCAATGCAACGACAGTGTAGATTATTGCCACAAAGAGTTTTGTGAAATGTGTATTCATAGTTATTCTTTTGTAAGAAACATGGAGGAATTAAGGTTGAGTATGTTGTAATTGGTTTTCATTTCGCCCCAATCGTGGTACGATTCTGTGTGTAATGTCCAGTTTGTTTTTTTACGGTAATAAACCGGGTCGATATACACAGTGTCGTTTTCGTCATTTACTCTGAAAATAATCACATCCGACAAAAAATCTTCGAATTGTGCTTCCGAAAGCCATAAATCATATTCGTAACCAGATATTTCAATCATTGAACCTCCGGCTCTTTCAATTTTAATTGCTTCATTATAAATGTTGTTTTTCAGAAAGTACAGCTCGAAGTTGGTTTCGTTCTTAATCGTTAATACTTCAAATACTTTTGGGTAGTAATTGTAGTCGGAAGAACACGAAAGAATTAATAGCGAGAGGATTAATAAAGGGGTTTTCTTCATGATAGTCAATGGTTTTTATATAAATAACGACAAATACAATAGAACTGCTCCGGCGATAGCAATGCTACCTGCAATACGATATATTTTTTTTGCCGGTGTAATTGTGATAGTGTCGCTTACCGGATTCCCGTTTTTTATTTCAATTTGGTAAGTTGTGTCTGTTTTTTGGGAATATAAATAATTTAAGCCTGTATATTGCACTGAATAATTGCCATCGGGGAGGTTTTCGATGGTGACCGACTTTACTCTTTTTTCGCTGAAAATAATGCTGTCGTTGAGTCGGAATGTGGTTTCGTTTGTACTTTTTGTGGGTTTCAGAAGCATTTTTCCGGTTTTTGATGCGTCGGGCTGATAGGTGTAAGTGTAATGCAGTCCGCAGGAGTTTAGAACAACTACAGTTGTGATAACAAAAAGTACTTTGAATGATAAATTTTTTCTCATGTTGGCGATTTTAAGTTTTACGATGCAATTCAGATTAATATTGTTGCATGCGTTTCACAAAGATAATATAAACTAATGCATAAAAAAACACCTAACAGGTTTTTGAAACTTGTTAGGTGTGAAGTATATACTTGTAAAAAGTAAGTTCTTATTTCCGGCTTCTGTTACGCCATGGTTTTTCGCCTCCCTGACGGCTGTCGTCACGACGTGGACGGCTTCCACCTTCGCGATAATCGCGTCCTTCGCTACGGTCGTTTCCACCGCTTCTGCGGGCACGGTATTCGGGTTTGCTTTTTCCCGAATCAGCTGCTTTGCTACCTTTGGCTTCGGCTACTACATAGTCGGGTTCGGTGGCAAAAGCGGCTACTACCTTGTCGGCCTGATCGGCAAATACATCGAAGAATGTAAATTTGTTGGTTACTTCAATGGCGCCAATACTGATCGATTTGTCGTTGGTAACATCGTTGATAATGCCGAGGAAACGTTTGGCGTTAATGCCTTCGCGCTCACCTACATTTATTTTCAGTCGGATGCGTTTGCCCGATTTGGCTCCGCGTTCGCCACGATCATTTCTATCGCCACGCTCGCCACGGTCTCTCGAACCGCGTTCGTTTTTTTCGTGGTAGTTCAGGTCTTCTGAGTCTTTGTAGTAATCGAGGAAGCGGTTGAACTCAAGCGATACGAAACGTTTCAGAATTTCTTCCTTGCTCAGATATTCGAGCTGTTTCATAATCTGAGCCATGTACGGATCGATTTGTTCTTCGTTTACTTCCACATTTTCCATGCGGTCGATCATGTGGAAAAGTTGCTTTTTGCACACTTCCAATCCGTTTGGTATTTGTTGTTGTTCAAAATCTTTTTTAAGCATGCGCTCAATGTCTTTGATTTTGAATCTTTCTTTCGAATGTATAATGGATACCGAAATACCTTTTTTGTTGGCACGACCTGTTCGTCCGCTTCGGTGTGTGTAAATTTCCACATCATCGGGCAGGTTGTAGTTGATTACGTGCGTCAGGTCGCTTACATCGAGTCCGCGGGCAGCCACGTCGGTAGCCACGAGCAACTGAATGTTACGAATGCGGAATTTTTGCATTACGGTGTCGCGTTGCGCTTGTGAAAGGTCGCCGTGAAGTGCATCGGCATTGTAGCCATCGTGCATCAATTTATCGGCTACTTCTTTGGTTTCCTGACGGGTGCGGCAAAATACAATTCCGTAAATATCAGGATTCAAATCCACAATACGTTTCAGAACGAGGTAACGCTGACGGGCCTGCGATACATAATAGATGTGCGCTACATTTTCAGAACCGGAGTTTTTAGTACCAATGGTAATTTCCTCGTAGTTTTTCATGTAACGTTTGGCAATCATTGCAATTTCTTTGGGCATAGTAGCCGAGAAAAGCATGGTGCGACGTGTGTCGGGTGTGCGTTGCAGAATGGTTTCAATATCTTCCTTGAAGCCCATGTTCAGCATTTCGTCGGCTTCGTCGAGCACGAGAAAGTTGATGGCGCCAAGTTCAATTTTTCCACGCTCAATCAGGTCGATCAAACGACCGGGCGTAGCCACAATAATTTGAGGAGGAGTGTCGAGTTGTTTTAGCTGTGTACGAATGTCTTCTCCCCCATATACAGGCACCACACGCATTCCGCGCATGTTTTTCGAGTAACCTTTCAGGTCGTTCGAAATCTGTATACAAAGTTCGCGGGTAGGAGCAAGCACAAGTGCCTGTACTTTCTTTTGCGAAGCATCGATCATGTGTAATACCGGCAAGCCAAAAGCTGCTGTTTTTCCTGTGCCCGTTTGAGCCAGCGCCACAAGGTCGGCTGTTTGCTCGAGCATAAAAGGGATGGTTTTTTCCTGTACGGGCATAGGTTGCACGTACCCAAGTTCTTCGATGGCCGACAGGATGTCGTCCTTCAAATTTAGTTCTCTGAATGTCATTTTGATGTTTGTTAGTACACGTTAGTGGAGCTTTTATCCGGCGATAATTTCGTTTTGTGTGTAACGTGTACCCCTCAGATAGCATACTGCAAAGGTTAATGCAGTGTATTTCGGATAGTTACTCCCGACGCGCTTTGTTTTTAAATCGGGTGCAAAGATACGCAAATTATCTGAAAAATGTGGTATTGTGCATTAATGTTTTATTTCTTCTGAGCTTTTCTGTGTTTTCGCCTTTAAAATCAGTGTTTTGTCTTCGAAACGATATGCGACTCCTGCCTTGGTGTTCATTTTGTTGTACAGCCAAATGTGACCATCGATCAAGTCGTAATTCACATATCGTCCACTATTGGGAATGTTTTTTCTGCTGCAGATCATAACTTTGCGTATGTCAGGTTGGCGTTGAGTGTCACCTGGTCTGCTATATTGTAACTTCGGCTTCTTCGCGTGCTTTTTTGCGGATGCGGCGTGTGGTGGTGTTGCGCAGCTGTTTGCGTGCATCAATCAGTTGTCCGTTTACATTTATGATGAGTCTTGAGTAGTCGCTTTCGTTGTGCGTTACTTGCAGTATGTCTATTGATTGCATGAAAAAACGCAGCATTTCTATGGTTTTTTCTCTGGCCGGCATTGTGCTGTGTGCTGCAGGTTTTTTCTTCTCGTTTTCGTGTTGTTCGTCCGATAGTTTGTCGATGGTTCGATATATCTCGTTTATTTTGTTTATATAGCGCATAATTCCTGTGCGCTCGAGGCCTGTTTTTTCATCGGGATAGCGTTTGATGTAGGAATTCAGATGAATGAAAACTCCCTCTTTGTTAAATCTGTTTTTCGGTTTAAAGCCTTTCAGGAAGCTTTCGATGGAGCTTAGTGAGGACATTATTGATGCGTCCTCGTCCAGTCTGGCATACCTTATTGCTTTTATTTGCAGCATAATGGCTGCCACTAATTTATCCACATGGGCGCGGAGGGAGGTTATTTCTTCTGTGTGCAGTCTCTTTTTCTGTTTTTTGTCCAGTGTATATATGTTTGGCTCGTATGCCCGGAGTATTTCCACCGACTTTTCGAGTTCGGGCAGGTTACTGCCAAATTCGTTGACAACAAACAGGATGTTTCTGTACAGAATAAGTATATCAAGATTTTTCATCCTGTCGAATCGTAATTTTATAAAGTTACTTTTCATATGAAGTGTATCGTTTTAAAGTATTTTGTTCAAATACTCTTTGTTGTAGGCTTAAGGTCGAATGTGAAAGCCCTGTGACAGGCAGTGAAATGTATTGTTGCATTCGCCGACAAGCATTACATTTTGCGAGATAGTCTTTTCGTCGGATGTTTTTTTGCTTTAAACCTGAGTTTTACGTCAACTTTAAGTGTGGTTTTTGCTTTCGACTAATGTTTTTGTATTTCCATAGGCCTTTTGTTACAGAAAAAATTAAGTTTTTATGTTAGCGCAGGCTATTTATCAGAATAAAACTAATCTTTTTATGTTAGCGCAGGCCTTGAGATTACTTTCGAACGAGTAATTTGTGTGACAACCAGCGATAAACGCTTCAAAGTTATAGGTTTTTCTTTAATAATTGATGTGCTTCACGGGTTCTGATAAAAAAAAACTACCAATGTAGAGTTACATTGGTAGTTTTCAAAAAATAAAATATGTGATGTAGTTTTATGTTATTTGTTTCTTTAGTTGAAAGGCTGTGCTGTAAAGTAACATCATATCTTCATGAAAAAATAAATAACTGATGTATGTTTCTGTTTGTTCTGATAATTATCGAAAAGCTTTGGTGTAATCTGTAGTCTCAATAAATTTCTTTGTGAAATCACTGATCTGTGCTTCTTTGTTGATATAACTTTTTAATCTTTACACCTTCTTGCCTAATGCCCTGTAATCAGTTAGTTATCTTATTTGCAAATATACAAAATGTTTTTCATTTGTGATGAATAGTGGCGATATTTTTTCATTCTGTATCACATAACTAAGTTCGTTGAAATATTTAATGATAAATTTCTAACACAATAGCACACAATGAAATAATTGAGAAATAAGACTTCGTTCACATAGTAAAAGTATCTGACGATACTTTTATCGCTCTGAAGTGGCTTTGTTAAAAGTCTTTTTTTTTTTGAACGCAAATATTTACAAATACATCAAGTTTAATATTCTATATTTTACTAA
The DNA here is from genome assembly GCA_016937795.1 of Paludibacteraceae bacterium. Lineage (GTDB taxonomy): Bacteria > Bacteroidota > Bacteroidia > Bacteroidales > Paludibacteraceae > Paludibacter. The sequence continues at coordinate 14,696 of JAFGVV010000024.1, forward strand.
AAAACAACAATATATGATTTGCGGAAATTTTGCGGTTTTTTGCGTAATTTGTGTTCTAATTTCTTATGAGACAGCCACCCTTTGTATTCTCAGTCTTTACTTTTGTTTTCAAAACTACTGTGTTCTCCCGATACCCGGGATGTTCCATATGTGGTGAAAACTATCAATACTAATTATTGAATACTTAACTGAATGTCATCTCGAACGGAGTGAGAGATCTTAAATGTTCTCGTAATTTTTTACGAATAACAATATCTCAGTATCTTATAAAGCTTTTCGTTGCGGGAGTGCGTGGTTTTAGCGGTATTTGCCTGCAAAGAAACAGCTTTCCGGGACTGTCACTAATTCACGCTTTTCTCTTGCAATCCCGAATTTTTTCATTAATTTTGCATGCGGTTTTATATAAAATCATTTATTTGAATATCAAACTATTATAAAAATATAACGAATGAAACCAATGACAAAAAGTCCTTTGCAAATTGCCCGCGCTGCTTATCAGCCTAAGTTGCCGGCTTCGCTCAAAGGCAATGTGGTGCTCAAAGAAGGCGCTGCTACCGAATCGGTAGCCGACCAGGCCGATATCAAGGCTCTGTTTCCCAATACTTATGGTATGCCCCTGATTAGCTTCGAGCCGGGCGAAAAGAAACAATATCCTGCTGTAGGTGTGGGTGTGATTCTTTCGGGCGGACAGGCTCCCGGTGGTCACAATGTGATTTCGGGTCTTTTCGATGGCTTGAAAGCGTTGAATCCCGACAATAAACTTTATGGTTTTCTGGGTGGTCCAAGCGGTTTGGTGGATCATCAATATGTGGAACTCACTGCCGAAATCGTTGCTGAATACCGTAATACCGGTGGCTTCGACATTATCGGATCGGGTCGTACAAAACTCGAGGAGCCCGCACAGTACGATAAAGGTGCTGAAATATGCAAAAAACTGGGTATTAACGCCATTGTAATTATTGGTGGCGACGACTCGAACACTAATGCTTGTGTACTTGCTGAATACTACAAACAAAACAACGCAGGAATTCAGGTAATTGGTTGCCCTAAAACCATCGATGGTGACCTGAAAAACGAAATGATTGAAACTTCGTTCGGTTTCGATACTGCTTGTAAAGTGTACTCTGAGCTTATCGGTAACATTCAGCGCGATGCTAATTCGGCTAAAAAATACTGGCACTTTATTCGCCTGATGGGTCGTTCGGCTTCGCACATTACACTCGAATGTGCTTTGCAGAGTCAACCAAATATCTGTATCGTGTCTGAAGAGGTGGAAGCCAAAAATATGACGCTGAACGATGTGGTTGAAGATATTGTGAAGGTAATTGTAAATCGTGCTGACTTTGGTATGAATTTCGGTACTATCCTTATTCCAGAAGGTCTGATTGAGTTTATTCCGGCCATGAAAAAGCTGATTTCTGAACTCAACGACTTGTTGGCTCACAACGATGACTTCAACAGCCTTGAGTCGGACGACGAAAAACGTCAGTACGTAAAAGGTCTGCTCAGCCCCGAAAGCAGTCAGGTTTACCGCGATTTGCCAAAAGGTATTGCACGCCAGCTTACACTCGACCGCGACCCACACGGAAACGTTCAGGTATCGCTTATCGAAACCGAAAAGTTGCTTATCGAAATGGTGGCAAAACGTTTGGCACTGCTCAAAGCCGAAGGTAAATACAAAGGTAAATTCTCGGCCATCAACCACTTCTTTGGTTACGAAGGTCGTTGCGCTATTCCTTCAAACTTCGATGCGGACTATACATATTCACTTGGTTATACTGCTTCTGTGCTTATCTCGGAAGGTAAAACAGGTTATATGTCGTCGGTTCGCAACCTTACAGCTCCTGCAGCCGAATGGATTGCCGGTGGTGTGCCTATCACCATGATGATGAACATGGAACGTCGTCACGGAAAAATGAAACCTGTGATTCAGAAAGCACTTGTGCTTTTGGATGGTGCTCCGTTTAAACACTTTGCTGCTAATCGCGAAGAGTGGGCTAACGAAAAACACAGTTATATTTACCCCGGTCCCGTGCAGTACTACGGACCAACCGAAGTGTGCGACCTGCCTACCAAAACGCTTATGCTCGAAAAGGAATAATCTCCGGTACGAGATATATTATAGAGAAAAGACCCGTATGATTTTGCGGGTCTTTTTTTTTGTTGTAAAATGATTTTGTTGTTTTTTCCGTTTAAATATTGAATTTGTGTGTACTGAGTAACACGAACAAAATAATGTCGCATTTCAAAATAGCTCTCAAAAATTACGACATTATTTCATTCCAATTACTTAAATGCTTTATGGTACGAAAAAAAAAAGCGACATTTGTATTTCAACAACTTACTGTGTCAATATAATCCCCCTTGAATATAATAGCATGGATAGGATTTTCGCAGGGAATCTTTGCTGCATTACTGATGTTCGCAAAAAAAGAAAGCTCTGTTTCTGATAAAATTTTATCAGCATGGCTTACTTTGCTCGCAATAGAATTTATGACCTGTGGACTTGACTATATAATATTCAACGAACCATTGCTTTCAAGTTCCTTTTTGCTTTTTAATCCCGCCCTGTTTCTGTATGTAAAGTCATTGACTGTTCCCGGCTTCAGGCTTCGTTATGTGCAATTGTTGCACTTATTGCCTTTTGTTGTTTTCGAGTTGCTTGCATATTTTCTGAACGAGCCGTTCAACCTGAGGTTTTTCTTTATGCACGACGATAATTATGTGTTCAGAATGATATTTTCATTTGCCAATTTTGTTTCGTGGTTGGTATATATTCCTTCGGCTATTATATATGTACACAAACACCGGATGCATTTGCGAAATGAGCAATCGAATATTGATAAAAATGAAAATTTGGGTTGGGTGTTATTCGTTTCGGTTTTTTATGTTGTGTATTGCATATTATCGCTACTGCTCACAATAATTGTATATTACGGAGACTTTTATCAGCTTCTTCCGCATGTGTTTAATTACTCTGCATTGCTTTTTATTGTTTATGTGCTTGGGTTTTACGGGCTGTATCAGCGTAAATTACCTCCGGTGCTGCTCGTTAATCAAAGCGTAAAAACCTCGTATCAGAATTCAACTTTGAGTGTTGAAATGAAAGCGTCGATAAGTAGAATAATAGTTGAGTACGTGGAAACGCATAAAGCGTATTTGAATCCCGAACTAAGTATGGATGTGCTTTCGGCAGAGATTAGCATTCCCAAATATCAGCTCACAGAGGTTTTGAATATGGTTCTTGGTCAGAACTTTTTCAGGTTTATAAATAGCTACCGCATCCAAGCTGTAAAGCAAATGCTCGCCGACCCCAAAAATCACTTTTCGATAGAGGCAATAGGATTCGAATGCGGATTTTCGAGCAAAACGGCTTTCTATTCCGTTTTTAAAAACTTTACCGGGCTAACTCCTTTGGCTTATCGTACATCATTACACAAAAACTAAGTACTTCTTTTAAAAATAGTACATCAGGTACCACTCCTCATTTTAAAAGCAGGACTTTTTGCCCGAAATTTCATTCTATTTTTATTGCCAATATAAAAATAGAACAAAATGTCAATAACTAATATCTTGTTAACCGGAGCTTCGGGTACTGTCGGGCAGGAACTTTTAAAGTGCCTCGTTGCAAATCCCGAATTCAGAATTACGGTATTCGATATCGATAGCCGCAGAGCCAGAAGGCTTCGCAGTGTTTATCAGCATCGGATTGTTTTCGTAGCAGGCGATATTTCCAGTGCAACCGATGTGAAAAAAATACCTGCAGGGATGGATGTGGTAATTCATTTGGCTGCGTTAATTCCACCTTTGGCCGATAAATATCCGCAACTCACGCATAATATAAATGTGATGGGTACGAGTTTGTTAGTGAGTCATGTGCAGCGCACTTCACCAAATGTTTTTTTTATCTACAGTTCATCTGTTTCGGTGTATGGCGATCGCACACAAAATCCACATATTCGTGTGTCGGATGCACTGTCGGTGAGCGAAGGTGATGTGTACGGCCAGTCGAAACTCGATGCTGAAACCATTGTGCGCAACAGCCCACTGCACTGGACTGTTTTTCGCCTGGCAGCCATTATGAAAAATCACAAAATGTCGAAACTTATGTTTCACATGCCGCTCGATACGAAGTTCGAAATATGTACTCCCGAAGATACTGCCAGGGCTTTTTTGCATGCGGTTTTTAAATCTGATTTGCTTAAAGGACGGATTTTTAATTTGGGCGGAGGTGAAAGTTGTTGCATGACTTACAGGGAGTTTCTCGAAAAATCATTCAAAATATATGGTCTGGGTAGTTTCAATTTTCCAAAGCATGCATTTGCCGAGCGTAATTTTCATTGTGGAAGAATGCTCGATGGTGATGACCTTGAGCATATTTTAGGTTTCAGACAGGATACGTTTCAGTCCTATTTCGAAAAAACCAAAAACGGTGTAAATCCCTTCATGAGGTGTATTACAATATTATTCCGGCCAATTATAAAATGGGTTCTTCTGGCGCAATCAGAGCCATACAGAGCTTATCGAACAAAGAATAAATTACAGTTAAATCATTATTTTAAACTACAAGCTCAATAACAATGACCGGAATTATGCGACATATTATTCTTGTTCCGGGACTATTATTGCTGACAATGCAGAGTGTGAGTACGCAGACAATAAGGGTTCATGTGGAGAATATCCGGACTGTTACCGGAAAGTTATACGTGGCTGTTTTTGATAGTCAGGAAAGTTTTAAAACTGAAAAACCTGTTTTTGAAACAGTGTTGGGCAAGTCTGATATGACTGGTGGCGCTCTGTCCTGTGATATTCCTTTCAGAAAAGGGCTATTTGGGATTGCTGTTTACGACGATGCAAATGCTAACGGAAAAATGGATTACTACTATTTCAGAATTCCTTCCGAAGGATTTGGCTTTTCAAATTACCTTAGCAAAGGTTTTAATAGCCCTCAATACAAGGATTTTAGTTTCACACTGGACGAAAATGAGAGTAAGAAGGTCAGGGTGCTGCTGAGGTATATCGGGAAATAAGAAGAAACTCTATAATGGTTATTTGTATTGTTGCTTTTGGGTAGTTCTTTGAGTTGAAAATGTAAATAGTTTTGTTGGTGTGTTGGTTTGATTCAATTTAAAACTTTATCTTTGTGAAATAATTTTAATGTAATCAACATTGTAACTTCAAAAAAACTTCAGAGAATGAAAAAAGCAATTTATGTGATGCTGTTATTGGCTTTGTTTGCTGGTTTGAGAGCACAGCAGCAGGGAAAAGTACGTGTTGGTTTTAATGGCGGTGTTGATGTGCCTGGTGGCGGTGTCGGGCTGGGTGGCGATTTGGATATCCGATACAATCTTCAGGATAATCTGAATTTGGGGATAAAATTCGCCGGCGATGTAATGATGAAAGATATGTATGTGGATAAAATTAATTTAGAAGCTTCTGCCACCGGAACTGCAATGTCATCGACCATGGTTACGGGCGACTATTATTTTAATGAAGGAGTCTCGCTATTTGCTCCTTTTGTGGGTGGGGGAATGGGCTTTTATAAAATTGCAAATCTTAGAACGACCGTGTCGGGTGTTCAAATTCCGGATCCGCCAACTGATTTCTCTGCCTTTTCGGCTTCGTATAAATTTGCTGTGTTGTTGCGTGGCGGATTCGAGTTGGGACATGTTCGGCTTGGTGTTGAATACAATATTATTCCAAAATCGAATGTGTATGAAGTGTTGGATGGAAGTGTCGGAATTACGTCAAATAGCTTTGTGAAATTTTCATTAGGCTTTTATTTGGGCGGTGGTAAGTGGTTGAAACAATAACTTTTCAGTATATATATAAAAAAGGATTCGTTTACAGGGCGAATCCCTTTTTTTGTGAGGGAAAATCAACTGAATTTTTATAATTTTGTGCTCACTCAAATCTCAGAACTCAGAACTCAGAACTCAAAACTAAAAAGAAATGCTCACAATTCTTTCGCCTGCAAAAATTCAGAATTTCGAACCACAAACCGTTACCACGCAGTTTAGTAAACCGGTATTTATGGCCGAAGCACAAGAACTTGTGGGGCTTATGCGCGATCTGAGTCAGACTGAACTGAGCCGTTTGCTGGATATTAATGCCAATCTTACACAACTCAATTTCGATCGCTATTTTAACTGGCATTTGCCTTTTACTCCGCAAAATGCAAAGCAGGCAGCGCATGTATTCGATGGCGAGGCTTTTCGCGGATTAAATGCAAAGTCGTTTTCGGATGAGGATTTTGAATATGCACAATCGCATCTGCGCATACTTTCGGGGCTTTATGGTGTGCTTCGTCCGCTCGATCTGATTCAGCCTTACCGGCTCGAAGTGAGTTCAAAACTTCAGAATCCTGCGGGAAAAGACTTGTATGCCTTTTGGCGCGAAAAGGTGACCGAAGCTATCCGCAAAGATCTGAAAAAGTCGGGTAAGCCTGCTTTGATACTGAATCTCGCTTCGGCCGAATACAGCAAAACACTCGATTTGAAAGCGCTCGGAGTGCGAATGCTTGATGTGGAGTTTTATGAATACAAGGAAGATAAGTTTCGCCAGGTTGTGATTTATACCAAGAAAGCGCGTGGCATGATGGCGCATTATGTGATGCAAAACCGCATTGAAGATGAGGAAGACTTGAAAGGATTTGCGGAGGAAGGATATTGGTTTAGCCCGCAGATGTCGACGGAAAATAAGATGGTGTTTGTGAGATAGTCCGGATTACACGCACAGCTGTACTGTGGTGCAGGCCACTACTCCGGCTGTTTCGGTGCGTAGACGGCTGTCGCCCAAAGTAACAGGCACAAAACCTGCTTTCATGGCATTTTCCACTTCGTCTTTGCTGAAATCGCCTTCAGGGCCAATCAATACAAGAATGTCTTTTTGTCCCTTCAGTTCGGTGCTGAGCTGTTTTTTGTCCTGCTCGTAGCAGTGCGCAATATAGCAATTTTCAGCTTTGGCGGTTTTTATAAACTGATCGAAAGGGGTGAGTGGCTTTAAAACCGGGAAATACGCTTTTTTTGATTGTTTGGCCGCCGATACGATTATTTTCTCCAGGCGTCCGTCCTTTACATTTTTACGTTCCGAGAACCGACAAAGCAGGGGAGTGATTTCGTCGATGCCTATTTCAGTGGCTTTTTCGATAAACCATTCGATGCGCTCAATGTTTTTGGTGGGCGCAATGGCAATATGTAGCCGGTAGTTGCGCTTTCCGAAGTTTTGTGTGGCCTTTACAATGCGAAACTCACAGCGTTTGTGATGCGGGTGAGTGATTTCAGCTTCGTAATATCCGCCTTTTCCATCAATCACAACAATACTGTCGCCGGTCTGCAATCGCAAAACCTTCGTTGCGTGCTGCGATTCATCCTCAGGAAGAATGCAGGCCGTGGATATGTCGGGACAGTAGAATAAAGCCATACCCCTAACCCCTAAAGGGGAATTAAATTAGTAATAATTAGCTTAGAGTTGTTTGAAAAAAAATGATGAATTCATATTCCCCTTTAGGGGTTAGGGGTAGATTTCCCCTTTTGCAGCCAGCAAAGTGTTTTTCAGCAGCGAAATAATGGTCATTGGACCTACGCCACCGGGAACGGGAGTGATGAATGATGCTTTCGGAGCTACTTCGTCGAAAGCGACATCGCCTTTGAGTTTGAAACCCGATTTTGTTTCAGCTGAAGCTACGCGGGTTGTTCCCACATCAATAATTACAGCACCTTCCTTAACCATATCGCCTCTCAGAAACTCCGGTTGTCCGAGTGCAGCAATGATAATGTCGGCCTGCAGGCATATCTCTTTCAGATTTTTGGTGCGACTATGACAAACGGTTACTGTGGCATCGCCAGGATAACCTTTTTGCATCATGAGTGAAGCTACAGGTTTTCCCACAATGTTGCTGCGACCAATTACCACACAGTTTTTACCGGCAGTAGGAATTTCGTAGCGACGCAGCAATTCGATAATTCCCGCAGGAGTAGCAGATACGTAACAGGGCAGCCCAATAGACATACGTCCCACATTTACAGGATGGAATCCATCCACATCTTTGCGGTAGTCGATAGCTTCGATGACTTTCTGTTCCGAAATGTGTTTGGGCAAAGGAAGTTGTACTATAAAACCATCCAGATCGGTGTTTTTGTTCAGTTCTTCGATTTTGGCCAGCAGTTCAGCTTCGGTGACATCGTTCTCAAACGTAATTTTGGTCGACGTGAATCCAACCTGTTCGCACGATTTTACTTTGTGAGCCACATAAGTTTCGCTACCGCCATCGTGCCCTACGATAATTACAGCCAGATGCGGACGTTTTTTACCGGCAGCTACCATTGCTTCTACTTCAGCTGCAATTTCTGTTTTTATCTGTTCCGAAATGGCTTTGCCATCGATTAGAACCCCTAAATCCCCTGAAGGGGACTTTGGGTTGGTGTTGGTATGTAAATCGGTCATTTTTATAAGTTTTATTCCCCTTTAGGGGTAAGGGGTCTTTATCTTCTTTTCCCCACTTTTAGTTTTCCTTGCTGCATGGTAGCCATGCGCATCATTTTGCTTGTTTGCTCAAATTGTTTCAGCAGTCGGTTTACTTCCACAATGGTGGTTCCGCTACCTTTGGCAATACGGTTTTTGCGACTTCCGTTGAGTAATGAAGGATTTTCGCGTTCTTTCGGAGTCATTGAGTGAATAATGGCTTCGATGCCTTTGAATGCATTTTCGTCGATATCCACATCTTTCAGCGCTTTGCCCATTCCGGGAATCATGGCTGCAAGGTCTTTGATATTACCCATTTTTTTGATTTGGGCAATCTGCGAAAGGAAGTCGTTGAAGTCGAACTGGTTTTTGGCAATTTTTTTCTGCAGGCGACGGGCTTCTTCTTCGTCGTATTGTTCCTGAGCGCGTTCCACAAGCGATACAATGTCACCCATACCGAGAATACGGTCGGCCATACGTTCGGGATAGAATACGTCTAAGGCATCCATTTTTTCGCCGGTACCTACAAACTTAATAGGTTTGTTTACTACCGATCGAATTGAGAGTGCCGCACCACCACGTGTATCACCATCGAGTTTGGTTAGTATCACACCATCGAAATCGAGGCGGTCGTTGAATTCTTTTGCAGTGTTCACAGCATCCTGTCCGGTCATGGAGTCCACCACAAACAATATTTCCTGTGGCTGAATGGCTTTTTTGATGGCTGCAATTTCGTTCATCATCATTTCGTCAACCGCCAAACGACCGGCAGTATCCACAATTACCACATCGTGACCAAACTCTTTGGCATGTTTAACAGCTGCCTGTGCAATGGCTACAGGGTTTTTGCTGTCGGGTTGCCAAAACACGGGCACGCCGAGCTGTTCGCCCAATACCTTGAGCTGTTCGATGGCAGCCGGACGATACACGTCGCAAGCAACAAGTAATGGTTTTTTGCTGCGTTTGTTTTTAAGCAGGTTGGCTAATTTGCCCGAGAAAGTAGTTTTACCCGAGCCCTGTAAGCCTGACATCAGAATTATTGCCGGATTGCCTTTGAGGTCGATATCCACACTCTGTCCGCCCATAAGCATGGCCAGTTCGTCGTGTACGATTTTCACCATCAGCTGTTGCGGTTTCAGGGCGGTTAGCACATTTTGTCCAATGGCTTTGTCTTTTACAGTGTCGGTAAATGTTTTGGCTGTTTTGTAGTTTACGTCGGCATCCAAAAGCGCTTTTCGCACATCTTTCAGGGTTTCTGCTACATTGATTTCGGTGATTTTGCCTTCACCTTTCAGTATTTTAAACGACCTCTCGAGTCTTTCGCTTAATGATTCGAACATAATGATAGGATAACCCCTGCCCGTTAGGGGAATAATATGCATAAATGATTAATAAAACTCCTCAGGGCTAAGGAATTCGAACGGATTGCAAAAGTACAAAAAAATACAGAAATCGACAACCGCTTTTTGTGCAGATTTTAGATTAAAATAAAAAACCCGTTGGATGAAATTGAATTCATGCAACGGGTTTAAAGTCAGAGTTTTATTTGGTGGTTAATAACCCCATCTCAGCCACATGGCTCCCCAGTTGAAACCGGCGCCAAATGCTGTTAGGATAATATTATCTCCTTTTTTGAATTTTTGCTGTACTTCCCACATTCCGAGTGGAATGCTGGCAGCCGAAGTGTTCCCGAAATGGTCAATATTGATTACTACTTTATCGTAATCAACGCCGGTGCGGTTTACCACAGCATCGATGATGCGCAGGTTGGCCTGGTGCGGAATGAGCCATGCTATATCTTCACCTTTCAGCCCGTTTTTGTCCATAATGTCACCCGAAGAGTTTGCCATATTAGTCACTGCATGTTTAAATACAGCCTGTCCTTCCTGGTATATATAGTGGTCGGGGCTGTTTACAGATTCGTTCGATGCAGGTTGTGCCGATCCACCAGCACGCAGGATAAGATGTTTAGCGCCAATGCCATCGGTATAAAGCAGCGAATCCATAACACCAAGTTCTTCGGTAGTTGGCTCAAGCAATACTACACCGGCACCATCGCCAAACAGTGGGGCTGTGGTGCGGTCGTTATAGTTGGTGATAGCCGACATTTTTTCGGCGCCGAAGACCAGTACTTTTTTGTATTTGCCCGATTCGATAAAACTGGCGGCAGTTTGCAAAGCCACGATAAAGCCGGCACATGCAGCCTGTATATCGAAAGCAAGTGAGTTTTTAATGCCAAGTTTTTCGGCCGTCATCGAAGCACACGAAGGGAATACATGGTCAGGCGTTGTTGTCGCCATTATGATGAGGTCGATCTCTTCAGCTTTTGTTCCTGTTTTTGCAAACAGTTCTTCACCGGCTTTTGCAGCCATGTATGAAGTTCCGGTATTCGGTTCTTTGAGAATCCGGCGTTCTTTAATACCAACACGGGTGGTAATCCATTCGTCGCTGGTGTCCATCATGGTACTAAGCTCCTGATTGTTCAGAATGTATTCCGGAACATAGCCACCAATGCCTGTAATTACTGCATGAATTTTTGACATAATAGGGTTGTTTATGTATAAAAAAATTTAGCCCAAAGTTGCTACACTCAGGGCTTAAACAATTTTTTTGTATTAAGATGCATGAAAGTCTGTCCTCCGTAATTATACGGTTGCCAGTTTCTCAATTGCTAATTTACCTCTGTAGTAGCCACATTCACCGCAAACAGTGTGATAAATATGAGCCGCGCCGCAGTTTGAGCAAGTTGCCAAAGTAGGAGTCTCTGCTTTGTAGTGAGTTCTTCTCTTAGCTGTACGGGTTTTCGATTGTTTTCTCTTAGGATGTGCCATTTTTCTTTGTTAATTTAATTGTTGTCTAATATATTTTGCAGTCCCTCCCATCTCGGGTCCATAGGGCTGTCGTCAATTTCTAAATCATCGTCGTCGTCCTCAATGTCAGTATCTACATCATCTTTCGAGCGGGTGATATGGCGTTTGAGCTTTGTGACCATTGTTTTGTTGCATTCGCCCGGTGCATGTACATGCTTGAGCGGAATGTTCAGAAGAATAAATTCGTACAGAAACCAGGCTATGTTGATAGCTCCTTCCGATTCGGGTACAATGACTATTTCATCTTCTTCGGAAAATTTGTCGCCAAACTTTACCTGTAGTTTCTCTTTATAGCTGATAGGCTGTTCCATGTCGTCGAGGCAGCGATCGCAGGGAATCAAAACTGTACCTTCGATCAGAAAGTCAATTTCAAAAGCCTGATTTTTTTTTCGGGCTGTCACCTTGGCTTTTACATTGCCTTTTTGTACCTCAGGACTGTCTATCTTTTTAAAATAGTCATTGTCCAAAATAAACTCCGTAATACGGGGCTCGTCATTTAAGTCTTTTAAAACGACATTATATAGTCCGAATTTAGACATAGCTTAGCTTTAATTAAAAACCGTGCAAAGGTACAAAAAATGCTCTTAATACGAAACAATTTAGATTTATTATTTATAGAAAATAAATAGTGCCTGATTCAAATTACCGTTTGAATGCTGTAATGATTTGTATTGTAGCTTGTTTGTGCTATGCAGAGTGTGTGATGTGTGTTTACGATTTAAGAATTATTCTGAAAGTAGTGCCTACCTTAATTTCCGATGATTTTACAAATATTTTACCCTGATGATATTCTTCCACAATTCGTTTCACTAACGAAAGACCCAGCCTCCAACCACGCTTCTTGGTGGTAAAGCCCGGCGAGAATATGGTTTTAAACTTGTTCTTCTCAATACCTTTCCCATTGTCGGTTACATCAATGATGATGTTGTTTCCACTTTTAGCTGCGCTCCTAACCCAATGGTTATTTCAGAACACGAAGAGATGCTGCAAGCCATAAAAAACCGAAATGCCAACCGTGCAGGCGAAATAATGTCGAAACATCTGCAGGGCGTAGTGGATTTTGCGAAGCTGAAACTTGCAAATTCGTAACAACCAGAAACAAATGCAACACAATTACCGAATTCGCTGAATTACGGATAATTATGACTATCTTTGCAACCATCAGAAACTCCAGTTGTTACAATGAATAGTTGAACAATACACTCGTTTGGACACACATCGGGCATACTTTTGATTTTCGCATTTCGAAATGACGAACATAAAGTAACAGACACATCCAACCCTACAACTCTCACTAAGACAGACTTAAAACATCTCACTCTGCTTATCAAGTTTTTCCAACCGCTTGACAAGGCCTTTTCCAGAAGAAAGTTATCGCCTTCTTCTCTTGCTAATTAAAAGCGACTCCCCATAACAAGGCATTACAAGCCTCTTCCAACAAAAGCTTCCAATTAGCCTGCGAGTTCTCCCAGCAATCCTGTATCCCTAATAAACGGACAGGACGGGACCAAAATGCGATCCGAAAAAACAAAAATATCGCATGAAAATATATATAAAATACATGGTTAGCCTTCGTTGCAAAATGGTGGTAAAAGAAGAGCTTAAAAAACTCGGACTTCACTTCATTGTGGTCGATTTAGGCGAAATAGAAATCATGGAGGACATCACAGATGCTCAGAGAGAAGAATTGAAAAATGCTTTAATTAACTCTGGCCTCGAATTGATGGACGACAAACGTTCCGTATTGATTGAAAAAATCAAAAACATAGTAGTAGAAATGATCCACTACTCCGACGAGCTACCTAAAATCAACTACTCCGACTACATCAGCGAAAAACTGGACTACGACTACACCTACCTTTCGAATTTATTTTCAGAAATAAATGGCATTACCATACAGCAATTTATAATTACACACAAAATTGAACGTGTAAAGGAATTGCTCTTCTACGACGAATTGAGCCTTACTGAAATATCGTACAGAATGCAATATAGTTCTGTAGCACATTTATCAAATCAATTTAAGAAAGTCACAGGCCTCACTCCATCGCAATTTAAGCATTTAAAGTTCAAACACAGAAACCAGATTGAAGCAATCGGAAATAAAGACCAAGAATGAAAACACAAGCATCACAATATGCCCGGAGTCTGATAGAGGCCAGCTTAGACCCATTGGTAACCATTAGCGCCGAAGGTAAAATAATGGACATGAATCAGGCCACAGCCAATATTATTGGACTTTCGCGCAATGAAATTACCGACAGCGATTTTTTTAATTATTTTACGGAACCGCAAATGGCCCGCGAAGTATATCAGGAAGTATTTGCAATGGGCTCGGTAGCCGACTCGCCGCTCACTCTGCGACATACAAACGGGAAACTCACCGATGTACTTTTCAACGGTTCAGTTTTTAAAGACGAAGAAGGAAATGTGCTTGGGGTAGTAATTGTGGCACGCGATGTAACTGAACAAAAACGAATTGCAACAGAATTGAACCACGCCAAAGAAACAGCTGAACTAGCCAACAAAGTGGCACAAAAAGCAAACAACGTAGCACAAACAGCCACACGCAAAGCCGAAGATGCAGTGAAAGCAAAACAACAGTTCCTGTCGAATATGAGTCACGAAATACGTACGCCAATGAATGCCATCATTGGTTTTACCAAAGTGATACTCAAAACTGAGCTCAGCGTAAAGCAGAAGGAATATCTCACCGCCATAAAAATGAGTGGCGATGCGCTGATTGTGCTTATCAACGACATTCTCGATCTGGCAAAGGTTGATGCCGGCCAAATGGTTTTCGAACAAATTCCGTTCAAACTTGAAACCTCTATTTTTGCCATGCTGCACCTGTTCGAAACGAAAATTCTGGAGAAAAATCTGAAACTAAAAATAGAATTTGACCCGAAAATACCCAAAATACTGCTCGGCGACCCGGTAAGATTACACCAGATCATCCTGAATCTGGTAAGCAATGCAGTGAAATTCACCCACAAAGGCTCCATTACCGTAAGCGTAAAACTCACGGGCGAAGACGACACAAAAGCAAACGTACAGTTTACAGTGTCGGATACGGGCATTGGCATTGAAGCCACAAAACTCGAAAAAATATTCGAAAACTTTCAGCAGGCATCAAGCGGCACTTCACGGTTATACGGAGGCACAGGGTTAGGATTGGCCATTGTGAAACAATTAGTTGAGGCTCAGAATTCAAAAATATTGGTTACGAGCGAAGTTGCAAAAGGTTCGAGTTTCAGCTTCACACTCAACCTGCCAAAAACTGTAGAAATTCCGGATTCAGAAACAGAAATCCCTATTCAGGACATGGAAGTGAAAAACATTAAAGTATTGGTGGCCGAAGATATTCCACTGAATCAACTGTTGATGAAAACAATACTCGACGACTTTGGTTTTGAGCGAGAAATAGCTGCCAATGGACAAATTGCCATAGAAAAACTGGAAGCCGGACAATACGACATTGTATTGATGGACCTTCAAATGCCCGAGATGAATGGATTTGAAGCTACCGAGCATATTCGAAACATCCTGAAATCGGATATTCCGATAATTGCCCTCACGGCCGATGTAACCACTGTAGATCTGGCTAAATGCAAGGCAGTTGGCATGAACGATTATATTGCCAAACCGGTTGACGAGCGACTGTTATACAGCAAAATTGTAAATCTTGTAAAAAAGAATCAATCGACAGAAGTGCCAACAGAAGACCATAAGGGCGACGATTTGAGAAAAAGTTGTATCGACCTTGAATATCTGTCGAAACGCACAAAATCGAATCCATTATTAATGATGGAAATGATTTCGCTTTATCTGGAACAAACGCCACCACTATTATACGCCATGAAGCAAAGCATGAAAGACAAAAACTGGGTTGGATTATACGCTGCAGTTCACAAAATGATACCTTCGTTCGCCATTATGGGCATTAGCGACGATTTTGAAAACATGGCCAAAGAAGTGCAGGAGTATGCTGGCACACAACAACAAACCGATCATATCCCGGCATTGATAGTTCAAATTGAAAGCATTTGTCTACAGGCTTGTGTAGAATTGAAAAAAGAATACCTTATAATGAAAAATGAAAATGAAACGAACAGGGCAAAACTTAATCAATTATGAACCCAATGGTTATAATTAAATTTTGTTTAAGAGTTCTATCTTCCAAAAAAAACAAAATATATACAGATGAAAAAAGAAAATAAGATACGCATCTTTTTGGTTGACGACGATGTGGTATATCTGAAATTACTTGAAATTGAATTTCACGAAAGTGGCGATTTCGATATTGAAACCTATGCTACAGGAGAACTTTGTGTGGAAAATCTTTCGCACAAACCGGACATTATCATTCTCGATTATCTGCTCGACGGTGTGGAACGCGACGTGATGAACGGCATTGAAACGCTCGACAAAATAAAAGCTTACGACCCCAACATCCAGGTAGTAATACTCTCAGCTCAGGACAAAATTGATGTAGCAGTGAACTGTATGCATCATGCGGCATTCGACTACGTGGTGAAAAGCGAAACTGCATTTATGCGTTTACAAAAAATAATCTCCAATATTTTTGAAACAAAAAAACTCAAAAAACAACTAAATTGGTATATGGAAAGAATGTAAAGTCCAGAGGACTATTATTGTAGTATTTATGATACAAACAGAGCCAATCAAATAATTTGATTGGCTCTGTTTGTATCAATCCGTGAATAATGTAACAATTAAAATGAATTGTGTAATTAGTTGAGAAGCTTTTACCCTCACCTTTGCAGAGTAATAATTTAGTTACAACAATTTAAACGAAGTATATGAAAAACAAGAGTTTATTAATGCTTATTGCGCTGTTCGTTTTCGCTGGTACTGGCATGGCTCAGACAAGCGATTTTAGCGAAAAGATTTCAATTGGTGTAAAAGCAGGAGCCAACATTTCGAACGTGTACGACACACAGGGAGATGAATTTGATGCCGATGCAAAATTAGGATTTGCCGCAGGTGCATTTGTACAAATACCTCTCGGACGATTTTTAGGATTTCATCCTGAAATACTCTTTTCACAAAAAGGTTATCAGGGTTCAGGATCAATTCTGGGTAGCGACTACAATTACACCCGCACTACAAACTTCATCGATGTACCACTTTTAATCGCGTTAAAAGCATCGCCATTCGTCACCTTTTTGGTAGGTCCGCAATATTCGTATCTGGTTAGTCAGAAGTACTATTTACATACTGCACTTGGCGATGTAACCGAAGAAGAACATTTTGAAAACGAAAATTTGCTGAAAAACACTTTGAGTGTCACTGGTGGTTTCGACATTAATCTTAGCAGTATCGTTATTGGTGCTCGTGCAGGCTGGGACATTACTAACAACAAAGGCGATGGCACCTCGACTACCCCACGCTACAAAAACATGTGGTATCAGGCTACCGTAGGGTATAGATTTTAATTTGAAGATTTGAAGATTTATAAAAAACAACATTACATCATTTACATAAAATAAAAACACAATGGACAATTTAAACGGAACAGGAAAACTAATTGGTGCTTTAGTAGTTGGCGCATTAGCCGGAGCAGCACTCGGAATTTTATTTGCGCCCGACAAGGGAAGCAAAACACGCAGCAACATTATTGACGGAGCTAAGGATTTGGCCGGCGACATTAAGAAAAAAATGACTGACGAAGCTGCTGCTTTACGCAAAAAAGCTGACGAACTCGAAAGAATGGCCAAAGAAAAAGTAGAAGAAGTTTTTGACAACGTGAAGCATAAAGCTGAAGACGCTGTAAAAAAATAACAGTAAAATGGGGAAGTGCCGAACCGCAACGAAATATCCGGGTTCGGCAGATTTCCGGTTTTAGTAACACAAATTCACTCCATACAAAAACAATACGATTATGCCTGAGTTAAAAAAACTGAAAGAACTGACCGACAGTGTAAAACAATACCTGTTGTTGCACATCGAAATTTTAAAGCTCGAGGGCACAAAACATGCTTCGACAATTGGCTCTACAGTGATTAGTTCGCTCATAATGGGGGCTTCGGTATTTATGTTTGTGTTTGCATTGAGTATTGGTCTCGGATTTTACCTCTCGGCCTTGCTGGGCGACTCCTATTCGGGCTTTGCCATTATCGCATCGTTTTACATGTTACTCACCCTCATTATTCTTATTGGTCGCAAAAGATTTATCGAAAAGCCATTGCGCAACAAAATTATTTCGAAGATACTTGAAACAACAAATCCAACAGATGAAAAGGCTATTTAACTAATAAAGAAAATACCATGAGTAATAATAATCAGGAACAAAAGGCCTACTACGGAAACACTACTCTTACAAGAGTCAGCATTAGTAATTACGAGCAACTGTTGACACAGATTGAAATCCTTCGTGAAGAAAAAGACTTTCAGGAGGATAAACTTAAAAATTCATTCAGCGAAATGCTGGGACTACTGAATATTATGTCGTTGTTCAAAGCTGCTACAAAACAGGAACAACCCCTGGAACTTGCCAAAACAGGTCTGAATATGATACTCACCCTGATTATTGATCTGGTACTTGGCAAACACCGCAGCATTAAAGGATACTTAAGTGCAGTAATGGTCGAAAAATTCACCACTGTACTCATCAACAACAATCTGATAAACATAATTACCGGCATAAGCTCACTGTTCAACAGAAAAACCCAATACGAAAGAAGTCAGGAATTTTAATTCACAAGCAACAGAACAAAAAAACAGCAACACTTTAAAACAACAACAAGATGAAAACTAAAAACATTAAATCAGGCATTTTTGCTGTAGCAGCAAGTGCAATACTCCTCTTTTCAATGAGCTCATGTGCTTCGAAAACACATTTTCTTACATCTACAGTAGTGCCTGCCGCCCAGGGAACAGTGGAAGTAAAAACCGATAGAAACAAGAACTATGTCATCGAAATTGACATCACAAACCTCTCCCCATCCACCCGTCTGTCGCCTCCGAGCAATGCATATGTGGTTTGGCTTATTGCAGCCGACAACAGCGCACAAAACCTGGGACAGCTGAATAGTTCGGACCGTTTTATGTCGAAAAACTTAGATGCCGAATTTAAAACCGTGACCGGAATACGACCTGCAAAAATTATGATTACTGCCGAAAACGATCCTCAGGTGCAATACCCTTCATTTTCGGAAGTCATTCTGGCTACTGATTTTTTAAACTTAAAGAAATAACAATTCAAACACAATCATAAAAACAACACAATGAAAAAAATTGTACTCTCACTTTCCTTCGCTCTGATCACAGTATTTGCATTTAGCCAGAGTCCTTTATATGTTGGCTCATCGCAACTTAATCTCGGTGTAGGATTGTCCGATTCAGGCATTCCGGTGTATATCGGATTCGATCACAGTATTGCCCGCGACATTACACTCGGAGCTGAACTGTCGTACCGTGCTTACAACGAAAACTGGCAAAACAATTACTACAACCACAACATTGTGGGAATTTCGGCCAATGCAAACTACCATTTCAACACGCTGTTTGGCATGTCACCACGTTGGGATTTGTACGCAGGTGGAAATTTAGGCTTTTACTTCTGGATTTCGCCCGATGGTTACACAGGCAATTCAAGCTCACGTTTGGGCTTTGGTGGACAGGTAGGAGCACGTTATTACTTCACAAACAGCATTGGTCTTAATATAGAATTTGGTGGCGGAAACGCATTCACCGGAGGAAAACTGGGACTTTCGTTCCGATTGTAAAAAGTATAATTCGAAAATTATGTAATTTGAAGATTTGAAAATAGAGGGTAACCTGACATTTTCAAATCTTCTTGTTTCTATATTCTCAAATCTTCAAATTTTCAAATTTCTCAACCATGACTTACAAACTCCCCCTTTACGCAAAGATAGCCCTGTTGCTGACAGGGATCTATTTGTTTATTTCCATATTATCTATTGGTCAGGGATTGATTGTCCCCCTGATTTTTGGAGCACTAATAGCCATTGTGCTTCACCCCGTTGTGAAGCTTTTTGTGCGTTGGAAGTTTAACCGCTTGTTGGCAATTATTGTCACGCTTTTGCTTTCGTTTTTGCTGATAGCCGGTTTCGGATTATTTATTGTGTCGCAGCTGAGCAGGTTTGGTGAGTCGTGGCCGGTATTTGTCGAAAAATTCACGGTGCTTATCAACGACACCATTCATTGGATTCCCGGATATTTCGATATCAGTGCGCTGAAAGTAAACACATGGATAGCACAAACCAAAACAGATTTGCTCGACGGGAGCGGGCTTGCAATTGGTCAAACGCTACTCTCGGTAGGCAGTGGCATTGTGGTTTTATTTGTTATTCCGGTATATGTATTTTTATTTTTGTTTTACAAACCACTTTTGCTCGATTTTCTACACAGGCTATTCAGCAACGACCGTCAGGAAGAAGTTGGGCGCGTAATTTCAAAAACAAAAACAGTGATTCAAAGCTATCTGATCGGTCTGATTATTGAAATTGCATTGGTAGCCATACTCGACACCGTCGGTCTGTTATTGCTGGGCATCGAATACGCTGTTGTAATCGGCATTTTGGGAGCATTGCTCAACCTTATTCCTTATATCGGAAGTATGATTGCAGTGGCCATTCCCATGATGATTGCTTTAGTGACGAAAGATTCGGCATGGTCGGTAGTATATGTATTATTACTTTACTACGCGGTACAACTTGTTGACAATAACTTCTTTGTACCCAAAATAGTGGCCTCCAAAGTACGGATAAATGCATTGGTTTCAATTTTTGCCGTTTTAGCCGGCGGCGTATTGTGGGGTGTGACGGGCATGTTTTTGTCCATTCCACTCGTGGCCATTATCAAAGTAATTTGCGACCATATCGAGCCTCTGAAGCCCATAGGATTCTTATTAGGAGATACTATGCCAAAGATGGCTATTTTTAAAATAAAAGCTATCAAAAAAACAGCCAGTCAAAATCAGTAAAACATGTAACTATTCTTTTGAATTGTGTAATGAATTTAGCTCAAAACAGCCCCAACTTTGTACAGTTGAAACAATGCTGTTTCAGCACAAAAAAAATATCATTATGAAAAATAAATTACTCCACTTCTTCACAATAACATTAATGCTATTGCTTTCGCAATTTGGTTTTAGTACAAACCCAAGTCTTGGAACCGCAGGAGATTTTGTGATTTTCACAACTGTTGGTGGTTTAACAAGTACAGGTCACACGCTACTTACCGGAAACGTAGGTACCAACAATGGTGCCGTTGGCGGATTTGGAAATGTAAATGGCGGAATGCACAATGCCGATGGTGTCACAGCTGCTGCTGCCACCGACCTGCTGACTGCTTACAATCTTTTGAATTCGGCAATTCCAACATTTTTTCCTGCACCTCTTCTTGGTAACGGACAAACACTGACTGCGGGTATCTATTCAATTGCCGAAAGCGCTTCGCTGAACAACAAACTATATCTTGATGGTGAAGATAATGCAAATGCTGAATTTATCATTAAAATTGGTGGCGCATTTTCAACCGCAGCCTTATCGGAAGTCGTTTTATTGAATGGCGCCAAAGCCTGTAATGTATTCTGGAAAGTCGAAGGCTTAGTAGATATGGCTTCGGGTACAATAATGAAAGGAAATATCGTAGCCAATAATGGCGCAATAGTAATGAATTCAGGCGTTCAGCTCGAAGGTCGTGCTTTGTCGACTACTGGTGCTATTACAGCCGACGAAGTTATAGCTTTTACACCAGTAGGTTGTGGAAGCGCCACGCTTAACGGACCGCTCGCCCCCGACCTGAAATCAACTTCGTGCTATGCGTTGTTTACGGCAGCAGGAGGTATGACAAACAGCGGCGTTTCATTTATCACTGGCGATGTAGGCACAAATGTTGGACTTACAACGGGCTTTCAGGAATTAAATGTGACAGGCTTAATTCACCCGATACCCGATGCATCAACAGCTGCTGTGACTGCCGACCTGATTGATCTGCATACATATCTGAACAATTTAACGCACGATATTGAATTGCTTTTCCCTGCACAGTTTGGTAACGACCTGGAACTTACACCGCATACTTATTTGCTGAATGCTGCCACAGTGCTTACCGACAATTTGTATCTGAACGCTTTAGGCAACCCCGACGCTGTATTTGTAATTAAAATTACAGGCGCATTATCTACAAGTACTTATGCTAAAGTATTGCTCACCAATGGTGCACAGGCCAAAAATGTATACTGGAAAGTAACAGGAGCTGTGGAAATCAATGATTATTCGGAATTTAAAGGTGTAATAGTAGCCAACAATGGCGCTATAAACATCAAAACAGGCGTAGAACTACTGGGTCGTGCATTGAGCACAAGTGGAGCCGTTAGTACCGAAGCGGTTACTATCACCATGCAAACGCCCTGTATCAATCCTACAACAGGCATTGAAAAAGCAACGAACAACAAACTTGCCACAGTGATCACAAGTTATTCGGGACAGGAACTTGAAATTCAGCTTGCAGGCACCGAAGTAAGCCCGAATACAAAATTCTACATTTATAACACAACCGGAAGTTTGCTGGTAAGCACACCGATTACCGAATCGCGTACAACCATCAATTCGAACTTTCCAACAGGAATCTATTTTTACAAACTTAGCTCAAACGCTGGTTCACAAAAAGGCAAATTTATTGTGAGATAAACAGCACTTTCATTATTCCCTTAACTACCCGATCGATCTGAATAAAAAGTTTATTCAGATCGATTTTGTTTTATTTATTTCTGTATAAACAAATTGCGTATTTACATTTCAATCTAATTGTCGTATCCGAAAATCAGTAAAACATGTAACATTACCCTTTTACAGTGTAATACTTTTCGATACAAATAAGCTCACCTTTGCACTGTTGAAACATCTCAACCCAAAGAACGAAATCATATTAAAATTATTCATTTAATAAATTCAGCTCATTATGAGAAACAAGATTTTTTTATTCAAACAAAAAAACGCATTTACACAAAAGCGCAGAAAGTTTACGGGCTTATTCACCATGAGCTTTATGCTTGTGCTGATTGCGCTCACCGCATGGCAATGCCGCGATGATGACTTTACCGGCGAGGTAATTGGCGTTTGTCCTGAGGTTGTCACAACCAGTCCTGTGAATGGCGCTGTGAATGTAGTAAGCAACAAACAGATTACAGCCACTTTCAACGAAGCCATGGACCCTGAGAGTATCAACGAAACGACATTTATCCTGAAAAAAGGCGCAAGTCTGATTACCGGAGCTGTTACCTACAGCGGCGTAACGGCTACATTTACTCCGGCATCGTTACTCGAAGCCAACACTGTATATTCTGCTACTATTAAACGCGAAAGCAAAGATTTGATGGGAAGCATAATGATGAAAGACACAACCTGGTTATTCAATACCGGCGCTGCTCCTTACATTATTCTGACCGACCCTGCCAATGGCAGTTCGGATGTAGCACTTAACAAAATAATTACAGCCGAATTCAGCACCGCCATGAATGCAACCAGCATCAATGCAGCTTCATTTACCGTGAAACAAGGAACAGCAGTTGTTCCGGGCGCTGTAAGTTATGCGGGCAACACCGCCACTTTTGTTCCTGCCAATCCTTTTGCCGATAATAAAGTTTACTCGGCTACAATAAGCCAACAAGTAAAAGATGTAGCAGGCAATGCAATGATGAAAGACAGCACCTGGAGCTTCTCAACCGGCACATTGCCTTTGATTACAATTACCAGTCCACAGGATGGCAGTGTAAATGTAGCACTCCAAACAGATGTAACGGCTACCTTTAGCAAAATGATGAGCCTGACATCTATCAACCCTGTCAGCTTCACACTTAAACAGGGAACAACGCCTGTATTGGGCTTGGTAACCTACAGCGACATGACCGCCACATTCAACCCAACGCTGGCTTTACAACCGGGACTTGAATATACTGCCACCATTACTACCGGAGCAAAAGATTTATCGAACAAATCAATTCCTGCCGATTCGACATGGAAATTTACAACAGGAGTACTTGTGTTACCCATTTTACCAATTGTTGTTACAACCGATCCTCTGAATGCTGCTCCAAATGTAGCACTCAACAAAATTGTGAAAGCCACTTTCAGCAAGGTAATGGAGAATTCGACCATTAACTCATCTACTTTTAAACTTATGAATGGGGCAATACCTGTTTTAGGATATGTAACTTATGTAGGAAACGATGCGTTTTTTGCTCCTGCCAGTCCGCTTTTGAATGGTACGACGTATGACGCCACCATTACAACAGGCGCTAAAGATTTGGATGGAAATGCAATGGCCAATGAGGAAAACTGGAGTTTTACGACTCTGGCAGCCACTATACAGTATTCAATCACATTATCGTCAACTCCTCCCGAAGGCGGTTCGACTAGTGGTGGTGCCGGACTGCGCAACGCAGGCGACGAAGTAACTGTTTCGGCCACGGCAAATCCGGGATTTGCATTCGTAAAATGGACTGAAAACGGTTCAAATATGTCAAATTCTGAAGACTACACATTTAACATAAACAGCAACAGAGATTTAGTGGCCAATTTCGAAGCCATAATCTCAGGTCCTCCGGGAGTTGAGTTGGGTTCGGCAGGAAACTTTGCCATACTCGCCGGCACAGGTGTTTCAAATATCGGAACTTCAACAATCATAACAGGCGATGTAGGCTCGTTCCCAACATCAACGATGAATGGACTTTTAGGAAGTAACGTGATTGGAACTCTTTATATGGTAGCTGACCCGATTGTGGGCACAGCCAAAACGGACTTAACCACAGCATTCAACGATGCTCAGGGACGCTCTACAGACGCGATTTCGTTGCCGGGACAACTGGGTGGACTTACACTCGCTCCTGGATTATACGTAAACGCATCAACAAGCGGTATTTCGGGTACAGGTGCCAATGGCATTCTGACACTTGATGCAGGTGGAAATCCAAATGCAGTATGGATATTCAAAATGGGTTCGACCTTAGTGACCGATGCAGGTACAAGCATAGTTCTGGCAGGTGGCGCACAGACTAAAAACATTTACTGGTCAGTAGGTTCGTCGGCCACATTAGGAACAAATTCCATATTCTTTGGAAATATCCTTGCCGATCAATCCATTACACTTACAACAGGTGCTAAACTCACAGGTCGTGCTTTAACACGCATTGGCGCAGTGACACTGGATACAAACATAGTTACAAAACCATAATACAAATAGTCATGAAGTTTATCCTGTCGGTGGCAGGATAAACTTCATTCGACAAAAAAATCATTCAAAATGAAACTTATTAATTATACCCAGAATAAAAGTATGATGCGAAAATTAATTTTTTCCTCATTGATGTTGATTGGCCTAGCCGCGACATTGCCGGCACAGGAAGTAGAAAGAACACAACCAAAATTTTGGATAGGTGTGTCGGGCGCTGCCAATGCCAATATGTACACAGGTACAACGCAAACATTGAACTCCGACATAATAGTGCCGGCTGCATTGCACGACGGTTTCGGGGTGGGTGGATTTGCTTCGCTACTGCTCGAATATCGCCCCATACCAGTGGTAGGACTTATGCTTAACTTGGGTTACGACAATCGTGGTGGTGCATTCGACCAGGTTATGTCGCCCTGCAATTGCCCCGAAGATTTGAAAACAGGATTGAGCTATGCGACCGTGCAACCGAGTATCCGCATTTCACCATTTGGCCCTAACTTTTACTTTATGGTAGGTGGATCTTACGGTTATAATATCGACAAATCGTTTGCCTATACTTTTGATCAGAATACAGGCAATCTGTTTACAACTACAGAAGGAGATTTCAGCAACATTCGTCAACACGTATTTTCAACTCATGTGGGTTTGGGTTACGACATTCAGTTGGCTCCTGCCAACAGTCCCAATCAGGTAGCACTGTCACCATTTGTATCATACCATCCTTATTTCGGACAAGCACCCCGCGACATGGAAAGCTGGTCGTTATCGACAGTGCGTGTTGGAGTGGCATTGAAATTTGGCCGTGGAAAAGTAAATGAACCCATTCATGATGACTCCGATATAGTTATTGCTCCAAAAATCACCGAAGACAAAGTGGTGGATACTGCACCTGTAATTGTTTCAGGCACAGGCAATACAAAATTCGTTGTGAGAGCTCCGCTTACAGTGCCCGTAAAACGTACTATCAACGAGACATTTCCATTGCGCAACTATATTTTCTTCGAAAAAGAAAGTTCAAAAATCCCCAATCGTTATATAAAACTGAATGCCACTCAGGCTGTAAACTTCAAACCCGAACATTTACAGGTTACCGATCCTACAGACCAAACCGGCCGCTCTACCCGTCAGATGAAAGCTTATTATAACATTCTCAACATTCTGGGTTACCGTATGAAACAAAATCCGACTTCAAAAATCACACTTTCGGGCGCTTCGGCAGGCGATGGTGCAACTTTGGGGAAAGAATATGCCGAATCGGTAAAACTTTATCTGGTAGATGTGTATGGCATCAGTGGCGATCGTATTACTACCGAAGGCCGCAACCAGCCATTGTATCCTTCGGAATTACCCGGCGGCACGCATTACCTGACCATGTTGCGTGAAGGCGATCGCAGGGTTGACATTACAAGCAGCCCTGTAAACCTGCTTGAACCGCTGCAGATTGTGGTAGAACAAGCCGATCCGCTTGATAGCCGTATTTTGTTCAATGTAGAATCCGATCAGGCGGTTCCATTTAAATCGTGGAAAGTAGATGTAACCGACGAAAGCGGAGTGACCAAACAATACGGTCCATACACCCGCAAACAGGAAAGCATTTCTGCGAATACAATTTTGGGAAACAATGCAAAAGGGAAATACAAATTTGTAGTGACCGGACAAACAGCCGATGGAGTAACCGTAAGAAAAGAAAGTGTAATAAACCTGGTGCGCAACGAAGAACCCAAAGAAGAAGCATTGCGATTCAGCATTCTTTTCGATTTCGACCAGTCGAATGCAGTAGCTAACTACGAACGCTTCCTTGTAGACGAGGTGGCTCCACACATTGCCAACAATGGCACAGTGATTATTCATGGACATACCGACATTATTGGTAGTGCTGAGTATAACATGCAATTGTCGGAACGACGCGCCAGCGATACCCGTCAGATTTTGGAAAAGGCAGTGTATGCAGCCGGAAAAACCGGAGTTCGTTTCGAAGTACTTGCTTTTGGCATGGATGCCGACAATGCGCCTTTCGAGAATAAACTGCCCGAAGAACGCTTCTACAACCGTACAGTAATTATCGACATTGTACAACCCAAATAAACGTCAAACAACTTAATACATACAATTATGGCAAAATCAGAAAATGCGAAGAAAACGCAAAAGAAAGATGCTTTAAAAACTCCAAAAGAAAAAAAAGCAGATAAACGTTTGAAGAAGGAGACCAAAAGCCATTCCGGCCTGAATGTAGACTAACAAACATCCGATATCCGTTTATATCATTTATCAAAGTGAACAGGTGGCTTTAAGTCATCTGTTCACTTTTTTATCAGTGATTTATGTAAGAAACAAACTGCACTATGTAATACTTACAGCACTGATTTTCCGCATCTTTGCATAAAACAAAAAACAATTATAAACACATGAAACGAGCCATGAGTAATAACTCACACAAAGCGATGATTATCAATGGCGAGTTCCATCTGACAACTAAAAAATAAAAAATAAACAGATGAAAACTTTTAAAATAATTGCATTATTTGTGTTCCTTACTTTGCTTGGAACCACCATGACATCTTGTGTTGTCCGACTCAGTGAAAACCATGGAAGCAGAGGGCAACACAGAGGCTGGTTTAAAAACAAAAAGCATCGCTCACATAAAACCTATGTATTCAAAAAGAGCAACAATAAGCAGCCTATACAGAAATCGAACGGAAAAGAAAAACAAGATAAAAACCGTTGGGATGCAAAAAAATAAAAAGACGAAACCGCTAAAAGGTCAACAATCTTCAAACGAAAAAGAATTAAACCACATTATAGTTTTAGGATTTGCAAACAATTCAACTTCAGTATCTACTAAGGCTACTGCGATAAGCAAGAAAAACGCATAAGAATCAATAAATTACCATGAAAGCAAATATGAAGAATATGGGCACTGTAGATGTATTCGAACACACAATAACTTCAATCTTGCTTGCAGAAATAAGCTATGTAATCGATAATTATTATTGATATGTTTTTACCGCATATGGAACATCCCGAGTATCGGGAGTCACAGTGGTTTTGAAAACAAAAGAAAAGACTAAGAACACATGAGCGATAAAAGTATCGTCAGATACTTTTACTTTATAACGTACTATCTCAAAACACTTTACAAACAACATATCTAAAAGTCGATATTTACGATTTAAGAATTATTCTGAAAGTAGTGCCTGCGTTAATTTCCGATGATTTTACAAATATTTTACCTTGATGATATTCTTCCACAATGCGTTTCACTAACGAAAGACCCAGCCCCCAACCACGCTTCTTGGTGGTAAAGCCCGGCGAGAATATGGTTTTAAACTTGTTCTTCTCAATACCTTTCCCATTATCGGTTACATCAACGATGATGTTATTTTCACTTTTAGCAACTTCGATATCAATCTTTCCAACACCATCCATAGCATCTATGGCATTTTTACAAAGGTTTTCGATAACCCACTCGAATAGTGGCACGTTTAGTTTCACAAACAGAGGATGCTCTTCGTCGATATGACAGGTGATGGCTACTTTTTGCGATGTGCGGTTTGTCATGTATTGTACTGCATTGAGCAGGGTTTCGTTCAGACTTACGAGTTGAAGGTCGGGTGCAGAGCCAATTTTCGAGAACCTTTCGGCAATTATGCGCAGCCGATTTACATCCTTGGCCATCTCGCCTATCATTTTGTCTTCTTCGTGGCGGGCCTTCAGTAAATCGACCCAGGCCAGCAACGATGAGATAGGTGTGCCCAGCTGATGTGCGGTTTCCTTCGATAGTCCCACCCATACGCGGTTTTGCTCTGCTTTTTTTGTGCCTGAAAATGCAAAATATGCAATCAGTAAAAATACAATGATGATACCAAACTGAATATAGGGAAAATAGTAAAGTTGTTTTAAGAGGAGCGAATCGTCATAATATATATATTGTGATGTACTCCCAAGGTCTATCTCAATGGCTTTGTGTCTGCTTTTTAGTCGGGCAATCTCTTTTTTGTAAAAGGCTTCACCGGCATTTTTGGGTATTTTCAGATTACGCGAATCGAGCAAGCGGTCCTGCTCATCGACAATGATAACGGGGATGGTCGTGTTGTCCTCAATAATGCTGAGGGTAAACTCAATATTACTACCTTCGTCGGACATAAGCTGCCGGGTGGCTTCTGCCCATATCTCAATTTTCTTTTGTTCCTCTTTCGACAAAGCCGATGCCAGTCGGTTTGTGAAAAGAGTCGATAAAATCATAATGGCGGCTCCCACCACAATGAAAACGGTTTTGAAATGCCGCGAGAGTTCGTATAGTTTATTCAGATTGATCATGAATAGTGAATTATATTCAATAACTGCTTTAATGCTTTTGAAATTATTTGCGTTCAAAAATACTAAAAAAATGCAGATATTTCTCAGGAATTTATCATCTGCTTTATTTATTGTATCTTTGCATGTTGTTCGAAATATGGTAAAATACAAGCCGTTTCAACATATTAATCTTTCAAGGATTTCAGAAAAAATGCATAAATCAGGTTTTGTAAATATCGTAGGGAATCCCAATGTGGGAAAATCGACCCTTATGAATGCGCTTGTAGGCGAGCGTATATCCATTATCACATCCAAAGCGCAGACTACCCGTCATCGTATACTTGGTATAGTAAACGGCGACGATTTTCAAATCGTATATTCCGATACGCCGGGTGTGCTGAAACCCAATTATCGCTTGCAGGAGTCGATGCTAAGCTTCTCGCGCTCTGCACTGAGCGATGCCGATGTGCTGCTTTATGTCACAGATGTTTTTGATACTTATGACAAAAACGAAGACTTTGTCGAAAAAGTAAACCTCAATCCGGCTCCGCTGATTCTGATCATCAATAAAATTGATTTGATTGATCAGCAACGCCTCGAGGAACTGGTCGAAAAATGGAAAGCACTGGTTCCGCGTGCCGAAATTTATCCCGTGTCGGCACTCGAAAAATTCAATGTAGAGTCCCTGTTTGCACGTATAAAGGGTTTGCTGCCCGAATCGCCTCCTTTCTTCGACAAGGATCAGTTGACCGATAAATCGGAACGCTTTTTTGTGACTGAAATTATCCGCGAAAAAATTCTGCTGAACTACGACAAGGAAATTCCTTATTCGGTGGAAGTGGAAGTGGAGCAATTCAGGGAAGAGGGTAACCTGATTCGCATCAATGCCGTGATTTATGTGGAACGAGATTCGCAAAAAGGTATTATTATTGGTCATGGCGGAAAATCGCTGAAGAAAGTAGGCACCGATGCCCGAAAAGATATGGAAGCTTTTTTTGAGAAAAAGGTTTTTCTTGAATTATTTGTGAAAGTGGAAAAAGACTGGCGCAACAAGGATACCAAGCTTCGGGGCTTCGGGTATAAGCTGGATTAGTGGCTGGCTGATTGGTTAATTGGTCGGTTGATTTGTTGATTTGATGCTGCGGGCTTCAACTGTAAAGATTGTCCGATGTGGCCGATTATAAATTGATAAATTATAAGTACAAACAAATAGCCCTGTGTCAATTGAGACGCAGGGCTATTTGTTTGTTATTCCTTTTAGCTCTTCTTTCGGGGAATGATGAACGGCTTCATATTCAGAATGCCACAGGCATATCGCTTGTGGGTAGGATGGTCGTAGTTGGAAATTTTACCTGAGGTGTTCATTCAGATGCAATAGCAGGTTGCCGCTCGTTTGCTTCAGTTACAATGTTTGTAGGTATTGATACACATACGCTTGTCCCTTTCCCTATTTCACTGCTAATTTGTAACTCTCCGCCCAGTATTACTACTCTTTCCTGCATTCCAAGCATTCCGTACGAATCCTGGCGGGCATTTTTGTTCTGTAAGTCGAATCCGATGCCATTGTCGGTTATTTCCAGGAGAAACTTGTTATGTGCATTTTTTAGTAGCACTGAAACATTTGTGGCCTTTGAATGCCTGGCAATGTTGCTCAGCGATTCCTGTAGTATTCTGAATAAGGTGAGTGATTGTTGCGAATTGAGCTCCACACCCTGCTTGTCGGGCGTAAACTCACAATTTATCTGGTATCTGTCTTCAAATTCATGAATGTAGGTGGCGGCAGCGCTTATAAATCCATTGAGCTCAAGTAGTTCGGGCCGGAGGCCGTTCATTATCCTTCGCGCTGCTTTTATGGTGTGTTCAACCAAAGATATTATCTTGTCGAACCTGTCCGAAATCTCGGCCGAATGGTCGTTGTTATTCGTTTTGTTGATTTTATTCTTAAGTAATCCGGCTTCAATTTTTAATGCCACCAGGCTCTGTCCAAGGTCGTCGTGTATTTCGCGGGCCAGTGATATTTTTTCCTCTTCGCGCACAGTTTGCAGGTGCGATGCAAACTTGCGCAGTAAGTCTTTCGACTTATTCAATGCAATTTCCGATATTTTTCTGTTGGTGATATCTTCTTTTATTGCCAAAAAGTGACTTATCTCTCCTGTAGTGTCGAAAATAGGCGATATGGTATCCGATTCCCAGAAAAATTCTCCGTTCTTCTTTTGGTTATAAAATTCTCCCACCCACACTTTGCCCGCTCTGATTGTTTTCCATAGGGCATCGTTTTCTTCTGATGTTTTCTCTCCTGAACCGAATATGTTTATGTGCTCATTGATAAGCTCCTGAGTTGAATACCCGGTAATTTTACTTACTACAGGGTTTATGTATTCGATAATTCCTTCTGTGTCGGTAATGCATATTCCAACGGGACTCTGGTCGACCGCTTTCGATAGTTTTCGTATTTTCGATGCTGCGATTTGTTGTTCGGTAATGTCGTGACTTATCGTGTATATCATGGTTTTGTTGCCAATACTGATAGGGCTCGAGTAAACCTCTACATCTCTTACTTCGCTGTCCGACAGTCGGAGTTGTACGTGTATCTGATTCTGACTTTCAGATTTTGCTGTTTGCAACCACGTGTTTATTTTGCTTTTTTCTAAAATGTAATAGTCGTAAATACTTTTATTACATAAGTCGGTATGAGAGTTGTTGTAATACTTGCATGCAGCAGGATTTGCATCTTCAAATTTCCCGTTGTCCGGGTTTATCAGTGCAATGATGGAGTGGTTGTCGTCGAAAAGCGATTTGTAATGTCTTTCACTTTCAATAATTTTCGACTCAGCACGGCGCAGGCTATGCATGTGTCTCTTGACAAAGAAATACAAAAGGACAGAGGTTGCGATCACAAAGAAGGCGCCTTTGTATGTTTGAAATTTCGTCAATAAATTACTGTCTATCACAAACAAGTCGAGCAGTTTATCCGAAAACATTATCCACAACAGCCCGAACAATATATAGCTCAGTGTGATTCTGTATTCAAATTTCAACCCTTTTTGGCTGTTAAGTTTATTGGTTTCCATATGCATTATGTTTAAGATGCCGTAAAAGTAATAAAAAATGTATTAGTTTTCATTACTTTAGGGTAATATCAAATAAATGCATGTCCGGGGTACTTAGCTCTTACCCCCTTACTTCTTACTTTCTTTCCTCTATCCTTATCCCAGTTTCAAAATTTTTCCTGTACCTGCATATTTTACAGGTTTGTAGCTGTTGCCCGGACCCGGTTTCCCGAATTCGATGCCTATGGTCAATATAAGACTTTAGTCTGATGTCAGCGGTTTGATACTTTCATGTATAGATAGTTCTATGTGTATAGCAGGTTGAGTGCCAAATGCGGGAAGCCACTGTGTTTCGTAAAACGTGGAATGATTTTGCAGATACTTCTCGCGTAATTCAGTCTGTTTTGGTCTCATGCGACTAAATGCAGCTCCAACGCTAATACACGATAGCATAACCACAATCCGGTATGCCGGTAACTTTCGAAAGTTATACAAATACAGTTCTGTATTCAATTCGGGAATATCTATAGTAGCCATGCAGAAATTTCGATCGATAGTGGCGGTTACAGGAACCCACACCGCACTTTCAAAAACCTGCTTTCTGCTTAGCGAAAAGCCCGCAAGCATTTCTCTGTGCTCTGACAGCTTTACCTCATGACTTCCGTGTTCCTCTTTTGTGTCTGCTTTTTGTATCTGCTTGCAGATGGCGTTGAGTGCACCTATGACGGGGTAATCTTCAAGGCGTATCAGATGATAGAAGCTAAGGCGTATATGACTTGTCATATTTGTGCAGGCCCTCCACTCTTCGTTGTTGCGCCTTACCGCTTCAAACTGTGGCTTCTCTTTTATGTCTTCCTTTTTAGGACCACCTTTTGTTCTTACAATCATTTCGTCGTGCCCATGCAGGCGATAAAAACTCAATAACCCAATTGTTCCTTCAACTTGAAGAATGTTTTTTGATCTTGCCATAGTAAATAGAATTAAAGTTTATGATTTGTCAGGTTTTAAGTACATTGAAATATTTAATGATATGTTTCTAACATGATAGTAAACATAGAAATTATGAAGGGAAAAGACTTAGTTTACATAGCAAAAAATATCTGACGATACTTTTATAGCTCTGAAATTATCCCGTTTTCGGGATAATCCTATGTGTCCTTGGTCTTTTCTGTTGTTTTTAAAACTACTGTGTCTCCCGATGCCCGGGCTGTTCCATATGCGGTGAAAACATATCAGCAATAATTATCAGTTACTTATCTGACAACAATGACTAAAAATAAATTGATTTGACATAAAATTTGAAAATTGTATTGGTGTTGTGTACTGCCTAATGTAGCAATTAATCAATGTTTTGGATGTATTAATTAGGGTCTCTCAAAAATATTGTCAGATTATATTTTACAATAAGTTGTATTTTTAAATAATTATTTTTACTTTTGAAGCCTGCCAGGTTCTTGCCTGGAAAGTGCACAGTGTGATGAGGTTTAATTGTTTGAT
This sequence comes from Paludibacteraceae bacterium, assembly GCA_016937795.1. GTDB lineage: Bacteria > Bacteroidota > Bacteroidia > Bacteroidales > Paludibacteraceae > Paludibacter. The sequence continues at coordinate 48,096 of JAFGVV010000024.1, forward strand.
TATTTTGTGGATGACTCGGGGTTGAGGGTGTAGCTTTTCCCGGTAATAAGGAATTTTTTCCCGTAAAGGATTTGGCGTATTGTATCGATGCGTTCAGTGACTTTACGGGATTTTTTGTGCTTATGACAGATATTTTATGAAAATTATAAACTTTTATATAAGTAACTTTTAATTGTTGTTACTTATACCCTTAAATTTAATAATTATGGCAATAATTGATGTAGTAAGATGGTCGCCGCAGGGGAGTAAGGTGCTGTATGCGTGGCGGTTTCCGGAGACCAATCTGAGCACGTTGACGCAATTGATAGTGCAGGAGTCTCAGGAGGCTGTGTTGTTTTCGAAGGGGCAGATTGTGGGCAAATTCGGGCCGGGCAAGCACACTTTAAATACCGAGAACTTACCTGTGCTGCGAAATCTTTTTGGTATTCCTTTTGGCGGAAAAAATCCCTTTACTGCCGAGGTCTGGTTTGTAAACAGAATTCAAACTTTTAGTATCGACTGGGCTGTAAGTAAGATGCCTATACACGATCCTGATTATAATACGCAATTGCCTCTTGTAGCCGGGGGGCGCTATGGTTTGAAGGTAAACGATGCCGAAAAGTTTTTGATAAAATCGGTTGGTACCAATACTGAGTTTTCGCAAGACGACCTGACTGATCAGTTTTTCGGCGAATTCTCCACCAAAACAAAATCGCAGATAGCGCAGTATGTCATAAAGCATCGTGTGGGTTTTAAGTATTTGTCTGCTTTTCTCGATGAGCTTTCGGACTATCTGAAAGGGGTGCTTCATCCGTTTTGGGACAATCTGGGACTCGATTTGCTACAGTTTAATATTACCAATATTGATATTGATACTGCTACCGAAGAAGGTCGTAAAGTGGCTAATGCCATTGCTACGCAGGCTTCTATGTCGATCACAGGGCATACCTGGCAGCAGGAACAGATGTTCAATACAGCCAACAATGCAGTAGATGGTTTGGGGAGTGGAAATGGCGGCTTGATTGGCGGGCTGATGGCCATGAATATGATGGGTGGAATGGGCGGTGGTGGTGCTGTGGGTAGTGGTATGATGCATCCTCAGTTTAATCAGCCCGATTTTGGTGGCAACAATCAGGGCAATGCTTCGGATAATGCCGCGAAAGAGCCTCAGATGAAAATGGTGTATTGCTCAAACTGCTCAAAAAAATATCCAAACACAACCCGTTTTTGTCCGCACTGTGGCGATCCTTACAATCCCTGCCCCAAATGTGGTACTGATAACGATCAAAATGCCCGGCGTTGTGTGAGTTGTGGTACTCCCTTACAGTCGGGTGGTGGCAATTGTCCGCATTGTAACGCAGCACTGATAGCGGGAGCTACATTTTGTGGAAACTGTGGAAAGCAGACGCAGATGGGCGATAGTTGCAGCCGTTGTGGTACAGTACTGTCACCTACAGTGAAATTCTGTCCCAAATGTGGAAATAAACGATAACCCCCCCTCAAAAAAAACTAAATTGTAATGAATACGAGAAAGTTATTATCGTGGGTTGCTTTGCTTGGTGGCGAAGCGATTATTGTTGCAGCCTTTGTGCTTTTCAGAGGCAATCTGGCCGACAATGTCCTGGTACTGAATATTGTAGTTAGCTCGCTGATTTTTGGTTTTTTGTTTGTCGACATTCTGATTCCATGGGTAGATTTGTCGGACAAAACACAGAAGAGGGTTGGATCATTGGGTTTACGTTGGTTTTTTAGCTGGTTATATGCCCTTGCAGCCATAGCACTAATGCTTTTAGCTAATGTGGCTTTCGCATGGGTATTTACGCTACAGCTTATCTTGCACAGTATTCTGATTTTCATGCTCACTCTGGGCTTTGTGGCCTCTTTTGCGGCCTCAGACAAGGTGAAAGAGGTTTATGGTCACGAAATTATGCAGCGCAGTGCTATTGAAGAGTTGAAAAATGCCATGCGCGATTTGAAGAACAAGTTAAATGAATTGCCCGGTCTGCCCGATAGTTTTGTACGTCGGGTGGAAACCCTTGATGAAGGGTTGCGGTATATTGCACCGGCCAACAGCGTTGAAGCCTATGAGCTGGAGCATGCCATTACGCAAATTGTACGCGATATAAGTTATGCTGTAACCGACTATGCATTGAATGAAGAAGCGATAGACGCTTATCTCAGAAAAGCAGAAAGTACGTATCAAAACAGGAAATCGATATATTCTAATTAAAAATCACAGAATTATGACAGCTAAAATTTTTTCTGAGTCGAACAACGTCTTCCAGGATCAGGCGAAGATATTGTTTAACTATTACAGCCGGGCAGCTGAAAAAATAGTTGCCGAAGAGGAACGTCTGGAGCGTGAAATTGCCGTGCTCGAAGAAGAAAAGTCGGTACTTCAGAAACAGGTGGCAGGTCTTTGGATTTGGTTTCTGACGATCATCCTGTTTTTTGTGTACTTTATCAAAAAAAATGCTCTTGTCAAAGAAATTGCCGAAAAGGATAGTCGTATCGAAGAGTTTAAAAAGCAGCATGGCGAGATTTTTCGTGATTACAAGGTAAGTAAGCTTGCTGTGGCCTATGTGCCTGTGGCCGATCAGATAAGATACGAAGACAAAAGCTTTATAGTGGACTATACCGGGAAGGTGGACGACTCAGAGGTGGTGCTGCAACTTTCGCGTCGCAACGATTTGCTTATCGACACCATTGCCGATTTGGAGAGTCTCTCGTCCGAAGCTCCTGTTGTGGAAACTTCAATCGAGACCGAGTCCATTGAAACGGATGCATACTCTACTTCGATTCAGGAAATCAATCAGCACGATTACTTCGGAAAGCTGGAGCGTTCGTTGCGTACCATTTCGTACTGTATGGACGATCTCGATACGAGCTCAGTGACTTTGCCCCTGGTGGCCGATAAAAGTGAATATCTCGAATTTCTGAACGAATATGCTACTTCCGATATTCCCGAAGGAGCGCCGGTTGTAGATGTGTTCGACAAACAAAAGTATGCGGCCAGTATTAATAAATTTCAGGAGCTTAACAGACTAAAAGATTCGCTGTCGAACAAGACACAACAGTTTGAAGATGTGTTGAAAGGTTTGATGATGACTATGGCCAATTCGGTTCAGGCAATATCGGCGTTGAAAATAGCTTCGACCGATAAGGTGATATTCGAATCGAACAAAGTGCTTTATCAGATATTGAAAGCGCCTTATAATCATTATTCGCCTATACTCGAACATGAGGAGATTGACCGCATACGCAATGAAAAGTTCGATTACAGTGAATCGGTCGAAGGTTACGAACCTTTTCAGCTAAAACCAAGTTCGCGGGTGCGATATAATCTTGTGTCGGGATTGTGGACTGCTGAGGATGGCAGTACCACCAATTCGCCCTTTGGCGTTCATCAAATTTTTGAGGAAATTGTAGCGCCTGTTGTTCAGAATCTTATGCAGGAAAACCGAATTGAGCGCCTTAAAATTTACAATCATATCAAGGATCAGAAAATCAGTTATCTAAACAAATGGCATCAGGATACTGATGCTTTCTATCGCTCGAATCGTGCTGAGAGTGCAGATATTATTAATTTGATGCAGGCTGGTTTGCGCGAATATGTAGCTGCTTACAATACCCTGGTATCGTTGCAACGCACCGAAGATAGTATGCTGAAATCGGATGGTAATTTGGATGCCACAGTGGTAAATGTGGTGGATAATGCTGCCGAAACACTTGCCGCTTTCGAAATGCAATCGCAGGAATTTAAGAATACACAAACGGAATTCGAAGATTATATCGAACGTCTCAAAGAAGATATCGATCAGAAAGCAGAGAAATTCGGTCATATCGAATTTTACGATGCTAAGCTACGCGATGGTCATTCCAATGAAATAGCTGTGGCAGCCAACGAGGTGCATAACCTGGACGAACGCCGGAAGCCTCTTTCGCTCGTGAACCCACTTTTTGCCAAAACATCCGAATTGCCACCATCGCCAAATGTAGAGGAAATAACGTTCGAACATATATCGCTCAATTTGCCGGTGTTTGCTAAAAATGCACTCGAAGATTTGAGTGCTGCTGAATCGGGAGACGAAAGTGATGCCGATGAAGAAGCCGATGCCGAAGCGTTGCAGGATGCACATCCCGAATCGGATGTTCCGGAAATAATGGATGAAAAGCATGCCGGAAGTGAGCCGGAAGAGGAGGCTGAGGAAGAGGAAACGGTTGAGGATGAGGATGAGGATGAGGATGAGGATGAGGTTGAGGTTGAGGACGAAGATGATGAAGACGATGATGAAGACGATGATGAAGGCGACGATGACGCTGACGACGATGACGCTGACGATGACGATGAAGCAGATTATATTTATACTGAGGCAGAGCTTAGCGAACTGGATGACGAAGTGTTGCGTGAAATACTCGATGCATACGATTTGGAATATGATGCTGATACATTCGATCGTGCACAGGCTATTGCAGATATACTTGGGGCGCAGGACGAAATTGATAACGCTTAAAAATAGAAATTATGGCATATATAGATTGCGTGGTAGATACCAAGCCCATGGCTGCCGAAATAAGTACTGTTTCCAGTCATATCAAAGGCACAACAACTGCGGTTGTGGCAATGCAAACCGCTGTTGTTTTGGCCGAGAACAAAGCTGCCGATCATGTTTGCAACAATGTAAACAAAGGCTTTTATACCCTTATTCACTCACAGATTTCACAAAAAATTGCCAAACATCAGAGCGATGTCGATTCGCATCTGATGCAGCTTAATGCACAGCGCAAACAGCTTCTTGCAATTAAAAACAGGATGGAGCGCGACTACAATATGATATCGGCTCGGTATCTGAAGCTGTTTAATGGTTTGAATCAAAATCTGAAACTGCGGATTTTTGAACTTGACAGGCCCATAGTCGATTTTGCAGTACGTGAAATTGAAAAAGTGTCGAACAGAACAAAACACCTAACGGCCACAGTGCCTGTGTCGCAGCTCGAATCGCTGGCTGTCAGCCAGAAAATAATTGCGTCCAATATTAAGTATCGGGGGCTGAAGGTGATAAATTCGATGCGTAGCTTTCTTGCCGATATGGCAGAGCAGAAGAAACTTACGCATAAAATATTGCTGGAGAAAAGCTGTGCTGAAAATTCGAAACTGGCAGTACCTGTGTTGATTGTTGAAAGTAATTTCGACAAGTCGGACAGCAAAAGTCTCGATGTGGAACTGAGCACTGAAGCTCTCAGCCGGCAAACGCAGTCGCAGATAAAAAATGCAGTGAGCATGAGTGTGGGGAGTTATCATTGGCGGGCATCAAAGGAAATAGACAAAGAAATACGAAGTGAGTTTAGTAAATATCTTTCAGCATCGGGCTCATCGGACAGGGTAAAGGAATTGACTAACAAATTGTTTATGGCAAGTAATTTTCAAACACTTTAAAATCCGGAATTATGAGTTATAGACAAAGTTTTAGTAAAAGAATTGCCGTACATTATTCAGGTTCCAAAACTGTCAGTGTTGCTGAAGGGCAGCGTTCGGTGACGGTAAACTACAGTGGTACCGAATACGAAGATGTGCAGGTGAATATCGATGTGGAGACAACTCCCTTCGATCATAGTATAACACAGTGTAATAATACGGTGAATGTGCTCACAGGTGCTGTGGTGGCAACCGAGACAGCACAAATAGTGACCATCGACAAAAATGCGAAAAAGATTGGAAGTACCATAGTAGATGGTTTTTTCAAAACAATCCGCTCTGAAATCAGTCAGCAAATATCCGAGTTGTCAAGCCGTATGGATGCTACTCTGATGCATTTACATGAAATGGCAAAGCGTTGCGTGGCAAAGCAAAAGCAGATGGAATCGGATTACAGCAATATTTCGGGCCGTTATCTGAAGATTTTTGCGGATTTGAATACGGAGCTTTCGAACAGAGTTTTCGAGATCGATAAGCCTGCATTCGTTTTCAAGAAGCAGGCCGATACACAGCACAGCAGGTCGTCGGAAAACGATTTGGTGAGTGTTGCTACAATTTTTGCTGCCGAAGATGGCAACCTGCAGGCCCGTATTAGTGCTTCGGTAGCTAAAAAACGTGCTTTGGATACCATTTTGAAAGCCAATAAATTTCTTGTAAAACAGAAGTGTTTGAATGCGACTATCAATAATAGTATGCTCGAGGAAAGCCTGGCAGCACTAAAATACTCGCCTGTATGCTATCTCGAAACACAAAATGAGCATAGCCAGATTGATAAAAGCATGTTTCAGTCCAATTATTTGCCAAAAATGCAGACAGGTACTTTGATTGACGGTTTACAGGGTAGAGAATGGAAAAATCCTTCAGTGGAAAACAGTACTCAGATCGGGCGATATTTTTATGCCGAAGTCAGTAGGCACTATTCAGATGGGAATGTGCACAGCACACGTGTCCGTGAAAATATAATCAATATGTTCGATATGAATCGAATCAGAGTTTTGTAATTGTAAGTATACTATATGTTGAGGCGAACATGACAACATCAAATTATTTTATTGTTTGATCTGTAAGATGATTGATCTGCCCGGATCGGCGAAATTTTGTTTGTTTCAACTGATAACTAATAAATTTATATACATATGAAAGAATTAAAAGAACTTCGTTTTAATGAAAGCAATATACAATTAAAGGATAATCTTGTAAAAGGTTCAATATTGCCCGAAAAAGTGGCAGAGCTTAATCGCACAATCACAGTACAGGGAAATACGGTTATCGAAGGTCCAGTATATGCACATAAGTTGGAAATACAGGATGGCGATCTTGAGATTAAGGGTGCCGTATTCACACAACTCGAGTTGTATGTCGACAGCGGCGCAAAGGGTAATGTTACTTTTATGAAAAGTGTGGGCTCGGCAAATTCGATTGTGTCGCGGGCCTCAGGCCTCAAACCAACTTTTTATTCGGATGTAAATGCGAAAACAGTGACGCTTTATAATGCTTTTGTGGCGGGGAGTGTATATGCCGATGAAGTGATACTCGAAAATTGTATAGTGGTGGGTGGTGTTTTTGCCACACAGCAAATCGACCTTAAAAATTGTATTGTTGGTACATTCAATACGCCATCGGTGCGTGTGGATGGTGTTGTGGATTTGCTTTTGCCAAGTGCTTTTTCGATTGAGAAAATGCTGGCCACTGCAGAGGCAAAACTTTATAATCTAAGTCTGGCCGATTTAGGTTCGCTTTTCAAAGGCGAGGCACAGGCACCCTGTTCGGGGAAAATTGAAATGAATATAGACACAGATGAGGTAAAAACCACACTCACCAATGAGGAGGTTCAGAAAACATTACGAAGTTATACTGTGGTCGGAAAAGTGCTGGCAGCCGATTTGCTCGATACCGATAAATTTCAGAATCATTTCTTGCTTACTGCTGCAAGTTTAGGCTCTCAATTGTTGAAAACTTACGATATGGGAATTGACAAAGATGGTAAGCCGGTGTCGCTCACATTCGACCGTATCCGTAATTTCTTTTTTGATATTCTGAGTGGGAAAATAGACATACAGGTCATTAATGGCAAATTCGACATTGCAGATATTACAGCTAAGTTCAGGTCCTGATTTGTGTTGTGTGTTGCCGGAGCAACAGTCCAAAGGGTAAATGCAACTGAGATTTATACAGGCCCGGCAGTTTTTTTAGGAGTCTGTCGGGCCTGTGTGTTTTCAGATTTTGCCGGAAATGCGATTCCCTTTGCTTTTGGGTAACCCGCTGAGTCTGATAATATCAGTCTTTTTTCCTCACAATCAAATATTTTTAGTTGGTGGTGTTGTTTTTCTGAAAAAAGTTTGTACCTTTGCAACCCATTTTGGATAAGAACCATTTTGGTCAGAAAATTAAGTAATTAAAGTTATAAAAACAAACAGAAATGCCTACAATTCAACAATTAGTTAGAAAAGGAAGAGCAGAACTCATTGAAAAAAGTAAATCACCGGCGCTGGATTCATGTCCACAACGTCGTGGTGTTTGCGTGCGTGTGTACACTACCACTCCTAAAAAACCAAACTCGGCCATGCGTAAAGTAGCCCGTGTGCGTTTGACTAACCAGAAAGAAGTGAATGCTTACATTCCGGGCGAAGGACACAACTTACAGGAACACTCTATCGTAATGGTACGTGGTGGTCGTGTAAAAGACCTTCCGGGTGTGCGTTATCACGTGGTTCGTGGAACTTTGGATACTGCCGGAGTAAATGGCCGTACACAGCGTCGTTCGAAATACGGAGCTAAACGTCCGAAACCAGGACAGGCAGCTGCTAAAGGGGCACCCGCAAAAGGTAAAAAGAAATAATACCTGAGTTCAGAAAAAATTCTTTTCAAACAAAAGAGATTAACAAAATCAAGTTTAAACACTTGTTGGCGTTTTCAAGGTAGCAGATGACAGGTTGAGTAAATGATTCGGAGGAATCGTTGAAGCAAAACTAAGGCAACCAAAAAAACAAAGACGAAATTTTAGTAAAAAATGAGAAAGTCGAAACCAAAAAAACGGATCGTTCTCCCTGATCCCGTTTTCAATGAGTCGATGGTTACAAAATTTGTAAACCACTTAATGTATGATGGCAAAAAATCTACTGCCTTCGACATTTTTTATTCATCGCTCGAAGTTGTGAAAAACAAACTTCCAAACGAAGAAAAAGCTCCCCTCGATATCTTTAAAAAAGCACTCGAAAATATTACTCCACTGGTCGAAGTTAAATCGCGTCGTGTGGGTGGTGCTACTTTTCAGGTACCTACCGAAATCCGTGCTGATCGTAAGGAATCAATTTCAATGAAGAATCTTATATTGTATGCCCGTAAACGTGGCGGACGTTCGATGGCCGATAAGTTGGCTGCCGAAATCGTTGATGCTTTCAACAACCAGGGTGGTGCCTTCAAACGTAAAGAAGATATGCACCGTATGGCTGAAGCTAACCGCGCATTCGCACACTTCAGATTTTAATTGAATACACAACCATTTAAAAAGAAATTCAATAGTTAACAAATGGCTAAAGGAGATTTAAGTTATAACAGAAATATCGGTATCATGGCGCACATTGATGCCGGTAAAACAACTACCTCGGAGCGTATCCTGTTTTACACTGGTCTGACTCACAAAATTGGTGAGGTGCACGATGGTGCTGCAACTATGGACTGGATGGAGCAGGAGCAGGAGCGTGGTATTACCATTACTTCGGCTGCTACCACTACCTCGTGGAATTACCAGGGCGATAAATATAAAATCAACCTGATTGACACTCCGGGACACGTGGACTTTACAGTGGAGGTGGAACGCTCACTTCGTATTCTCGATGGCGCTGTGGCTACTTTCTGTGCAGTAGGTGGTGTGGAGCCACAATCTGAAACTGTATGGCGTCAGGCTGATAAGTACAATGTGCCTCGTATTGGTTTCGTAAACAAAATGGACCGTTCGGGTGCTGATTTTTACGAAGTAGTTCGCCAGATTAAAGATGTGCTCGGTGCAAAACCTTGCCCTATTCAAATTCCAATCGGTGCTGAAGAAAAATTTAAAGGCGTTATCGACCTCGTGCAAATGAAAGCTATTCTTTGGCACGACGAAACTATGGGTGCTGAATATTCAGTGGAAGAAATTCCTGCTGACTTATTAGCCGAAGCTGAAGAGTGGAGAGATAAAATGCTCGAAATAGTAGCGGAATATGATGACGTTTTGATGGAAAAGTATTTTGATGATCCTTCAACAATTACTGTTGACGAAATTAAAATAGCTATCCGCAAAGCAACTCTTTCGATGGAAATCAATCCAATGATTTGTGGTTCGGCGTTTAAAAACAAAGGTGTGCAAACTATGCTCGATGCAGTTTGTGCTTATTTGCCAAGCCCTCTCGATACTCCCGAAATTGTTGGTATGGACCCACGCGATCCCGAAAAACAGGTTGTTCGTCATCCCGATGCAAAAGAGCCATTGTGTGCTCTGGCATTTAAGATTGCTACCGACCCTTATGTTGGACGTTTGTGTTTCTTCCGTGTTTATTCAGGTCAACTTCCTGCTGGTTCGTATGTGTATAATACCCGTTCTGAAAAGAAAGAGCGTATTTCACGTATCTTCCAGATGCATTCAAACAAACAGAATCCTGTTGAATTGATTTCGGCTGGTGATATTGGTGCCGGAGTTGGTTTTAAAGATATTCGTACCGGTGATACTTTGTGCGACGAAGCACATCAAGTCACACTTGAGTCGATGGACTTCCCTGCTCCTGTGATTGGTATTTCTATTGAGCCTAAAACTCAGAAAGACCTTGATAGATTAGGTATGGGATTAGCTAAACTGGCTGAAGAAGATCCAACATTTACAGTACACACGCAAGAACAATCGGGTCAGACTATCATTAGTGGTATGGGTGAGCTTCACCTCGAAATTATTATCGATCGTCTGAAACGTGAGTTTAAAGTAGAATGTAATCAGGGTCGTCCTCAGGTATCGTATAAAGAAGCTATTTCGAAAGCTGTTGAAATCCGCGAGGTTTACAAAAAGCAATCGGGTGGTCGCGGTAAATTTGCCGACATTATTGTACGTGTTGAACCAGCCGACAAAGATTTCGACGGAAGTTTGCAATTTGTTGACGTGGTAAAAGGTGGTAACATTCCTAAAGAATATATCCCTTCAATTCAGAAAGGTTTCCAAACTGCCATGAAAAATGGTGTGCTTGCCGGTTTCCCTCTTGATAAACTGAAAGTAACTGTCATCGATGGTTCGTTCCACGCTGTTGACTCGGATCAGTTGTCGTTCGAGATTTGTGCTCAGATGGCTTACAAAGAGGCTTGTGCCAAAGCAAAACCTATTCTTCTGGAACCTATCATGAAAATGGAAGTGGTTACACCTGAAGAAAGCATGGGTGATGTGATTGGAGACCTCAACAAACGCCGTGGACAGGTTGAAGGAATGGAGTCGAGCCGTACAGGTGCTCGTATCGTTAAAGCGAAAGTGCCATTGGCCGAAACATTCGGTTATGTGACAGCTTTGCGTACTATTACTTCAGGTCGTGCTACTTCGTCGATGGAATTCGATCACTATGCCGAAGTTTCAAGCTCTATTGCTAAAGAAGTAGTAGCTGAATTCAAAGGTAAAGTAGAACTTCTGTAAAAAACAATTAAACTACCGTCAGCAGATTTGCTTTGTTGTCGGTAGTTTACAAAATAAACCCGGATAGTGAATGACTCTTATCCGGAGAAAACAATAAATTATCAATTAATAAAACAGACATGAGTCAAAAAATTCGTATCAAACTGAAATCTTACGATCATAATTTGGTTGACAAGTCAGCTGAAAAAATCGTAAAAACAGTAAAAGCTACAGGTGCTGTGGTTAGTGGTCCAATTCCATTGCCAACTCACAAACGTATTTTTACTGTGAACCGTTCGACTTTCGTAAACAAAAAATCGCGTGAGCAATTTGAACTTTGTTCTTACAAACGTCTTATCGACATTTATAGCTCAACAGCTAAAACTGTGGATGCGTTAATGAAACTTGAGTTGCCAAGCGGCGTGGAAGTAGAAATCAAAGTGTGACCTTTGCCTCTCGCGAGTGCTTAAGGAAACTATATAATAATTATTTTTTAAACAAACCGATCCCCCTTTAGGGGTTAGGGGTTAATAACAATTGAAATGCCAGGATTATTAGGAAAAAAAATCGGAATGACATCCGTTTTCAGTGCCGATGGTAAAAATGTACCATGCACTGTTATCGAAGCAGGTCCTTGTGTTGTTACTCAAATTAAAACTGTGGATAGCGATGGTTACGAAGCTGTGCAGGTAGGTTTTCAGTCAAAAACTGAAAAGCACACCAACAAAGCAGAGGCCGGACATTTTAAAGCAGCGGGAGTAACAGCTCTTCGACACTTGGTTGAGTTCAAAGGATTCGAACAGGAATTCAAATTGGGTGATGCAATCACTGTTGAAATGTTTGAAGCCGATACATTTGTAGATGTGATCGGAACTTCAAAAGGTAAAGGTTTTCAGGGCGTTGTAAAACGTCATGGTTTTGGTGGGGTAGGTCAGGCTACACACGGTCAGCACAATCGTCTGCGTGCTCCGGGTTCACTTGGTGCTTCTTCGTATCCTTCACGTGTATTCAAAGGGATGCGCATGGCAGGACGTACAGGTGGCGATCAGGTGACTATTCAAAACCTTCTGGTGTTAAAAGTAATTCCCGAACACAATCTGATTCTTATCAAAGGATCGGTTCCGGGAGCTAAAGGTTCAATCGTAATCATCAATAAATAATCATGGAACTGAAAGTAGTAAATATTAAAGGAGAAGACACAGGAAGAGTGGTATCGCTCAGCGATGCAGTCTTCGGTATTGAGCCAAACGACCATGCTATTTATTTAGATGTAAAACAGTATTTGGCCAATCAGCGTCAGGGAACACATTCTTCAAAAGGTAGAAGTCAGTTGTCGGGTAGTACCCGTAAACTGGGTCGTCAGAAAGGCGGCGGTGGTGCTCGTCCGGGCGATATCAAATCGGGTGTTCGTGTTGGTGGTGGTCGTATGTTCGGTCCTACACCACGCGATTATAATTTCAAGCTTAACAAAAAGGTAAAACAGTTGGCGCGTAAATCGGCATTGTCGTACAAAGCAGCTAATAACCTTATTACAGTAGTTGAAAATCTTCAATTTGATAGCCCGAAAACTAAAGAAATGTTGACAATTGCAAATAATTTGCATGTAGCTGATAAAAAACCGTTAATTGTTTTAGCAACTGCAAATAAAAACGTATATTTGTCGGCTCGTAATTTGACACGCGTAAATGTTATAACTGTTTCAGAATTAAACACTTATGTTGTGCTCAATGCTCAATCACTTGTGCTGACCGAAGAATCGGTATCAGCTATTGAACAAATATTTAACGCATAGGAGGTACAGAAATGGGAATTATAATTAAACCAATCGTTACAGAGAAGATGACTAAGCTGGGCGAAAAACTGAACCGCTATGGCTTTAGAGTTCAAAAAGATGCGAATAAAATCGAGATCAAACAAGCAGTTGAAGCATTTTATAATGTAACTGTCACAGAGGTAAATACGATGATTGTAGCACCAAAACAGAAAAGCCGCTTTACCAAAAGTGGTGTTATTAATGGTAAAACAACAGCGTATAAAAAAGCCATTGTCACTGTAAAGGAAGGCGAACAAATCGATTTTTATAGCAATATCTAACCATTTACAATTTTACCATTTACGATTTACTAATTTTTTGTAAGTCGTAAATTGGTGAAATGAAATGATTAAATTGTAAATCAGTAAATAGTAAATATATAAATGGCTGTACGTAAATTAATGCCCACAACACCGGGGCAAAGACACAAGATTATTGGCACATTCGACACAATTACTGCGAGTGCGCCAGAGAAATCTCTTGTTGTAGGAAGAGGAAAATCCGGTGGTCGTAACCACGATGGTAAAATGACCATGCGCTACATTGGTGGCGGACACAAGAAGAAATATAGAGTAATTGACTTTAAACGCAACAAAGACGGTGTTCCCGCTACAGTAAAAACCATTGAATACGATCCGAATCGTTCGGCGCGTATTGCATTGTTGTTTTATGCTGATGGGGAAAAAAGATACATTCTTGCACCAAACGGATTGCAGGTAGGTCAGGTTCTACTGTCAGGAGCTGATGCAGCTCCCGAAGTTGGTAATTCATTGCCTTTGCAGAATATTCCACTCGGAACAATCATTCACAATGTTGAATTACGTCCGGGACAGGGTGCCGCGATGGTACGCTCTGCTGGGACATTTGCACAGTTGACTTCACGTGAAGACAAATACGCAATTGTAAAATTACCTTCCGGAGAAGTACGTAAAATACTTGCTTCATGTAAAGCAACTATTGGTACAGTAGGTAATTCTGACCATGCACTTGAAAGATCAGGTAAAGCAGGTCGCTCTCGCTGGCTTGGACGTCGTCCTCGCGTACGTGGTGTAGCTATGAACCCTGTTGATCACCCAATGGGTGGTGGTGAAGGTCGTTCGTCAGGAGGACACCCACGCTCGCGTAAGGGCTTGTTAGCTAAAGGGTACAAAACACGTGCTCCGAAAAAACAATCGAGCCAGTATATTATTGAAAGAAAGAAAAAATAATCAGAAAAAGTAAGTAAATAATATGAGCCGTTCATTAAAAAAAGGACCCTTTATCAATCTGAAGCTCGAGAAAAAAGTTTTAGCTATGAACGAAAACGGAAAAAAAACCGTAGTCAAAACATGGTCTCGTGCTACAATGATTTCACCTGATTTTGTAGGTCATACAATTGCAGTTCACAATGGTAATAAATTTATCCCTGTATATGTTACCGAAAATATGGTAGGACATAAACTGGGTGAGTTTTCTCCCACACGTAACTTCCGTGGTCACGGTGGTAAGAAGAAATAATCCATTGAAATTTTAATCAGAAAAAAATAAACATTTCAAAGAAAATGGGTGCAAGAAAAAAAATATCAGCCGACGCAAGAAAGGAAGCGAACAAATCGCTATATTTTGCCAAGCTTAATAACGTTCCTACTTCTCCCCGCAAGATGCGCCTGATGGCAGATCTGATTCGCGGAATGGAAGTGAATAAAGCGTTAAGCGTACTGAAGTTCTCTTCGAAAGAGGCTTCAATAAGACTTGAAAAATTGCTGAAATCAGCCATTGCTAACTGGGAAGCTAAAACCGAGCAAAAAGCTGACAATGCAAATTTATATGTAAGCAAAATCTATGTGGATTCAGCTACTATGCTGAAACGTTTACGCACAGCTCCTCAGGGACGTGGGTATCGTATTCGCAAACGTTCGAACCACGTAACTGTTTTTGTAGATACCAAAATTACTAACGATAACGAAAATTAATTGCTAGAATGGGACAAAAAATTAATCCGATAAGTAACCGCTTAGGTATTATTCGCGGATGGGATTCAAACTGGTATGGTGGCAACAATTATGGTGATACCATTCTTGAAGACAGCAAAATCAGAAAATACCTGAATGCCCGTCTGGCAAAAGCGAGCGTATCGCGTATCGTTATCGAACGTACGTTGAAATTGGTAACTATCACTGTATGTACTGCTCGTCCCGGTATTATTATCGGTAAAGGCGGACAGGAAGTAGATAAACTTAAAGAAGAGTTGAAAAAGGTAACCGACAAGGATATCCAGATCAATATCTTCGAAATTAAACGTCCTGAGTTGGATGCGGTTATCGTAGCCAACAATGTGGCCCGTCAGATTGAAGGTAAAATTGCTTACCGTCGTGCGACAAAAATGGCCATTGCTTCAACCATGCGTATGGGTGCCGAAGGTATCAAAATCATGGTGTCGGGTCGTTTGAACGGAGCTGAAATGGCTCGTTCCGAAATGTATAAGGAAGGACGTACTCCTCTGCATACTTTCAGAGCCGATATCGACTATGCTCACGCCGAAGCTCTTACAAAAGTAGGTATAATTGGCGTAAAAGTTTGGATTTGCCGTGGCGAAATTTATGGCAAAAAAGATCTGTCTCCTAACTTCACACAGACGAAAGAGGCTTCTCGTGGTGGCGACCGTTTTGGTAACGAACGCAACGACCGTGGTGGAAAAGGATTCAAAAAGAGAAAGAAATAACTGTTATTAATGAATTTGATTTAAGGAAATTATGTTACAACCTAAAAAAACAAAGTTCAGGAGACAGCAGAAGGGGCGCATGAAAGGAAATGCCCAAAGAGGTAATCAGTTGGCGTTCGGATCTTTTGGAATAAAATCACTCGAATCCAAATGGTTGACCGGTCGTCAGATCGAAGCTGCCCGTATTGCTGTAACCCGCTATATGCAACGTCAGGGTCAAATATGGATCCGCGTGTTTCCGGACAAACCAATCACCAAGAAACCTGCAGAGGTTCGTATGGGTAAAGGTAAAGGTGCTCCCGAAGGTTTCGTGGCTCCTATCACTCCCGGACGCATTCTGTTCGAAGTAGAAGGTGTTTCGTTCGAAATTGCCAAAGAAGCACTTCGCTTAGCTGCTCAGAAATTACCCGTAACTACAAAATTTGTAGTACGTCGCGATTATGATTCAACCCAAAATGTGTAAGGAATAATGAAAACAAGAGAAATTAAAGAATTAAACAACAAAGAGATTCAGGAACGTATGGAAGCTGAAAATGAACAGCTCGATCGTCTTCGCATGAATCATGCTATTTCTCCGCTCGACAATCCGTTGCAAATTAAAGTGGTTCGCAGAACTATCGCACGTCTTGCTACTGAGTTACGTCAGCGTGAAATTAATCAATAATAAATGAAACTCTGATGGAAAGAAATTTAAGAAAAGAAAGAACGGGTGTCGTTTTCAGCAATAAAATGGATAAAACCATTACTGTAGCTGTGAAGTGGAAAGAAAAACACCCTATTTACGGAAAATTCGTAAATAAGACAAAAAAATACCATGCTCATGACGAGAAGAACGACTGTAACATTGGAGATACAGTACGTATCATGGAAACCCGTCCGCTGAGTAAATTAAAAAGATGGAGATTAGTTGAAATTATCGAAAGAGTTAAGTAATTATGATACAACAAGAATCAAGACTC
>JAFGVV010000025.1 GCA_016937795.1 Paludibacteraceae bacterium
CTTACTTTCAGAATCCAATATCATCAGCACTTGTGACAAAAACGATTTTGAAAGAATGGAAATCGGCATAACTGCTTGCGAACTTCTGATTGCCCGCACAGGAAGTGTTGTAGTAAGCACAAGCAATGAATCGGGCAGGCAAATGCATGCATTTCCGCCTGTACATATCATAATGGCTTACCAATCGCAATTAGTTGATTATCCTGAAGATGCTTTAAAAGCCATCAGACAAAAATATGGCAAAAGACTTCCTTCGGCCATCACCACCATTACCGGTCCGAGCCGAACTGCCGACATTGAGAAAACACTTGTACTCGGTGCACACGGTCCAAAAGAGTTGATAGTAATGCTGATTGAGAACTGAAAATTTATTATCTTTGTTTGCGGACAAAACTGCATGCTTATTTATTCTTCAGGAACATTTACTAAAAAAAACGAGACATAGCACGTATGCAAATGAATAATTTTATACAACGAACCCTGAGCGGTGCTTTTTTTGTGGCTCTAATCATTGGTTCAATATTACTCAGCGAATTTACGTTTGCTCTGGTTTTTTCAGTAATTGCAGCTTGGGCGGTACACGAATTTCATAAACTCACCAATCACCAACCCGGCGTACAATTCAATTCGTGGTACGCAATTGTGGGCGCAGTTATTTTATTTAGCTCATCCTTTCTGCATGCTGCCGATTTCTTGCGATACCCCATATTTTCATTCTACGGATTGTATGTAGTACTGGTTTTGATTTCGGAACTCTACCGAAAAAAAGAAAATCCCATACAAAACTGGGCATATTTTATACTCGGACAGGTTTTTGTGGCTTTGCCATTCTCTCTGCTCAACTTCATTGCCTTTATCGACCACGACATATACAAGCCCATGATTTTACTGGCAGTATTTGTAACCATATGGGTAAACGATACAGGGGCTTATCTTTTTGGTATCACTTTCGGCAAACATAGGTTATTCGAACGTATTTCACCTAAAAAATCGTGGGAGGGTTTCTTTGGAGGCGCACTTGCAGCCCTAGCTTCAGGCTATGTCTTCTCACTTTTTATCACAGAAATTTCATTAGTTCAATGGTTTATTTTCTCCGAAATAATTGTAATTTTCGGAACTTTTGGCGATCTGATTGAATCGCTGCTTAAACGCACATTACAGGTAAAAGATTCGGGCAATGCCATTCCCGGACATGGAGGCTTACTCGATCGTTTCGATAGCATGCTACTAGCGGCACCTGTTATTTTTATTTATCTGAGTTTCCTTTTTACCTGATCTTTTATAGAAGAACAGCAAACACGGAGACCCACTTTTACGTTATATATGCAATGAAAACAAAAGCTATTCTCTCCGTATTTTCAGCATTTCTGCTCATGCTTTTCTTTGGTAGCATCTATTCATGGAGCCTTTTTGTACCCTTTCTGAAGAGCGAATTCGGATACTCTGCCTTTCAAACGCAACTTGTCTTTGGTACTGTCATCGCTGTTTTTTCCGTCACCATGATTTTTGTAAATGACATGATACGAAAACATGGACTACGAACGGTCATCATTCTGGCCGGAATTCTCTACGCTACAGGATATTTGCTGGCATTTTATTCACAAACAAATTATTTGATGGTATGGCTTGGCATTGGCTTGTTTGGCGGCATAAGCACCGGCATCGGCTATCTTGTCTCCGTTTCGGTTCCAGCCCTGTGGTTTCCTGACAAAAAGGGTCTTATCACTGGTATCGTGTCGGCAGGTTTTGGCGGTGGCGCTATACTTCATTCGTATATTGCCGAAACCATGATAAAGCACGAATTCAAACTCATTGAAATCATTAGCTATCCTGCATTGGTTTATGCAGTTCTGATCATAGTATTGGCATTTATACTGAAAGCACCCGAAAACTATCACAGTGTAAAGCCGGAAAAGCTCAAAATACTACCTTTGCTCAAAAACCTGAACTTTATCAGATTATTTATTGGGATTCTTACGGGGACTTTTGCCGGGCTTATGGTCATTGGCAACCTCAAACCTATTGGCATGCAATTTTTGACTGACGAATTCGTGCTGGCCACAGGTATTGGCATTTTCTCCATTGCCAATCTGGCAGGCCGTCTCAGCTGGGGTTGGATTGCCGATCATGTTTCAGCCCATATACTTATGCCACTGACACTTATTATTACCGGCATTAGTGTGGTGCTTATCTCTTTTATCACGCTCACTCCCCTGCTCTATTATTCACTTGCCGTGTTAGTGGGATTTGGTTTTGGTGCCCATCTAGTGCTTTATGCACGCGAAACAGCACATCGTTTTGGAATAGATGGCCTTGCCCGCGTATATCCATATGTTTTTCTGGGCTATGGTCTCTCAGGCATTTTGGGACCCGTCACAGGCGGACTACTTTCCGAATCAACAGGTAATTTTCATGCAGCAGCATTGGTGTCTATGTCGCTTTGTTTTTTGGTTGCACTTGCTATGATCGTGGAAAGAATGATAGGATTTTATCATAATAAAAAAAAGTAAGCGACCTGAATACTCTCTGTTTAGGAAGAAAAAAGTAATCAAGTAAAAACTTACAATGAATTCAGGCGTATTTCAGATTAGGGTTTATTTATTCTGAAAAAAATGACTATTTTTATACACATTAAACGAATATATAAATTTACATATTATGAACAACAAATTTGACGATATACGTTGTTATTACGATGACGAAGTAGCCCCTGCCCTGGCTCGTTTGAGCGAAGAAAAACAATTTATGAAAGTGCTGAGCACCATCTACCCACTTCTACCCAAGGATGTCATTCGTCAGCGACTACTTTCGTTCAACAGCATCATCGATTTTCAGAAAGAGTTGATATATCCATTCCTGCAATATATCGAAGCAAATCTTACAAAAGGGATTAATTTGCAATTACCTGAAAATTTCGATACATCAAAACCATATCTCTACATCTCGAACCATCGCGACATAATACTCGACTCTGCACTACTCTGCGCCAAACTAATTGAAAAAGGCATGAACACTGTGGAGATTGCCATTGGCGACAACCTGCTGGTATTCCCCTGGATTGAAGAATTAGTACGTGTAAACAAAAGCTTCATAGTAAAACGCGGATTGAGCCCCCGTCAGGTATTGGAAAGTTCGAAAACACTGTCATCCTACATCCGATTCACTATCAACGAAAAACTGGAATCAATCTGGATTGCACAGCGCGAAGGTCGTGCAAAAGACTCGAACGACCGCACACAGGAAAGTCTGTTGAAAATGATGAACATGAGCGGGAATGAATCCATTGCCGAGAATCTGGCTCAGCTACGAATTTGCCCGGTCAGTATATCGTACGAATATGACCCCTGTGACTATCTGAAGGCCAAAGAATTCCAGCAAAAACGTGACAATCCTGACTTTAAAAAATCGCCACAGGACGATCTTTTGAATATGCAAACGGGCGTAATGGGCTACAAAGGACGTGTAATGTATCGTGCTGCTGGTAATATTGCAAACGAACTAATGCAAACAGGCAGCGAAATCAGTGAGAAAACAGCTTTCTATCAGACAGCGGCAGCACTCATCGACAAACATATACACTCGGGCTATGAGATATACAATGTAAATAAAGTTGCATACGATCTCCTCACAGGTGAAAACAAATATGGAAAAGAGTATGATTTAATGGAAAAGCTCGATTTCGAAAAGTACCTCGAGAAGCAGATAATGAAAATTGATTTAGCTGGCAGCAAGGATGAGGATTTTTTGAGAATGAAAATGCTTGAAATGTATGCCAACCCGCTAATAAACCACATAAAAGCATCTGAAAAAGAAAATTAAGACACTATATTTATCCTACAATATACTTTTAAAGGCAGCAGGGAATTCTACATCGCGTAGAATTCCCTGCTTAGCATTAAAACCAACAAATATAATGTAGAGATTATAGACAACTAATTAACAAAACCAATACCGATATAAGTGCAAAAGCCTTAAGTACTGCAACTTCTATTTTTAGTGCGTTTGACATAACTTTTAGTATTTAATTGTTTCTTGTTTTTGAACTATTACAAAGATACACAAGATGACAATTATCCCTACCGACAATCAGCTGTCGTAATAAATACGAATATGACTGGTATTTATTCATGCGGATATAAGAATTGTAATAATAAATCACATAGATATTGACTTATATCGCTGTATGAATGACACTTAAACAAAGAGGAGTTTAGTCAGAAACAGGTATAAGTCGACCAATTGAATTTGTAATCTAGTCAGAACATCAACAAATCATTGACAAATATTTGTTGGCACAATCATCAAAAGGAGAGATATTTAATATAATTTAAAACAATAAAACAATCACAACCTGTATGTTTTGTATTTTTTATTACAACAAATCAACGACTTACTACAACCATATAGCGAAACTGGCACTGAAAATTTGTAAAAGAACTTTAGCTTTGAATACGGGTAATTATTTCCATTGAATATTTTTAGCCTTCGAGCCCATTCGACCAAAAGTCATAATAAAAAGATGAATAAGAGGCAGGAAAATATCAAAAAATGGCAAGGAGAACACAAAACTTCTTTGCCCGAAGTGTTTTGCCGATTTACTAACTATTACAATCTGAGTAACCAAACGTACGGTAAAAAGAAAAGTAACCAAAGAAATAGTCAATAAATTGCCAAAAACAATAGTGAGAATTAAAAGCAGATAAAACATGCCGCGCGTAACAGGCTCGATAAGCAAACGAAATTTACTGACGGGGGTATAAAAAGATGAAACAGATAAATGTCGCTCTTTTTGATAATACCAGTCACGAAAGCGCTTTTTCGGCTCCGACCACGTAATACTATCAGGAGCAACTTCTACTCGTGTATTAAACCCATTTGCAGCATGATTGACCATCAGGTCATCGTCGCCCGAACGTAAATGCAGGGTGGATGCAAATCCCTTCTGACGATAAAACACTTCTTTGCGGTAGGCCATATTACGTCCTACGCCCATATACGGGTGGTGAGTCAGTGCAAACCCCATATACTGAAGCGCACTGAATAATGCATCGTAAGAAATAAGACGATTCAAGAATCCTTTTTGTTGAAAATAAGCACCATAACCCAGCACAAACTCGACACCGGGAATAAAGTTACGTGCCATACGCGAAATCCATGTTTTATCTTCGGGCATACAATCGGCGTCAGTGAAAAGCAACCAGTCGTATTTTGCCGCTTTAATGCCCAATGTTAGTGCCAGCTTTTTAGTACTCAGATTCGTTGCGCCAGCCGGAACAAAAGTGGTTCGCAAATGTGGATATTCCTTCATGAGGTTATTGAGTAGTATCTCGGTTTCCTCACCCGATCCATCGTTCACTACAATCACTTCATATTCGGGATAATCCTGCGAAAGTACAAAAGGCAGGTATTTCCGCAGATTATCAAGTTCGTCCTTTGCACAAATAATGACTGAAACAGGAAACTTCTGATTTTCGAAATTAATTTTATTTTTTGCCGACTGCATTTTTAGCCGAAGCACAGCCTGCAAATAATAAAAATAAAAGTACAGCTGGTATGCTAATAAAGCAACAAAGGCTGATAATAATATCAACTCTGCCTGCGTAAACTCAAATCCGTAAATTACCATCTCAATATGCTATATTTCAGGCGAATAACCTATTCAACAAGGGTCTGATTTTCAAAGCAACAAAGTTAGCATTTATTTTTCTTTCTTCGGTAAAAACAAGATTTAGTTTATCAACTTTTTCGACAGATTTTTGTAATAAAAAATACAAACCGACATATAAGACAGTTTAAAACAAAAATCATTGTCCAGCCTTCTCATCCATCAGTGCTGTAAACGAGTAACTACGACCATCGAAAAGTCCTTTGTCGCTGAGTTTTAATTTGGGAATTACCAGCAATGACATAAAGGCCAACGTCATAAAAGGAGCTTTAAGTGTGGATCCCAAACGTTTGGCCATCGCATCCACTTCTTCATAAAGCCGGGCTGTTTCTTCACCATTTTTTATTGAAATGAGACCAGCTACAGGCAAGGGAAGAACTTTCATTTCTTCACCATTACAGGCAAGTACACCACCTTTACAATCTATCAAACTATTAATGGCCCGCACAATTTCGGCATCGCTCGCTCCTACTGCCACAATATTATGACTGTCGTGCGACACAGTGGAAGCCATTGCGCCGGCTTTCAGCCCGATATTACGGATAAAGCCTACGGCAGGTTTCGACGGATGATAACGATTGTAAACCACTAATTTAAGCACATCCTGTTGTACATCCGAAACCACATTTCCTTCCACAGCACGGGGCACAACCCTGTGACTGTGCGTAAACAGTTGCCCATCGTCCACCACAATCACTTTCATCGAATTTCCTTCGGGTGTTACATGTATATCATCGACTGTAATTTTATCTGCCTCAAAATTATTGATAATGCTTATATCCTCAATAAATTCGAACAAAGGATGTCCGTGTTCAGCCACCTTTTTCCCGGCAATAAAAACTTCAGATATAGTAAAATCTTTTAAATCGCCCACGATCAAAAAATCAGCTTCATCGCCTACCTGGAGCAGCCCCACATTTAACCCGTAATGCTTCACCGGATTGTACGAACATACCCGCAACACGTCCACAGGATTGTAACCAGCAGCTACAGCCCTGCGTGCAAGCGCATTAATGTGACCATTTTTCAACAAATCGTTGGGGTGTTTGTCGTCGGAACAAAACATGATGCTATCGGCATATTTTACCATTAAAGGCAGCAAATCGTCGAAATTCTTTGCGGCGCTACCTTCCCTGATCTGTATTTTCATTCCCAAAGCAAGTTTTGCCTCCGCTTCGGCAATAGTCATACATTCGTGATCGGTGCTTATTCCGGCAGCCGCATAAGCCTTTAAACCATCGCCTGTCAACTCGGGCGCATGTCCGTCAATGGGCTTGCGATATTTGCGCGCAGCTGCAAGTTTTGCATGCACCTGTGCGTCCTGCTCAATCACACCAGGATAATTCATCATTTCAGCTAAAAAATAAATATCATCACATGCCAGCAACTCTTCCACTTTTGAAGCATCGAGCACCGCACCTGCCGAGTCGAATTCTGTAGCAGGCACACACGATGGCGCGCCAAAGTAGAACTTCAGGGGCGACTGCTTTCCATTCTTTATCATATAATCAATGCCCTCTACCCCACACACATTGGCTATTTCGTGCGGATCGCACACACAAGCCACTGTGCCATGCACCACACTCTGACGCGCAAATTCTGCGGGTAGCAACATCGAACTTTCGATGTGAATGTGAGCATCCACAAAACCCGGAATAAGATACACATTCGGAGCCTTATCTTCATACTCCACCGATTTTATTTTTGTACCTGAAATTGTAATGGTTGCCGGACGAATACATCGCGCCACCACATCGACCAATTGTCCTGAAATTTTCAGATCTTGCATAATTTGAATTTATAAGTGGTAAGCAAATATAGTGTTTTTTTTAAAAACAGTGCCTAACAATTACTACTTCGACCAGGACAAGTTGAAATTAAAAGATTTAGCAACTGAAGAAAAAAAATAAAAAAGGGATTATCTTTATTGTTTTTAAATTATAAATACATATATTTGCACAGAAACACATTTATTTACTTTAAAATTTAATATTTATGAAAACACTCAAATTAATTATCGTGTCGCTCGCAGTAGCTTTATTCTCTGTGTCATGCGACGATTTAAGTTTAGACGGTCTACTAAAAGATGTACAAGCCGGAAAAATGGTGGTAATTGTGGACAATGGCGCTGAAGAGATTATCAACTGTACTTTTGAAAATTTTGGACAATGGACAGGCGAGGTTTTTATCACCGGAACTGATGGAGCTGCTTCATCCGAAAAATTTGTAAACTTCATGTACGGGCACTACAACAACACAATGGAATTTACAAAACGCACATACAAATCGGACGAGGAATTCTTTACCGTGTATAGCAGCTGGGGCGATCCCACCGAAACTGAGATTGTCAGCGTGACTGTTACCGACAGAACCGACACAGCCATTAAAGGCTATTTCAGTGGAAAAGTAAGCTCCAAAACAGGTACTAAAGATTTCAAAGGAGCATTTTGGGCAACATTGGCTGATAATTGAAAACTTTGTGTAAGAAATATTCACACAAAAAATTTCATTAAGTAACTACACAAAAAAAGTAATACAAAAAAAAGAGAGTACAACATCAATACAAATTTAAATTGCAGTTGTGCTCTCCTCTTCAAAAAGCTTGTAAGTTTATCACTTCAGCTTCACTACCGAATATGCTTATATAATGCGCTAAGTTTCGCACATGTGCATTCGGATTTTCGAATCCCCTCTAACAAGCTGCTTTTCGTTGGCTGCTATCAAAGCCCAAAAAAGACTTAAATACCCCTATTGAAACAAATTTTTAATCTGAATTCAGTTGCGAATTCAATTTGAATTCAATTAACACACATACATATGAAATACTTAACAATCCTTTTATGTGTATTACAAATACAAGCTATATTGTATTCGCAAACAAATGTGAGTTTTTCGAGCACGGAATTAAAAAACAAAATTAAAAACCAGTTAGGCATTACTGACACAAATATCACGGATGCCGACATGCTTCGATTAACAACACTCGACCTCTCAGGATCTGCTGTTTACAATCTAAACGGACTCCAATATGCACGCAATCTTAAGTCATTTACTTATACGAATTCGTACAACTTCACACAATCCGATTTAAATATAATAGGAACATTAGTCAATTTAGAAACTCTGAATATTGAAAGAAGTGTCAATTATTCGACTAACACCAAATATGATTTCTCATTTGTAAACAACCTGTCAAAACTAACACTCCTGAACGCGAAAGGAAATAAATTAGACTTCAACACGTTCAATTCCTCGAATTTAACAAATCTTTCAGTTTTAAATTTGCTATATACCACAATGAAAGCCGAAGATTTGTCAAAATTCAAATCAGCGTCGAAACTTCAAACATTTCAGGTATATCACTACTTTAATAATCCAGAATCCTATTCAAACCGTTTATGTTACGATTCTATCCGTGGGCTCTGCGATGCATTGCCTCTTTTATCATATTCTGAAGTTGTTCCAGTTGAAGAAAGGACATATAATGTAAAGCAACTTGTTGTTGGGTCTCGAATGACATTAAATGCATATAAAATTGACACCATTGCACCGCGTGTATATGAATTATCAGGTGATGTTTCTCATTTCGGAGTTCCATCTATACGGTTTTATGGCACAAAAGTACGTGTTGATATGCGCGAAGAACTAACTTTTCCCATCATCTCGGGAAATGGCCAAATCTATTATCCTACTAAAAAAGATGCAAATGACAATGTGATATACGGCATTTTTGAGAACAAAAAAATTATTGATGGCGAATTTTCATTTCTCGCAAAGGTAAATCCTACCTATTATGATAATGGTTTCACAACAAGTTGGTCGTACAAGCCTATTCTGAATGCAGTTGACCCCATACAAACAGATATTGAAGTGTATGGATTTCCAATTGAAATTACAAGTATCGGGGAGTTTCCAAATATGAACCTTGTAACAAATGTGGGTTATACATTTAAGGAATTACCTGTTCCGTTTCAACAAGTATTAGACTATGCTAAAGACAATTATGTAAGCATGAAGGGTGAATTATTGTATTATCATCCGGGTGAATCGTTTTATTCAAATGCGTTTAATTTAAACCTTTCATCGCTAAATATGAAAGCGTTTTCACTGCAGAATATTTCGTTGACATACAATCAGACACAAGATGAGCTGGTGGGGAGTTTTTATTTGTCTATTCCGGGCGAAGGATTTGAAGCGGTGGCTAAGCAGATGAATTTAAGCGATAATTCTAAAATTATAGTAATTAATAATGAAGACACCATAGAATCAACTGTTGCAAAAGTGAACAACGACATACAGGGCTTTATCGGCAGTTTACAACTGGGTGTGATTGCCGAATTTCGCAATGGCGGAATCGATAAATTTGTGCTTTCTATAGGTTCAAAAATTCCGATAGGGGCTTCCGGATTGTTTATTACTGAAATGACCGGAGGTGTCGAAGATTTTACTTCGGACAGCTGGAAAGCATTGGCAAATGTGGACATTGAAACAGGTCTCGATTTACCCATAGTGGGTTCACCCATAAAAATAAACGACTTCGGGGTAAAAATCGCTCCAATGTCTGAGTTCGAAGGAAGTGGATCACTCGAAGTTTTCGGTTCTCCAACTGCCAATGCAACGATGGCATTTAATTTTGAAAAAGGTCTGTTTCACGTAAATTCGGGAGTTAACATAGCCAATATCCTTACCGGAACAATGTCGGCCACACTGCAACGGGCTAATTTCAAAGGAACCATTACAGGAAATATACAAACACCCGAAACTTTGCCCTGGGGGCTTGGTTGGGCTGCAAACACGAAAATCTCATCGGTTACCGCCGATATCGATAACGCAGTGATTCATACCAAAGGACAGGTTTGGAAGTTTACGCTCGCTCAGAAAATCGAGTTCGGGAATCCATCATTTCCGTATATCTATTATTCCATAGGTCGTAATTACGATAATTTGTATTCTATTCTTAAAAGTCCGGGTTATGACAATTCCTATTCGATGATGAAGAGCAGTACAAAACCATTCGATGTGCCTCACGGCGCTCAGGAAATAATGCTGGTTGCAGGAACTGAAACAGAGTTAATTGACTTTTCGGCAAAGTCGCCAAGTGGGAAAATATATACGAAAAATAATTCCGAATATCAGAATTTTCCTGCTGCTAAGCAATCGGTGATGAGCCTGAAAGATCCGGAACCAGGAAAATGGGAGGTCTTTACGGATTACAACGCAGACTTTCTGTTTGAAGCAAAAGTATTGAACTCGGCTCCTGTTGTGTTTTGGGAAGAACATGAGGATATCGTAGTAAATTATCCCAACCCAACTTCATATCCTAAACTAAATGTGAATTACTTAGATTATGAGGACACGCTTTCTATTGAAGTATTTTTGGACTCGGACAAAAAACTAGGTGATGGTAACTTATTTTACTCATTTTATAACACTATCTTAACAGGATCAGGAAGTGTGGAAATACCTTTGTATTATGCAATTACGAATTATTATGCATTTAATCGAGCAGAATATGGCAAAGATTACTATTTATATTGCAAAGTGAGTGATAGTAAAAATGAACCTACGTATATGTATGCTCCGTTTACTATTCGTAAAGAACATTCTGAGAATATCTATAACGAAGATGATTACCCGAAAAATTTAAGAGCAGAAGTTAGCAATGATACCGTTAAACTTTCGTGGGATAACGACCCGCGTTCAAATACCGACATCTATTACCAGGCAATTGAAAAAACTAATATCTCACGAATAGTAAAAGTTGATACATCGTTTTGCTATATCGCAAATCTGACACCTAATTTGAAATATAAAGCGTGGGCTCAATTTTCCGACACATCATATTACTCAACATGGCACTCACCGATTAGTGACACCTTGTATTTTTCGCTCCGGGATTCAACTGCGACCACTCCGCTTCTGTTCTCAGAACACAATTTACAACTTGAATTCATTGAAAATACGCTGAATGAATATACATTTGATCTTTCATCACGCACTAATCCATCAATTTCGTTTACATATGAGACTGATAGCAAAGGGATAAAGATGAACAAAAACATTCTTACTTGGACCCCAACTACGGAAGATATTGGTATTCACACTGTAAAAATCCATGCTACAGATAGCGTATTTGTCAACGATTCTGCGCTTGTTGACAGCATTTTGGTAGATGATGCGTACGTATATATGTATGCAGATACAATGTATTTAGATACAATTATGACTGATTCGCTCGAAATTTCAATTCTTGTAAAAAGCCGCGAACAAATTGCATCTAAAGTCAAATTTTCAGCCTATTATATCCTTGAAAATTTTGTAAATATTGTGGAAGTATTTGACCATAGCAATCAAAATGCGACAGGGCAAATTGAGTTGTACAATGCAAGAACAGGGGAACATACAACAATCAGTTGCCATAAATCAAATGGAAAATTCTACGGCGGATTTTATATAAACTCGGCACAGGCAAATGCCATTTCTGCAACAATTGGCGATACTATTTGGGCGGAATATGATGATCTGGGAGGCGAAATTGTAAAATCGTATGCGGTATATGCCCGCATTCCAATGAACACAAGTGTAAAAGAACAAAAAGTCGATTCAGATATGATTATTTCCCCAAATCCGACTTCAAATGCAATTGAGATACAACTCAATACAATTAGCAATGCCAAATCAATTAAAATCGTAAATGCTCAGGGCAATGTTGTGGCTAATATTCCTATCAATGGTGAAAAGATCATACATTATTCAATTTCAGATTTTGTGCCGGGCGTGTATGTAGTCAATGTGATTACAGCAGATAAAACATATTCAAGAAAGATTATTAAGATATAAAACTCCGACCAAATCTTATTACAGCCAGAACATCAAGTCTTGTTTTAATAAACAATAAATGTATTAGGACAAGCAATGACCATAAAAGAAACCGGATAGAAAAATAATTCTATCCGGTCACTATAAATTATTTCAAAAAATCAGAACTTCAGCGTTACCGAAGCTAAGAAATTAATTCCGGCTTGCGGAAAGTATCGCTTTTCGTTCACACGCTGCCCATCAAAATAATAGGAGTACCATGTATAGGCATTTGACTCGTATTTTTCATTCAGCAGATTATTCAGCATAAACTGAAAATCGATTCCGCGTATTCTTTTGAGGGGTAATGCATATTTCAAACTCAGATTGTTTACGAAATAAGCATCAATGGATCTGTCGTCGCTCGAAGTATTATCGAAAAACTGCTTACCTACAAACGACGAGAACAAACCTAATTCGAAACGATCGAAATTAAAAACAAAAGCACTGTTAGCCAACACATTGGGAGAATATGCAATATCGGTAGTACCCAGCGTATCGCTTTTAGAGCCAATCCAATTCCAGTCGGCATCGTACATATCCACATCCTGCTCAATAAAATTCAGAATTTTATTCTGACTAATCGTCACATTTCCATCCCATTTCAACCAGCTGACAGGCTTTACACCTACTGTAAGCTCCAAACCAGTTCTGTAGCTATCGGAAATATTAGTCGTAAGCAACTCACCAATTTCACTAATTTTTCCTGTCAGGATAAGCTGATCTTTATAATCCATAAAAAACAGATTTGCACCAACAGCCACTTTAGATGACTGATAACGATAGCCCGCTTCTACATCGAACAATCTTTCAGGACGTGGTTCAGCTTCGTTTTTGGCACGTTCGGTGTAATTATTCCGGTTAGGCTCACGGTTCGACAAAGAATATGAAGCATACACCGAATTATTTTTGTCGGGCATGTAAGTCAAGCCGAATTTCGGATTAAAGAAGTGATATTCATACATGTTCGTAATATCACGCATTACGTTATTGTCCTCATCATACTTATCGTCGGCACCCGCCATTTGGTAATGGATATAGCGATATTGCAAATCGACCGAAGCAAACAGTTTCTCAAAAGTCTCCATATTGAGTTTTGCATACACATTGGCATCGTCTTTTACACCATTATTTCGGTACCACTCTTTACTCATATCCAGCTGATTGGCATTGCGCACCCATTTTACTTTTCCGTAATGATCCCCATCATAGCGATTTACAGCACCTCCCACCGAAAGGTTCATGCGATCGGTATCATAATTCAGCCCGTATGTAATTCCATAGAAATAATTATCGAGCCATTTCTGACGAACCAAATCTGTCTTCTTCAACGCCACACCCGCTACAGTATCAGGAATCAAACCGTATTCCTTATATTTTCGTCCGGTTTTATAATCTTCGTAATAACCAAGTCCACGCGTAAGATGCGCTGTTGCATTAAAATTCAGATGACTGTTCAGCGTTTGCAACCAATGCAACTGATAATGTGTTTGTGCATAATTATCCGTTTGGTTATCGTAATATTGCGTATTACCGGCATTATCCTGATATTCACCCAATTCATTATATGTGCGATTCGTTTTCATTATCTCCGAATCCACACCATTCCAGGCCTGATAGGTTTTCTCATTACCACCAAAAGTCAGGAATTTCACGGTTGACTTTTCGCCATAATAACCGGCCGAAAAATAATACGATTTCATATCCACCAACGCTCGATCGATATATCCATCGGATTTAACGTTCGACAAACGGGCGTCAAAAGCAAATTTATTGTGAAGTAATCCGGTACCGGCTTTAAGCGTGTTTTTATTGGTATTAAATGACCCGTAAGTACTGCTGATTTCAGCATAAGGCTTTACATTAAGCCCCTCGGTTTGCATATTAATACTCGCTCCGAAAGCTGCTGCACCATTGGTGGAAGTGCCCACGCCGCGCTGTACCTGCATCGACGAAAGCGACGAAGCAAAATCGGGCATATTCACAAAGAATGTTCCGTGTGATTCAGCATCGTTCAGCGGCACACCGTTTACAGTAATATTCGTACGATTGGCATCGGTTCCACGAATACGAAATCCGGTGTAACCAATTCCCGTTCCGGCATCCGAAGTTGCCACAAACCCGGGCGTAAGTGCCAGCAAATAAGGAATATCCTGCCCCATATTGCGTTGCTCAATATCCTCTTTACTTACATTAGTGTATGCTACAGCCGAACGATTGTTGGCACGCACAGAAGTGACCGTAATTTCGCTAATTTCATACTCAGCACGTTTCAGCACGATATTCAAATCGACATTTGTTCGCGCATCGAGCGTCTCAGTCACATATCCCACATACGACACTTCAATTTGATAGGCTGCACGCGAGAGCCCCTCTATCACAAACTTTCCATTCCGATCGGTCACAACACCTTTCGATTCAGATTTAATAAACACCGTGGCTCCCTGAAGCGGGTTTCCACTCTCGTCAGTTACTTTAGCTTTCACTGCCCGTTGCGAAAACGACAGTAATGTTGACACAAGCACAAAGGCTACAATAAAAATCTGTCTCATAACAAATTGATTAAGCGCCATAATATGACGCAGATGAATTAATAAATTTTGTTTTGAGAGCCAAAAAAATACGGATGATTAGTCTTTTTCCCTTCCCGGAATTACCCGCGCAGGTTCAAAGGGTATGATCTCAGCCCGAAATATTTAGGCACCCCATTTAATTAACGCAGCTATCGAAGAAACCGATTGACTGCATTTGTATGAATGTAAATCTATAAACGCCCGATAACAGAAATAGTTCGTTACCGAAAGTTTACTTCAAAAAAAAGAAAGAAAAACAGCCCTGGAAGCGAGCCGAATTCCTTTCGGGGGACAAAGATATAGAAAAGAATTGATTTGAACAAAAACAGAATTTGAGAAAATAATATTTCTCAAATTTTTAAACCGACATGTTTATTTTTTTGTTTGTACCTTTGCAATTCAAAAAACCAAACAGAATCCATGAAACAAAACATCCGCATATTGATCAGCATGTTTACATCACTACTCATTGTCTGCCAATTAGCCAATGCGCAAAGCGATTATAAGCCAATTATTTACAATGCCTACATCAATGGCAACATGACAAAATGGGGTTCGGTAATAGCCGCCATCGAAAAACAAAACCCACAAACTACCGACGCAAAACTCGAACTTATTAGCTATTACTATGGCTACACCGCTTTTCTGATTGGGACAAAAAAATACGAAACTGCTGCAAAATATCTTGAGCGAGGCGACAAACACATTGATGAAGTACTTAAATCGTCGCCTAAAAATGCTACAGCGCACGCCTTCAAAGGTTCATTTATCGGATTCCGGATCGGGCTCAGTAAATTTAAAGCCATAGCTCTTGGACCTGAAAGCAACCGACATGTAAAAATGGCCCTCGAAATTGACCCACAGAACATTCAGGGAATTGTGGATAATGCAAATTCGCTGTACCACACACCAAAACTCTTTGGTGGAAATAAAAAAGAAGCCCTGCTACTGTTTCGAAAAGCGATGCTACTTGTTGAGAAATCAGGAAACACTCACAACAACTGGTTTTATCTGAATATCCTCACACTTACCGCACAAACTTACGAAAGTCTCGAACAATATTCGCAGGCAAAAGCACAATACGAAAAAATTCTGCGCTTCGAACCCGAATATAAATGGGTTAAAAACGAGCTCTACCCTGCGCTTCTGAACAAAATGAAATAAACAATTCATTTCTTGCAGTTTAGCACCAACAAATTTCGCTTAATTCAATTCAACCCACAATAGCATCATTAAAAAAGATTAAAAACACAACCGTATTTATATCGCGTGCGATATTTTTTATACTTTTGTATCGCAAACGATATATCAAACATATCACAAGATCAAAACAAGAAAAAATAATCAATAAATAAATTCAGAAAAAATGGCACAAAACTTTTATGATTTCAAAGCGAAGAGCTTGCAGGGAAAAGAGAAACAAATGGAAGAGTACAAAGGTAAAGTAGTGTTGGTAGTAAACACAGCAAGCAAATGCGGACTAACTCCACAATACGAAGGACTTGAAAAACTTTATCGTGAATACAAAGACAAAGGTTTGGTAGTTCTTGGATTTCCGTGCAATCAGTTTGCAGGACAGGAACCCGGCGGCGAAAAGGAAATATCAGAAGGCTGTCTGATCAATTACGGAGTTTCGTTCCCCATGTTTTCGAAAATTGATGTAAACGGCTCAACTGCCGACCCTATTTACAAATATCTGAAAAGCGAACTTCCCGGATTTCCGGGCAATGAAATTAAATGGAACTTTGGTAAATTCATGCTCGACCGTAACGGAAAACCCTACAAACGTTTCTCACCATTTACAAAACCTGAAAAACTCAGAAAGGACATAGAAAAACTTTTGTCGGCACAGTAAAACATAACAAAACGGAACAAATCAAACCATTTTGCTCCGTTTTTGTTATTTTTGCAGTATTAGAATAAATTACAATGAATTACGAACAACTAAAACTCGAAAATCAGCTGTGCTTTCCGTTTTACGCAGTATCGCGACTGATCATCAGAGCCTATCAGGAAGACCTTGATGCTTTGGGAATCACATATCCGCAATATCTGGTAATGATGGTGTTATGGGAAAACAATGAGCAAACGGTAAATGAGATCGCCGAGAAGCTTATTTTGAACACCAACACTGTGACTCCGTTGCTAAAACGTATGGAAGCAATGCAGCTGATTACGCGAACACCATCGAAAACCGATCAGCGCAAGGTACTTGTCGCGCTTACCGATAGTGGTAGAGCCATGCGTGAACAGGCAGCCGAAATACCATTCAAACTAATGAACCGACTCAGCAACGACATATCCCCGGTACAAATGGAGGAGGCTGCAATGCTGAAAAATAAATTATACGAATTGATTCACCTGCTCGAAAAAGCAGAAAAATAGTAACACAAAATGAAACGAGCCATGAGCAATAACTCACAAAAAGAGATGATTATCATTGGCGAGTTCCATCTGACAAATAATAAAAAAAATAAACAGATGAAAAAAATCTTCTTTCTGATTGCAGCTATGCTCATAACCCTGATTTCAGTTCAGGCTCAAAAAGCGGACAATATTTATGGCTTTGAAGTTAAAACCATAAAAGGAGAAACTCAAAAGCTCAGCACATACAAAGCAAAAATAGTATTGATAGTAAATACTGCCAGCAAATGCGGTCTGACACCACAGTACGAAGGCCTTGAAGCTCTTTATCAGAAATACAAAGACAAAGGACTTGTCATTCTCGGATTTCCGTGTAATCAGTTTATGGGTCAGGAACCGGGCACTGCCGAAGAAATTGAAAACTTTTGCAATACAAAGTACAATATTACGTTTCCACTCTTCGACAAAATTGAAGTGAACGGAGACGAGACTAATCCTTTGTACAGATATCTGAAGGAAACCCTTCCGCTTGAAGGTAAAAATGACATACGTTGGAATTTCGAAAAATTTTTAATTGACAAAAACGGAAAACCAGTGAAGCGATTTGCTCCACGCACTAAACCTGCCAACTTGGAAACCGAAATTGAGGAACTGCTAAAATGATCGGGAAGTTCAACTTCGATCTTTCAATTTGTCATTAGAAAGCATTTACATAATCGAGAACACTAATTATCAACAACTATATAGATAATTCAGGTATCCTATTTTGCATTCTGACATTCTAAAAAACACAATAGCAGCTTTTTTACAAAAAAACTGCTATTTTTATTTGTCTTAACACAAAACTATTTGTACTTTTACCCCCAATAATCACAAGGTGGCTCAATGCCGCCCGTTACTAATCTTAAATAATAAATGTTATGAGAAAATTAAAAATCATTTTCGCACTACTACCTCTGCTGGCTATTGCTGCCTGCTCGGGTGGAGGAGGTCCCGAAGTTGTGGCCGAAAAATTCCTCAAAGCCGTCTACACTGCCGACTTCGAAGGAGCAAAACAGTATTGTACAGACGATACCAAGCAAACCATCGACTTTATTGCTGCATTTGCATCTGAAAAGAAAGATGAAATGAAAAAAGCAGATGTAAAAATCGAACAAAAATCTGTTGTTATTGCCGAAGATGGCAATTCTGCTGAAGTTGAAGTAATTGTATATGGCTCACTCGACCTAGATAAAGGAGAAGTAATCGAACAAAAAGAAGAAAAAATACAGCTAGTAAAAATCGACGACAAGTGGTTGGTAGAATACAAACTGAAATAAGATTCTTCATCTCTATATCAATTCTGTTGTATTTTCAGGTTAGCTGTCAGCCACCGGAAAATACAACAGATTTGTTTTATTATCAACCCGACTCATTGCAGTGTGGTGATATCATTTTACGCAGGAGTTATGGCTTGGTGAGCGATATTATAGTGATGCAACTTAATGACTCAGTAGAAATCTCACATTGTGGAATACTTGACAAAAACGTTGAAGGAGAATTTTACGTGATACATACGCTATCGAAAATGGTTTCGGACCACGATGGCATGCAGAGTTGTAGTCTTGAAAAATTTCTAAACGACAGCAGACCTGAAACTGTGAGAGTTGTCCGTTTCAGGAATAAAAACAGCAAGAAGATAGCCGATAACGCACGCTATTACCTGAAAGAAAAAATTCCGTTCGATGGGAATTTTAATATTAATGACACAACAACATTCTACTGCTCCGAGCTTCCCATTCACATTATCAGAAATACATTTGGAACCGACATAAGTTTCAATGCTCAGAAACCAGAATTTTCTCTTTTTCTGAATCCTGATTATTTTAGCATCATTCCGTTTATGTATAAAAAATCACCTGACAGCATTGCTGACAGGTGACCTTTATCAATCATAAAAAAACACAGAATTATTTCGCATTGATATAATTCACAATCCACTCACCTACTTCGGAAGTAGAAAAGGCTTTTCCGGCACTTGCAATATCTTCGGTCACCACATTGGCGTCCATACTTGCAGCTACCGCTTCACGAATCAACGCTCCTTCGTCCATCATATTAAATGCATATTCGAACATTAGCGCAGCCGACAGAATTGTAGCCAACGGGTTGGCAATATTTTTGCCGGCAGCCTGTGGATACGAGCCATGAATTGGTTCAAACACCGAAGTATGAATTCCCACAGAAGCCGAAGGCAACATTCCGAGCGAACCGGTAATTACGGAAGCTTCATCGGTGAGGATATCGCCGAAAAGATTTTCAGTGACCAACACATCGAAGCTTTTAGGCCACTGAATAATTCGCATAGCCGCATTATCCACAAACATAAATTCAGTTTCAATTTCAGGATACTGAGGTGCAATTTCCTGTCCTATCTGCCGCCACAGGCGAGAAGTTGCCAGTACATTTGCTTTATCCACAATTGTCACTTTCTTATTACGCTGTCCGGCATATTTATACGCCAGATGCAGAATGCGCTCGACTTCCTCACGGGTGTAAACACATGTATCGTAAGCGGTATTTCCATCTTCGCTACGACCCTGCGGACGACCGAAATACATGCCGCCGGTAAGTTCGCGAATACACATAAAATCAGCTCCCTCAACCAGATCGGCACGAAGCGGCGATTTATGTATCAACGAAGGAAAAGTTGTAACCGGACGGATATTTGCATACAGCCCCAACTCTTTACGCATTTTCAGTAAACCTTGTTCAGGGCGCACTTTGGCTGCAGGATTGTTGTCGTATTTCGGATCACCGATAGCGCCAAAAAGCACAGCATCCGACTTCATACACAAATCGTGCGTCGCTTGCGGATAAGGCTCACCTACTGCATCGATGGCACAAGCACCCACAATAGCATGCTCGTAAGTAAGTTCGTGACCAAATTTTGCACAGACAGCTTTGGTTACATTCAAAGCCTGTTCGGTAATTTCGGGACCAATTCCGTCGCCGGGAAGTACTGCGATATTCAATTTACTCATTTGGAATTTATATCTTTTAAAAAATTTGTTTATTCTATTTTCAGAAATCTGTTATTTATAGTAGTCCTTGTTTCAGGTTTCAAAATCTCAAAGTCCTGGATCTTGGCTCAACCCTATGGTAACTGATTATAATTTATCACCGGAATATTTCCTGACTCAAGAATATTCAGCATTTTCACAGTAGCTTTTATAGCAGCCACAGTCTGGTCGCCATCGAGCCCACGGGTTTTAAATGTTTTGTCGTCGAATTTCCATGTAATAATGGTTTGCACAATAGCATCAGTTTGTCCACCAGGCGGAATAACCACCTCGTAATTAAGAAGTTCCGGCGTGGGCTTATTCAGCTTTTTATAGATTTTATACATTGCTTTCGACACTGCATTGTACTGACCATCGCCTGAAGCATTTTGTTCGTACACCTCATCGTTGATGCGCATCCTGACAGTAGCCACAGGCCGTAAACCGTAAGTAAGCGAAAGAGAGTAATTCAGCATCTGAATATTCTGTTCGAGCTGCTCGCTGTTAAGCACATCGGACACAATATAAGGCAATTCTTCTATCGAAACAAGCTCTTTATTATCGCCAAGCTCAATTACACGTTGCGTGACTTTTTGCATCATAGCATCATCAAGTTCAATGCCCAGCTGCTGAAGATTTTTAAGAATATTGGCTTTACCGGATGTTTTACCAAGCGCATACTGACGTCTGCGACCAAAGCGCTCAGGCAACAAATCATTAAAATAGAGATTCTTTTTGTTATCTCCATCGGCATGCACACCTGCCACCTGCGTAAATACATTATCGCCAATCACAGGCTTATTAGCCGGAATGCGAATACCCGAATAAGTTTCGACTACCTTGCTTACTGAATTCACTTTCTCCTCAACAAGTCGAGTTTTTACTTTGGCATGATCGTGCAGCACAGCCAAAACGCTTGTCAGTGGCGCATTTCCTGCACGTTCGCCAAGCCCATTTACAGTCACGTGAATACCCTGCACACCAGCCTTCACTGCTTCGAATACATTGGCTACAGCCAAATCATAATCGTTGTGCGCATGAAAATCGAAATGAAGATTGGGATAACGGGTAATCATTTTCTCACAAAAAAGACGTGTTTCGTCTGGATTAAGAACGCCAAGCGTATCCGGCAACATAAACCGTTTGATATTATCGTGCTGAAGCGCATCCACAATTGTGTATACATATTCTTCAGCATCACGCATACCATTCGACCAATCTTCGAGATACACATTTACCGTAATACCCATTTCCTTAACGTGAGCAAGCACACCCCGAATATCAGCAATATGAGCTTCGGGTGTTTTTTTTAGCTGATAGGTGCAATGTTTGAGCGAACCTTTGCAAAGCAAATTAATCACTTCGCAACCGGCATCCTGAATCCATTTGAGCGAAGTAGTTCCATCGACAAAGCCAAGCACTTCCACTTTATGGATATGTCCGTTTTTGCGCGCCCAGTTTGCCACGTGTTTCACAGAGGCATATTCGCCGTCCGACACGCGGGCAGAAGCAATCTCAATGCGATCGACGCAAAGCTCTTCGAGCAACATACGCGCAATACTGAGTTTCTCCTGCATGGCAAAAGCCACCCCGGAAGTCTGCTCACCATCGCGCAGCGTAGTGTCCATTATTTCTATGACCCCTACCCCCTGAAGGGGAACCAATTTAGCTTTATCTGACATATCAGCCCCATCTCTTAATGGGGAGTTGAAGTTAGTATCGCCTAATATATTATTGACATCTACTTTCATTTTATTCGTAAAAAGTATTAAATAGTATTTTAGTTTCCCTTAGAGGTTAGGGGTTTATCTTGCTACTTCGTAAGCCTCAATCATATCTCTTTTGCTTAGCAAATAGTCGATATCGTCAAGACCGTTCAGCAAACATTCTTTTTTATAAGCGTTAATCTCAAAGTTTTCCGACTTTCCCGAAGCATTGTTAGTTACAGTCTGATTTTGCAAATCGACAGTAAGCGTCACTTTCGAATCGGTATTCACCGCATTAAAAACTTCGGAAAGAAACTCTGCAGACACAACGACAGGAAGCACACCATTGTTCAGAGCATTATTCTGGAAGATGTCGGCAAAAAAGCTCGACACAACCACTTTAAAACCATAACCGGCAATAGCC
Organism: Paludibacteraceae bacterium; assembly: GCA_016937795.1. GTDB lineage: Bacteria > Bacteroidota > Bacteroidia > Bacteroidales > Paludibacteraceae > Paludibacter. The sequence continues at coordinate 22,632 of JAFGVV010000025.1, forward strand.
CAGGCAGCATGTTCGCGACTCGAGCCCGAACCGAAGTTTTTTCCGGCTACGAGAATTGAACCCGAATAAAGCGAATTGTTAAGCACAAAATCTGCTTTGGGGCTACCATCTTTGTTGTAGCGCCAGTCGGCGAAAAGATTATCACCAAAACCATTTTTATCAGTCGCTTTCAGAAAGCGCGCAGGGATAATCTGGTCAGTATCCACATTCTCTATCGGAAGCGGAACTATTGTTGAAGTCAACGTTAAAAACTTTTCCATATCTTTTGAATTTAGCACACAGACAACACAGAATAACTGAATTACACTGATTTTATGAGGTGCTATTAATTAATTCTTTTCTATCATTAGTATAAATAACTCTTTTAAGCTCAGGCCTTTTACCAAAATTAAGCAACAATCCCACTTCGAGATCACATGCTTTCAGGTAGTTCACAAGCTGATATTCATGCTCTTTGCAAATACTTTCTACAGCCTTTAACTCAAGAATAACTTTTCCCTCTACAATTATATCTGCATAAAAGACTCCCACAACTTTTTGCTTGTAATACACATTAATAGCTTTTTCAGTTTCACATTTAAGACCCAGGTCTTTCATTTCTAGATATAAAGCATTTTTATATACCTTTTCTAAAAAGCCAAAACCAAGTTTATAATGAACCTGATAAAATGCATGCAGTATTTCGTCGGTTAACTCTTTATGTAACATAACTCTGAGCTGTGATATTCCGTATTCTCTGTATACTCCGTGTGCCTGCTAAGCTCTCGGGTCTGTGATGCGACCAGAGATGGCAGCAGCAGCAGCAACGAGTGGGCTGGCCAGAATAGTACGCGCTCCGGGACCCTGACGACCTTCGAAATTTCGGTTCGAAGTAGAAACGGCATATTTTCCGGCAGGCACTTTGTCGTCGTTCATAGCCAGACACGCCGAGCAACCCGGCTGACGCATTTTAAAACCGGCTTCGGTCAGAATATCGAGCAAGCCTTCCTCGCGGATTTGCTGCTCCACTTTCCAGCTACCGGGCACAAGCCATGCAGTTACATTGTCGGCTTTCTTTTTACCTTTTACATAGTTGGCAAAAATGCGGAAATCCTCAATACGACCATTGGTACAACTGCCAAGAAACACATAATCAATTTGTTTTCCTTCGAGTTTTTCGCCCGCCTGAAAACCCATATAATTCAATGATTTTTCAAACGAAATACGTCCGGCTTCATCAATCTGATCGAGTGTAGGAATTGAGTCTGTAATACCCATACCCATACCCGGATTTGTTCCATAAGTAATCATAGGCTGAATATCGGCAGCATCGAACACAAGTTCTTTGTCAAATTTCGCCCCTTCATCTGTTTTAAGGGTTTTCCAGTATGCTAATTTCTGTTCCCACTCTTCGCCTTTAGGCGCAAATTCGCGACCATTTACATACATAAAAGTTTTTTCGTCGGGAGCTATCATACCACCACGGGCACCCATTTCAATCGAAAGATTACAAACCGTCATGCGTTCTTCCATGCTCATATTGCGAATAGCTTCACCAGCATATTCCACAAAATAACCTGTAGCACCGCCTGTAGTCAGTTTCGAAATCATGTAAAGGGCAAGGTCTTTGGCTGTTACACCTTCACCAAGCTTACCGTTGAAAGTAATACGCATGGTTTTAGGACGGGTTTGCAAAATACACTGAGTAGCCAACACCATTTCCACTTCGCTGGTACCAATACCAAATGCAATGGTTCCGAAAGCACCGTGCGTAGAAGTATGACTATCGCCACACACAATAGTCATTCCGGGTTGTGTAAAACCATTCTCAGGGCCAATAATATGCACTACACCATTTTTCTCATGTCCGAGTGGATAGAAAAGCGGCATGTTGAAATCGGCTGCATTACGTGCAAAAGTATCGAGCTGATTGCGCGAAATCGGGTCTTTTACAGGCTGATCCTGATCAATAGTTGGCGTATTGTGGTCGGCTGTCATCGTGGTTTTATCGGGACGAAATACTTTCAGTCCGCGGGCACGTAAGCCATTAAAAGCCTGAGGGCTTGTCACCTCATGACAGAAATGACGATCGATGTACAATTGTGTAGGTCCGTTTTCGACTGACGACACCACGTGCGCATCCCATATTTTATCGAAGAGGGTTGCCCCCTGACCCCCTGAAGGGGGAGTTTGTTCGTTTGTATTCATATTTATTGTACGTATAAACTGTTTTTTTTATTTTTTGATTTACATCTCCTTACTTCCCTTTAGGGGTTGGGGGTCATTTTACAAACTGATTTATTGCATTGATATAAGCTTCTGCTGAAGCAGCCACAATATCGGTATTAGCACCAAAACCGTAATACACAATACCATCGTATTCTACCTGCATGTGTACTTTACCCAAATCGTCGCTACCTTTGCTGATAGCCTGAATGGTGAATTCCTGTAAAGTCATTGTGCGATTGATGATTTTTTTCAGCGCTTTGATGGCTGCATCAACCGGGCCATTGCCTGACGAAGCAGCTTCGAATTTCTCGCCGGCAATAAGCAAACCGATACTGGCCACCGACCGAACACCCACACCCGAAGTTACCTGAAGATAATCGAGTTTGATTCTTTGCTTTTCCGAACGCTCCTTTCCGGCAAGCACCAGCACATCGTCGTCGTTGATATCTTTTTTACGGTCGGCTAATTTCAGAAACTCTTCGTAAATTTTATCCAACTGACCACCTTCCACTTCCACACCAAGTACTGACAGACGATGTTTCAGGGCAGCACGACCGCTACGGGCAGTAAGCACAATAGAATTTTTATCGATTCCCACATCGGTAGGATCCATAATTTCGTAACTTTCGCGGTTTTTAAGCACACCATCCTGATGAATTCCCGATGAATGTGCAAAAGCATTGCGACCCACCACAGCTTTATTGGGCTGCACAGGCATATTCATTAAACTTGAAACCATGCGGCTGGTTGAATATATTTTCTGAGTATTGATATTGGTATCAATTTCCAGATTTTTATGACATTTCAGAATCATGGCCACTTCTTCGAGCGAAGTATTCCCGGCGCGTTCGCCAATACCATTGATCGTAACTTCCACCTGACGGGCACCATTGAGCACTCCGGCCATTGTATTGGCTGTAGCCATTCCAAGGTCGTTGTGACAGTGCGTTGAGAGAATCGCATTATGTACACCATTTACATTTTCCATCAGGAATTTTATTTTTTCGCCATATTGATGTGGTAAACAATAACCTGTGGTATCGGGAATATTAACCACAGTAGCACCGGCTTTGATTACGGCTTCAACCACACGCGCCAAATACACATTGTCGGTACGACCGGCATCCTCACAGTAAAACTCCACATCTTCCACATACTTTTTGGCATATTTTACAGCCGCTACAGCACGTTCGAGAATTTCTTCCTGTGTAGAATTAAATTTATATTTGATATGAAAATCGGATGTTCCGATACCAGTATGAATACGTTTACTTTTGGCATATTGCAATGCCTCAGCAGCCACATCAATATCTTTTTGCACACCACGTGTGAGGGCACAAATGGTAGGCCAGGTCACCGCTTTCGATATTTCCACTACCGATTTAAAATCGCCCGGGCTCGACACAGGAAAACCTGCTTCGATCACATCCACGCCAAGTTGCTCAAGGGCTTTGGCTACCTGAATTTTTTCTACTGTATTCAACTGGCATCCGGGCACCTGTTCGCCGTCGCGCAAAGTAGTATCAAAAATAAAAAGTCTGTCCATAATATCTTAATTTACTATTTTTTCAATTACAACTAACCCATCAGGTCAGCAGGTTTAAAAAAAGCCTTTCGCACCGTAGTGAGAAAGGCTTTATTATATTACATACAATTAATTACACACCAAACTCACTTCGTCTTGTTTTGCAAGAGAATAATAATACCGAGTAGAAGAATATGTAGAAAACTGCGATTCATTGCTCATTTTTTGATTTCTGTGCAAAGATACAGCTATTTTTGATATCTGCAATACGAAATGAAATTATTTTACGGTTTTTCCTTTCAATTCAGAGTTTAATTCTCACAACAAACAAAACATTATCACAAAAAGAGATTAATCTCAAATACGCAATATAAGTATAAGCACGAAAAAACCCGAAAAGGCTATCCTTTTCGGGTCGTTATGTGATTATATCCGATGATAAATAAACAATAGGTTCATTTATCCTATCAATGCACCATATTCGGTATCGGATAACAAGTCAGCCAGTTCAGTAGCATCAGCCACAGTCATTTTAATCATCCAGCCTTTTCCGTATGGGTCTTCATTAACCAATTCAGGAGCACTTTCCAGTTCAGCATTGAACTCAAGCACTTCGCCGGTAAGAGGCATAAATAGTTCAGAAACAGTTTTTACAGCTTCTACTGTACCAAAAACGTCACCGGAAGAAAGGCTTTCGCCTACTGTTTCAACTTCGACGAATACAATTTCACCCAGTTCACTTTGAGCATAGTCGGTAATACCAATAAATGCCACATCGCCTTCAACGCGCACCCATTCATGTTCTTTGGTGTACTTCAGATTTGCAGGAATACTCATAATATCAAATTTTTTAAAAGTTTGTGTTGTATAGTGTTATATTTTAATTTTTGCCACAACAGGGAAATGGTCTGATGCTTTATTCTTGATAATTTCACAATCATAGATTTCAAACGAAGAATCGCAGAAAATATGGTCAATTCGGAACCTGAATATGGTTTCGTTGTAAGTATAGCCCGGTCCGAAACCTGTTTGGGCATATGCATCGAGCATAGTCCCCCTGATTTTACTATATGCGTACGAAAGCGGCAAATCATTGAAATCGCCACAAACAATCGTTTTGAAGTCCGAACGGCGAATCATAGACTCTACCGAGTCTGCCTGCACAGCCCTGATACGATATGCGCCACCCAACTTACGCGAAAGATGCATTGTGGTACCTGATAATTTTTCAGTATTGAAATTATCTTTAAGTTCCATTGGCATCAGTTTATCCTGGTGTGTGAGTCTGTTCGATTCGAGATGCAAATTTACAAATCGTAAAGTATCACCATCGATAATTATGTCAGAGTAATGGCACAGGTTATAATCAGAATCGAAGTGCACGCTATCTTTTCGCACAATTGGGAATTTTGAGAATGTTGCCACACCCACCAAGCTCCAATCGCTACGATACTTATAAGTAATATGTGAAAAGGGATAATCAGCGAACGCTTTCCTGATATCTTTTTCAGTCATATATTTTTTATCGGGACTTACAGAGAACTCCTGCAAACAAAGTATATCTGCATTTTCGTCCCGGATAAGCCTGATCACTTTATTGGGATTTTCGTCGGTATCTTTTTCGAGCATACCATTGAGCATTACATTGTAGGACATTACCGTAATATGTGGCAAAGAATCGGTATTTATTGTTTGCCCAAAATGAATGGGGATATACAGCGAAATTTGAGGAGCTGAGTAAATAAGTGCTGCCAGCGAAATCAGAAAATACCATTTACGTACTATAGCCCAAAAAAGCACAAAACCGATATTAAAAATGACCAGAAAAGGAAAAACCAAAGTGGTATATGCAGGCAGAAGAATTTTTTCCGGACTGACAACAGTAGCCAGCAGAGCGGTAAACAACAGAAGCACTACCACCAAATTGGCAATAAGTGCAATGCTTTTCACTAAAATTCTTCCGAACATGCGACATTTCGGTTGTTTTGACCTAACAACCCAACATTAATTTTTACTTTGATCGAACAAACGTTTTTTTTCTTCAGCAGTCAGACTTTCGTACCCCGATGTTTTTATTTTATCCAGAATACGATCGATATCTTCCATTCGGCGCGCTTGACTCATATTAAATTCGGCATCTGTCATTTTTCGACCAGCCTGTGCACCTCCTTTCTTTACCTTCATTTTACGTGGTTTAAACAGACCCGTCAACAAGTCGATAAATCGGTTCAATCCACGGGTAATATCCTTCCCGCTTCGCAAAGATACAACAAAAATGTAACCCACCAAAGCTCCACCAAGGTGTGCTATTTCACCTCCTGCATTTTCCGAGGTTATGCCAAAAAGGCTTGCCAACACAGCAAAAAGCGCTATATACTTAAGCTTTACAGAGCCCAGAAACATCAATCGCAACTGCATATCGGGAGCACGCATTGCTACAGCCAGAATAATTGCCATGACAGATCCGGAAGCTCCCAATAAAATGCTGAAAGCAACAGATGGAGCAAAAAGTGGAAATATATTGTATGCCAACACATAAAATGCTGCTCCACCTATACCGCCCAACAAATATAAAGCTACCAATTGTTTATCGTTGAAATACATTTGAAAAAGTTTCCCAAACCAATACAGTGCAAACATATTGAAAAGAATATGAAAAAACTTTTCGTGCAGAAACATATACGAAATTATTGTCCATGGTCGGTACATCAAATCGTATAATCCGGCAGGTACAGCCACCCATGAGAGAATAAAGCTCCCCGACACATTGAACAGGCGAAAACTTATAATAAAAATCTGAAGTACCACAAATACTGCCACATTCAGAAATATCAATCGTGTGAGCGCATCGCCCTGACGATAAAGCTGTTTAATCTTTTCGACAAAATCCATTTTTTTTGATAACTAAAGATGATAATAATATACTAGAACAAAGCAAATTGAAGATAGTGAATCAACCTAAAAAATCCCCCTTTTCTTTCGCCAGACAAGTATAAGAATAGCGCCAAAAAGCATACCTCCCAGGTGAGCAAAGTGAGCGATATTATCACCGGAAAAATTCGCTACACCCAAAAACAGCTCCACAACGCCATAAAGCAACACAAAAACACGAGCTTTGATAGGTACCGGAATAAAAATCATCATTAGTCGTGCTTCGGGGAAAAGCCAACCAAAAGCTAGTAAAAGGCCGAAAACCGAACCTGAAGCACCCACTGTAAGGGGCAAATTAAGCTGATTTAGCTTGTGTAGCAAAACAGAACCCGCTTGCTCAGGATTTGCCGACAAAGCGTCGTTCATCGAGCTAATGAATGGTTGGAATTCGATAGTCCAGAATACTTGTTGTACTATACCAGCCCCTACACCTGTCACAATATAGTACAACAGAAAACGACGCGAACCCCAGACTGACTCGAGTGCAGAACCGAACATAAAGAGTGCAAACATATTAAAAAACATATGATTGAATCCTCCATGCATAAACATATAAGTGATAAGTTGTGCGGGATTAAATTTTTCAGCTGCCCAGTAGTGCATTCCCAAAAAATCGACAACAGAGAAATTGACTCCCCAACGGGACAAAAAACCCGGGGCGACCAATGTCACCAGCCACATTATAATATTAATTGCCAGCAAATTTTTTACCACTGGCGTCAGGTTATTCAGAAAATTATTCATTCTACAAATATTTATAGATAAAAAATTTCACCTTCGCAATTCGAAAGAGAAAATTATCGCACAAAAGTAATGATTTTATCCCCAAAAACATGTTTTCTAACATATTTTTTGAATTCTGATTAAAAAAAGAAGAAATTTTTCATTTTATTGTTTGTTATTTATTTTCAAAGAGTTACATTTGTGGAGTCAAAAAAAAGTATGTTTATTGTTTTAAATTAAAAAATCAGAAATTCTTATGAACAAAGCTGAATTAATCAATGCGATTGCCGTAGAATCGGGTCTTTCGAAAGTAGATGCAAAAAAGGCACTCGAAGCCACAGTAAAAGCCGTATCGGATGCACTTATTGCGGGCGATAAAGTTAGTCTTGTAGGTTTTGGAACATTCTCTGTTGCCGAACGTGCTGCCCGCCCGGGTATTAATCCTGCCACCAAACAGGCCATTACAATCGAAGCTAAAAAAGTGGCTAAATTTAAACCAGGAGCTGAACTCAGCGCTGCGATCAATTAAGCACCGGCAAGGTATTGAGAAAAACAAAAAAGGAATATCAGACCGATATTCCTTTTTTTTGTTATATTGATTTTACAAATAAGATATTTACAGGAAAATACCTTCGCGAATCGACTGTGAGAGTTCATCTCCTTTCAGATGCGCTACAATTGACAATGCAAACTCGATAGCCACCCCGGCTGCTTTGGCTGTAAACACATTGTCGGCTTTTACAATTTTCGACTGTGAAAGCCTGGCTCCCTCTAAAGTTTGCTCGAAGCCCGGATAGCAAATTGCTTCTTTATCCGCAAGAAGTTTCATTTTTCCAAATATGGAAGGAGCTGCACAAATAGCAGCTATTTCTCCGCCACTGTCGTACCTTTGCTGAATAAGGTTCTTCAATCCCTCATGTTTTTCGAGATTTGTAGTCCCGGGTAGTCCGCCGGGCAAAAACAAAAAATCATCATTGCTAAATACCATATTTTCAAACAGCACATCGGCTACTACCGGCACGGAGTGAGCACCCGAAACCACTTTGTTGCCTGTAACCGAAATGGTTAGTACCTCGATACCTGCGCGTCGGAAAATATCCATAGGCGCTACAGCTTCTATTTCCTCGAAGCCTTCAGCAAGAAAAATACAAATTTTCATTTTTTCGGTATTTTCGGGGTTATTAATAGTAATTATCTCAATCGGAAATTATAGGTGATAGTACCAACAGCGATTCTATCCCCGGCTGTAAATCTTGTGGCCTTTGCAGCAGCTATAGCCGCATTTTTCAAGTCATTACTTGAAGTGGTCGTAGGAGTTGTTACAGATGCACTTGTGACTTTGCCATTAGTATCAACTTGAATTCTTACTGTAACGCGTCCTTCTTCGTTAGTATTATAACTTGGCTGCACAAGTCTCCCACTCAGCGAGCGTCCGGTCAGGCTCCATGAGTTACCCCCTGAGGTACCCGAACCAAGTGGATTGCCCTGAGTAGAACTACCGGTAGTACTTCCGCTACCAGTGGCTCCTGTGTTTGAGCCCATATTTCCCATCAAAGCATTGGCATTGTCAATGGCTTCCTGCTCTTTACGTTTTTTTTCGGCTTCGATACGAGCCTGTTCACGACGCTCTCTCTCAGCTGCTTCGCGGGCTTCGCGTTCTCTTTTCTGTTGTTCGGCTATGGCTAATGAATTATCGTCCTGTGTCATTAAATCTTCCTTCACAGGTCTGGTGGTCGTTGCAGGCGGTGGTGATGTTTCTACAGGCTTAGCCTGCGAAACCACTTCCGGCATTGAGCCGCCTCCATCCAATGCTTCGCCAAAACTCACCATAATCCCCTCTTCTTCGGGCATTTTGGTACCGGGCATTACCACCAGCAGCAGGATCAGGAGCACCAATAACGAGAATATCAATGAGCCGGTCGAACCATATAATTCTGATTTCTTCACTTTACTTTTTAGTTGTTTGAGTTGCTATCACTAATTTTAGTTTATGCTGGTTGGCTATGTCCAACACTCTTACCACTTCTTTATATGCAATATTCTGATCGGCGTGTAGCGCAATATAGGTTGTAGTATCCTGAGCTACCAGATTCAAAATGTATGATTCGAGCACATCGGGTGCTACAGCTTCGGGCATACTTGTACCTTTTGCAACAAAATAATTGCCATCCGCATCAATCGACACTTTGGCTATTACAGCCTTGGTGGAAGAGCTTGCTTTGCTTTGAGGCAAATTCAGTTTGATATCGTTGGGCGACGACATAGTAGAAGCCATGATAAAAAACAGAAGCAACAGGAATATAATATCAGTCATCGACGACATTGAGAAACCTGCTTCCACTTTTATTCTTTTTTTTAACGACATTTTATTATGGGTTTATTTTATGAGGAATAAAAAATTACCGGCGACAGAACGCTGTTGGCATATGCTCAAGAAACCGTTCGTCACAAATTGCTGTTTTGCGAATTATGCTGGCTCGTTGAGCAGGTCAAGAAATTCCATGGTTCTCGCCTCGAGCTTGCGCACTACCGAATCCACCTTCGAAACCAGATAGTTATATGCAAAGTATGCAAGAATACCCACAATAAGACCGCCAATTGTAGTTACCATTGCCTGATACATACCTACAGAAAGGTCGCTAAGCTGAATTGTACCCGAATTGTTGAGCGACATATTATAAAAAGTAGTCACCATACCGGTCACAGTCCCGAGGAATCCAATCATTGGCGCGCCACCCGAAATTGAAGCCATGATAACCAAACCTTTTTCGAGATTTGCAATTTCGAGGTTACCCACATTTTCGATGGCCACGAGCACATCACTCATTGGTCGTCCCAAACGACTAATACCTTTTTCCACCATACGAGAAGTAGGCGTATTGCTTTCGCGGCAAAGTTTTACAGCGGCCTCTACTTTTCCATCGTAAATATAATCTTTGATACGATTCATAAAAGAGCTGTCTTCCTTCAGCGCAGTTTTAAGCGTCACTAAGCGCTCAACAAGCATGTATACGGCAAAAGCGAGCATAAGTGCCAACACAATCATAATAGGACCTCCATAGGTAGCCATTGTCCAGAGGTTCATTTTTTCCTGTACAACCGGAGTTTCAGCGGCAGTAGTAGCCACATTGGTGGCAGCCTGTAAAATAAGCATTAAGTTCATAAAGTTCTCTTTCTGTTTTTATGTGGTTTTATTGATAAATATTTTCGAAACAAGAAATAAAAAAACTCATTGAGCAATAGCTCTCATTACAACAACATACTTTTGTATGCTTTTATTGTGTTTTCGAGCCCAAGATATAATGCATCTGAGATAAGTGCATGTCCGATTGACACCTCATCGATCCAGGGAATCATAGTGTGAAGATAATTGAGATTCTCGAGACTTAAATCGTGTCCGGCATTCAGACCGAGACCAAGTCTTTTAGCCACACGAGCTGCATCCACAAAGGGTGCAACTGCTTTTTCCCTGTTTAGCGGGTAGTTTGTGGCATAAGGCTCTGTATAAAGTTCCACGCGATCGGCGCCACATTTTGCAGCATATTCCACCATACGCGCCTGTGCATCTACAAAAATAGATACGCGAATACCCGCAGCCTGAAATTCAGTTGTTATTTCAGTCAGAAAATCGCAATATTTTTCGGTATCCCAACCTGCATTTGAAGTTATAGCATCATGTGCATCGGGCACCAATGTAACCTGATGCGGCTTTACAGCCAATACAAGTTTACGAAATTCGGGAGTAGGATTACCCTCAATATTGAATTCAGTTTTCAGAATGGCCTTTAAATCCCATACATCCTGAAAACGGATATGACGCTCGTCGGGACGGGGATGCACAGTAATACCTTCGGCTCCAAAAGCTTCGCAATCGATAGCCACAGTGCACACATTGGGCACATTACCACCACGCGCATTGCGAATAGTGGCCACTTTATTAATATTTACACTTAATTTTGTCATGAAAATCAGGTTTTCTGGTCTCAGATGAATACTTCAGCAACAACTACTCACAAATACAATACCAGAAATTCCAAACGCATTGATTTGTGAGTTTCGCCGACATTTTGTTCCTTTGCAAAATATTATCGCAGCAAAAAATCAGTTATCGAGGCACAAAAATAATTTAAAAAATTGAACCTTTGTTGAAAAAAGAACTATCTTTCAATTTTTTTGAGGATAAAGGCCTTTAATTTTTCGAAAAAGACAGTAAACTTTTGTAAAATTCCGCAAACAAATGTATCACACATGAGAATTGCCATATTTGCCAATACCAGAGGACCTGAAATAATCGCACACATAACTGCAATTTTCAATTTTTTCAGGAATAGTGCAAACTGTATTTTGCTCGAAAAAACGCTTTTCGACTTTGTACGTTCTCATCCGGATTGCTGTCCGGAGCATACCGAAGTAATTGAAGAAACCAAATTTGAGGCCGACCTGGCATTAAGCATTGGTGGCGATGGTACTTTTCTGAACACAGCTGCTCGTGTGGGCGACAAAGGCATTCCGGTACTGGGTATTAACACAGGCAGATTGGGTTTTCTGGCCGATGTGGCTACCGAAAATATTATACCGGCACTCAGGGAAGTGTTGACAGGAAATTATCACACCGAAGAGCGAACACTTTTGCAGGTGGAAACATCCGATGGCACAAGCTTCGAAAATCCATTTGCTCTGAATGAAATTTCGGTACTTAAGCAGGATAGCTCGTCGATGATAAGCATCAACGCTCATCTGAATTCGGAAGCCATTCATACCTATCAGGCCGATGGATTGCTTATCTCAACACCTACAGGCTCTACAGCATATTCGTTAAGTGTGGGTGGCCCTATTGTGGTTCCACAGGCACAGAATTTTCTGCTTTCACCAGTAGCCTCACACAGCCTGAATGTGCGTCCGCTGATTGTACCCGACGATTGGGTGATTGACCTCGAAGTAAAAAGCCGTAGTAAGTGTTATCAGCTTTCGATCGATGGACGTTCGGTTATTCTGAACGATAATATTAAACTCCGAATAACAAAAGCTCCTTATACCATAAAAATAGTGAAAGTACTGAACCAGACTTTTTTTACCACATTGAAAAATAAACTAATGTGGGGAATGGATAAGAGAAATTGACGGGTTTCGCGTTTCAGGTTTCAGGTTTCAGGTTACTGATGCACCGTCGGCTCACAAAGCGAATTGTTTGTAAAACAGTTATTCCGACGAAATTAAATTAAAGAAAACGAATGTCATTCCGAATGAGAAAAACGAAATGTAATGGAGTTTTGAGAAGTGAGGAGTCGGGGAATCGAGTTCTGAGTATTGAGTTCTGAGTTTCGAGTTCCGGGAACGACTAAAGTCTAAAGTCTTTCGTCTTTGTTCTTTGCTCTTTGTTCTTTGCTCTTTGCTCTTTGCTCTTTGCTCTTTGCTCTTTGCTCACAGTTTAAGGTTTTCGATTTTTTAAAAAATATAAAGATATAAAAGAGAAATATGCGTATCGTATTTATGGGTACACCGGATTTTGCGGTGGAAAGTTTAAAAGTATTGGTCGAAAATAATTATAATGTGGTGGCTGTTGTGACTATGCCCGACAAGCCTGCCGGACGTGGTCATAAACTTCAAATGTCGCCTGTAAAGGAATATGCACTCGAAAAGGGATTGGTTATTCTTCAGCCCGAAAAACTTAAAGACGAACAATTTCTGTCCGCTTTGAAAGCCCTGAAAGCCGATGTGCAGGTTGTAGTAGCATTTCGCATGCTTCCCGAAGTGGTTTGGAATATGCCTCCACTGGGAACTTTTAACCTGCATGCTTCTTTGCTACCTCAATATCGTGGCGCAGCGCCCATCAACAGGGCTATTATGAACGGTGAAACCGAAACGGGTGCTACAACTTTTTTTCTGACACACGAAATCGACACCGGAAAAATCATTCTTCAGGAAAGAATTCCTATCACACAGCTTGATAATGCAGGAACAGTGCACGACAGACTTATGGTAATGGGCGCACAAATGGTTCGTAAAACTATCGATATGCTCATTGCCGGCAAAACCGACGCTGTGGATCAATTGCAGTTTATTAGTGCCGACACTACGCTGCATGCAGCCCCGAAAATATTCAAAGAAGATTGTGAACTGAAAACCAATATCGGCCTTGCCGAAGCGCATAATTTTGTGCGCGGCCTGTCGCCTTATCCCGGTGCATGGCTGAAAATTCAATTGCACGGAAATGCTGAAAAACAGGTGCTGAAGATTTTTGAAACTGAAACTGAATTCGCTTCTCATAATGATGTCGCAGGAACTTTTGTCACCGACAACAAGAAGTTTGCTAAAATTGCTTTTCCGGATGGCTATCTGATTTTAAAACAAATACAAGCTCCCGGAAAAAAACGAATGGAAACAGGAGAGTATTTGAGGGGGTTGAGGTAGGGTTTTGAGTTTCAGGTTTCGCGTTTCAGGTCTCCGGCTACTGATGCCCGTCGGGGCACAAAGCAAATTGTATGTAAAACAGTTATTCCGACGGTATTAAATTAAAGAAAATGAATGTCATTCCGAGCGGGAAAAACGAAATGTAATGGAGTTTTGAGAAGTGAGGAATCTGAGTTTAGTTCTGAATTTTGAGTTTCGAATTTTGGGTTTGAAAATAATTAAATTATGTTCCCTTTTATGGAGATTGAAAATAAAAAACAAATGAGTCTGATTAATAACAAGGTATCAATTTTTTTAAAAGGCTTTGCTATGGGCACAGCCAATGTCATTCCCGGCGTTTCGGGAGGTACAATTGCTCTGATTACAGGCATTTTCGAGCGCCTGATTGATAGTTTAAAATCGTTTAATGTACAAGCATTTAGACTATTACTGAAACGCGATTTTAAGGCTTTTGCGACACATACCGACCTTCAGTTTCTGGCTGTGGTAATGTTGGGTGTAGTAGCGAGTATTTTTTCGGTAGCCAAGCTATTAAGCTTTTTATTCGAAAATTTCCCCGTATTTATATGGTCATACTTTTTCGGACTTATCATTGCATCTATATGGTTGGTAGGCAAAACCATTACAAAGTATAATGCTTCGGTCATAGCGTTTCTTATTTTGGGCGCTGCCATTGCGGTATCCATTACCATTTTAAGTCCTGCACGCGAAAACGATTCGTTTATTTACCTTGTCATTTGTGGCGTGGTGGCAGTGTGTAGCATGATTTTGCCTGGCATCTCGGGGAGTTTTGTGCTGGTACTAATGGGCAACTACGAATTGGTTTTACGCTCTATTACAGAGCTTAATGTAGTAAACCTTTCGGCCATAGCCATCGGTTGTGCCATTGGACTTCCGGCCTTTTCGCATCTGCTGTCGTGGTTGTACAAAAAATTCAAGAATGCAACCATAGCCCTGCTTACAGGCTTTATTCTGGGGTCGCTTGCTGTGATTTGGCCATGGAAGCATTCGTTCGACAGTGCAGGTCAACTACTTGAGACCAATAAATTCGGAGCATTGCTTACGCCCGATGTAAAAGTATTCAGTTACGAACGCATATTACCGGTTATCGATGGTCAGTTTTTCTTTGCTATAGCCATAGCCATTGCAGGATTTCTATCGATATATTTGCTCGAAAAGAAAGCAGGTAATGCATAATTGCTGAATTATTACAGAGCGACACAAATTGAAATCATTCAGCTGCATCAAAAAGCACTAAAACAATAAAAAATAAAAATAATGAGTTGAAAATTTGGCTCGTACCTTTCAAATTTCGTTATTTTGCAACGTTTATTGTTTTTTTAAACACCTAAGTAAGAATATATGTCAAAAAACCTTGTTATTGTGGAGTCACCGGCCAAAGCCAAAACCATAGAAAAATTTTTAGGAAAAGATTATCAGGTCATGTCGAGTTTCGGTCATATCCGCGATTTGGCCGAGAAAGGTATCGGTATCGATTTCGAGAACAATTATGCACCACAATATATTGTTTCTACTGACAAAAAGAAAGTAGTCTCAGAACTTAAAAAAGCAAGTAAAGAAGCTGAAACAGTATGGCTCGCTTCCGATGAAGACCGCGAAGGAGAAGCCATTGCATGGCATTTGTACGAAGAGCTTAAACTAAGCGACAAAAAGACAAAACGCATCGTATTTCACGAAATTACAAAAGAGGCCATACTCAACGCCATTGAACATCCGCGCGATATCGACATTCATTTGGTTGATGCTCAACAGGCACGCCGTGTGCTCGACCGCATTGTGGGTTTCGAACTTTCACCCGTACTATGGCGCAAAGTACGCCCATCACTTTCGGCAGGCCGTGTGCAGTCGGTTGCAGTCAGGCTCATTGTGGAACGCGAGCGCGAAATTAATCAGTTTGTATCCGAAAGCAACTACCGTGTAAGCGCCATTTTCAGCACAAAAGACATCAACGGACAAGCTGTAAATCTGAAGGCTGAACTTCAGAGCCGTTTTCAGGACAAAGAAAGTGCACTGGCATTTCTGGAAACATGCAAAAACAGCTCATTCGAAATCGACAGCATAGTCACCAAACCCGCTCGCAAATCGCCGGCACCTCCGTTTACCACTTCTACTTTACAACAGGAAGCTGCACGCAAATTAGGTTTTTCGGTAGCTCAAACCATGCAGGTAGCTCAAAAACTTTACGAAGCCGGAAAAATTACTTATATGCGTACCGACTCGGTAAACCTGTCGGAATTGGCCATCAATACAGCAAAAGCTGAAATTATCAGCATGGCCGGCGAAAGATACCTGCATACCCGTCGTTTCAACACCAAAACAAAAGGTGCTCAGCAAGCTCACGAGGCCATTCGCCCCAGTTATATAAATGCACATACTGTAGAGGGTACAGCGCAGGAAAAAAGATTGTACGATCTGATTTGGAAACGCACCATTGCCTCACAAATGTCCGAAGCCGAGCTCGAAAAAACATCCGTATATATCAATATATCAGGCAATAAATATCAATTTGTGTCCTCGGGCGAAGTCATTATATTCGATGGTTTTCTGAAAGTTTATCTCGAGTCGGTCGACGACGACAACGACGAAGAAAATGCCTCGCTGCTACCAGCCCTGAAAGCAGGCGAAACACTAACTTCGGACGAAATAGTGGCTCAGCAACGCTTCAGCCAAAAACCTCCACGCTATAGCGAAGCCAGCCTCGTACGCAAACTCGAAGAGTTGGGTATTGGTCGTCCATCGACTTATGCACCAACCATTTCGACGATTCAGAACCGTACTTATGTGGAAAAAGGCGATCGCCCTGCCGACAAACGCGATTTCAACATTCTGAAACTCTCGGCCGGAAAAATATCAGACAAAATAAAATCGGAAAATACCGGAGCAGAAAAAGCAAAACTTTTTCCAACAGACATAGGCATAGTAGTAACTGACTTTCTGACTGAGTATTTCCCTGATATTCTTAGCTATAATTTTACGGCAGAAGTTGAAAAAGAATTTGATGAGATTGCCGAAGGAAAAATTAAATGGACAGGTTCTATCGATAAATTTTACAAGAGTTTCCATCCTGTGGTGGAAGACACACTCAAAAACTCCGAACGCCAGGTAGGTGAACGCATTTTGGGCACCGACCCTGTGAGTGGACGTCAGCTGTCGGTAAAAATTGGCAAATATGGTCCAATTGCACAAATTGGCACTTCGGAAGAGGAAGAAAAACCCGTCTTTGCTTCCCTGCGCCGCGATCAGTCCATCGAAAGCATTAGCATTGAAGATGCCCTTGAACTGTTTAAACTGCCACGTAAACTTGGCGAATTCGAAGAAAAGGAAATGACTGTGGCCATTGGACGTTTCGGTCCTTATATCCGTCATGCTTCGGCATTTTATTCGTTGCCTAAAACCGACGACCCAATGGAGGTTACAGCCGAACGTGCCATCGAAATTATTGAAGCCAAGCGCGAGGAGGAGAAAAACCGACTTATTGCTAATTTGGGCGAAAACGACGAAATACAGGTATTGAACGGTCGATTCGGACCCTATTTTACCTGTAATAAAGTGAATTATAAAATCCCTAAAGGCACTGACCCAGCCACGCTGACATACGAAAAATGTGTGGAACTGATGGCTGCTCAGCCCGATGCAGGTGCCAAAAAGAAAGGTTTTGCTAAAAAAACAACTACGGCGAAAACCGCAGCGAAAACTACCAAGACCACAAAAAACACCAAAAACACCAAAAGCACCAGAAGCACTAAAGCTAAGAAATAGTTTTTTTATTATTAATCACTCATTTAACACTGATGAATATGAGAAATCTCGTTTTAATACTAAGTATTTTTTTGATGCTCAGTCGCATAAATGCACAGGAAGCCACTACTGTGGTAGCCGGCCAAAGCCAGTTGATTTATTCGCTACCAATGACCGAACTGGTTTTCGAACTTGAAATAGAGAAAACGACTCAAACACCGGGACCGTATTATCAATATGCCGAAAGATATCTGGCCACAAGCCAGGTGTTGATAGATGAAAAAACCACTTACAAGCTAAAATCGACAAATCTCAAAACCAATGCTTTGCCCGACCCGCGTAAACTTTTTGCTGTGGCAGCCGGTAAGTCACAGGCCCTGCAACATATTTCGGTGAATGAAAAAGGACTACTTACAGGCATCAATTGCCGACCTGAAAGCGCAAGAGAAAACGAAATCCGAAAAGTAAGAAAAACAAAACAAATACAATCAGTGTCAAGGGTGTTGCCGCTCACCGAAGAGTATTTAATGGCCGGCTCTACTGCCCGACTTGCCGAAGGTGCAGCCAAACAAATTTATCGCATACGCGAAAGCCGTATCAGCCTGCTTACCGGCGACCTGGAACATATGCCAACCGATGGAGCTTCGATAAAAACGATGCTCAAAGAACTCGATCGCATGGAAAATGAACTGACTGAGCTTTTTACAGGACACACACACACTGAAATTGTACGCCATGCCATTCGCTACACACCCTTACAGGCCGCCGACAAAATGCTGATTTTCAGACTATCGGCTCTAAAAGGGCTTGTCGATATAAATGATTTGAGTGGAGTCCCTTACTTTCTGAGTATCTTGCCCGAAACAATCAATGTGCAGCCTGCCAACCCAAAAGCTAAAAGTCAGAAGGTAGCAGTATATACTATACTACCGGCTCCGACCGTCATCAACCTCACCGATGGCGTAAACACTTTGATTTCGCGCAATATTGCCATGCCACAGTTTGGATTAACCATAGGACTTACTGAGAATATGTTTAAACACCCCGACACAAAGCTAAGTATCGATCCTGAAACGGGCAGATTGTTGTTTATCAGTACAAAATAATATTTATTACAAATACAAACAATTGAATTTTAAATCATTCTGAATTCTCTTACACATAAATCAATTAGTCAGTCATATTTTAATGTCTGACTATTTTTTTTAAAAGATTTTCAGCAAATAATTCTATATAAATCTATATTTATATACAAAATAATAATTACTTTTGTGTGTTGTGCGAAATTTCATAAAGATATAACAGTCTTTATATCAAACACATACAATTTGTAATATATTATACTATTACCTTGTAATACTTTTTACATTAAATACCATTTATATGAAAAAAAATATCTTTACCCTGCTTATCTGCATACTGACACTTCATCAGCTTGCAGCACAGAATACAGGTGATTACAGAACAAAAGTAAGCACAGGCGCATGGACTACACCTAGCACATGGGAGCGTTGGAACGGATCCGAGTGGATAACTCCGGGTACAACAGAGGGTTATCCCGGTCAATATAGCAGCCAAAGCTACGGCATTGTAACCATACTTACCGGCCATAGCATCACAGCCGACTATACTGTAGCAACCACAGTTACAGCAGCCGGACTTGGAACGCTCAGTGCCCGAACGTTTACTCAACCCATCGAAAAACTCGTAATTGAAAGTGGAACAGCATATGGAAATGGCGGCACACTTAACATATTAACTACAAGCAACTATTCCGCTACTTTGGTAAACACCTCCTGGATAGAAATAAATGACTATGGCTCAGTTAATTTTGGTAGCAAAGCCACGCTGGCAATCCCTGAGAATGCTATCCTGACCGTTGGAACAGCCGCATTTACAGGCTCGATTACGGCCAATTCGAATATAGTAGTTGGTAGCCAGTGGTTTGCAGTGGGCACAAGCAGCAAAGCACAGTTTAATTTTAGCGAACTGATTGCATCAGGCGGAACACTCAATGCAATTATATCCACACCATCCGCATCTGACACTGTGTATTGCCAAAACGAATCCATTCCACTCAGCGGGCAGTTTACAGGTGTAAGCGGGGTCACTACTTCGGGAGGAACCACAGTAGGCGTTAATTATTACTGGTTTCTTGACGATAACTACAGCACAGCACTACGTAGTGGCACTATGACTACTCCTGAGGTCAATCATGCCAGCTATAATTATCCGGCCGCATCGATAACTCCCGGAACTCACGAATTGCGTTTCTACACTACCACATATTATGCTACCACACTTTATTACAACAACGAATATCGTAGCATCACTATACTCGAAACTCCAAAATTATCGTCTGTATCGCAACCCTGGCCGGGCTGCCGTCACAGGGGTGCTAACATTGAACTCAACGGGCTGATTCCATCAACCACTTTTACTGTGAACTATACTATCGAAGGCCTCTCCCAAGCCTCCACTACAGTGAGCTCCGACAATACTGGTAAAGCAAGTTTCGAGCTGGCCCTAAGCATCGACGATCACGGGAAAATGCTTACTGTAAATAGCTTGAGCTATACTTCGCTTGGCAAAACCTGTACGCAAGCACTGAGTACAAATAATAGCACTACACTTTCGATGTGGACATTCGAAGGATTTACATGGACAGGACGCGTAAGCAACGATTGGCACAATTCAGACAACTGGTGCAGAGGAACTTTTGATGAAACATTCACTATCCCTACAGCCGAAACCGATGTGTATATTCCCGGAGCTGACTCCACAAAGTTTAGCCCCGTAATTTCTCAGGCAAATGCCATCGCAAACAATCTCACCATAGGCAACGGGGCTGAACTGTCGTTTGCCGGACCGCAAAAAACGCTCGATATAAAAGCTAATTGGACTAACCGTGGCACATTTATCCCCAGTTCAGGAAAAATAGTTTTTTCAGGTACAGCAGCACAAACAATCGGAGGTGCAGTAGAAACCAGTTTCTATTCACTTGAAATAAACAACAACTCGGGTGTAATTGCCAACAACAACTTGTCTGTTTTGAAGCTACTTACGTTGACATCCGACAATGTAAAAACAAGTCCGGAACTTGTAACTGCCGATAGAGGAACACTGCACACCGGAACCAATATTCTGACTATGGCCGATACCGCTTACACCGAGGGAATAAGCGATGTGACCGGCATAGTGCGTCGTGCCAATATTCAATTCGCAAGCCGACAGTATACTTTTGGTAGCCGAAACACTTTGATGACATTTGCGCCATGTGAAGCACCAGCATCTTACCCTACCGAAGTACTCGCCTATATCAGCATTGGCACAGCTCCATCGTGGAAAAGCAATGCTGTTTTACGCGAATACCATTTTATTCAGACAGGTGGAACCGATTGCTATGCTACTATTCGTACAAGTTACAAAGACTCTGAACTAAATAGCGTTACTGAAAATCGTTTGGTACAATGGACACAGTTTAGCGCCGATGGAACACCTGAAGGTGGATACGAATGGGGCCGCTCGAATGCAGACCCGGACGAAAACTGGGTAGAAATAACAAATATCAACATCGGACTTTTCCCAACCGAGAAAGGAAGTACCGGAAACTCATTGGGGGCTAACGAAACAGAAACACTTGTTTGGAATGGATCGGTAAGTACTGAATGGCATAATCCTGCTAACTGGACTCCTAATCAATCTCCATCTAGGTTGAAAAATGTTATAATTCCTGATGCAGCAACAACAAACAACGATCCTTTAATTCCTTTGGATGGCCCTAGTGGTTATGGTGACATAACCCAGCCAGAAGTGAAAACAATCACATTAGAAGAAAACTCAATATTAAATAGTGATTTATTTACATATAATGCTTTTTTTAAAATTCCTGCTATGTTGAATATCTACGGAAGTATAGGAGCTTGGGTTAACCAGGGAGGCATATATAATCCGAATCAGGGGGCTGTCGTTTTACATAATGATTCAAGCCAATTTGCAACAGCTTCTGGAAATACACAATTTCACAATATCATTCTTGATGAAGATGTTGATTTGCTGATAACAGCTAACTCCCATATCAAAATAAGTGGTGCAGTTACATTGAATGGAATTGATGCAACAAGAGCAACTGTTGGTTCAATTTCTGCAGCTGAAAATACAATTGAATATAATGGTGCAAACCAAGAAGTCGTAATTCCAAATGAAACGACACCACGGTATTTTAACTTGATTTTAAGCGGAAGCGGAACTAAAATCATGCCAAATGTTGATCTGAATGTTTTTGGAGATTTCATAGTTTCAAATACAGTAACCGTAAATTTGCCTGCTAAAAATTTGAATGTATATGGAAATGTAACTGTAAACGATGGAACTACTTTTGCTGCAGGTACAAGTACTATTAATATGGCTGGTATTAGCGGTCAGTCAATTGGAGGAACTACAACTTCGCTTTCGCTTTACAATCTGACTAACTCAAATACAGCTGATACGGTAAAAGTAAATATCGGAAGTTTGTCGCTTGGCGGAAATCTGACCAATAATGGCGTGCTTGATTTTGAAACTAACATACTTACTGGTATTACTGGTACACTTGCTAATAGCGGAACCATTCGTACAGCCAATACAACTGCCTCTCCACTTCCCACAGGCAAAACCTGGTCGGTTGTGTCCGGCGAAAACACTTTTGGAATAGTGGAATATAGTGGCGCTGCTGCCCAAACGGCTGTGGCCGGTACTTATCATAATCTGACAGTGGCTAACCCAACAGGGTTGACAGCCGCCGGAAATATCACAATGACCGGAAATCTGGCATTGAATACTAACGCCAGCGCGACTAAGGGAAGTCTCGATATGGGTGCTCATACACTCGAAATGGGACTTACAGGAACAACAACAGGGGCAGGCGATGTCAGCGGAAGAGTGCAACGTACCAAACCCGAATCGGGCAGTTTTGTAAAAGATGTGGCATACAGCTTTGGTAACAAAAACACTTTTATTAAATTTCTGGATGTGGTTACAGCAAAACCCGACATGCTGGCTGTAAACATTAAGCTTGGTACTACACCGACTTATGCAAGCTCTGCAATGCTTAATGACTATCACGCCATCGATCGTACATATTCATTCAGTACTTCGGGTACAGCAACCGACCGTACGCTCCTGCAACTGGCTTATCTCGATTCGGAACTACAGGAAAATACCGACGAAAGCGAACTTTCATTCTGGATTGCATATCAGCTCGAAGGTGTGAATACTTCATTCTCACGCGGACATACCGAAGTAGATACAGTTGATAACTGGATGAATATTACCGGACTTACACCAGCACAATATGCACAGACCGATCGTGAATTTGGTCTTGCCAACAACAAAGCATTTATTAGTTGGACAGGTAACGGAGCACTTGCATACAAAGGCGACTGGAGTTTGCCCGGCAACTGGGATGGTGGTGTGCCAATGGCAAACGATAGTGTGGTTATTCCCGCTTCGGCTGCTTCACTTCCCGACTTTAAAGGCTGGCCTTCTTCCAATGGTCTGAGCAGTAGCATACCGGCTGTAGCTAAATCGATTACAATCGAAGAAAATGCTATTCTGAATGGTACAGGATACAATATTACGCTTTATGGCAGTGGCGATGCCTGGGTAAATAATGGAACTTTCAATGGCGATACACTTGCCACAGCATCGGAGTTCAGTAAGGTGATTTTTGCCAACGAAAGTGCTACTCCGGCTAAAATCACCGGAGATTCAATCAGTCACTTCCATCATTTCGAAGTAGCGGCAAACTCTTCCATTCAGCTGGTAACGGACACAGTTACTTTTGCCGGAAATATAAGTTGCAACACCGGAAGCCTGTCCGATTTCGATACATACCCAACCACTGTGATTTACAATGGTGGCGACCAAACAGTCATTCTCCCTACAGGAGGAAGCGGACAATACCATAATCTGACTTTGAGTGGTAGTGGGACAAAAACATTGCCTGCATCACAACCATTATCAATAAAACAACATTTTGTAATGTCCGATAGCGCAAGTACCACCACCACACAAAGTATGCAGGTGGATGGCGATTTCACAATCGGAGAGGGAGCCAGCTTTAATGCCGGTTCGCAAACGCATTTTATCAGTGGCGATTTCGAAATAAATGGCACTTTTACTCCCGGCACTTCCACCATTAACTTTTACGGTTTAAGCGACAACGAGATTCGCACAAGCCTGGTAGAACCTGCAGGGCCGATATCGTTTTACAATTTATATATTCCTTTTATTCAGGAAGGGATTGATGTAGTTGCCAAAACCGATATTAAAATTGATGGAAGCTTAGTCAATCAGGCCGACTTTGAACTGGAAGGAAACAACCTATCGGGCGATATGAGTCTGATTAATAACAACGGTCTGATTCGCACTCAAAGCAATTCGCTCACACCCCTGCCTGCCGGAAAAATATGGGAAGGTACAGGTTATGTGTTGTTTAACGGTGTAAATGAACAAACGCTTATCAACGGTACTTTCAATAAGATTGAAATCGATAATGCGGCCGGACTTGTTCAGTCGGGTAATGTGCGTATCAACAGCGATTTGAAACTTACTAACGGACTATTGACTACAAGTAGTAGCGATAAACTGACCATCGACTGTACAGCCGGTATTACCGGTGCTTCAAACACTTCGTTTATCAATGGTCCGCTTTTGCGTGAGTATTGCAGTACGGGTTCAAAAACTTTCCCGATTGGAAAGGGTGTTTTTTATCGTCCCCTTACACTAAACTACACAAGTCTCAATGGCATAAGTACTGTGACGGCCGAGCAGTTCGAATCGGCATTACCCGATTATACCGAAGGGACTACAACCGACATACTGAATACACGTTACTGGCTGGTAAATCAAATTGGTGCCAGCGATTATATTTATTCAATCACGCTGGATGGAACCGGGTTTGCTGCAGCCGAAGGTTATACAAATCCTGTCGTTGTTCGCGGAACAGCTTCAAGCGATTATCAGACCTACAGAGCTGTAAAAACCGATGAGGACTATACTATCTCAGGTCAGAATTATTTTAGCAACTTTACTGTAGGTGCGCAACAGTGCTCAGCTCCTGAAATTATTGAACAGCCTGTTGAAGAATCAGCAATTGCTTCCACCGGCACAGCTGAGTTTAGTGTGACTGTACGTGGTGAATCAGGCAGAAAAATTGCTGTGCAATGGCAACGAAATACGGGAAGCGGATTTGTAAATATAAATATTGAAAATCCGTATTCACTACTGCTTACTGATATAGCCGAAACAAACGACACAATATTCACACTCAGCTTTACACCTACAGCCGATATGCACGGCGACCTCTATCAGGCAATTGTAAGTTTTGAAAACTGCCCCAACACTTCGCTCAGCAATACTGTGGAACTAAAAGTACCTGTTATCTGGACGGGTTCAGTTTCTGAGAACTGGAGCACTGCGGCTAACTGGTCGGGAGGAGTATTACCCGAAAGTGGTGCAGATATTATATTTGCTGCTTCTGCTGCCAATAATCTGGTTCTTGATGCAGACCGTGTGATTGGCAGTCTGCAAAACGAAAGCGACAAAGCCATTGTGATTCCTACAGGAATTGAACTGTTGGTGAACGATACTATGCCGGCCGGCGATCTTGCTTCCAAAGTACATATCAAATCGGCTGCAGATGCTGCAAATGGCTCATTACGTTTCGCAAAACCGGATCTCAATACCAATGTAAATGCCACTGTGGAAATGTATAGTAAAGCCGAAGCAACAAATAAGAATCCGGCATCGAATTACAGATGGCAATTTTTTGGCATCCCGGTACAATATATGCCTAAAGCCGATCCGGTGTTTTATGGTTCGTGGGTAAGTCGTTTCGACGAGACTTCACTAAGCTCATACTGGGTAAGCCTGAATAATAATTCGCCATTGTTTTCGTGGCAGGGTTATGAAGTAACCCATGCGAATCCTAAGACGATTTTCTTTAGCGGAACACTCGAAACAGGAAACTTTGAGCGCGGACTCAACTATACCACCACAGCCAAATACAAAGGGCAACATATTTTCGGAAATCCATATACCACGGCCATCGACATTTCGAAAATAGAGTTTGGTACTGAAACAGAAGCTACGGTATATCTTTACAATACCGGTAGTGCCAGTGAGTGGGTTTCCGGTGTTAGCAAAGTGGGCGACAGTCCGGGTCAGTATGTAGCCATCCCGAAAAATATATCAGAAGCTACAACTCCGGAGTCGGGCATAGTGAGACAGATACCTTCCATGCAGGGCTTTTTAGTACGCAAGCTTAACAACAATGCAGAAAATCTGGTCAACTTTAATATGACAATTGATTATGTAACGGCCACACAGAAAAACACTACAGCGCAACGTGCGCCACGCGAGAGTTTGCCTTACACCATTGTGGATGTAAAAGGCTCGCGCTACAGTGATCGCATGTGGCTGTTTATGAACGAAAATTGCAGTCACAATTTCGAGAACGGGTGGGATGGTCAGAAATATGCCGGAGCAGCTACTTCTCCGCTTATATATCACCGCTACAACAATAAAAATCTACAGGTGCAAACCACCAACGATTTTTATAACACCGAACTCAGCTTCCGTAAAGGTGAAGATACGCAGTACGAAATTAGCTTTACGCATTACAGAGGTGACGAAGCATATCCACAGGGCGTTTATCTTGAAGATTTACTCACAGGAACGTTGACTGATATTTCAGAAAGTGGTTCGAAGTATGTGTTCAGCACTGCATCGACCGATCAGAGCAATCGTTTCCGTATTATTCATAATCCGGATGTTACTACCGGAACCGAAACAGAAGTGTCGAATCTTTCGGCCTATGTGAATAACAAAGCCCTTATTGTGAATAACTTCAGCAGTGAGAATATGTTCTTTGTTGTGTACGACAGCACAGGACGGAATGTTTATCAATCGAAAGCCGACGCAGGGACACGCAATAGTTACGCCACCGGACTGCCCGAAGGTGCTTATGTATTGCATTTCGAGAATGGCAAAACATTTAAAATAATACTTTATTAACGCGAAAATAAAGTCTCCGGGGAGTGCTTATGCTGCCACCAACGCAGCTAAGCACTCTTTTTTTTGCAGAAAAAAACAGCACTACAGGACTTTTTAATTTCCCATAGTGCTGCAAGGTTAACTAAACGGCATAATCTGTTTTACGCGAGTGGCAGGTAAACCGATTTGGTTACTTTGCTGCCATCGGCACGTGTAGCAAACAGATACACACCCAGGATATCGTTGGCAACCACATCTTCCATTGGAATCAGAATAGTTGCCTCAGCATCTTCACCACGCGGCTGACGCTCAATCCACAACTCACCTGTACGGGTAAGTGCCAGCGCCACCATAATGTCGGTGCTACGATTCACCTGATTTTTGAGCGATGGCTTGTAGCCAATGCGAACACCCTCAGCCGAAAAGCTTGCCGACTTTACAATCAGCGGAGCCATAGTGCCATTTGCCACCACCAGCTTTGAGTAATCCACAGCAGCCTCAGTGCCGCTCTTGTCAATTGCCGACTTCAGATTGACTGCCATAAAAGCAGCAAATACTGAAGTTTCAGAGTCACGCTGTACAAATCCCTCTTCAGGAATACTGCCCAGCATGGGGAACAGTTGGCCGATAAGTTTAAATCCCCCGCGCTGCATTTGCTGCGCTTCGGAATTTGCGTCCCGACCTCCGAACGCTTTCGCCCGTACAATGTTTTTCGAACCCAATGACGAAGTAACAAAGTTACCCATCGTACCGGACATTTTTCCAGTCATCGGATTCTGACTTATAGCCATCTTTTTGGCATATTTTGTCTTAAACATTACGATGCAAAGGTAGGGTAGCCGCAACGCCCTGTCATTAACCTAATGTTGAACCTAACCTTAGAAATAAATATCCGGCAAAAAACAAAAGCGCTAAATATCTTTTTTATAGATACTTAGCGCCGAAATTATTTTGTGAATTTTATTGCGTATTTTTTTGAGTCCGTGTGGTTTGTGGTGAAAATGTGGGAGAAATATATATGTGTAGACTGGTGCTGATACTAAAAAATATATATCAAAACAATTTCATCTGTTGCGTATCGGATTTTGGTGGATAAAAGGTGCCAACAATGATAAAAGGATTAGGAGCTACATTATGAAACTGTTTGATTGTGCCCATAAAGAAATAAAGATCTCTTTTTTTATACATATCGTCGAAATACTTTTCCTTTACTTTTTGGCAAGCTATTGTCTCATCACCGTTAGCACCTTTCAAACAATTCCAATAAAGCATTCCCAGTTCCCAGTCTTCAATCATTATGTTTCTTTTTTTACCATCCTCTGTAGTGAAAATATAAAAGAAATCATATGGTAGTTTTTTTACCACTTTAAAAACCATTCGGGTTTCAGCTTCATCAAAGAGACTACCTTGTGCATTATTGGCTATCACCTTGTCCATTTTCTGCTTATTCCACTCTCTATCACAGGGTACACAAACAAAATCAATAATTTCTTTGGGTTTTACAATAGCTAATGAAGTTCGAATTTTAGAATCTTTCGCGTTCGCGATTAATTCAGTCATATTATTCCAAATCTTATCTCCAATCAGCAATTTTCTTTTACCCCACTCGCTCTTGGTGTCGACTTTATCTAATATTCTAATTTCTCTGTCTAAATCAGTCGGGCGATAGCTTTCAGGACGAAAATCAGACATATTCTTTACTAAATCAATTTCTATCCATTGCCATTTTTCGTACTGATTCTGGAAATTGAGTTTCCGGAACGGAACAGGAAAGATACGAACCCATGTGCCATCTTCTCGAAATCCAGCGGTACAGACCAACTCATCGTATTTTTCCGACAAGGTTGGATAGGTTTTTACAGTAATAAGTACTTTGGTTAACGACATAAAAGAATTTACGATTTATTTATTGACTATTTACAATTGAAATTCTTTAGCATAATCGAAAAATATCTTACAACAATTTAAACGGATAATCTGCATCCGGCAACAGAAGCAGATGTTTAATAATGCGGGAGCGGTGACATTGTGCCGGGTCTTTTTCGAAACAGGTAAGCGCTATGCGACTGTCTTTTTCAATTAGTTTTCGTACCCGCAAAAGTGCCTCCCAATTATTTTTTAAAGTTGTAGCTTCGTATTTTTCGAACAGCAGGTCGTAGTCTCTTTGCGAACGTAAATCCTGCCGTTTATCCGATTCGATGCCCAATTCAGGTATATGGATATATTTTATACCCACACCCTCACAAGCTTTCTGCAACTGACTTTTCGAGAAACCGTATTTCTGACTATAGGCATTCTTCCGTACATCGCAAAGCGTATGCACATCGTTTATTATCAGTCGGTTTATATAGGTTTCCAGCGTTATACCTTCGTAACCAATACTAAACAAGCCTGTCCCGGTAATTGTGCGTTTCTGCTGCTCTACCTTTGTCAGCTCTTCCGCATTCAATAGCTCATGTGCTATGGCACTTTTGGTGGCGTAGTACGGATATTTTTGATAAGTATAACGTATTAATTCTGTTTGAGTCAATGCTCCAAATTCAGCCTTCATATCAAGCAGTGCCTGACGGTCGAACATATCCAACATGCTCAGGTAATTCCCCGTTTGTTTTAGTTCAATAAAACGACCATTAGGCTCTTCTTTTACTTCCAGATAGCCATATTTAGCCATAGTAGAAATATCCTGATTGGCCTGAAACGAAAAACAACCGTACCGATAAGGTACAAAATCGAATGACTTCTCGTTCTGCATACGGGTAAACAGAAAAAGATACTTTTGCAGACTCTTGGCTGTAAGCTGTCCTTCGAACACTTCCAACAGAGCTAATAATATTTTGCGACGATAGTAAAGCATGGTGCAATTTATGACATATCAAAATGTATAAACTATAAATCTAATATAGATTATTGATTTTCAATTCGAAACAATTTGTCTTGCTGTGACAGTTTCACAATAAAATAATCCTCATTATTAAGTTCTAAAGGGAGTTTGTCTTTTAGGATTGAAGCCACAAACTGAATATTGCTATTATTTACAAGTTCAGCTATCTTTACGAGCTGGTTATCATGCATTAATTCTTTTTTATCATTCAATAAGAAATGTAAAGTTGAGATGTTTTCATCATCTGCAAATAATGTATATGCAATATCAAAACACGAAATCTCGCCTTGTTTCTTTCCAGAACTAAAATTCAAATTGAAAGCACTAAACTTATATAATCGTTGCCCTTTTTTATTATGTACAATGTCATATTTTAATGCATATTGTTCGCCATATAGTTTATTTGATATGCTTGAGAAGTATTTATTGAATTTATTCAACTGATCTTTTACTTTTTGTTCAAACTCATCAGAAAACAGAGAATCGTCAATCTTTTCTAATTTATCACTCAATTCATCAATTTCTTTTTCAACAGAATTCAGTTGCTCAATTATATTCTCAAATTCGCCTTTTTTTCTAAATTTTTCATTTAATTCTACAATTAACTTTTCAAGGTCTTCAAATGATTCACTCTTGGAAATTAAAGTAGTTTGTTCTTTTTCTTGTAGAAGAAGTAAGTTTAGCTCTGAAGATTTAATTTTTATATTTCTTTGAATCTCTGGCAATTCTTTACTTATAAAATTAATTTTTTCACTAATCATTAGATTGTGATAACTCACTAACTCATTAAAGCTTTTTTGAATGCCTTCTATTCGTTGAGTAGCTTGCTGGTAGATAGCTTGTAATTGATGAATATCTATATTCGAAGAATGAGATTTCAAATCTTGTTCAGCCTCTATAATCAAGTCATTTTTTATTTGTAAACTACTTAATTCTGAACTTTTTTTATTGATTAAATATTTAATATTGTTCAATTTATCTAGATCTGCCTCAAAATTTTCATTCAGATTAAAATTAGTTTTCCTGTTGTTTAAAATTAGAATATCATCATCAATTAGAGATAGGGCTGTTTCATAAGCCGATTTTGTTTGAAATTTCTCAAGTCTTTTTTTAAATGTATCTTCTTGTTTGAGCTTTTCAACTATTAGTAATTTATCATGCCCAAAGTCAAAATCTACACCGAGCATAAAGAGATGCAAAGTTTCGTATTCAACATCAGAACAGAACTTGTCAAGTGTTCTAAGTGTACTGTTAATACTTTCATCTTTGTATCTAATATTATGTGAAATTATTTGTCTAAAAGAGGGCTTTTGTGCCGAATGATTTGGAAATATAAGTTTTAAAAGTGTTGGCTCAAATTCATCTTCAATATAATTATGTCCATTTATTCTTCTTATAATATCACTCCGAGATAAAAAATTTCGTTCAATTATTATTTCATCGGAATTTTCAACTTCTAAATCTTGTTTCAGAACCAGCGTAATAATTATTTCTTTATTTTTAAGAAAGTCTTTAACTAACACATACTCGTTCTTTTTTGAATCAGGATCTACATATATACCTTTTGGATTAGCACCAAGGCAGAAATCAATTAGTTGTAAAACGGTAGTTTTGCCAACATTATTTCCTGTTTCAGTTTTTGCTGAATTAGTTTTCTCAGGAGTTTCATCTATTATTAAATTCAGACCTTTTCGAAAATTTATTTCACGGATAATCTTTTCTCCTGATGATATTTTCAATAATTTCATGAACATAATTTTACCTCTCCTCTTTCGTTAATAATTGCTAGGTCTATTAAATATAACCAATCTAAACATAAGATTAATACTGAAAATGACATATCTCTTTTAAGCTTCACATTTTGATACAACTCGATCAGGCTTTGTTCATGCTTCTCCTGTAGCGATTGTAGAACAAATGCACCATTGTAGTATATCGTATTTTCGGGATGTATATTATCAGGTAAGAGCATAATTATAATCTTGAGGGTTTTCAAATATCTTGCAACGAATAAATGCATCAACTACAATTATATTCACACACAACTCTAATTCATCTATTGGAATAGTTACATAGTTAGCACTGTTTAAAACTTTATCTTTCACGCTTTCAATCACTCGTAAGAAAATAAAGTCTGAATCCTTTTCTTTGAAGTTGACACATGAATCAATATATATAGAATTTATCATTTGTAAAATTGATAGACTTTTGTTAGAACCTGAATTGTCAAATTCAGTATATTTTTTATCTAGTCTCGGGTGATAAATAGCATATTGATTAATAATTGATTTTGTTAATTTTATTTCGTTGTGAGCAATCTTACGTTCTATTTCAAAAGGATTTATTGTTTCACTATTGCTAACACGTAAATCTTGTTTCGACAATATGTTAATTATCAATGCTAAATTAGAATCTAATTTTACAAAATCAATTTCATTGCCCAATTCTTTTCTTATTAAATTGTAAACAGCTTTTTGCTTATCAGTTTCAAGAGATAGAACGCTATTGAGAACTGATTTGTTATCTAAAATATCAGTATTAGAATTGAATTTAATAGAATGAGGGTTTGCAAATGTAGATTTCCTCAAATCTGTGGCTTCTTTTGAAATTGAAATAAATTTGAATGTGTAGTTTGAGTAACTTTTTAGCGAATCTTTCGCAAGTGCAGATTCTACTTTTGATTTTGTATTTGTTGCTGATACCTGTATAATTAACTTGTTAGAATGATCGATTAAATCTATTGCCTCAACATTCTGCTTGAATGGATTTAAATTTTCTAAATGCCATCCATTTATTGTATTCAATAAATTTGCATAGAAATTCTCAGAATGAATATGTAAGTCCAGTATATTTAATTGCCCTTTTAAGTTGATTCTATATGCAAGAATACCAAGTTTTTCTTCAATGTAATTAAAGTAAAGTGATCGATTCATACTGAGTTTATTTAGAAATTGAACAAAGATACATCATTTTAGTTGATTTTTATTTCTCGAAACACTATTCTCTCACCCTCTCAGCGCCTCCCTCAGCACCTGCTGCAATAACTTTTCATTCTGCCCCTGACTGGACTTAATGCTTTGCTCCAACTCATCACACATCCTCATAAGTTCATCTAACTTTTCAACTATACGTTTTTGTTCGGGAAGAGGTGGAAGTGAAATTGGCATTTTCTTTAGAGAAATTCCAGTTAAATGTTGTATGCCAGAACCAGTTAAGTATTTATCAATTCTGCCATTTGAGCAAATTAATTCTAAATAGAACAAATAAAGTTTTGCAGGAATACCATAATAGAATCTTACCCGATGTAATGCTTTTTGAAATTTGAACGATTCATCTTCTGATTCCCAAATTGCTCCACGTCCAGGATAACCGCCTTCACAAATCAATAAATCACCTTTTTTTACAGAATACTCTTCAAGTTCATGTTCTTCAAATCTCATCTCAAGAATATTTTTTAAATTAAAAGAATTCCATTGAACATTTAAATTACGCAAATAAGGAGATAATGTCCCTTTATTTTTAATACCATCAAGCATTTTTCCAAGTCGAGTATTACAAATTTCCCCTAACCTACACCATACCCAATTCTCAGGTATCTCAAAAGGAATTTCGTCTTCCTTAATAGGTGGAAGTGGTTTCTCTTTCTTGCCCGATTTTGCTTTTTCCGCTTTTATTTTTTCCAATAAATCCTTCGCATTTCCATCGGCTGGATTCTGGGCAACTAACTTGCCCTGCATGGCTTCGCGCAAAAAGGACTGGCGAAGTTGTTTTACAAGATCGAGTTGAGTGCTTATTTCTTTTGCCAAATTTAAATTTTCTTTTTCAATCGATTTTAAATTCTCAACTACGATTTTTTGTTCTTGTATCGTTGTGGGAATAAAAACCTCAAGTGGCAATAAATGCTTTGGTTTAATTTCAGTTTTAATTCCACCCGGAACTTGTTCTTTTATAGCTTGTTTGAATTCCGAACTTTTGAGGAAGTATTTTAAAAACTCAATATCTATTTTTTCTTTATCGTAAATATAAGATGAGTAATGAATGGTGGCTGTAATGTCATTATCTCCTTCATAAACCGTCATTGCACCCTTTTCAATGTTTATTCCAGAAATCACCAGATCTCCTTTTTTCACAAGAATCATATCGGTATTAGAAGCCTTGTCGGATATAAATATATTACCTGAAAAGTCTATTTTATCTATTCGCTTAAAATCACTAATAGCTATGTCATTGGGTTTATACCGACCGTTTCTGTTTTTCAGGAATTCGGAAAGTTTAATCTTTTTCCAACTCATTTTAATGCCTCTTTTAAATGATTCAACAAATCATTGCTTTTTTGAAAACTCTTCGAAAGCATTTCCATCAAGTCTACACTTGTATATTCGTGTGTTTCTTCCTGCTTTGTAGGGTTTTTAATGTCTAAATCGTAACCACGTTCTTTGATTATATCTATAGAAACTTTCCAGCAAATATCGCTTTCCTGTCGGTTATTCCACCATTGTTTAATAGGTTCAAATTCTTTGGCTTGTATGGGTTTAGTCTTGTTGTATGCTTTTACGCCTTCGGGCATCCGGTGTTCGTAATACCAAATTTCTTTGGTAGGAGCGCCTTTCGTAAAAAACAAAAGATTGGTAGCTACCGTGGCATAAGGTTGAAATACGCTGTTTGGCAAGCGTATAATAGTATGCAGGTTACAGTCGGTTAGCAGCTTTTCGCGAATGCGTTGTTTTACACCGTCACCTGTTAGGCTACCATCGGGCAATACAATTCCGGCACGTCCGTCCTTTTTGAGCAGGTGTATCATTAGTATCAGAAACAAGTCGGCACTTTCCTTGGTACGGAAACTTTGCGGGAAGTTACTTTCATTTCCATTGGCTACAATGCCACCAAAAGGTGGATTGGCTATAATGGCGTTTACACGGTGTTTTTCGGTGTAGTTGGTCAGTGGCTGGTCCAACGAATCACGGTAGGTGATATTGGGTACTTCTATGTCGTGCAATATCAGGTTGGTGGTGGCCAACAGGTAAGGCAGCGGCTTGTATTCCCAACCAATCACACTTTCCTGCAGGGCTTTGCGGTCGTCCACTGTATTAGCCTGTTTTTTCAGGTGCTCAATAACCGAAGTAAGGAAACCGCCTGTACCACAGGCCGGGTCTAATATCTTTTCGCCTATCTGTGGGTTTAGCATATCGGTCAGAAAAGTGGTAATGGCGCGTGGTGTATAAAATTCGCCACTTTTACCCGCACTTTGCAAGCCTTTCAGAATGGTTTCGTACAACTCACCAAAAGCATGACGGTCTTTGGCTATATTGAAATCTATTTCGTTGAGTTTATTCAATACCTTGCGGATATTGATACCGCTTTTCATATAGTTGTTGTTGCCCTCAAAAACCTCACGAACAATCAAAGCACGGCGGTTACCGGTACTTACATCCACTGTACGCAGTGCAGGGAATAATTGTCGGTCAACAAATTCGAGCAGTTCATCACCTGTCATTCCTTCGTCGTCGCCTGCCCAGTTGCCTTTTTCCTTTATCCAGTGGAATTTGTCCGGTATGGGCGAAGTATAGGTTTCGTCCATCATTTCCAGCTCCTTGTCTTTGTCGGAAAATATCTTGAGGAAAAGCATCCATCCCAACTGTTCAATCCGTTGTGCATCTCCGTTTAGGCCGGAGTCCTGCCACATTATCTGCTGTATGCTTTTTAAAATGCCTGAAATGTTGCTCATTAATCTTTATTTAATTATTTGGCTAAAGCCATTTGATTTTTTTATTTGTTAGAATGGGCTAAAGCCCAATCCTATTCAACAATTTCAATTTATTATTTTTTATATTTGGTTTAAACATAATTCATTGAATTGATTCCTGTTAATTGAGATAAATCTCATTCATATTCATTGAATTGCCTCCTGCTTTAGCTGGAGGAAAACAATATTCAAATCATAATGGCTTTAGCCAAATTGTTATTTATTATCTATGTTATCTTGAAATCTTTGAAATCCAAATTTTTCAATCATTTCATTATATTCATCTTCCCATGTTTTGTGAGCATGATGATTTTCCTGACCTTTTATGTAATTCCTTACTCTGTCTATCATTGACTCAGAAACCGAGACTGCGAAATACTCATCCTGCCATTCAAATTTTTCTTTAATCAACCCTTCTTTATTAATCCAGTATGAAGATTCACCTTTTATCAATTGCATTATTTTTTGTAATGTTTGATCATCACCCAATGAGACTAAACAATGACAATGCTCAGCATAACCATTTACAAAATCAATAAAAATGCCTTTTTTCTTTGCATTATCCAATATGTGTTTCCACATTTTCTTTCTCAACTCGGGTGATGAAAGATATGGCTCTCTGTTTTTTGTTGACCATACAAAATGAATGTAAACTTTGATAAATGGCATGGGTTAACTACTTTTTTGGCTAAAGCCTATTGATTTTTTTTATTTATATGAATGGGCTAAAGCCCAATCCTATTCAACAATTTCTATTTATTTAAATGGGTAAAATCCCAATTCTATTCAATGAATTCTCTCCATTTTTAAATGGAGGATTTGAATTGCCTCCTGCTTTAGCATCTTTGTTTTTTGAATTGCCTCCTGCTTTAGCATCTTTGTCTTTTGAATTGCCTCCTGCTTTAGCATCTTTGTTTTTGAATTGCCTCCTGCTTTA
>JAFGVV010000001.1 GCA_016937795.1 Paludibacteraceae bacterium
AAAATACGTTCAAAAGAGCCTCAAAAGGTTTAAATGTCTTTATTGTAATAAATTTAAAATGCGACATTATTTTGTTCCTATTACTTAAAAGTATCTGACGATACTTTTATCGCTCTGAAATTATCGCGTTATTCGGGATATTCCTATGCATTCTTAGTCTTTTCTGTTGTTTTCAAAATTACTGTTTACTCCCGATACCCGGTATGTTCCATATGAGGTGAAAACATATCAATAATAATTATCGATTACTTACTACTTTAGAGGGCAGGGCATTATAAAATTTTAAGCATGACTACCGACGTTTCGTCCTCCGACACAAGCTCAAAACCCGACTTCTGATAAAAGACATACGCATAATTAGCCTTGTCGACACTGAGCGAAAGCGCCCTCACATTTCTGCCACGAAGTGTATTTATCATTTCATGTAAAAGCCTGCGACCTATGCCACGATTCCGATAAAGGGGCAATAGCGCCATTGCCATTTCAGGAATATCTTCGCTTACAAAGCCATAAGCTTTGTTTGCTTCAGTAAAATTCCTCACCCATATAGCCCCCACGGGCATATCGTTTGCCAATGCAAGCAATGCTATATCCGTATCGCTTTGTCCCCAGTTTTGGGTGTACGCTGCGATGAAGGGCTCATGTACAATGCTGCGTGGCAAAGCAGGTTCACCTTCGGGCACAAAAACGGCATGATAGAGCATCTCATTCAGAAACGAAGTCTCATAAATTTCTAACGGACGTATATTAATCTGTGTTGTTTGCATATGAAGTTATCTCGAATTTTGTCACATAGCGTGCAATAGTTAAATCACTTTCAAGAAAAGCTTCCGCGTGTACGGTTTGCATATTTTACAAGGGCCAACATTACAGGCACTTCTACCAACACACCCACTACAGTGGCAAGCGTAGCACCCGAGTTCATTCCGAAAAGCACAATGGCAACCGCCACCGAAAGTTCGAAGAAATTACTTGCACCAATAAGTGCTGCCGGAGCTGCAATATCGTGTGTCAACTTCCACTTTTTTGCCCAACCATAAGCCACAAAAAAAATAAAAACAGTCTGAATAATCAGCGGCACAGCAATGAGCAGAATATTAAACGGACTCTGCAAAATGCGATCGCCCTGAAACGAGAAAATAATGATCAGTGTAAGTAAAAGTCCGGTGATAGTGGTTGCGCTGAATTTTTTCAGAAATACATTTTCAAAATAATCCAGCCCTTTACTTTTTATCACTGCTTTACGCGTAATAACGGACAACACGAGTGGAATAAGGACAAAAAGCACCACCGAAAGTATAAGCGTATTCCACGGAATGCTAATACCACTGATTCCCAGGAGCAGTGTAACAATAGGGATAAAAGCCACGAGAATAATTAAATCGTTGATAGCCACCTGCACCAGTGTGTATGCGGGATTTCCTTTGGTAAGGTGACTCCACACAAACACCATGGCGGTACAGGGTGCAGCGCCCAAAAGCACAGCGCCAGCCAGATATTCTTTAGCCAAATCAGCAGGAATAAATGCTTTGAAAATGACATAAAAAAATAGCCACGCAATAGCAAACATTGTAAAAGGTTTGATAAGCCAGTTTACCACAAGCGTCACAGTAAGGCCTTTGGGCATTTTCAGTGCATTCACCACACTTGCAAAATCAATTTTCAGCATCATGGGAAAAATCATAATCCAGATAAGAATAGCAATGGGAATAGACACATTGGCATATTCGTACTTGCTAAGCGTTTCAGGTACGTCGGGCAGCAATTTTCCAATGGCAATGCCGGCCACAATACACAATGCCACCCAAACCGAAAGATAACGGTCGAAAAATGACATTTCGCCGGAGGGTTTTGTTTTTTGAGTCATATTTATAAACTTATAATTTTTATCAAATGATTTCAGGAGTTTTTATGTGCCGAAACTGTAATACTGTAAATACCTGTTTGTTGCATTTTATAAGTTGCAAGTTCTGAAGCATTCAGGTATTTGCTCAGGACTTCCTGAGGAATGACAATTTCTTTCTTCTTATGAATTAGTGTTTGTTGAAAACCAGCATTCTGAACTATTTCAAGATAATCTTCAATTTTTGAAGCGCCCGAAACACATCCGGCATACATTTCTGCATCTTTCTGAAGGTTTTTAGGCAAATCGCCCTGCAACACTACATCCGATACGCAAAAATGCCCACCGGGTTTCAGCACACGATAAATTTCTGCAAAAGCCTTCTGCTTATCGGGAACCAGATTCAGTACGCAGTTCGAAATCACCACATCAAACTCATTATCGGGCAAAGGCATTTCCTCAATATCGCCCTGCACAAATTCAATATTAGTATATCCGAGTTTGGCATTGTTGGTACGGGCTTTTTCGGTCATCGCCAACGTAAAATCAATTCCGGTTACCTGGCCCGTTTCACCTACAATGGCACGCGCCACAAAACAATCGTTGCCTGCACCACTGCCCAGGTCGAGCACCGAATCACCTTCTTTTATATTGGCAAATTGTGTGGGAATACCGCAGCCCAGCCCTAAATCGGCATCGGCATTGTGACCTTTTACACCCGCATATTCATCGCCAATCATGCTGAATTCCAGCTCACCGCAACAACCAGAAGTACCGCAACACGACACAGTTTCCTGAAGAAGGCCTTGCTGAGCAATTTGTCCGTACTTTTCCTGTACAACTAATTTTAATTCGTTTGGATTCATTTTTTATTTCATTTTTACTTCTTTCACTGAGAAAAGATGAGAATACCACTGAGTCACACTGAGGTTCTTTCTCAGTGGGCCTCATCTTAACTCAATATTTACTCAGTGTAAGATTTATCTTTTTACACTGAGATAAGATGAGAATATCACTGAGTTACACTGAGTTTTTCTCACAGTGGTTCTCATCTTAGCTCAATATTTGCTCAGTGTAAGATTATCTTCTCACACTGAAACAAGATGACATTCTTACATTTAGACACTTGCAAGACAACTGATTACAAATTATTCAGCTTTAATATTCTCCACATAAAACTTGTAGAAACCCTCTTTAATTTCGTCGCGCACACGGATAAATTCGCTCCAAATATACTCTTCGGTTCCTACCACATGACTTGGGTCGTCGAAACCAATATGCAGGCGATTTTTCACCTTGCCAAAGAATGCAGGACACTCCTCGTTAGCACCACCACAAACAGTGATTACGTAATCCCATTCTTCGTTCAGATATTTATCCACAGAATCGGAAGTGTGCTGACTGATGTCGATGCCGGCATCTTTCATTGCTGCTACAGCTTTTTGATTGAGTTTACCTGATGCTTGTGTACCGGCAGAGCAAACTGTGATACGGTCATCGAACGATTGTAAAAAGCCGTGTGCCATTTGACTGCGGCATGAATTTCCGGTGCAAAGAATTAGTACTTTCATAAAATATTATTGTATTTGAAAATTTGAAGATTTGAAAATTTGAAAATTAGTTTAGCAACAACCATCACTACCACAACCACAAGAAGTGGCCGGTTTGGCAAATGAAAAAGTACGCGGGGCTGTCTTCACAGGCAATCCGGCTTGCTTCCATGCCTCTATACCGCCCTCAAGACTAAAGATTTTGGCTTCGTCCCAACCCTGAATGACCAAAAACTGAGCAACCCTCAGACTGCGAATGCCTAAATGACAAGCCACAACAATTTTGCGGTCTTTGGGTAATTCGCCATAGTTTTCATCGAAAATACTGAAAGGGATATTCAATAGCTCATCGTGCACGAAAGCTTTTTGTTGAATTTCATCCTGTTCGCGTACATCCAAAAGCAGAGCGCCTTCAGTCAATAATTCTTTGGCCTCGATTGCGGATATTTCTTTTATGTTCATAATGATTTTACGTTTATTTGCATGAGAATTCATCACAGGATATCTGACTAAAAAAAGCATCGAACATGGCTAACTTTTCGCTGATCGTACTACCACAGAGGCAATAGTTTATTTTCAGCCCATCGATTTCGCCATGAATAAGTCCTGCATCGCGCAACTCTTTCAGGTGCTGCGACACAGTAGTGCGACTCAGCGGCAACTGATCGGAAATATCGCCCGAAATACATGTCTTAGTCTCTGCTAAGTATTTCAGAATGGCCAATCGTGCCGGATTCGAAATAACCCGCGCAAAATCGGACAACTCTTGTAGCTCTTTATCAAATACTTGTGGTTTTCTCATATTATCTATGTTTTATGTCGCAAACATACGACATTGTTTGAAGATATACAAGTCTTAGAGGATAAAACTGCATAAAAAAAATAATTACAGACCCGGATTGAAATAATAAAAAGTTACGATTTTAACCCAAAAAAGTTAATTCCCTGAAAAATATTATCTATATTTGTGAATCGAAAAAATACTACAGCATAAAGCCGGAATATCGATTTTCATTTAAACCGATAAATCAGAAATCAGGACATCTCACAACACATAATTAGAATCTTACGAAACACCCTCTTAAACTATTCATATACAAAACCTTATAATCATCAAAGCTTGAACTCCATATCACCCTAAATAACTAATCATTACTGTATGAAAACAAAAAATCTTTTATCTATTACCTTCTTCTCACTCTTATTCTTAATCTCATGCGAAACGGCTATTGAAAAACCGGATGAAACATTAAAAAAAGAACAATTCTCGGGTTATGTACAAAAGGGTCCATTTGTGAATGGTTCTTCAATACTTATCTCGGAATTAGACAGCAATTTAAACCAAACTGGACGAATTTATTCAACCACAGTAGCTGACAATGCCGGAAGTTTTGAACAAAAGCAATTAGAATTAATCTCAAATTACGTACAGTTAAAAGCCGATGGATATTATTTCAACGAAGTAAGTGGAGAGTCATCATCAGGACAACTGACTCTATATGCGTTAGCTGATATTTCGAAAGTAAATTCGGCCAACGTAAATGTGCTGACACATTTGGAAAAAAGCAGGGTGGAATATTTGGTACTGCAAAACAAGCTGACCTTCGCAGCAGCCAAAAAACAAGCTCAGAATGAAGTGTTGGATATTTTCAATTTAGCTCTGTCAGCCGATTCGACCTCCGAAAGTTTAAACCTGAGCGCAGAAGGTGATAACAATGCCATTCTTCTTGCTGTTTCGTGTATCTTACAGGGATTTTCAACCACAGCCGAAATGTCGGAACTAATGGGCAATATCATTAGCGATATCAAAACAGACGGAAAACTTGACAACGAGACACTTGGATCAACTCTGATAGACAATGCACTGTTTATCGACCTTATAGATATTCGCAAAAAACTGGAATCCAAATACATTGAGTTAGGACTGACCAATACTATTGTTCCGGATTTCGAGAAACAGGTTCAAAAATTTGTATCAAAATCGACATACAAACCAGTGAAGAAAATCACATATCCTGCTTCAGGCAACAATGGATTAAATTTACTAAACGACACTGTAAATCGCATTCCTAAAAGTCAGAGTTACTCCACATTTTCAATCAAAGCAGAATTGCCCAAAGGAACAAGCTTGAGAATTGTTCTGAAAGGAGAACGAATTTGGACTATTACCCCAAACTACTCACCTCAAACCATCAACTGGACAGTAAATCCGTATGATGACAATACGAAAAGTCAGGAAATAGCAGTGAAAGAAAGTAATATTGAAAACGATTTATACTTTGTCATTGGTTCTGGAAATGTACATACCAACCTGACAATTGAATATTACGAGAATAATGCCACAACTCCAACCCGAATAAAAACAATTGAAGTGGGTGATCCGGTATTGTTTACATATCCACTAAATGGGGATTATGGCAATAACATCTTAAATAGCAATTACAATAAAACAACTGCTGATGAGATCTGTTCGATGAGAGCTGAAGTTGCCAGCAGCGGAAAATTAGTAGTAATCATACGGGGTGGCGGCACATGGAAAATAAACGGCAATGCTACGAACTGGACTGTTCAGGAATTCAGACCGGAAAAACAGTGGCAGTATTTTGAAGTGACTGAAACCGGGAAACCAAGCGATTTGTCGATCACATTCACCGCATCGGGCATGTATACAATCGACATTTATGAAAATGATGATATATCGCCTACCCGATCGAAGCAATTTATTATAATATAGCGGGCATTCCACACAAAACGCGCAACAGCCAAACCATTAAAGATAAAACTATTAGCTGCAATGAATAAAATAAAAACAGGTATCGCTTCGTACGGGCTTTCAGGAAAAGCTTTTCATGCACCATTTATTGAAACTAATGAAGCCTTTGAGCTAAGTGCAATTTGCGAACGGAGTAAAAACGAAGCACGCAAAAGCTATCCGAATGTAAAAATTGTAAGAAGTTTCGACGAACTCCTTGCAGATACTTCGTTGGAGTTGATTATTGTAAACACACCTGACGTCACACATTTCGATTATTGTCGTGCAGCACTCGAAGCCGGAAAACATGTGATAGTAGAGAAACCATTTGTGTTTACAGTGGCCGAAGGCGAAATGCTGATTAAACTGGCTGCCGAAAAAAGACTTATGCTTACCGTGTTTCAGAACCGGCGCTGGGATGGCGACTTTATGACAATCCGTAAAATATTGAACGTAAACCAGTTGGGACGTATTGTGGAATATCGCGCTGCATTTCAGCGTTTCAGGCCACAAATTGCAGGTACATGGAAAGAAAAACACGACAGATTTGTAGGGATAGTTTACAATCTTGGCCCACACTTAGTGGATCAGGCCATTTGTTTATTTGGCAAGCCAACAGGCGTTTTTGCACAAATCAAAAAACAACGTAACGATTCGCAGATCGACGATTTCTGTCATATAATACTGATATATCCGGAATTGCAGGTAACGCTCACAGCAGGCATGTTGATGAAAGAACCCATTGCAAGTTTTGTGTTGCACGGCACAAATGGCTCGTTTGTAAAACACGGCATCGACCCTCAGGAAGATCAGTTACGGGCAGGCATGCTACCCACAGAGAGCGATTACGGACTCGACACGCCTGAAAACTTTGGCACATTGGTTTACGAGCAAAATGGTGAAACAATCAGAGAAAACATAGAAACAGTTCAGGGAAATTACAAATACTATTTCGACGCAGTGGCCGAAAGCATTCGCAAACAAAGCGCTCCTCCGGTATTGCCAACCGAAAACCTGCTGGTTATACGCATTTTAGAAGCCGCTTACGAGAGCAATAATGAAAACAGAGTGATTAGTCTGTAAATGGTTCATTTCTCAGCCTTAGCTTGGCAAAAGTGTCGGGATGGTTTTCATTTATATAATCGACAAGTTGCTCTCTGATTTTGGCTCTTAAATCCCAATTTTTCGATGCGTCGGCACTGCTAAGTAATATTCTGATTTCTTTGTAACGATCCGTCAGGTTTGTGACCTGTACATTCCAAAATCGTTTATCCCAATCAGGATTATCGTTAAGCAATTGAGGCATAATCTGTCGGATACTATCGACAGGAAAACTGTAATCCACAGAAACAAATACAGTACCTGTAATATCGGCAGATGTACGTGTCCAGTTCTGAAAGGGTTTTTCCATGAAATAATTAACCGGAAGCACCAACCTCCTTTCATCCCAAATCCTGACCACCACATAGGTCAGTGTAATCTCTTCGATTTTCCCCCATTCGTTTTCCACAATGACCACATCATCGATACTGATTGGTTGGGTAATGGCCAATTGTATGCCCGACAGAAACATAGCAATGCTTTTTTGAGCCGCAAAACCCACAATAATTCCTAAAATACCCGCCGAAGTAAGCAAGCTCATTCCAAGAGTCCGCACCTGTGAAAATGTCAACAAACCCACAGAAATGGCAATTAGAATAATAACCGAATTGGCAATCCCCTTAAACACTTTGATTTGTGTCAGTTTACGGCGTGCATCTAAGTTATTCGACGCTTCGATATTGAGTTTCGACTGCAGAT
Organism: Paludibacteraceae bacterium; assembly: GCA_016937795.1. GTDB lineage: Bacteria > Bacteroidota > Bacteroidia > Bacteroidales > Paludibacteraceae > Paludibacter. Next base: position 7,946 of record JAFGVV010000001.1, read on the forward strand.
AAAATGAAGCAGCCTTTGTAAACTGAATACTAATCCATGCAACTGATGCAATTATAAGCAAAGTATTGATTTGCGATAAATAAGCGTAAAACGACAATTGTGAGAAAAACAAATGTGAGAATATCTTCAGAAAAATCCAGTAAATAATCCATAAAGATGGCACTCTGAACATCCTTAAAACGAAATACTGAAGTTTATTATTTGACGTTGAAAACTTTTTGCGCAGAAACACAAACACGTACTTATGTGTAAAAAACACCACAACAAGTAGTGTTATAAAAAACAACAAGGCAATTATTATTCGGCCTGTGTCGGTATCAAAATACTGATTCATAATATAAATTATTTTATTTTACACTGCAGAAACCCGACAATGCAACAATCATAAACTACTATTATTTTGTGATTTATATAAATAGAAAGATTTTTGACAGAAAAAAAAAAAAAAAAAAAAAAAAAAAAAAAAAAAAAAAAAAAAAAAAAAAAAA
>JAFGVV010000026.1 GCA_016937795.1 Paludibacteraceae bacterium
TTTACGCAGGCTGCCGAAGCCATTGCTTTCGATGAAAAGCACCGGAATACTATTCGGTTCAATATTTCGCGTTACGATACGGCCGTTGCCAAAGGTATGGCACGCTATCGCGATGTGGAGAAAGCGAAGGAAATGGCTGCGCAAATCAAGCGTGACGTGTTGGCGAAATGGGACACTTATCTGCTCGAATTCGAGAAAAATATTACTGCTAATGGAGCTGAAGTGCTCTGGGCTGCAGATACCAATGAGGCTACTGATTATTTGCGAAAAATTCTTACTGATAATAAGGCGCGACTGTTGGTGAAAAGCAAATCGATGACCACTGAGGAAATTGAGTTGAATCATGTGGCCGAAAGTATGGGTTGTGAATCGGTGGAGACGGATTTAGGCGAATTTATTGTACAGGTGGCCGGTGAGCGTCCTTATCATATTGTGACGCCCGCTATGCACAAGTCCAAAGGTGATATTGCAAAACTTTTCAACGAAAAATTCAATACGCCCATCGACAGTACACCAGAGGAAATGACCGAATATGTGCGTCAGGTATTGCGTAAAAAATATACTTCTGCCGAAGTGGGAGTGACAGGTGCGAATTTTCTGATTGCCGATATCGGAGGAATTTCGGTAACGGAAAATGAAGGAAACGGGTTAATGACCACCGCATTTCCGAAAGTACATATTGTAATTGCCGGTATCGAAAAGCTGATACCACGTATGAGTCAGCTGGGACTTTTTTATCCTTTGCTGGCAGCACATGGAACCGGTCAGCAAATGACGGCATACAATACCATTTTTACAGGTCCGCGCAAAGGAGACGAAGTGGATGGCCCTGAGAAAATGTATGTGATTTTGCTCGACAATGGTCGTACTGATGTGTTTGCCGATGACGAAGGTTACGAGTCGCTGGCCTGTATCCGTTGTGGTGCTTGTCTGAATGCCTGTCCTGTGTACAAAACCATTGGTGGTTACACTTACGATACGACTTACAGCGGTCCGATAGGTTCGGTACTGACGCCGTTTCTGCGTGGGTTTAGGGATTTCTCGCATTTGAGTTTTGCTTCCACGCTTTGCGGAAAATGTGTCGAAGTTTGTCCGGTGCGCATTCCGCTGACTGATATTCTGTTGGCCAATCGCCGGAAAACAGTGGAGAAAGGTTTGCGCCCAACGGCTGAAAAACTGATCATGAAAGGTTTCGAATATGTGACTTCGGATCGTAAAAAAATGGATTTTGTGCCGGGAATTTTCAAAACTGCGGCTACCCGTCCGTTTAATTTTATGGCCTGGGGACCCAAACGCGAAATGCCTGAGTTTGCTAAAAAATCGTTTTCACAACAATATAAAGATAAAAACAAGACTAAATAAATAATTTACAATGAAAAGATTGATATACAGCGCTTTTGTTTTGCTTACATTGACTTTTGTTCTGTCGTCGTGCGATGAGGATAAGTATCTTGAATGGAAATATCTGAATGAAACATGGCTCGAACAACATAAGGAGCAACACAAAAATGATCCTGATTTTTTTCAAACCGAAAGTGGATTGTGTTACAAAGTGATTCATCAGGGCTATTTACGTCGTCCAAATGCAAGTAGTATCATTTATGTAAAATATAAAGGTAAGTTAATTACCGGACAGGAATTTGAAAATACCGGAGATGAAGTTGTACAGTTTCGTTTGTCGAGCTTAATGACTGGTTGGATCGAAGGTGTTACTAAAATGAATGTCGGAGGACGTTATATTTTTTATATTCCTTACGAACTGGCTTACGGTGAAGATGGCTCAGGTTCAATTCCACCCTATTCTACCTTGATTTTCGATATAACTCTTGATGGTTCCGACGATCAGTTACCTAATGATTAAATAATATGAACATATTCAGGCAAATAGCTTTTCTGAGTTTATTTTTATATGCTGCAATGGTTTTGGGTGCGGCATATACGGTTGAAACTGTGCCTAATCCGAAAACGCTCAACAATTCGTATGTGAGCAACCCCGATGGCATACTTTCCGAGTCCACAGTTTACAACATAAATGTGATGCTCGACTCGCTCGAAGCAAAAAACGGTGTACAGGCAGCTGTGGTAGTTTTGCAATCTATCGGACAGGACGATATCAATACTTTTTCGTACGACCTGGCCACAAAATGGGGCATTGGCGGTAAAAAAAGCGACAACGGACTGCTTATACTTTTTGTGGGCGACCAGAAAAAAATACGTTTCGAAGTGGGTTACGGGCTCGAAGGTGTATTGCCTGATGCCATTACCAAGCGTATATCTACCGAAATCATGATTCCGGAATTCAAAAAAGGTGATTTCGATGCAGGTTTTATCAAAGGTGTAGAAAAAGTAAAATCGCTGTCGCAAAACGAACCTTTCGACGAAAAAGTGGAGATTCACTGGAACGAGATTATTCCCGTTGCACTGGGTGTTTATCTGTTTCTGATGATTGTTTCGATTGTATGGATTGGGCGAAAAATTGCCCGCATAAAATCGGATCCAAAAATTCCGCACAATATTGCACGCTATAAAGCCATAAAATCAGAAAAAGCCGGGGTAACCATGCTTATTTCCATGGTTGTACCATTTTTAACTATTGTGGCTGTTTTCCTGTTTAAATTGCCCATGCACTGGCTTCTGCTTGTATTGCCTGTACCTTTTACAACTATTCCCGCCAATATTTACGGACGAATTGCCATGAGACGTATTCGTCGTGCGCCCATAGTTTGTAACGAATGTGGCGCGAGTATGCATCTTCAATCCGAGAAAAAGGAAGATGCTTTTCTGAAAATGTCACAACAGTTCGAAGAAGAGCTTCATTCGGCCGATTACGATGTGTTTGTATGCGATAGTTGTCAGAACGAAGCCATTTTTATGCTCGACAAGCCGAGTCCGTACAGTAAATGCCCGCGTTGCGACACGAAAGCATTCATTCTGAAGGATAAACGTACTATTGTGGCGCCGACTTATATCAGTGCAGGCACCGAACGCACTACATATCACTGTAAGTTTTGCGGTTACGAAGAGCATCACAACGATCAGATTCCACGTTTGCAGCGTCAAAACAGTGCTGCTTTTGTAGGCGGAGCTGCTGCCGGTAGTATCTTTAGTGGTCGCGGTGGCTTTGGTGGCGGCGGCGGTGGATTCAGTGGCGGAAGCTTTGGTGGCGGAAGTTTTGGCGGTGGCGGATCGACCAGTGGATGGTGATTTTATTTACTACTTAATCATTTACTATTTACCATTTATTACTTTCGTTTTCATAACCAATCAGCCGATTAACCAATCGCCCAATTAACAAAATTACCATTCAACCATAAATAAAACAAATAAAATAACAAATTATGAACAGAAAAACAATTATCAGTATTGCCGTAGTCGGATTACTTGTAATCACAGCACTTTGGGGTGTTTCTAAATATAATGGTCTTGTGAATAATGATGAAGCAGTGAGTGGTCAGTGGGCCAATGTTGAAAATCAATATCAACGTCGTGCCGACCTTATCCCGAACCTTGTAGCAACAGTGAAAGGCTATGCAGCTCACGAAAGTGAAACACTCGAAGGAGTAATTGCTGCCCGCGCAAAAGCTACGCAGGTAACCATTGATCCTGATAAAATGACACCTGAAAAACTTCAACAGTATCAGGCTGCACAGGGCGAATTGAGTTCAGCGCTTGGTAAATTACTTATGATTACCGAAAACTATCCTGACCTGAAAGCAAATCAGAATTTTATTGAACTTCAGGCGCAACTCGAGGGTACTGAGAATCGTATCTCAACCGAACGCACTAAATTCAACGATCTTTCAAAAGAGTTTAACGCTTCAATTCGTCGTTTCCCAACGAATATTATTGCTTCGATGACAGGTTTCGAAAAACGCAATTATTTTGAAGCTGAAGAAGGTAGCGAAAAAGCTCCCGAAGTGAAGTTTTAATTTCGATAAAAAGCTATTGTCATGTCAGATAAAGAAAAACACAACGCTTCGCCCGATCGTTATACCAACTCTGTGGGTTATAATTTCTGCGGAAAAAGCGGATTAAAATTGCCCCGGCTTTCGCTCGGATTGTGGCATAACTTCGGCGATGTGGACGATGCCACCGAAGCGCTGAATATGTTGAAATATGCCTTCGATAAAGGTATTACGCATTTCGATCTGGCCAATAATTACGGAACACCATTTGGCAGCGCTGAAAAGAATTTTGGCAAAATGCTTAAAAATAATTTTGGTAGTTATCGCGACGAAATGATTATCAGCTCTAAAGCCGGTCACGAAATGTGGCCCGGTCCTTATGGCGATGGTGGTTCTCGCAAATATCTGATGGCCAGTCTCGATCAGAGCCTTTCGCGCATGAAGCTCGACTATGTGGATATTTTCTACTCGCATCGCTACGATGAAAATACGCCACTCGAAGAAACCATGGGCGCTTTGTCCCACATGGTAAAGCAGGGCAAAGCGCTTTATGTGGGCATTTCGAAGTATCCCGAAGATAAAGCGCGTGAAGCTTATCGGCTTTTGCGCGAAAACGGTACGCCCTGCCTTATTTATCAGGGGCGCTACAGCATTCTTTCGCGCGAAATTGAAACCGAAGTATTACCTCTGGCAGCCGAAGAGGGCGTGGGCTTTGTTGGCTTTTCGCCATTGGCGCAGGGCATGCTCAGCGACAAATATCTGAATGGCATTCCCGAACATTCGCGTGCAGCGCTGAGTCACGGATTTTTGCAGAAAAGTCAGATTACGCCTGAGTTGGTGGAGCGATTGCTGAAACTGAACGATATTGCTCAGCAACGCGGTCAAACGCTTGCGCAAATGGCGCTTGCCTGGTGTTTTCATAAGCCACAGGTTAATTCAGTGATTGTGGGAACAAGCTCTGTAAAACAGTTGCAGGATAATATCGCAGCGCTTGAAAATACGCACTTCAGCGACGAAGAACTCTGGAAAATAGGAGAATTGGGGTAGGGGAGCGTGTTTCGGGTTTCGGGTTCCGGATTTCAGAGTTTCAGGTTTCGAGTTCTGAGTTTAGAGTTTTGGGTTACGGGTTACTTCCGTAATTTGCGACAATGCATTCAATTTTAAAATTCTACATTCTACATTCAAAATTCTGCATTTACAGGTGTTTAATTCAGTAAAATACTTCCGCATACTTATAATTGTTTTATTGCATGTGGCTTTTGTTTCATGCGAACGGAATTATGTGTCGTCGATTCCGAATTATCCTGTCGGTATGCGTATTAATCTGACTACTGATTATCCGAATTTTAAAAATTCAACCGGTCAGATTCTGACTTTTACCGAACGAAAACTCGATATAGATCGCCTCGGTTTTGGTGGTATTTTGCTTTGTACAGGCTTAATGACGGATGATTTTGGAAATTCACTTTATTATGCTTATGATATGGCTTGTCCGTACGAAGCCGATCTGAAAGTCCGGGTTTATCCTATGGAAGAAGGACTTGGACGTGTAAAATGTGAGAAATGCGGCACAGAATACAATGTAGGATATGGCTTTGGTGATCCCGACACAGAAACAGGTCCTTCTACCGAAATACTGAAACGTTATCGTGTGACTATTAGCGGCGATTATCTGGCAGTTTTGCCCAAATGATTATTTCCAGGCCTTCGGACTTTTTATTAGTCCGCTCAAAGCTGTAAAGCTAATGTAAAACGGATAAAAAACAGACAAAATGAAACTCCTGAAAAGGAGTTTTTTTGTTTTAAATAGATCATTTGCTGTCAGCAAAAAACTTACATCAATCAGATATTTTATCAGAAAATAGATTGCTGTGGTGAGCCATAATTCAGGCATGAAAATAGACCCCGCAAAAAGTACAACCTGAATAAGCGAAGCAAGTAAAACAACTATGGCTACCACAATGATTTGCAGGTCGTTGTATGATTTCGATTTTGCAGTCCAACGTTGTCGTTGTTTGAAAAATGCCACCATGTTTTCGGCTGATTTTGTGCTTACAAATGCATCTTCCGATTTAAGAAAACGAATTTTCCCGCCTCTTTTTTTGATACTCAAAAGCAGAAAAATATCATCGCCCGACATTTCATTCTCGTTTATATCGGGCCAGGCTGCCAGCCAGCTTTGTTTGCGAAAGGCCAGGTTTGCACCGTTGCACATCACAGGCATGCCGCTGCCTGCAGCACCTGCTCCTGAGGCAATCAGCGTGCTGAATTCCAGTCTTTCTATCTTGCTGAAGAAAGTATCGTTTTCAGTCATTCGTACCGGAGCAATAATCAGATCGCAATCGTTTTTCACCTGAAAAGCCAGTATTGTTTCCACCCATTTTTCTGTCGGAATGCAGTCGGCATCAGTGGTGATAATCAGATTTCCTTTTGCGGTCTGTATTGCTTCGCGCAAAGCAGCTTTTTTACCTTGTTTTTGTGCCTGTATAATACGGATATTATCGAAATGCAGCGCGGCGTCCTGCATAATTTCGCCAGTACGGTCGGTGGAGTGATCGTTGACAAGTATCAATTCAAAATCGCTGATGCTTTGCCTGTGTAAAGCACGCAGCAGGTGAGGCAGATTGTTTTCCTCGTTGCGACAAGCTACCACTACAGAAACAGTTTTGGCTGAGGATGTAAGTTCCTCAGCCAAAAAATACGGAATTTTTTTCCAGCCTCTGCCAAAAATACCGATAAGCGCCAAATAGCTACCCAGTATGGCAAAAGCGGGAATAGAAATAAGGATAAGTGTCATTTAGAAAAGATAGTTCAAACTAATGTAGAAACCTGTTTTACCGTCCTGAACATTTAGCGCTTTACCAAAGTCGGCAGAAATCACAAAATTCTCGTTCCAGCCAATTTTCAGACCAGCACCAATGGCAGAATGAAATTTACCTGATTCGTAATCGTTTAGTCCAAGTTCGGTTTTTTGCGCGCTGGTAAGCGGAGCACTCAGATTGGCTTCTATATCAATCGGATCGAGAATAATTCCCGAATCGAAGAATACATTTGTACCTACGTAAAAGTTTTGTTTGAGCCAGTCGAAACGCAGGAATTTGTAACGTAGCTCAAAGTTTCCGAAAGCCACACCATCGCCCACCACGCGATTGCGAAGCACGCCACGAATGGAGTTTTTACCTCCCAGTCCCTGATTGGAAGCTGCTGTGAGGAAGCTTGTAATCAGCAGTGGTTGTGCGTAATGAGGTACATAACTGTCGCCAAGTGTTGTTTGGTAGTCCAGTCGGTATGCAAACGACATATCTTTCATCAGGGTAAAATACTGACGGTGAATGAGTGCAAATTTGGTATGCCCGAATTCGTTTATGAACGAAGGTGCTGTCTGAATCACAGCTTCGGTCCAGATGCCTTTCATTGGTCCCTGTAGCCTGTCGCGGCTGTCGTATTTCAATCCTAATTTGATGTAGTTAATACTTCCACCATCGGCTTCGGCAGAGCTTATAATGCCATTGTTCAGATAGCGTTGATAAAGCGTTCCACCCGGAGCTGCCGGCAGTCCGAGTTTTACAATGTCCACAGTATCGTTGGCAAAATTGTAAAAGGTATATCCGGCTACCCAACCTAATTTTGATTCTTTAAAATTTCCCTGAAAATCAGCTTTTATACGGAACATGTTGCGCTCATTTTTGTAAAAATGGCGGTATGTTTTGCTCAGATCGGCATCGTAGTTGGTCTGATATCCGTTAAAGCCGTAAAAATCCATCATTTGGTCAGTAAGATAGGTCACATCCACAGTCGTACGAACGCCACGAAGCAGTTTGTCGGAATCGTACATAAAGCGATTGATACCAGTGCCTTTGGTGTAACGCGACCATTCGAAATACATGGAATGATCGTATTTTGGAAAGCGCGAACCATCGCCATAATGGTACAGATTAACCAGCGCACCATATTGAAAACCAAGGTCGGAATCGTACGAAATGGCGGGCAACGCGCCAAATCCCAGACCTTTTTTTACTTTTTGTTGTCCGTATGTCATTGAAATGACCAATAGAGAAGCGATTACAAGTGTGAGTTTTCTCATTTTCTGCTGTTTTTATGAGGATCAATAAAAGTTTGTATTATTTCATTTTTCTGAACAATCGGTGTTCAAAGATATGAAATAGAAACGAAAAAAAGCACATCCGGTTTGGTGTGCTTTTAAAATATCTGAGTATACGTGGGTGTTAGTTTCCTTTACAACTATTGCAAATGCCTGAATAAGAGATTTCAACATTCTGAATGCTGAAGCCTGTGTTCTCCGGTTTCTCGAAAAGCTCTGGTTTCAGATTGAAAATATCGTGTACTTTGCCACACTGTTTGCAAATGAAATGTGCGTGCAATGACATATCGATATCGTAACGTGCGTTTTTTTCATCAATAACAAGTTGTTGCACAGCACCTTTTTCGAGGAAAAGGTTTAATGTGTTGTACACTGTGGTTTTCGACAAAGTGGGCATCGAAGGACTTAAAGCAGAGTAAATTTCGTCGATAGTTGGATGGGTTCTGTTTTTTAGCAGATAATCCATTACTGCAGTTCTTTGAACCGATGGTTTTATGGCGAATTGCAGTAAATAGCGATGCGTTTGAAGATAGTTATTCATACTATAATTTAAACCGTAAATGAATTAATTTTATAACGAGTACAAAGATAAAACAATCACATTGAATAAAAACTAAAACAGAGGATAAATATTCAGATTTGTAGTAAAAAGTTGTGGATTTTAAATATTATTCACAGTGCTGATAATGTTTAGCGCTTTCATTTTCAGTGTTTTTTCGGTTTGCAGCATAAAAAAGCTGTCCGGAGAAAACCGAACAGCTTTTTGCAATAAAATTTGAAACAGATTACAATACGTTGATCTCTTTCAATACATCATTGGTTCCGCGAACAGCTGCTGCACTTTTTGCGAACAGGGCAGATTCTTCAGCGTTCAGTTTGTAATCCAGAATTTCTTCGAGACCATCTTTGCCAATTACGCAAGGAACACCGATGCAAATATCGTTCTGACCATATTCGCCTTCGAGTGATACGCAGCAAGGGATTACTTTTTTCTGGTTGTGGATAATTGATTCAACAAGGTAAGCTGCAGCAGCTCCGGGTGCATACCAGGCAGAAGTTCCGAGCAGGCCGGTAAGTGTGGCTCCGCCCACCATTGTGTCGGCAACTACTTTGTCTAATGCTTCTTTGCTGAGTAGTTCCGATACGGGACGACCTTTGTACGAAGCGTAACGAGCCAAAGGAATCATGGTTGTATCGCCGTGACCACCGATTACCATAGCTTCGATTTCGTTAGGATTTACATTGAGCGCTTTGCTCAGGTAGCAACGGAAACGAGCGCTGTCGAGTGCACCACCCATACCAATTACTTTGTTTTTTGGCAGACCTGTTGCTTTCAATGCCAGATACGTCATGGTGTCCATTGGGTTACTTACAACCACAATGATGGCTTCTGGTGAATATTTCAGGATGTTTTCGGCTACACTTTTAACAATGCCTGCATTTACGCCGATAAGCTCTTCGCGGGTCATACCCGGTTTGCGTGGAATACCTGAAGTGATTACCACTACATCTGAACCTGCTGTTTGTGCATAATCGTTGGTGCAACCTGTGATTTTTGAATCGAAACCAAGTAAAGCTGCTGTTTGGAACATATCGAGGGCTTTACCTTCCGAAATGCCTTCTTTTACATCGAGCATTACTACTTCGTCAGCTACTTCGTTGAATGCAAGTACATTTGCACATGTGGCGCCTACATTTCCGGCACCTACTACCGTTACTTTTGACATAATTCTTGTTGAGTTATTTAGTTAATTATTCTTCGTTTTTTGTATGGCAAAGATAGCAATTATTTATTGATTACGGAAAAATTTCTTTAATTATTTTGTCTTTTAAACAAATTATTTTTTTATCATACTACTGAATGTTTTCTGAATATTTATAAATGTTTGAGAAAAAGATTTTTACATAGCCGTACCGAACTAAAAATAATATCTGTGTGTTTAACTTGCTCGGATATTTTCTCTGTTGTGTATGTGCAGGAGCATATTTTATATTTGGTAAAACAATGGTTTTTACTATCTTTGCAATCAGTTTTTTCAGGACAAAAAGCTGATTTATAACCGGAAAGAGAGTTTTCCGTATTCATTATTCAAACATTGAAATATATTTCAGTACAAATCAGATTACAAACTTATGAAAAAGATTATTATTTTCTCTATCTGTCTCGTTACAGGTTTGATTATTTCACAAATTTTACCTGATCTGCTCGGGGGAGATTATGGAAGCTTCAGGTCGGTTAATGGCTTGCTTCTTTCAGTTGCGCTGTCGTTTATTATGATTAATGTGGGCCGCGAGTTCGAACTTGATAAAAGTCAGTGGCGCACTTACCGCACCGATTATTTTGTGGCAATGATTACAGCTGCTGCTCCCTGGTTGCTTGTGGCTGTGTATTATATGTGGTTGATGCCCGAAGGAATGTTTTGGGATTGGGGAGCATGGAAGTCGAATCTTTTATTAAGTCGGTTTGCAGCACCTACCTCAGCGGGAATACTTTTTACAATGCTGGCTGCTATTGGTTTAAAAAATAGCTGGTTTTATCGAAAAATTCAAACACTGGCAATTTTCGACGACCTCGATACTATTTTGTTGATGATCCCGCTTCAGATAATGATGGTCGGCCTTCAATGGGAATTACATATTATTTTGGTAGTGGTTTTTTTGTTATTATTTATCGGTTGGAAAAAGATCAATGCTTTTAATTTAGCTCAAAAGTGGTATCATATATTGTTTTATGCTGCTGTAGTTGTATTTACAAGCGAATTTATATATAGAACTTCGAAAATTATTTCGGATAGCGGTGTGCATATTGAAGTGCTGCTGCCTGCTTTTATTTTAGGAATGGTAATTAAAACCAACCATAATGAGTCGAAGACCGACCAGAGTGCAGCCAATTTGATTTCGTATATTTTTATGTTCCTGGTGGGTATAAGTATGCCGGTGTTTATGGGACAAATCCATACTGTTTCGGTAAGCGATACGGGTGTTATCATGCCTGACCTTACTTGGGGTGAAATTGCAATTCATGTGGTGGTAGTATCGTTGCTTTCTAATCTCGGTAAAATGGTTCCAATGTTTTATTATCGCGATCGCAGTTTACGCGAACGTTTGGCTTTGTCGATTGGTATGTTTACACGTGGTGAAGTGGGAGCGGGGATTATTTTTATCGCGATTGGATATAATATCGGAGGACCGCTGCTGGCTATTTCGGTACTGACCATTGTGTTGAACCTGATTTTGACAGGATTTTTTATCATGATAGTGAAGAAACTTGTTCTAAAATCGGTGGAAGCCGGTGAGGAACAGTTGGAGGGAAATTAGTAAATAGTGACTGGTGATTAGTGGATTTGTGGGAGAGCTTAGTAAATTATAATACATATATATGAAAATCAAGTATTTATTTTTCCTTTTGCTGCCGGCTATTGTGGGTTGTTCGCAGCAGGGTAAGTTTAAAGTTGAAGGTGAAGTAACAGATGCAGAAGGAAAAATGCTTTACATTGAGCAAACCGCACTACTTAAAACTGTGGCGCTTGACTCTTTAAAACTGAAAGCTGATGGCGTTTATAAGTTTAAACTGACTTCGCCCGAGTATCCCGAATTTTACAGACTTCGTGTGGAGGATAAGGTGATTAACTTTGCCATCGACTCGACAGAACATTTGGTGATAAAAGCTGCATTTAAGAATTTTGCCACAGGATATTCAGTCGAAGGTTCTGAGATGAATTTGGAAATCAAAGTGTTGCGTCAGTCGCTTTCTTTTATTCAGGCAAAAGCAAATGAACTTACTCCGCAGTTGAGTGCTTCGGAACGAAATGCTTTGCTGGCTGATGTGGAAGCTGATATTGAGAAACACAAAGAAATGGCCCGCAAAATTATTCTGACAAATCCGCGTTCATCGGCAGCTTATTTTGCTATTTATCAGAAAATCGGGAATACTTATCTGTTCTCGCCTTATGTAAAAGCCGATAAACCTTACTGTGCGGCTGTGGCTACTGCTTACAATGCCTTTATGCCCGATTATATCCGTACAAAAAATTTGTATGGTTTGGTAATGGATGCCATAAAAGCGGAACGAAAAGCCAAAGACAGTCAGGCATGGCGTGAGGTGCTCGACAATGCATCGGCCGGATATATTGATATTGAACTTCCTGATCGTAGCGGAAATGTGCGTAAGCTTTCGGAGCTCGAAGGTAAGGTTGTGTTGATCGATTTCTCGGCATATCAGATGGAGAAAAGTGTGCAATACACATTCGAACTTCGTGAACTTTACAACAAGTACAGCGGACGCGGTTTCGAAATTTATCAGGTGTCGCTTGACCGTAGCAAACTGCTTTGGGAGGAATCGGTTGCGAATATACCCTGGGTTTGTGTGCGCGACGAAAATGGTCCTGAGTCGGTTGCTGTAAGCACTTACAATGTGCAAAGTGCGCCCACAGTGTTCCTGATGAACCGCAAAGGTGAGATTATTGCACGAAATCCTGACTTTAGCACACTGGATGCTTCCATTGCTAAATTGTTATAAATGAATTCAATGTGTGAGAATGAAGATCGTTTATTTTCATTTTTGCTAAATGTTGCTGATTCGAATCAACAAAAATATGCAGCAATTTATAAAAGAAACGGCACTTTCACTCGGTTTTGATGCCTGCGGAATAGCCCGGGCAGAGGCTCTGACTGAAGATGCCGTTTTTTTACGTTCGTGGCTCGATGCCGGAATGCATGGCGAAATGTCGTATCTGGCCCGAAATTTCGAAAAACGTACCGATCCCCGCGAGCTTGTGCCCGGATGTAAATCGGTTGTAACTGTGCTGCTCAATTATTGCCCACCTGTAAGTCAGCCGGCTGATGCGCCACGTATTGCCCGCTATGCATTGTCTGAAATCGATTATCATACAGTTATCAAAGGTTTGCTGGCAAAACTCGAAGCAGCCATCGTGGAAAATTATGGTTCGGAGTGTATAAACAGTAACGTACAACATAGTTTTGTGGATTCAGCGCCTGTGCTTGAGCGTCGGTGGGCACAAAGGGCAGGACTGGGCTGGATAGGTAAGCATACACAGCTTATTTCACCCAAAATGGGTTCGTGGTTTTTTATTGGGGTACTAATGCTGAATGTGGAAACTGAGTATGATATTCCGGTGACTGATCGTTGCGGAAGTTGCACGCGTTGCATCGATGCTTGCCCGACGCAGGCACTTCAACCGCATTTGCTGAATGCCACCCGCTGTATTTCATATCAAACCATTGAGTTGAAAGCACTTGTGGTTGAGGAGATTCGCCCGCTTTTGTCGGGTTTTGCTTTGGGATGTGATATTTGTGTGGAGGTGTGTCCCTGGAACAGAAAAAAAGCTGTTCCGTATTCTCATCCACATTTAAAAGCCAATGGTGTAATATCCGCCTGGAAAAGAGATGATTGGAATGGAATGGAAATGTCTGAATTTAATCAGATTTTTAAATATTCGGCCATTAAAAGAGCCGGTTTTGCGAAGCTGAAAGAAAATATTGGTTTTTTAAATGAAAAGAAGTCCGAAACTTCATAACTTTTTAGTCGGTTTGTTGTTTAATGAAACAGAATGTCTGGTCTATAATACTCAGCCTGTAAGATTTATTATTGAGAATAAGTAAACGATTATAATTATACTAACTTATACTAACTAATATAGATATATGTGGAAAGTTAATCCTTTTAAATACAGTCGCCGTCCTTCGGAGCAAGTGCTGATTGGAAATTTGAAACTTGGTGGAGCCAATCCGGTTCGCGTGCAGTCGATGGCTAATACTGATACAAATGATATCGAGAATTCGGTAGATCAATGTATCAGAATAGTAGAAGCCGGTGCCGATTTGGTTCGTTTTACGACTCAGGGCATTCGTGAGGCAGAAAGTGCGGGTGTTATTCGTCAGAAAATAAGAGAGAAAGGGTACGAAACACCACTTGTGGCCGATATTCATTTCAATGCCAATGCAGCGGATGTGGCAGCCACAAAGGTTGAGAAAGTACGCATCAACCCCGGAAATTATGTGGGAAGCGTAAAGATTGGCGACAATTCGGATTATACCGATGAGGAATTTGCCCGCGAGTACGAAAAAATAAGAACACGTTTTATTCCTTTTCTGAATATCTGCAAAGAGAATAATACAGCTATTCGTATTGGTGTGAATCACGGTTCGCTGAGCGAACGTATGATGAATCGCTATGGCGATACTCCGCTTGGCATGGTGGAGTCGTGTATGGAGTTTTTGCATATTTGTCGCGAACAGGATTTTCACAACGTGGTGATTTCGATGAAAACCTCGAACACAGTGATGATGGTGCAGGTAATGCGCCTGTTGGTTGACCGAATGGAAGCTGAAGATTTGCATTATCCACTTCATTTGGGAGTTACTGAAGCCGGTGATGGCGAAGATGGACGTATTAAATCGTCGGTGGGCATTGGAGGCTTGTTGCTCGATGGCATTGGTGATACCATTCGTGTGTCGCTGAGCGAAGAGCCTGAAGCCGAAATTCCTGTGGCACGTCTTCTGGTAGAGCATACCGGAAAACGTAAACATGCTCCGGCTGTGGAAGCGGTTGAAAGTCTGCTTTGCTCACGTTACGAATACAAACGCCGGGAAACAACTGCTGTAGGTAAAATAGGAGGTGAAAATGTACCTGTAGTACTGGCTTCGAAAGATGGAGGCTTTGCCACTATTCCGGATTTTTTACTGGTTGACAACCGCGTGTTGAGCACTGATGGTGATGTATTCCCTGTGTATGAAGCTGATTATGTACAAACTATTCAGACTGATGATTCGGCTGTGAAGTTTGTGCGTTTGCAATATCCTGATTTGACTGAAGATATGCTTTCGTTCTTGAAAGACAGAAACGATGTGGTGGTACTTCTTTCGTCGGAGCATGCCGATGGAGTTGGAGAGATGCGTGCATTTTTCCATACTTTGCTGAATGCTGATTGTCGCGTGCCAGTTATTCTGACCCGTGAGTATTCCGAATCAGCACTCGACCACCTGCAGATTAAGTCGGCTGCCGATTTGGGCATTTTGCTTATTGATGGCTTTGGCGATGGTATTTTTCTTACCAACAAAGGCACAATCACGGTTGAAGAACTCAACTCGGTAGCATTTGGCATATTGCAGGCTGCACGTGTGCGCATTTCGAAGACCGAATATGTGTCTTGTCCCAGCTGTGGACGCACAATGTTCAACCTGCAAACTGTAATTGCACGTATAAAAGCGCGTACATCGCACCTGAAAGGACTTAAAATTGGTATCATGGGCTGTATTGTAAATGGTCCTGGCGAAATGGCTGACTCCGATTACGGATATGTGGGTGCAGGTCGTGGAAAAGTGAGTCTTTACAAGAAAA
>JAFGVV010000027.1 GCA_016937795.1 Paludibacteraceae bacterium
GTCTGCGGGCGAATTTCCTGTCGTGGAACGACAAGGGAAATGCGGGCGCAAAGACTGCAAAAAGCACATCAGCCGCCAAAGCGCATAAGCGTGTGTTAGCAGTAGTGGTTTACATTTGATCAGATTCATTTTCAAATAGTTCATGTAGTTTTTGTCTCAAAAGCTTTTTGTCTGGAAGCTGAGTTTTATAGTCTGAAACCATTGTTGGAGAAAGACTTCTACTTAATGCATATTCAACTACTTCACTGTCTTTGTCTTTGCACAATAAAATTCCAATACTTGGATTTTCATTTGATTTTTTTACATCTCGGTCTAATGCTTCTAAATAAAAGTTTAGTTGACCTAAATGTTCTGGTTTAAACTTGTCTGCTTTAAGTTCAAAGGCTATTAAGCATTGAAGTCCCCTGTGATAAAAAAGAAGGTCAATATAAAAATCGCTGTTTCCAACTTGCAATTTGTATTCTTCACCTATAAACAAAAAATCTTTACCAAGTTCAAGTATAAAGTTTCTCATCTGTTTAATAAGTCCACGTTGCAATTCACGTTCACTATGTGATTCTGATAAGCTCAAAAATTCAAACACGTAACTGTCTCTAAATGTATTTACTATGTTTGGATTTGTTTTGTTTAATGATTTCGGGAGTTCTATGTTGCCTATCATTGTCCGTTCGAATAAACTTGAAGATATTTGTCTATCAAGTTCCCTAAAACTATAACTTTCTTGTTTTGCTAGTCTTAGATAGAATTCCTTCTCCTCAATAGTTTTGCATCTTGAAAATATTGCCAAATTATGTGACCAACTAATTTCTCTCAACAGTGTTGAGAGTTTTGGAAAATCCTTATAAGCCTCGTAGAACTGCTTCATTCTCCAGATATTCTTGTCAGAAAATCCTTTTATTTCAGGTTCATTATGCTGAATATACCTAGCCAATTCTGAAACGACTGAATCACCCCATTCTGCATTTGCAATTTTCACACTAATGTTTTTACCTATACTCCAATAAAGATTAATAAGTTCGGCATTAATAGCTCTAATTGCATTTGACCGTGATTGTTTGATAAGGTTGATTATATCCAAAAATTCTTCTTTCATATTCTTATATTAAGCCACAAATTTAGTCAATCTTTTTAGATTTTGTACTTCATTTCTAATCTGTAATTTCACATTTTTTTTACCATTACTGCTAACATTATATATGAAAACTGTATATTGACTAAAAGCGAAACAAAATTAGTTGAATGTATTGATTATTACAATTCGGAAACAGGTTACCAGAATGTAGAAATCAATGGCTGTAAAATATCTCCTAACCCGACAAATGGACAAGTCAATATTTCGCTTCCTAACGGAACTTTAAACTCGATACGTGTGATCGATGTAAATGGACGAGTCTTGAGAGATTACCGCTATGACTTAACTGAAAGCACCGTTTCGATTGATATGAGTTCGTTTGCGTCCGGTATATATTATTGTGTGGTTGCCACGGAGCATGAAACCGGAACTTATAAAGTGATTAAATTTTAGAACTTAAACCAGAAGTTAAATGTAATAGATATTGAATGATGGTTAATGTTCTGCTATTCTTCATAAGTTGTTATTTCAATTTCTGTTCTTACCATCTTGTGCTCTTTTGTCTTTGTTCCTTGTTCTAAAAGTACAACCAGTTATACTTTTTCTTTTCTTTCTTTTCCTGTGGTTTTTTGCTGTAATCGAAATACACTTTGTACGAAATGCTTGGGATAATACTGAAAAGGCTCATTTTGTATAGTTTAAGCGGCCGGTCGTAACGTGTCATATTGTAGAGATCGTTGTCGTTGTCGTAATAATATCCGAAAGGATTGATGCGGTTGTAGGCATTGTACAGCGAATATGTCCATACAGCTTTGTTGCCACGCCTTGTGGTTATGGTGTGGTTGAAGCTCAGGTCGAGGCGATGATAGGCTTGCATACGTGCTGAGTTTTTTTCGCCATAATGAATGGCAAATAAGGGTTCGCCGGTTTCAGGGTCCGGCCTATAGTATTTGCTTAATGCTGGCGTATATGGCGTTCCGCTCTGAAAAATCCAAACCGCACTCATGGTCCAGTTGTTGCGCAAATCGCGGTTAGCATTCAGAGCTATGCTGTGCGGACGATTATAATCGAACTCGTAGCTTTTGCCTCCGTTGATATTGGCAAACACACGGTCGGCATACGACCATGCATAACTGATCGAGCCTGTCCATTTTCCTGTATTTTTCCTTAGCATAAACTCGGCTCCGTAAGCAGTGCCAAGCCCATCGGTTGCCACTTTGTTGTCGATGCCGGTAATGCCCACCATGTTTTCGTAACCTTCTTTGAGCGAAACCAAATGTTCCATTCGCTTGTAATACAGACTGCTTTCGGCACTGAATTTTCCGTTGGCAAAACTGCCGTTCCACGATAGCGAAGCCTGATTGGAAATGGATGGACGCATGATTTGCGTGGCCGGAAGCCACACTTCGCGTTTCAGCAATTCGGTTTGTGCAAAAACCAAATGCGAACTCTGACTTACGCGCATGTAGTTTAGGTTTATGCTGTGCTGCCCGTTTATGTTATACGACAGATTGACGCGCGGCTCGAGTTCAGGGAAAAACGCCCCATTGTTCGAAAATGCACTGAAACGCAGCGAAGGTTGAAAAGTCAGTTTTTCCGACAAGCGAATTTTATTGTCGATAAACAAGGCTGATTCGAGCGAACGATAGGTATTGCCAATTTGCGGCGTGGCGGACGTGGATAAGTAATTATAATCGGGGCGATAGAGTAAATAACCTGCATGTGCGCCAAATTCCATATTCCAGTTTTTGTGCAGGGCGTACTTCCATGCCGAGCGCAGCGAAAAATCGTTGACCGAAGCCATGTTCAGTGCTTCATTCATCGTGTTTGTGTTGTTTTCGCGGTAGCTGTATTCCATGCCCGATTTATTGCGGTAGCGACTGAACGAAAGTATGTTTTCCGAGAAAAGTTTCGAACTTATCACACGGTTCCAGCGGCCGGAAACAAGCCAGTTACCCCATTGCTGATTGAGATGACTGCGTTCGTCGTTTTTCATTTTCCATGGTTTTGTCCAAAAGTTCAGGTAGTCGTCGCCCTGATACAGGTTCAGACTGAGTGAGTTGCGTGCGTCAGGATTCCAGCTTAGCTTGGCATTGAAATCGTGAAAACCATACGAAACGATTGCGTCATTTTCGGGCATTGCAGCCGAAGCACCACCTAATAAAGCATCAAACAGGGTTTTGCGGGCAGTGACAATATAACTCATTTTTTTATTGGCTAACGGCCCTTCGAAAGTAAATGCCGCATCGGTCACGCCAAGACTAAACGAACCCTGATGTTTCGAAATATCGCCTTCACGCTGCGTAATATCCACAATCGACGAAAGTTTTCCGCCCTGTCGTGCCGGGAAATTTCCTTTGTAAAAATCCACCGAGTTTATCATGTCGGGATTGAACACCGACATCAATCCACCCAAATGATTTACATAAATAAGCGGTACATTGTCGAGCAAATACTGGTTTTGTCCGGGCTCGCCACCCCGCACCATCATGAGGCTCATGCCTTCGCTTTGTGTTTGTACACCTGGCAAAAGTTGCAGGGCTTTTATTACATCGGGTTTGCCACCAATGGCCGGAATGCGCGAGAGATCTTTGGCACTCAGGCGCGTTACTTCGTAGTTTTTGTGGCGCGTTGCGGTTACTGTTACTTCGTTCAACTTGTTTTCGGTTTGCATGGTTACGCTTATCAGTGTGTCCGAAACGGCTTTCAGCACAATTTCGCGGTTGGCAAAACCCACATACGAAAAAGTAAGTGTACAGGGCGTTTGTACTATCAGACTGAAATATCCGCGATTGTCGGTGGTGGTGCCGGTCTGCTGATGTTTTTCCCATACATTGGCGCCAATCAGCACTTCGCCCGACTGCGCATCGCGCACAAATCCGGAGAGTTGAATGGTGGCTGCCGACAGATTGTTTTTGATAAAAAATAAAGACAGAAATATAGCGAAAAGGATTATTTTCAGGAGTTTTGTTTTCAAAGTCATAAGTTTCAAATTCAATAAAAAGATTATCAGTACTAAGAATGTAAAAATAAATTTTGATTTAGTTCCCTCGCTGCGCTTCGGGATGACAGTACATTTAAGATATTATATTGGCAACGCTGATTTAGCGGATTAGGCGGATGTGCACAGATAATTATTATATGGATTTATATCGGTTTTTTCGATAAATCGAAACGGATTTTCTAATTTAGTTTTCAAAATCTGCCGTTTTCGAAGAAAACATAATCAGAAAAAAATCCCAAAATAAATTATAGATCCCCTGACATCCGCCTAATCCGCTAAATCCGCGTTTCTATTTTTCTTTTTAGTTTTTCAGCAAGCCCAAAATACATTTTGCCCATTATTTTGTTTATAGTCAGTGTCTTTGTTGTCGTTGTAAACGTGATGTTGTTGTTTAGTTTGATGTATTGACTGAATGCATATAAGAAGGAAACTTGCAAGTCCAAATTGATCTTGATCTACGTTTCTGACTCCCCTTTAGGGGTTGGGGGTTCATCTACTCCTTTATCTCAATATCTTTCCGGCTTACAGTAAATGAGCTGAACACTCCGAGTCCATTTTTTATATTGCTGTAAAGCGGGTAATTCTGATACGCACTTCCCAATGCTGAACCGCCTCCGCCATACACATACAGTTGCTTTTGATAGTCGTAGAGCGATTGGTCGATGCTCCGTAATTCGATAAACAAAGTGTCTTTGCCCGGTCGAAAATCAATATTGATTTCGTCGAAATAAAATTTTACCCAATGATGGTTGCCTGTCATTTTTCGGTTGCTGAAAACCTGCAGCGGGTTAGGCTCGTACAAAAAGACTGAATCCTGTTCGGCTTTCATTGTGTAGTAACCACTCCAAACGCGAAATTCCTCGCTCCATTCCTCTGTGTCATAATTGTAACTATTTGTTATCCCTTTGGCTTTAAAACTGAAATCCCAAAACAGAGCCTTGTTGGGTTTGTTTTTGAGGCGAAACTCCACTGATGAAACTTTCCGACCATCTTCAGAACGCCCCACGAGGTCGGTAAAAATTGTGGAGTCGATTTCGGTTGGCTCGGGTACTGTAGTTCGTGCGCTCAAAGGCAAATAGCCGGGAATGGTGGCGATACACTCGTAGGTTTCGCCTGCTTTTACCGTGCGTGTGCTGCTGTACCAACCTTTTTGCGTGTAATGCAGCGTGTCGGGACTGCTGTTGTCGCCAAGCACAATTACCTGTGCATTTTCAACAGGTGTGGGCGCACTTTCGCTAAGGTTGGCGCTAAAACTCACATGAATATTGAAAGTACTGTCGGCCTGCAATATGCCATTTATGACAGGTACTTTCGCAAAGTCGGGAAATTCATCTTCGACCAATGCGTGACAGGAAGAAAATAACCATTGAATACTCAAAAAAGTAATGAGATACAAAAAGAAGTGCTTCATATATGTTCAGATATTACTCAATTCATTTTACGTTAAAACTTACATTTAAAACCTACTTTCAGCTGAAACTTATCATAGTTGTAAAATCTCCCCATTAGAGATTCTGTAAATATTCCAAAATGTTTATTGAAATTATAGCCTAACCCAACACCTCCATTAAATTCCCAAAAGTTAGCAGAACCGGGAGTGTTTGAATTTATATTAATCCAGTTATCACGAACATAATTAATATGCAATATTGGATACACATCGAATCGGATACGGTTTGTTTTAAAAATAGCCGGCAGTATATCGTAAGAGAGACCTAATCCATAATACCAAATTGAAGAATTTGTTATCACATGGTTTGTTCCGTATTCGCTATATGTGTCTGGAATTGCTTTACTGCCATTTACGTGAGCAATGCTTAAACCTGTATTAAAGTTTTTCAAAAAATTATATCCCATAGATATTGCAAACTGAGGTTTTTGTTGAACAAATGTCGGCTGAGTACCATCTGTAACTGATATGCTGTTCACTAAAGCGCAACTTGCTTTCAACGAAAAGCGGTAGTTATTTATAGATAAAGAGTCTTGTGCATTTACCTGAATGTTGAAAAATGCAAATAATATTATGAAATGCAATAAGGTGTTTTTCATATAATTTTACAGTTTTACATTAACCCCCACGCTCCATTTTGATTTGTCGTCATTATAGAAATCCCCCAGCATAAATTCGCCAAATACGCTGAATTTTCGGGTAAAAGCATATCCTACACCTATGCCTGCTCCGTATTCAAATTTGGTTTTATCAACCAGAGTATTATTTTGCGTATTGTGAAGCAAAACACCGGCTTGAATTTTTGGGTAGATGCTGATTCTGGTTTCATTTTTTAGAAATAAAGGTAACAGCATGAATTTAAGCTCAATTCCGGTACTGAAAGCATTCGACTTGTCAAATCCGTACCACGTTCTTTCTTGTTCGACTCCGTTTTGGATAACGGATATTGTATAAGGTTCAGGCAAACCTAAACGGCCATAACCCAGGTAAACGCCTGAACTCAAAAGCTCAGACAATTTATAGTGTACAGCCAGTTTTGCAAATCCGGTATTGGGATTTTGACTCAGCAAATAGGGCTTAAACTGATCGTTGGTGAAGTTTGCTGATTCGTATGACACAGAAAGACTTAACTTTCGGCTGAATTCTGTGGTTTGAGAGTGAATAGGTTGAATCAGAAACAAGCAGCTAATACTAATTGCCTTGAATGTCGTTTGAATTGTTTTCATGTTTGGTTTTTTCATTTTTTGATATCGCTCAGGTTTTTCAGAATGTGAGTGCAAGCCCCAGTTTAATTTTATGACGGTCGTTGTTGTAAAATTTTCCATAAGAATAATCGGTAAAAATACCAACCGATTTTGTAAATCTGTATCTTACGCCCATACCAATTCCATATTCAGCCTGCGGATCGGTCCATCTCATTCTGGCCTCATCTTCTAAAGCTTCATATTTTTCAGTTGTAAGTCCTGCCTGTGCCTGCAAATACAAATCGAGGCGGGTTTCTTTTTCAGTAAGTAATGCCAGTAAATGAATGTCGGTAGTAAGGCCATATTTTACAGCAGTGGAAGTCTTTCCACCGTAAGGATTGTTTGTGATTATGTACGAAGTGCTGTCGGCAGAATACCATTCGTACATGCCTGTGGTTTCATTGAAGTCTAAGTCGCTTGGATGGCTGAGACCTCCATAACCCACATAAAAGCCAGCATCGATATATTTGCTGAAATTATAGCTTGCCGAAGTAAATAAAAGCGCTGCATTTTCTGCATGTCGACTGTCGTTTTTCGAGTTGAATATACTGCCTCCCATACGTAAATTGACTTTGCCGTTGAATACTGTAGTTTGTGATAAAACTGTCGAGATTGTTGAAAATGAAAGTAGCAATGCAGTAATTATATTTTGTTTTCTTATCATGTAAAATCAGATATTTAGGATAATTATAAAGTTTATTCCGGCCTTGTTGCAGCAAAGTTAAATAATCGTTTTTGTGATAGTTTGAAATATTATTTTTATTTGTGAGAAATAAAATGAATTTAACTAATAGGGTTTGTTCGTTTTTTTGATTGGGTTTTGTCAAAACCTCATCATCCACGAAAACGATGGCAGGATTGGAAATATCTGCATCGATTTTAAAACAGGTTTGTAGCTTCTACTTCTTTTATGATCAGCTATATTTATCAGATATGCTTTTTACAGATAGTTCAAAACCCTTCACACATTTTGTTATCAACAATTTGTAAATCATTTGCAATATTCTGTATTATGAATAAAAAATAAATTATACCTTTGTCACAGGCTTGGGAAAATGCTGAAGCTCTCCCGGCATTTTTTTTAGGATAATATCAAAAAAAAATAAATAATATAATAAACTATGGCAGAGAAAATGGACGAAGCTAAAAAACCTTCGTTGGAAAAACTGAAAGCATTGCAGCTGGCAATGGATAAAATTGAAAAAGATCACGGAAAAGGTACTATTATGAAGCTGGGCGATAGCAAAGTAGAAGATATGCCTGTGATTTCGACCGGTTCGGTGGGTTTAAATGTGGCACTGGGCGTGGGTGGTTATCCGCGTGGTCGTGTGATTGAGATTTACGGACCCGAATCGTCGGGTAAAACAACGCTGGCCATACATGCTATTGCCGAAGCACAGAAAGCCGGTGGCATTGCTGCTATTATCGATGCCGAGCATGCATTCGATCGGTTTTATGCTGAAAAATTAGGCGTAAATATCGACGAATTACTTATTTCGCAGCCCGACAATGGGGAGCAGGCGCTCGAAATTGCCGATCAGCTTATTCGTTCGTCGGCTGTGGATATTGTAGTGATCGACTCGGTAGCTGCACTTACTCCCAAAGCTGAACTCGAAGGCGATATGGGTGATTCGAAAATGGGTTTGCAGGCGCGTTTGATGTCGCAGGCTTTGCGTAAACTTACTGCCAATATCAATCGTACAAATACTACCTGCATTTTTATCAATCAGCTGCGCGACAAAATCGGCGTAATGTTTGGTAGCCCCGAAACAACTACGGGTGGTAACGCTTTGAAATTTTATGCCTCGGTACGTTTGGATATTCGTCGTATCGGTCAGTTAAAAGATGGCGAAAATGCCATTGGTAACCAGACACGTGTGAAAGTGGTGAAAAACAAAGTAGCGCCACCATTCCGTAAAGCTGAATTCGATATAATGTTTGGCGAAGGAATTTCAAAAACTGGTGAAATTATTGACCTCGGCGTGGAATATGGCATTGTGAAGAAAAGCGGTTCGTGGTTTAGCTACGGCGATACCAAACTTGCTCAGGGACGCGATGCTTCGAAAAATGTGGTGCGCGACAATCCTGATTTGGCTGCCGAACTCGAAGCTAAAATTGTGGAAGCTATTAAAGCCGGTAAGAGTTGAATCTGACAGATGTTCGGCTTTAAAAGTAAACCAAAAAAGGAGGCAAATCAAATTGTCTCCTTTTTTGGTTGCTAAAATGCAAATCCACCTTGTAGGTATTTAGTAATCCAAGAGCTGCATTATACAGTGTTTTTTCGTAAAATACCGTTGTTCAATATTTTGATTTTTACAAAAGGTCAGCCCGTTTTAATACATAAATGTTGAATATAGCTTCACCTTTTCTATTCCCTCTTTAGGGGGGAGGGGATTGATAATTACTTTTTCCTTACACGATGCCTGCAAATCCCATAAATGCCATGGCCAGCAGTCCGGCTGTAAGCAGCGCTGTAGGGGTTCCTTCCATTGCTTTTGGCAACTTCACCATACTTAGTTGTTCGCGAATACCGGCAAAAAGTATCAGAGCCAAGCCAAAGCCAATGGCTGTGGAAATGGCAAACACCACGCTTTCGAGCATCGATAAATCTTTTTGAATCACCATAATGGCCACACCCAAAATGGCGCAGTTGGTGGTAATAAGTGGGAGAAATACACCCAGAGCCTGATAAAGGGCAGGCGATACTTTTTTCAGAATAATTTCCACCATTTGTACCAATGCAGCAATAATCAGAATGAAGGTAATGGTTTGCAGAAAACCAATGCCGAATGGTTCGAGTACTGTTTTTTGAATAATATAGGTTATCAACGTGGCAATGGTCATCACAAAAGCCACAGCGCCACTCATTCCAAGAGCTGTTTCAATCTTTTTCGATACGCCCAGAAACGGACAAATACCCAAAAACTGCGACAATACAATATTGTTTACAAAAACAGCACTGATAAATATCAGAATATATGTCATAACGATTTATTTTTTTTCGGTTTTACAATTTGTGATTTACAATGTGTCAGGCTTTGCGCAATTTATTGAACACTGCAATAAGGTAGCCTAAAGCAATAAATGCACCCGGAGCAAGTACAAAGAGCAACATGCCGTAGTTTTCGGGGAAAACCGACAAACTAAAGACTTTGCCCGTACCCAGTAGTTCTCGCGTAGCTCCCAACAGCGTGAGCGCCATGCTGAAACCAAGTCCCATACCCAAACCATCGAACATGGAGCTGAATACTGTATTTTTAGCTGCATAAGCTTCGGCGCGTCCAAGCACAATACAGTTTACCACAATAAGCGGAATAAACAACCCCAGACTTTCGTACAAAGCGGGCAGATAAGCCTGCATCGCCATTTCAACCATAGTCACAAAAGTGGCAATCACCACGATAAAGGCAGGAATACGCACTTTGTCGGGAATAATATTTTTAATCAGTGCAATCACCACATTCGAAGCCACTAATACAAAAGTAGTAGCCAGACCCATACTCAGTCCATTGATGGCCGACGAGGTTGTTCCCAGCGTGGGACACATACCCAGCAACAATACGAACACCGGGTTTTCTTTTATAATTCCGTTGAACAGAACTTTTACATTCGAAACTTTACTCATATCTGTTTTCCCTTCGTATTAATTGTTAGTAACTGCTACTGTGCTAGAATCGGCTGCCTCTTGTTTTGCTGTGGCACCGCTTGTCATATCCGGTGCATCAGGATTGTTGGAATATGCGGCATATGCCAGTTGCACAGCCTCAAGAAATGCGCGCGAACTAATGGTAGCTGCGGTAATAGCATCTACTTCGCCACCATCTTTGCTCACTGTGAGATTGTTTTGAGCTGGATTTTTTCCTTTGATGCTTTGATTGTTTTTGTCGGTTTTAAACCAATCCAGCATTTTGGTGCCTAATCCGGGTGTTTCTTTTTGCTCGAGCACCGAATAATCCACAATATTTCCTTCCACATCGAAACCTACCATTATTTTTATCACGCCGCTGAAACCGTTTTTCGAGAACGATTCCACGGCAGCACCCACAAATTTGTCGGTTTTGTCGTAAGCCTTGTAAACATTGAAAGTATCTGTAACTCCCTCTACTGTAATTTTCTCCGCATCGGCAATGCGATCGAAAGGAGGCAACACAGCTTTGATGGCATTTTCCTGTTTTGCTTTTTTCGAGGCGGCAATCGGTGCTTCGGTGAGTTTGTACATTGAGCCCAGCGTGAGCGCCGAGAACAATGAGATGCCTGCCAGCACCAGCAACATATTTTTAAAACTCGATTCTAATTTAGCCATTGTTTTATTTCGTAATTTGATGAGGAATGGATTATTTTTTTACTTTTTCGCCAAACCTGCGGGGTTTGATGTAAGTGTTGATTAAGGGTGTAAAAGCATTCATAATCAGAATGGCAAACGAAACGCCTTCGGGATAAGCACCAAATGCACGAATCACCACTGTGATAACTCCAATACCCACACCATACACCAGCATGCCACGTGGATTCATGGGTGAGGTTACATAATCTGTAGCCATAAAAACAGCTCCGAGCATCAATCCACCCGAAAATAAATGCATTGCTGGTGCTGCATAAACTTCCGGATTTGCCAAATGCAATATGCCTGCAAAAATAAAAACTGTGGCCAGAATACTGACAGGGATATGCCAGCTAATAATTTTACGTATAATCATATAAGCCATTCCAATCAGCAGGGCAATGGCCGAAATTTCACCCAGGGACCCACCCATATTACCAAGGAACATTTCCATTGTAGAAGGTAGCTCGCCAAAGTTTTCCTTGAGCATCGAAAGCACTGTTGGTGCTGTTTCTGCATCGAGATAAGCAGTGCTGAACGGCACCGGACGTGGCCATGTGGTCATCTGTACCGGAAAGGATATCAGCAAAAATACACGTCCCACCAATGCTGGATTAAAAGGATTGTTTCCTAAACCGCCAAAACTCATTTTGCCAATACCAATGGCTACTATTGCTCCGATAATAATCATCCACAAAGGAAGATTCGAAGGAAGATTCATGGCTAACAAAAGGCCGGTAAGTGCAGCAGAACCATCCATTATCGAGGGCTGCTCTTTCAGCAGATACTTTTGAATCAGATATTCAATAAGCACACAGGCGGCTACGGAAGTAAGCGTGACAACAAGTGCACCCAACCCGAAGAAATAAAAGCCCACCAAAAGTGCCGGTATCAGCGCAATTATCACACCTGTCATGTTTTTGGCTACCGTGTCGCCGCCATGAATGTGTGGTGCGGGTGAAATAATTAGTTTTTCCATAAAATTGCCTCAAGCCCAAAAGGGGAATTTGAAGTTAGTATTTTTATAAGTTTATTATGACGATTTGCAGCTAGTGATCAGTTCACTGCAATCGTAAATGGTAAATGAATAAATGGCAAATGACTTTACTTTGCAGTTGCTCTGCTCCTGATAATGCCTCCCACAGTGGTTTTTCCATAGCGGATATAGTCGAGCAGTGGTCGGTTCGACGGACAGGTGTAGCTACAGCTTCCACATTCTATACAATCCATTACCCGGTTTTTTTCCATTTCGGGCCACATGTTGCGTTCGCTCTGATTCATAAGCAGGAAAGGCTCCAGTCCCATTGGGCAAACTGTCACGCATTTGGTGCAACGAATACAGTTTTTCATGGGTTTGCGCACAGCTTCCTCGTCGCGCAGAAACAAAACTCCGGCGCTTCCTTTGGCCATTGGCACATTGAGGTTCATAAACGAGCGCCCCATCATTGGGCCACCACCCACAATTTTTCCTGTGCCTTCGGGCACACCGCCGGCTTCGTCCACTACGTTTTGCAGATACACACCTAAACGAACCAGATAATTTCCCGGATTGGGAGCGTCTTTGCCTGTAATGGTCATTACGCGTTCTATCATGGGTTTGTTTTTCTGTACGGCTTCGTATACTGCAAAGGTGGTTCCCACATTTTGCACCACAGCACCTACTTCGATAGGAATGCGCCCGCTGGGCACCTGACGACGAATAATAGCATCAATCAGCTGTTTTTCTCCTCCTTGCGGGTATTGCACTTTCAGCGCTTCCACTTCGATGCCGGGATAGATTTTTGCCAGATTGCTTAAATGCGCTATGGCATCTTTTTTATTATTTTCGATACCGATCACAGCGCGTTTTACTTCGAGCGCTTTCATTAATATTGTTACACCCACAAGTATTTCCTCACCTTTTTCGAGCATGAGTTGATGGTCACAGGTAAGGTACGATTCGCATTCTACAGCATTGATAATAAGTACATCGGCTTTTTTGCCCGGAGGAGGCGAAAGTTTTACGTGCGCAGGAAAAGTTGCACCGCCAAGTCCCACAATACCAGCATCTTTGATTTTTTCGAGAATTTCTTCTTTGCTCAGGTTGCATTCGCGCTTCAGATCTGGGCTGCGGTCGATGTTATCGAGCCATTCGTCGCCATCCACATCAATAAACACCGCCTGACGTTTGTAGCCTGTCGCATCGAGTTGCACATCAATTTTGGTCACTTTGCCCGATACCGACGAGTGTACATTGGCTGAGATAAACCCATTGGCTTTACCAATGAGCTGACCCACTTTTACAAGGTCGCCGCGTTTTACCACAGCTTCGGATGGCGCACCAATATAATGCGACAGCGGAATAACCACCTGTTTGGGAATGGCTGCTACCTGAATTTTCTTTCCGGCCGAAAATTTGTTTTCTTTCGGGTGAATACCACCTATTCTGAATGTTTTCATGTTATTGTGACCCAAAAACCCTAAACCCCTGGCCCCTAAAGGGGAACAAGAGATGTTAGTGTAGGTTATATTGTTTATATTATATTTTTCTTATTATAATTTTCTTATTATAATCTCTAATTTCATTTACAGCAACCTGGTCTTTAATCCCCTTCAGGGGTTAGGGGTTCTTTTACTTTGCGGGGCGGGAAGTTAAGTTCCACTATGGAGTGAGTCGGACAAACTTCGACGCATTTACGACAAAGCTTACATTTGTCGTCGTGGATAAATGCCAGATTGTTCGTAATGGTGATAGCTTCGTGTGGACAAACCTGTACACATTTTCCGCAACCAATACAACTTACATCGCACGATTTCTTGGCAATGTGACCTTTGTCTTCGTTGCGGCAGTTTACATAAATACGTCGCGATTTGGGCCCTTTTTTACGGATTTCGATGAGTAATTTCGGGCAGGCACGTACACAGGCGCCACACGAAGTACATTTGTCTTCATCTACTTCGGGTATTTTGGTGATAGGATTTACTTTGATGGCATCGAATTCGCACGACACTTCGCAGTCGCCAAGTCCGAGGCAGCCCCACGAACATCCTGTTTCGCCACTATAAAGGTTGTGTGCTATGAAACAATGTTGTACGCCATCGTATTCGTTCATGCGCGGACGATGGTCGCAGGTGCCTCCGCAGCGAACGACAGCTACAGTAGGCGCAGAGCTGGCCACTGTTTTGCCCAAAATGGAAGCTACGGCCTGCATGGTGTCGTTTCCTCCTACCGGGCAGTTGAGACCATCGAGTGTATCGGCGCTTACGCAAGCATTGGCAAATCCGCGACAGCCCGGAAAACCGCAACCTCCACAGTTGGCCGCAGGGAGCGCAGCCTCTACTTCGTCGATACGCGGATCCTCGTACACATAGAATTTTTTGGCTACAAAATAAAGAATAATGGCCGACGCAGCACCCACTATTCCCAGTGTGAGTAACGAAATAAGAATCAGATTCATCTTGTTTTATTTTTACTAAAAAAAAGTTCTTGTGGCTTATTTCTTTTCAATGCTAAACTGCAGTTTCTTCTTCAGTTTTTTGTTGAAAAGAGATAGTATAATATAATACGGTATTAGCAGTGAAAGCGAGATAGTGCCCGAAATTGCTTCGTTGGGCAAAAAGCGCCGTAATACAAACAGGGATGTGAGTATAAGCAGAAAAGGAATTACAAAGGCTAGTAGTACGGCCAGCAAACCTGTGGAACTTTCGCCCACTATGTTTACCATGTCGCCAATTTTGAGTGTGTCGTCGGTGCTTTCCACATCTACAAATTTTTCGTCCATGTCCGAAGCGCTACAGGCTCCTTTTGCATGGCACGAGCTACAGGCCGACATTTGAATAATCTGTACCTGCACGTTTTTGCCTTCTATGCGGGTAATAAATCCGCTATGTTCAATTCTTTCGCTCATTTTGTAATGTGGACATTGCAATTTCGAGGCAAAAGTAATTATTATTTGGTATTGCATCAAATATAAAACAGGGAAATTTTTGTCGAAAAATCTCCTCTTTTGTTCATCTGATTGATAGATAGATTCATAAAGATACCAAAAAGTTGCAGAAATTGTGGATTTTAAAGATTTTTTGCACAGAAATACCTGCGCTGAGCATAAACATTTTATGCTTTTTGTTGTTGTGCCTGGTTTGCCGAATTGAAACCTGCTTTCTACGTCTAATAGCACCTTGTTACTACCGCATACTGTATTAAGAAAAAGGATAGAGGCAGCTGAGTTTGTGGCGGTAGCCGAGAGCTAGAAGTTAATTAAATAAGTTTATTTAAATCTGCGATTGATAATAAAATAAATTTATTAATTTGTGTCTTAAATGAAATAATATTACATTTGCGCATTGCTATCCTTATATCCAATAATATTTATGATGAAAAAGATTACACTTTTACTGTTGTACTTTGTGGCAATGTCTTTGTCGGCACAGCAGCAGACTTTTACAATGACTACTGAGCAGCCTGCAGGAGCTGCTTTCCGGTTTGTGTTGAACTATGGCGCTATGGTTGAGGTGGACTGGGGCGATGGCGTGCCTGTGCAAATAACAGTGACTTCCGAAGCATTGACAGCGCCGCTCAAAGGTAGTACTGTGGTGGTAAGCGGTTACGATATTACGGCGCTCGACTGTGCCGATGCCGGACTTACAGCGCTGAATGTAACCGAACTCACCAATCTCACTTCACTTAATTGTCACAGTAACGCACTGACGACCCTTGATGTGACCAAAAATCGTCAGTTACGTACACTCAACTGTGCTTACAATAAACTTACTGTGATTAACCTCACAGGACTTAGTCTCCTCGAAGAATTAGTGCTGAACGACAATAGCCTTAAATCGCTTGCTCTTACGGCTGCCCGTCAGTTGCAATATCT
Source organism: Paludibacteraceae bacterium (assembly GCA_016937795.1). GTDB lineage: Bacteria > Bacteroidota > Bacteroidia > Bacteroidales > Paludibacteraceae > Paludibacter. The sequence goes on from JAFGVV010000027.1 coordinate 15,945, forward strand.
CGATTGCCGTAATAATCAGATTGGTTCGCTTTCACTATCGCTGAATACCAAACTACGCCATTTGTGGTGCGCTAACAATGCACTCCTTTCGCTCGATGTGTCGAAGTGTACAATGTTAAATAGTCTTGTTGCATCGGGAAATACGCTGGTCACACTTAAAGTTGACGGCCTCGGAGCGCTTACCGATATATGGTGCGACAATAATTTGCTGAGTGCTTTAAGTCTGTCGGCTAATGAGCAGCTCACATATCTTTCGGCTAACCACAATGCCATAACTCAATTATCGATGCCTGCTCGTGCTGCCTACGATGCTCTATATCTCCACGACAATAAGCTTGGTTATTCGGCGCTTGTATCGCCGGCACAGTCGGCTGCCTATCAGTATGCACCTCAGCAAAGTTTCGTGCTACCTGCTAATATGGAAGTGGGTAAAGCAGTTGATTTATCGGCTTATCTGACCACAGCCAATGCAGTAAGTACCAATGCGCAGTTCGAATGGTTCAGTGGCGATGCCAAACTTACCGAAGGTGTGGATTATACTGTTCAGAGTGCCGTATTTACTTTTCTGAAAGCTCAAAATCCGGTACGTTGCGAAATCAGTTCATCGCTTTTTTCCGAATTACCACGCATTGTGTCCGACAATGCACAGGTGGCCGGGCCGTCATCGGTGGGTCTGCATACTGAAAACGAAAAGCTTATTGTAAGTGCTCAGCACGGACTTTTGAGTATAAGTGCAGTCATTCCGCAAACTTTGGTTGTTCGTAGTGCGACCGGTAGTGTGTTGAAACAGATTCATAATTTTCAGGGGCGGCTCACTTTGCAATTGCCGCAGGGCGTTTATCTGGTGAATCAGCGGAAAGTAGTTATTTAGTTGATAATTGACAATTGATCTCTTTTTTAGAACTTATTTCAAACAAACCATTTTTTACAATGAAAACCACTTATAAATATATCATTTTTGCAATTGCAACGCTTGTCACTCTGAGTCTTACGGCAGGCGACATATTCAATGCCACCTTTAGCAGCAATGGGAAAGCACCTTCGATCATTGTAGCTAAAGCAGAAGTGCAGGCCGGATATCTTGATACTATACTGAACATTGGCATACGTTCGAATGTGCAGTTTACAGCCATACCCAATGCCAACTGGATAACAGTGTCGGGAGTGAAAAAGGGTAATCTTTCGCTCCGTTTGTCCGAAAACGAACTCGATACCGAAAGGGTGGGGCAGGTGGTCGTAAAGGCCGAAGGGTCGTCACTTGCCCGAATTATCCGTGTAACGCAGGCCAAAAGCAATCCGGCTTCGTTTGTGAAAGGCGATTTGCGGGTAAAGGTTAGCTCGGCAACAGCTACCGATGCACAGCCCGGTGGCGAAGTCTCTAAATCCTACGATGGTAACTATAGCTCTATCTATCATTCGTCCTGGAGTGGAGGCACTTTGCCTGTAACCCTGATATATAATTTTACGAATGTACCCAAAATTGATTATCTGCTGTATCACCCGCGTACCGATGGCAATTCGAATGGTAACTTCAACGAAATTGAGGTGGCATACAAGCTTTCGGGTACATCTGCTTATGTTGTCCATGGCAATTATACACTCAATGGTTCGTCGTCGGCTTTCAAAATAGCTTTTGGCGAAGGACTTGTAAATCCAACGAACATCAGGATAAAGGTAAATTCGGGAGCAGGAAATTTTGCCAGTTGTTCCGAAATGGAGTTTTATTCAAAAAACAGCAATAATGAGGCAATACTTTCTCTGTTTTCCGATCCGCTTTGCACTACGTTGAAACCAGGTGTCACAGAGTCAGAAATCAACGCGCTTGTGAATCCTTTTACGCGCAAGCTGGCCCGTGCCATTTTTTCGGGTACTTATAACCAGGAATTCAGAGTGAACGAATTCCAAGCATTTCCGCTGCTAAATGAAACTTCATCGTGGATGCGCACTTCGGGTTATAACTCTTTCGAAAACCCTACCGGAATTTATTTCGAAGCGGGCGACGAAGTGATAGTGTTTGTGGAGAATACCGGTAATGAAGATGTGTCGCTGAAAATTCAAAATCAGGTGCCGGGCGAAAGTGCTAGCTCCACAGTGCCACTGAACAATGGAATTAATAAAGTGGTGGCTACACACAATGGGCAGGTTTATGTTAGTTATTATACTGCCAACTGGAAAACAGCCCCCAAAGTAAAACTGCACTTTGCAATGCCTCGTGTGACGGGTTATTTCGATCTCGACAATTACCGCACAGCCAACGGTTACGATCGTGTGGCAGCTGCTGCGGCATGGAAGCGTATTCTGGCAGGTGCTGTGTCGCCAATGTTCGATGTGGTGAGCCGTCGGCATCACGCCTGCTATCCTACCGAAGGTTTCCGTCGTCACTATCTGAACGATGGGGTTGACTTTGCGCTGGCTTATGACTCGGTGGTGTATCGTCAGCACGAAATCATGGGATTGATAAAATACAACAAAGAGCCCAAAAACCGTATGTATACACGCTCTACCACAGGTGGAATGTTTGCCGATGGGCTCGGTGCCGGCATTCCGAATGCCACAAATTATGGCTATATCAAAGTGTCCGATATCGATTGGTGGGGACTGGGGCATGAACTTGGCCATGTGAATCAGGTGCGCCCTGCTATGAAGTGGGTAGGCACTTCGGAGGTGACTAACAATATTTATTCGGCTTATGTACAGCACAAAATTGGCAATGGCGCATGGATAAAATCGCTGGGCGGAAAGGCTTATTATCGCCTCGAACATGAGGTGCATGGCGGCGACGATATTCGCAGTGGTGCAGGCGGGCGATTCAATGCTTATCTGAACTATGGTATAAAAGATGGTGGCAAATGGTTGATGACAGAAGGACCCGATTATTTTAATCAGACACCCTTTGGTTCACCGCTGCGCCGCAATTACGACCATTTTGTAAAGCTCGGACCGCTGTGGCAGTTGTTGCTTTATTTTCACGAAGCTGGTGTGAAGCCCGATTTCTATCCTCAGATATTCGAAATGGCACGTCATCAGAATACCAACAGTATGAGTAATGGTGCTTTGCAACTCAATTTTATGCGTACCGCCATCGATTCGAGCCGTTTGAACCTGGCGCCATTTTTTGAAAAAGCCGGAATGCTCAAGCCTTACAACGACTATATTGAAGATTATTCGCCGGGACAAATGCAAATCACTGCGGCCGAATGTCAGGCGCTGAAAAACCATGCTGCGCAGTATCCTGCTCCCGAATCGCCGGTAATTTATTATATATGTGCCACAAACTGGGAGATATATCGCGATAAATTGCCGCTCGAAGCCGATTTTGTGTCTGAAGGCCTGGTAAAGGCTGCTATCTACAGCAACAATTCAGTATTGCTTTATCACAATGCTTCCGGTATTCATTCGGTGAAGAATGTAGTGGCTTTCGAAACCTTCGATGCCGATAATAAGCTGCTTCGTATCACAATGCGTGGTTTTGGCAATGTTGCCAATACCAGTACAAAGGTACTTTATCCCAAAGGTTCGGTGCGTGTGGATGCAGTGGGTTGGGATGGTACGCGTATGACGGTATACAACAAACCAAATTTATAAATGACTGTTTCTTATCATTAAAAAGGTGATTCTGGTTGCCCGGAATCACCTTTTTTTGATTTAAATAGCTCCGTGCAGCATAGCACCGCGGCTGTTGCTTTTTAAGAAAAGCTTTGCCTCAGTGCGGCATAGCGCTGTGTTTTTTGCGCATGAAACTTTGATCTGTTAGAGTAAGACCCTTACACACCACTGTGTAGCATGTCTACACAAAATTACAATCGGCTGACCGGTATTTCCGGTCTGACGATATAAAAAGAGTCACCCCGATTTCTCAGGATGACTCTTTATGATTTAATTCTCAGCTTCGACATAGCGGGACGCTATGCCGAACCGGATTCTTTATTAATCCATTATCAGTTTCGAAACTTCGCTACCGATTTTTACAAACACCACACCTTTTACGCGGGCAGGTATAGTATTTACACCTTCGCTTGTAAGGCGGTTAGCCACTTTCTGACCAATGCTGTTGTACACTTCCACCAATTGTCCGGCTTTGGCATTCAATACGATATTGCCGTTTACAGCACGAAGATTCATGTTTTTAACGGTATTGCTCAAGCCTGTACCTGTAGAGGTGGTTACAGCAACTTCGTTCGAAACAGCTGTGGCTACCGAACCGTTTTTAGCTACTACTGTATAATAATAGGTAGTACCGGCAGTAAGATCGGCAATCGCTTTGCTTGTTTCGCCTGTGACTGTAAATGGTGAACCTGCGATTAGAGTAGAAGTCGCTGGCTTTCCTGTAATCACTACATCTTCAATAAAGAATCTGGCTTTGCTGGCTTGTTTAGCTTCAAATCTGATTTTTGAATTTGCAGTTCCTCCGGTAATAGTCGTAGAGTATGGACTAAGAGTGTAATCTGTATTGTTAAGTCCTGTTGCTGTGTAGATAAGATTATCATCTAAGAATACTTTTAATTCTGTAGCGTCTCCTGACCATGCCATAGCTTTAAAACTGAGTGTAATGTCAGCGCCTGACAAGTCAATAGCAGGGGTGGTTATAAATCCAAGTGATGAACTTCCTCCCATTTTTGCAGTGCCACCAGCCTGATAAATCTTACTTCCTGTCCAGCCACTTGTTTGAGCGTAAGTATTTAAGCTACCAGAAACATCAGTGCTATTTGCACCTCCGTCAGCAGTTCCCGCAGAAAAACCATCAAAGTTCTCACTTAAAATGGTTGCAGCACTTCCTGTAGTTTTTGTATACACATTTAACTCATATTCAGTAGCACCTGCCACAGCATTCCAGTTGGCAGTAAAGCCTGTTTGCGAAACGCCTGAACCATCGATAGCCACAGGAGTAGCCATTGTTGAAGTTCCGGTAAGGGTGCGAGTCACTTCGGTAGCACCTGTACTGTTGAATTTCAATGTGGCAGAGTGTGTGCCCGGTGCAGTAGGACTGTAAGTAACGGTAACTGCACCCGAAGCTTCGCCTGCTGTTTGTGCGATAGAAGCTGGCAGTACAGAGAACATAGCAGCATCAGCGCCATCAATAGTAACTAAAATATCAGCTATCAGTGCAGCGCCACTTACATTTACAGTTTCTGTATCGGTAAGTCCGGTCACGGCTTCCATGTCAGGTACTGTAAGTTCTGTTACGGTAAGCGTTGGAGCTGTAGGGGTAGTGTAGTTGTTTACTGTAGCATTGGTAATTCTCCAGTCTGAATATGGTTCATCAGGTGCAGCATAAACAAGCGCAAAATAAACAGTACCGGTAGTGGTAGCCACAATATCGCCCGAAGCTTTTAAGGTATAGTCATTGTCCAGAACTGTGGGTGCTGCAATGCTGCTGAGTTCAGTCCATGTGGCAACCGAAGGATTGCCATAGCCAATATAGTTCGATGACATTTTTACAGAAACAGGATTTCCAATATATTTTGATGCATAATTAAATGCCAGTGCAATGCCATCGCCTACGGCAGTAAACTTAGGTGAAATCAACCACGATTCCACATCGCCACCACCATAACCATTCCCAATAGCTCCGTTAGCAGAAGCTGTCCATGGTTTTGTGCCGGCCACTTCATAAGTAATCCAATCGCCCAAAGTGTTGTTGAACGCTTCGGTGTAAGGAGCTGTGGCGGTAGCAGGTGCCGAAATAGTAATGGCTTTTTCGGCAACAGTACTATTGTCTAAACCATCTTTTACAGCAATGGCTTTAATGGTGCTTGTAGCTGTAATTTCGAATGGAGCAGTGTAGGCAGTTGAAGCTGTGGTGGGTGCATCGCCATTGGTTGTATAATAAATGCTGGCTCCATCGGTAGAAGTGCTTATCGATACTGTGGCTGTATTAAAGAAATCATCTGTGGCTTTTTCTACGCCTGTAGCAGTGATTTGTGGGGTTGAGACCTGAGTTATAGTGCCAGAAAAATTTGTCCAAGCAATATTATCAACCACAGTTTGTTTGTTAGTTGTGCCCGTACCTATATTTTTGATTTTAATAGTTACAGGTCCAGCCGTGTTTACTTCATGGGTGAAATCATAAACAGTCGTTTCTGCACCTGAGATTGTACCAAACGCAGGTCCTGTAACAACAGATGTTCCATTGACAATTAATTCTAGCTGTCTTTCGCTTGTCCCTGTGTAAGCTTTTCTGTATTGAAAGCTAAAAGTGCCAACACCATTTGCAAATGTTGCTTCTAAATAGCTGTTGGCATATCTCAGCATTATTCCTTTATTGGTGATTCCAAAAGTGTCCTCATTTCTTGAATTTGTGTAAGACCATGTGATGCCGGTCGTTGCATTTGTAAAGCTTGAAGCTGCATAACTTGAAGTTAATGCTGTTTGGTCTTCGAAGTCTTCTGTTTGTCCCCAAACTGCATTTCCAGCCAGTAAAGCTACTGCTAAGAATAAAGATTTGATAAAAGTAAATTTTCTCATGATTTTGAATTTTAGTGAATATATGATAGTGAATAGTTTCAAAAGAATAATACAAAAATAGGCCTTACTGTATTATAACCCAAGTTTCCGATATAAAGAAACAGTTACATTTTGGTGTGAAAGCCATTGCTGAAAATAAATGCTGAGCCTCCAAAGTTATAGAATATAAATTTAAAAAGCAAATAAATATACAAAAATAGTGTATATGTGGCAGTGTGTTCGATACTTTTTATAACAGTTCAATAGCTATAATTGTTTCTGTAGGGAAGTTTAATAAAATAAAATATGATTATCCCCGGGTTCGGCATAGTGTCCCGCTATGTCGAAGCTAAAAGGAAAGTTTTACTTTCCATATTTATTGCTGCAAGGCAAAGCCCTGCTTTTAATGCGACATAGCGAGACGCTATGCCGAACGGTAGCTTGCGATGGTGTTTTTTTCTGTCTCCGCAAGCACACTTTGTAGCATTACAAATACAGTATTTGTAGTGCTACAAACAAGGTATTTGTAGCGTTGGAATTAGCCCCGTTACTAACGGGCTGTTAGTAGTGTTACTAATAGTGCGTTAGTAACACTACTAATGGACTATTATTTGTGATGTCAGGTCCCAAGTTCGGCATATTGTCCCGCTATGTCGAACGGGAAAATGTTTTCGATGTGTTTTAACTTTAAAAATGATTTTATTACCAACTAATATAATGCATGTTCTGTTCATAAATACAGCACATTATTGTATAAGCCTAAATTATAGCATATATAAATCATATATAACACATATCTTAATAAGTATGCAATATATAAGGTTTATATAAGTCATATATAAGGCTTATATAAGTAATATATAATACCCAGCACCGAATCGGGAGTACCTGAAACAAGCAACATTCAGCCAGCAGATTCGGCATAGCGGAACGCTATGTCGAACGGGCATATCATTAGACCGGAAATACCCGTCAGCCGATGGTTGATACAAAAAAAACTCCCGCATCAGTCGATACGGGAGTTTCATTAATTGATTACAGTTTGTGACGATAAAACTTATTTCTTAATCAGTTTCAGCATAGCGGCTTTTTCGCCCGCAGCTGATAGTCGAAGCAGATAAATGCCATCGGGTTGCGCTGTAAGGTCTATTTCGAAATTTTGCAACATATTGTTTTCAATTTGCTTGTAGAGCTCTTTACCCTGCATGTTGTACACTTCTACATGCAATGCCTGTATAGCACGGTCGGTGCTAATGTGGAAGAGTCCGTAGGTTGGGTTTTCGGAAATGAGCGTATTGAAAGTAGGAGCGTGCAGTCCGGTGCTTTCCACCACGCTGATTTTTCCTGTAGTGTAAAGTTCGGAGATGTTCCATTCGCTTCCTGCGGCCAGTTCAGGCAAATTGATAGTGCTGAATGTGCCTGTGATGCTACCGGCTTCGAACAACTGATATTCGCGACCAATGGCTGGTGTGCCGCTGAGGGTGCTTACCTCGAGGGTGCCGTTGGCGGTAAATGTGCCTGTAATCATAAGTTTATCGGCGCTGTTGGTGCCCGACGAAATCTGCATGTCGAGTGTGGCGCTGCTGTTCATGCTTACATTAGCACCAAAATTGAGTGTGCCTGTGCCGCTGAGTCCGGGTTGCACTACCGAGTTTGTGCCAAGAATCGCTGAACCGCTGATGGTGCCACTACCTTTGAGCTTACCTGAGTTCGAAAGACTGCCACCAACTGTACCCGAAATGGTGGCTGTACCTCCTGTTTGTATCATTACCGAGCCTGCAGTGCGCCCATTGATCATTAGTGTGGCTCCGTTTTGTACGGTTACAGTAGTGTTGGCCAGACTTCCGCTTACACTCAGCGTGCCTTCGCTCACGGTGGTTGCTCCGGTGTATGTGTTGGCGCCTGTGAGCAACCAGCTGCCTGTACCTGTTTTTCGTACATTGCTGCTGCCCGAAATAATTCCTGCAAATGTGCCACTACTGTTGTTGCTGCCTGTTTCGAGTCCGGCATTGTAAAACTGTGACCCTGCTGCGCCTGTAAGCATTCCTGTTTTAATGGTGGTAGTGCCATTGTCGGCAGTGCCGTTTTTATAACACATAATTACATTGGCACCCAGGTTTATAGTAGCGTTGGGGAATCCGGCGGCATTGTTGACAATGAATTTATTTTCGTAGCTGGAATTGGCTCCGTTGGCAGTAAGGTTTATTTTGCCACTGTAGGCCGACCAGTTTCCGTTGATATAAGCACGGATGAAGTCGGTTACCCAGTTGAGTGTACCTGCACCTGTCAGCGTGCCGTTGTACTCGCAGCGTGCACCGGCAATGATAGTAGCAGTAGCTCCTTCGGGCACTACTATGCTATGTCGGCTGGTGAGATATGCACCTGAAGAATTCATGGTTTCGAGTGTGCCACCCAGCAGGGTTATTTTTTTACCCGGACCATAATCTACCGAACTTGTGGTGTTGAGTTTCAGTGTGCCTGCACGCAATACAGTTTCGTTGAGTGTGCTGTTCGATGCACCAATCATAAGGGCTGCTGTTCCTGTTTTGGTAAGCTTGGTACCGGTGATGGGTCCATTCCATGTAATGTTGACAGGAGTGTTGAAAACGCCGCCACTTTCGCCGGCTACAGTTAGTCCGCGTGTGCTTATTTCGTTGGCAGTACTGAATTGCAGTGTGGCACTGTCGCGCACCACCAATAATCCTGCACCCAGACCGTTTGCTCCTATGCCTCCGTTGTTGGCAGAGGTGGGTGCGTATTTTACAACTAACGTGCCTGCTTCCACTACTGTTTTTCCACTGTAACTGTTGCGGTTGTTGATAATGAGTCGTCCGCTGTTACGTTTGTACAGTTCGGTAGCTCCGGTAATGCTAGCAGTGCCATCGAGTATGTAATCGCCTGTGTGGTTGAATTCGACATAAGCAGGCGAAATGTTTTCGCTGATGCTGATGGTGCGTCGGCTGGCATTGTTGTTGAAAATCACACTGTCGCCTGTCACAAAGAAATCTTCCGACACATTGTTTCTCCAGTTCATTGTTTTCGAAATATCCCAAACCGAACTGCTCACGCCACTCCATTCCACTTTTGCAGCCGAGCGTGTGCCTTTTACCACTAAATAAATGGCTTTGTCGGTTTCTGAGTAACTCAATTCCACCGAACGGCCTTTGCTTCCCTGTACTTTTATTTTGCTAAGGTCGCCTGCGAGTTGATTTACCGTCATTAGCTTATATTTACCGGTGCCAAGCGAATCGGCAGTGAGTATCAGGTCGATATTAGCGCCCACAGCTACAGTGAGTGTGCCGTTTACAACGAGCAGGTCGTTTTCTCCGGCAGTTGTAATGTCGTAGTCCGGCAAGTCGGGTGTGTTCGAAAGATCGAATACAAGTTTGCTGCCTTCCACCAGATTCAGATTTCCGGCAATAGTGAGTGTGTCGGCTGTGTCTTTTCCGCCTGCATACAACGATGCATTGTATTCGGTTTGTACATTCTGGCCGAGTGTTCCGTTTGCGCCCAGTGCTGCATGGCGGCGAACCATTACATTACTGTTGTTAAGTGTGCCATTTACAGAAAGTAATCCTTCCCACACTTCGGTTTGTCCGCTAAAACTGTGTGATCCGTTCAGCGTGAGGCTTCCTTCGCCCAATTTGTCGAGACGCATATTGCCTGTAAATGCGCCGTTGCCACTAATTGCGTAATCGGCAGTGCCCGAAGCCATAAGTAACTCAGGTGCTACATTCGAGCTGAGAGTGAGGTTACGGTTTGTGCCTCTGGTATCGAGCAAAAGTTGCTTTCCGTCGGCATAATTTTGCAAAGTGGCTGTACCTGCAATGAGTGCAGCCAGGTTGTCGCCATCCATCCAGTTAGCAGCTCCGAAGTCGGCTGTAGTACCTTTCCATACAAATTTACCATTGGTCGATTTGGCAGGAATAGGAGTAGGGAAGTCGCTTCCGAGATAAAAACTTGTATGCGGAGGTTGGTTGTAACCGCACATTTGCCAGCAAATAGCCTGACGATACTGATGATCGTGCAAAAGCGTATAAATACGATGCGTGGTGGGGTGGTTGGTGCTGTAAATGCGCAGAGCCATACTGTCGGGACGCCACCACATGGCCTCTTCGCGCCAGTCGCCCATTAGGTCGGCCTGCAACGAAGGTGTTCCTTTGCTATAATTACATGAGTATGCATTGGCATTGAGCAAAGTGCTTATGTTGCCATAGCTGTTGAATTTGGTAATATTGCCATAACCTACACCTGTGCCCGATGAAAAACCTGAATGGTCGAGCAATTCTTTGGTAAGGTCGCCATCCCAGTAAATAGAGAAGTTTTCGGAAAGTCCGAAATTTTGTTGTGGTACCAGTTTTGAAGCAGCAAGTCCTATGCCACCGCCCCAGAGTTCAGCGCCTTTGTATGTGTCGGTAATATTGGCTGCACATGCACGTCCGCAGTCGCGACCCAATATATGATGATAAAGTACCTGCCCTGTTTTTCCATCGCGGAAGAGTGTGCCGTACACAGGTGAGTTTTCGAGGCAGGTGAATACTTCGGTTCCTTTGCGATACGGATCGAAATCGCTTACGTGAATGGCATCGCCGTGACCCATTCCCGTGGAGTAAAGACCTTTTCCGTCATCGTCGATACACATCGAGCCCCATACAATTTCGTCTTTTCCATCGCCATCGGTATCAGCCACTGTATAGTTGTGATTTCCCTGTCCGAAATATGCACCACCATTGCCGCTTTCCCACGACCAACGTGCTACAAGTTTCTTGTTTACAATGTCGTAGGTGCGCATTTTGGTTTGTGTGTAAATACCACGTCCGATAAACAGACTTGGTTTTTGTCCATCGAGATAAGGAGCGCCAAAGAAAAATTTATTGGAACGGTGACCGTAGTTATCGCCCCAATCGCTCGAACTGCCACGCGCAATAAAATGCACCCAGTCGATTTCGCGTCCTGTTTCACCATCAATCAGCGAGAGATATTCAGGCCCTGCATTCATAAAGCCATCGCCGCCAATACCGTTAAAAGGCGCTTTGCGGTAGTTGGTATATCCGTCGCCATCTCGGTCGCCTACCGATACTCCGTTCTCGTTGTTGATGTCGAGTCCGAAAATAGTATTGTCCGAGCTGCGCATAAATACTTCAGCTTTTCCATCTCCATCGAAGTCGAATGCTGCGATATTAATTTCCACATCCATGGTGATATTCGGACCTACGTCGATTGCCCACAGAAAAGTACCATCGAGTTTGTAAGCCTCGAAATATGTGAAATCGTTGCATTCGGAGCTCCAGTCTTTTTTCAGGCGTTTCAGAATGACTTCCATTTCGCCATCGCCATCGAGGTCGGCAGCAGTGGCATCGTTGGGCAGATATCCGTTTTTACCGAGCTTTTTGAGGTCGCGCAGCGGAATTTCCAAAAAGTTTCCTGAAAGTACAGTGGCCGGAGCCGAAGGAGCCGATTGCACACCGCTTTTTACTGCCACCACAGTGTACACCGAAGTCTGTGTGCCGCTTGTGTCGAGGTAGTTCGAAGCACCTGAGGTTCCTGTTTCGTGAATCAGATTGCCATCGCGATAAAGTTTGTAGGAAGTGTTGTACCATTCGTCCGAAGTGATGCGCCAGTTCACAAACATGCCTGTAGGCAGTTTTTGCGCTACCACACTACGACTGAGTTTTTCCATTGTACGTTGTGCGCTCAGCTCTGAAACGAAAAGGATATTGCAGGTAAAAAACAGAGCTGCAAAAAAGAGTAAATGTTTCTTCATAATAAATTCAAATATGTTTTTTCAGTGTTATAACAACTGAAAAATGAAAACTATGGTTATTCAATGCAAAGTAATATGTTTTTCAACTTTGCCTGAATAGATATATGTACGGAAAAATAGAAATCAATTCAACAAATCAAAAATTATTCTTGTTCGGTAAAAATCATTAGATTCTTCGCTTCGCTCTGAATGACAGTGTTTTTTGTTGGATTTGGTTGGGAGGGGGGTAGGTTGGCGGCTTCGCCGCCAACCTACCCCCCTCCCAAATATATAACTAACTGATTGTCATCTCGAACGGAGTGAGAGATCTCATTTTAGTTGTTTTGAAAATTTTTGCCGGACAACACAAATCAAAAATATAGTCTTCTGAATCAATACTAGATGAAAATAAAGTCAAATGCATGTATTTTCAGTGATATGTACTTTTCTCTATGGAGCAGCCGGATATATTTTCGGAACTTTGTGAATGAAATTCTGTTTCCTTCGCTCTTTTAAGGTGTTGTTTGAAAAAGCACAAAATATCACACTCTTATTCCCCTTTAGGGGATTGGGGTTTAAATATCCATTATATGAAACGTCTTACATTTTTTATTCTTTCAATGGCCATGTCTTCGGGCTTACTACTAAATGCTCAGGACACAAAAGTTGATGAAAATCTGGGGCTGAAGTCCGGTGCCGATCCTGTTAAATCAGCTTTACGTGGCAAAGCGCCCGGCAGCACCCGTCATAAAGGTCGTCCGGTAGTTTTTACCATTGGTGACTCTACAGTTAAAAACGGTCGCGACGACGGTAGTAACAATCAGTACGGTTGGGGAAGCCTGCTCTGGCAATGGTTCGATACCACAAAAGTATCGGTCGAAAATCATGCGCTGGGTGGTCGCAGCAGCCGTACTTACATTACCGAAGGACTTTGGGACAAGGTGCTCTCAGCGGTTCAAAAAGGTGATTATGTGTTTATACAGTTCGGACACAATGATGCTGGTTCACTCAATACGGGCACCCGTCCGCGCGCTTCGCTCAAAGGTAGTGGTGACAACGATACCACAGTAGTTATGGAAGCTACCGGAAAGCCCGAAGTAGTGCATACTTTTGGTTGGTACATGCGTAAATATGCCCGCGATGTAAAAGCCAAAGGTGCTACGCCCATTATTCTTTCGCACATTCCTCGCAACAATTTTGTGACCAAAGACAGTCTGCAAATCATTCGCAACAACAAAGGTTTCGGAGCATGGTGTAAAGATGCTGCTGCAAAGGAAAAAGTGCCATACATCGACCTTAATACGCTGGTGGCCAATAAATACGAACGAATGGGAAAGGATTCGGTGCAGCTGATGTTTTTTGGCGACCACACGCATACTTCGCGTTTGGGTGCCGAACTCAATGCTAAAACAGTGGCCGAAGGTGTGAAAGCCAGCAAACATAAGAAAATGAAGAAACTAAAAAGGGTGTTGAAGAAGTAGCGTCGTTTCAGGGTCTGGGATTTGAAAATTTGAAGATTTGAAGATTTGAAAATTTCTTAGAACGGGATAAGTTTTGAAAAAAGAAAATACTCAAAATCTCAGAACTTATAAAAATCTATGATTTTTATCTTAGCATCTTAGCGCCTCTGCGTGATAAAAAACATCTATAAACTCTCTTGCTAATTGGTTAATTGATTGTTTGGTTGACAGAACTTCCCAATCGTAAATTGTATATTCATAAATTGTAAATTAAAAGATGTTTCGAAAACTTCTTCCAATGTTGCTGCTTCTGTCACTTCCGGTATTTGCTTCGGTAAAAACTGAGAAAATCCGTGTGTCGGCTCCTTTCAGGATGCCTGTACTGAACGTGCCCGATTTTTCTAACTGTCCTGATTTTGTAATTACCGACTTCGGAGCTGTCCGGAATAATCAGTCGGCAAATTCCAAAGCCATAGCCGAGGCGATAAATGCGGCTTACAAGGCGGGTGGAGGACGTGTTGTGATTCCCGAAGGGGAGTGGCTTACCGGAAAACTGCATTTCAAAAGTAATGTGAATCTGCATTTAAGCAAGGATGCTGTGCTGCTTTTCAGCGATAATCCACAGGACTATCTGCCTGCAGTCCCCGTAAGCTGGGAGGGTTTGGAGTGCATGAATTATTCGCCTCTGCTTTATGCTTACGAATGTGAAAATATTGCCATCACGGGTGAGGGTAAAATTAAAGCCCGAATGGAGCACTGGCGCAAATGGTTTGGCCGTCCGCAGGGACATATGAACAGCTTGATACGGCTTTACAATCTGGCGCACCAGAATGTGCCAACTGCCGAACGCGATATGGTGAACGATACAGCCAATCTGCGTCCGCATCTGATTCATTTCAACCGTTGCGAAAATATCCGCTTAGAAGGTTTTAGTATAGAAAATTCACCTTTCTGGACCATTCATACCTACTTGTGCAAAAATGTATTGTTGCGAAAACTGAATGTGTACGCGCACGGTCATAATAACGATGGTTACGACCCTGAAATGACTCAGAATGTGTTGGTGGAGCATTGCGTGTTCGATCAGGGCGACGATGCCATTGCCGTGAAATCCGGTCGTGACCACGAAGCATGGCGACTGGCTACTCCTACGCGTAATGTGGTGATTCGCAATTGCGAAGTGAAGAACGGACATCAATTACTGGCCATTGGTAGCGAACTTTCGGGTGGCATCGAAAATGTGTATATGACGAACTGCAATGTGGCTCCCAATGCCAAAATGTTTCATTTGGTTTTTATCAAAACGAACGAAAGACGTGGTGGTTTTGTCAGGAATATAGTAGTTGAAAATGTAAACGCGGGCAATGTGAGTGAAGGAATTCTGGGTATCGAAACCGATGTGCTTTATCAGTGGCGTACGCTTATGCCTACTTACGACAGGGTTTTGACACCCGTTAGCAAAGTACGCTTACAAAATATTAATGCCGGAAAAGTGAAATTCATTTCCCGCATTTTGGGCGAAAAGGAATTGCCTGTGAAAAATGTTAGAATGAAAAATGTGAATGCCAAAGAAGTTACAGAGAATAAGCACATACATCAAAATGTGAAAATATTCTCTCCAAAGGAGAACGTAATGTCAGTAAATATTGAAAAACCCACTGAACCCACTTATTAATACCATGAATACAGTCAGACTGAAAACCGGATTTTGCACCTTGTTGTGTGCGCTTTTGTTGATGCAAATGACTTCTTGTGTGCAAACCGACGATTCGAAGCACAAAATGAACGACTCCAACACGCCGCTGCACCTTATGCAGCCCGAATACAACACGCCTTACGGAGTTGTGGACAGTGTGGCTGTGAAATCAGCCATCGATCGCGTACTGGCTTTTCTCGAAACGGCTACTCCCACAAAAGTGCTCGATAAAGAAACCAAAAAAGAGATCACCGATTACAGTAAAATAGATGAAAATTCAGAGCTTGAGCGTGGTCAGTTCCGCCTTACAAGCTACGAATGGGGCGTGACTTATTCGGCGATGCTGCATGTGGTTGAAGTCACAGGCGACGAACGTTATAAAGCTTATGCAGCCGACCGCTTTAAGTTTCTGGCTGATGTGGCTCCTTATTTCGAGAAATTACAAGCCGAAGGAGTTTCCGAATATCAAATGGTGAAAGTGGTGCATCCCGAAGCGCTCGACGATGCCGGTGCTGTGTGCGCTTCCATGCTTCGTGGGCAGCTTATGGGCATAAAATTCAATAGTCGTCCGCTGATTGAGCGATATATTGATTATATCATGCACAAAGAGTATCGTCTGGCCGATGGCACTTTTGCCCGCAATCGTCCGCAGCACAATACCGTATGGCTCGACGATATGTATATGGCCATTCCTGCCATTGCCTGGATGGGGAAATTCAGTGGCGATAACATGTATTTCGATGAGGTTGTAAAACAGATTTCGCTGTTTAAAAGTCGTATGTGGCTACCCGAAAAACAACTTTTTCGTCACGGCTGGGTTGAAAGTATGGATCCGCATCCGGCTTTTCACTGGGCGCGTGCCAATGGTTGGGCCATTCTCACACTTACCGAAGTGCTGAATGTATTACCCGAAAATTATCCGGGCCGCGATGAGGTTTTACAGCTTTATCGTGAACATGTAGCCGGAATTGCAGCATTGCAGTCGGGCGAGGGTTTCTGGCATCAGCTTCTCGATCGCAACGATTCATACCTTGAAACTTCGGCTACAGCAATTTTTACTTATTGTATTGCCCGTGGAGTGAATAATGGTTGGCTCGATGCATTGGCTTACGGTCCGGTGGCTACTTTGGGCTGGCATGCTGTTTCTACCAAAATAAACGATGCCGGCGAAGTGGAAGGAACCTGCGTGGGAACCGGTATGGGCTTCGATCCTGCGTTTTATTATTATCGTCCTGTACATAAATATGCTGCACACGGCTACGGTCCGGTGTTGCTTGCAGGAGCTGAAATTCTGGCTTTGCAGAAAAATAATTTCCCCAAAATGAACGACAGCGCTGTACAGTTTTACGATCAGGAACAGAAAACCGAAGAACCTATTTTTTGGGTGAAGTGAGTTGTTTCGTGTTCCGGGTTCTACGTTTCATAGTTTTATGTTTCATAGTTTTGCGTAGCATCCGGATGAGAATTGCCAGACATATATTCACTAATTTTCTTTTCGTGTAATTTGTGTAATTCGTAGTTTGAACTATTTGGTTTCATGTTTCATAGTTTTGCTTAGCGCCCGGATGACAATGACCATGCATATATTCTCTGATTTTCTTTTTCGTATAATTTGTGTAATTCGTAGTTTAAAATATTTAGTTTCAGGGTTTCGAGTTGGCTAGTTTTTGGAAATAAAGCAAGTAAATCGTATGAAATGTCCAATGTGCTAAATTGTTAGTGATTAAATTGTAAATTTATCTGGATTTCTTAAGGCTTTGTTCTTGCAGTCAAAAAGCCTATATTTGCAATATGTTTTAAAAATAATACCATGAGATTAAAATTATTTTGTATTGCAGGGCTTTTGTTTGGATTGATATTTCAGTTACCGGCACAGAAAAAACCGATAATGGGTTGGAGTAGCTGGAATCATTTCAGAATAAATATCAATGAGGAAATGATTTGTGGACAGGCTGATGCCATGATTTCGTCGGGAATGTACAAGGCCGGATACCGGTTTGTAAACATCGACGATGGTTATTTCGGCGGTCGCGACAAAGATGGAAAACTGTTTTGTGACTCAGTGAAATTTCCTTCGGGAATGAAAGCGCTTGCCGATTATATTCACAACAAAGGTCTGAAAGCCGGAATTTATACCGATGCAGGTGCAAATACCTGTGGGTCAATTTACGATAATGATAAAAAAGGCTTTGGAGTAGGCATTTACGGACATATTGAGAAGGATTGTGAGACCTTTTTCAACGAATGGGGCTACGATTTTCTGAAAGTGGACTGGTGTGGCGGTGAACGTCAGAAACTCGACGAACAGACTGAATATCTGAAAATTCTGGAAGCCGTAAAAGCCACCGATCCGAACATTGTATTTAATATCTGTCGCTGGCAGTTTCCGGGCGAATGGGCAGTAAAGAAAGCTGACTCATGGCGAATTTCGGGTGATATCACAGATCGGTTTTCGTCTATTTTGCATATCATCGATCTGAATGCCGATTTGTACAAATATGCTTCGCCGGGGCATTACAACGATATGGATATGCTTCAGGTAGGTCGTGGAATGAGTTACGAGGAGGATAAAACGCACTTTTCGATGTGGTGCATGATGAATTCGCCTTTGCTGGCCGGAAACGATTTGCGCAGCATGTCGGCCGAAACGCTCGGAATCCTCACAAACAAAGAAATTATTGCGCTGAATCAGGATGATGGTTTCCGTCAGGCGCGTCGTTTACAAAAAGAAAAAATAGTGGAGGTGTGGATTAAACCACTGGGCAAAAAAGGAAAACAAACAGCCATTGCGCTGATGAATCGTTCGAACAATACTGTGCTTTACAAACTGACACCCGAAATGGTGGGACTTTCGAAAAAGTACAAAGTCAGAGATTTATGGGCACACAAGAACTTAGGAAAAATGGGTGATGAAATGGGATTCACAATTCCTGCTCATGGTGTGGTAGTGCTCAAAGTGAACGGTGCTACCGGTATGTTTGAAAAATAAACTGTTGTTTTCACTGGAATATTTTATTCCGGCTACTGAGTTGATCAAAGAATCTTTAAATAGTAAATCTTTAAATAGTAAATACTTATGAATCGTCAGGCTTTTAAAATGTTTCTGAAACCCGGCTTTGAGGCTGAGTACGAAAAACGCCATAACGAAATATGGCCGGAATTGAAAAAACTGCTTAAAAATGCAGGTGTGTACGACTATTCCATTTTCTGGGATAAGGAAACCAACATTCTTTTTGCGGTACAAAAAAACAGCGGCGAAGGTGGATCTCAGGATCTTGGCTCTACCGAAATTGTGCAGCGCTGGTGGGCGTATATGGCAGATATTATGGAGACCAATCCCGATAATTCGCCAGTGTCGATTTCCTTGCCCGAAGTATTTTACATGGAGTAAGGACCCCTATATCCCCTAAAGGGGACTTGGTGCGTGCAACTTTACAACTGCTACGCAATATCAAAGTCCCTTGTGGTGGGTTAGAAGTCACAAATTGTAGTTATCTATACATGTTCATTACTTTTGAAAATGCCTTATTTTTTTCTTTCTTTCAGGTTGAACAAAAATCTCACACATGAAACGAACATGACAAAATTTAATCTATTTTGACCCACAGGGTAATGATTAAATTTTGTCATGTGAGTTCCATCTGACAACTTAAAAAATAACTTATAAACAGATGAATAAACTTATTCTTTCATTTCTGCTGTTTTTTTCCATTAATATTTTTAGTCAGACTGCGATAAAAGATCTTGTGTCGTGGAAATTCTCAAAAGGTGATAATGAATCTGCACCAACTGTAGACTTCAATGATGCGGAATGGGAAACGGTGAAAGTTCCGCACGACTGGGCCATTTACGGACCATTCGACAAGGAAATTGACAAACAGCTTGTTCAAATTGTGCAAAACAATGAAAAAGTGGCCAGCGAGAAAACCGGCCGCACGGGTGCGCTGCCTTTTATTGGCGTGGGTTGGTATCGAATGCGTTTATCGGTTCCGGAGTTTGCGGAGGGTAAGAAAGCCATTCTTGCTTTCGATGGTGCCATGAGCAATGCTCAGGTGTTTGTAAACGGTCAACGTGTAGGAGTACGGCCTTATGGTTACAGCTACTTCTACTTTGATGTTACAGATTTTCTGAAAAAACAAGGTGTGAATACCATTGCAGTACGTCTTGAGAATCAATCTTTTTCTTCACGCTGGTATCCCGGTGCAGGTCTTTACCGAAAAGTGCAGCTGATTGTGAAAAACAACGAAAGTTTCAAACAATGGGCGCATTTTATCACCACTCCTTATGTGACAGCTGATGTAGCAAAAATAAATATCCGTTCGCAGGTGCAGGGCGAAAACCTGCAGGTCAGAACCATTATTCGCGATGCCGAAGGAAATGTGGTGGCCGAAAATAAAACCAATCAGCGCTTTGGCGACGAAATTGAACAAAATATTGGCTTGAGCAATCCCAAACGCTGGAGTCCCGAAACGCCATATCTTTACACTGCTGAAATACAACTTTTTCAGGGAAATGTGCTCAAAGATACTGAAACAGTACGCTTTGGCGTACGAACAATTAAATACAGTGCCGAAAAAGGTTTTGAACTTAACGGAAAAGTAACCAAGTTCAAGGGTGTTTGTCTGCATCACGATCTTGGCCCGCTGGGTGCTGCCATCAACAAAGCTGCCCTGCGTCGTCAGCTCACTATTCTGAAGGATTTGGGCTGTAATGCCATTCGCTCATCTCACAATATGCCTTCCATAGAGCAACTCGAACTTTGCGACGAAATGGGTTTCCTTTTTCTGGCCGAAAGTTTCGACGAATGGAAAAAGCCGAAAGTGAAAAACGGCTACAATCTTTATTTCGACGAATGGGCCGAAAAAGATGTGGTGAATCTGGTGCATGCAACCCGCAATCATCCCAGCATTGTGATGTGGAGTTCGGGCAACGAAGTGCCTGATCAGTGGGGAAGCGAAGGCGTAAAGCGTGCCAAATGGTTACAGGATATTTTTCATCGCGAAGACCCCACACGCCCTGTGACTGTGGGAATGGATCAGGTAAAAGCGGTGATGGAGAGTGGGTTTGGTGCTATAATGGACATTCCCGGCCTTAACTACCGTGTGAATCTCTACGAAGAAGCTTATAAGCGTTTCCCTCAGGGCATTTTGCTTGGTTCTGAAACTGCGTCAACTGTAAGTTCGCGTGGCATTTATAAATTTCCGGTAAAGGAGTACAAAGATAAAAAGTACGACGATTTGCAGTCTTCGTCCTACGATTTGGAAGCCTGCAACTGGTCGAATATTCCCGAAGTGGATTTCGAAATGCAGGACGATAAACCCTGGGTGATTGGCGAATTTGTGTGGACTGGCTTCGATTATCTGGGTGAACCAACACCTTACGATAACTACTGGCCTTCGCGTAGTTCGTATTTTGGTATTTGCGATTTGGCCGGCTTGCCTAAGGACCGTTATTATCTTTACAGAAGCCGCTGGAACACAATGGACGAAACTTTACACATTTTACCTCACTGGACATGGCCCGGTCGCGAAGGTGAAGTAACACCTGTTTTTGTATATACAAATTACAACAGCGCCGAACTTTTTATCAATGGAGAAAGTCAGGGCATTCAGCGAAAAAGCAAAAACTCGAGACTCGAACGTTACCGCCTGATGTGGATGAATGCAAAATACGAACCCGGAACGATTAAAGTGGTGGCTTACGACGATAACGGAAAAGCAGTAGCCGAAAAATCGGTTTCCACAGCCGGAAAACCTTATGCACTCAAACTCGAAGCCGATCGCTCTCAGATAAAAGCTGATGGCGAAGATCTGAGCTATATCACCGTGTCGGTAGTCGATAAAAAAGGAAATCTTTGTCCCACAGCCACCAATCAGTTGAAATTCTCGACCAAAGGAGCAGGTCAGTTTCTTGCAGTTTGCAATGGCGATGCAACCTCACTCGAGCAGTTTCATTTGCCAACCATGAAAACATTCAGCGGAAAGTTGGTCGTAACGCTTCAATCCTCAAATAATGCCGGAAAGCTCGAACTTGCGGTTTCTGGTAAAGGATTGAAAACCGCAAAGATAGTGATTGAAACGACCAGGTAATTATTTGAAGATTTGAAGATTTGAGAATTTGAAGATCCGCCTCGGCGGACAAGTTTTGAAGATTGAGTTCCGCGGTTTAAAAGTTTCAGAGTTTCAAAGTTCCAAAGTTCCAAAGTTCCAAAGTTCCAAAGTTGAAGAGTTTGTAAACGGATAGTTGCTGATTTTAATTCGTGTAATGCCGTTGGGTCGGCACGTCGGAATACTCCGTTTGCTGTAATTCGTAGTTAAATCAGCAATTATTAAACTTGTCTTTTGTAATTATATAAAAATGAATCGTTTGCCTTGTTTTCTGTTGCTTGTTTTGTTTGTGCTTTCAATGTCAGCACAGGCTGTAAACTATTTTGTTGCTCCTGCAGGTAGCGACACGACAGGTACGGGCACTATCGAAAATCCTTACCGCACCATTATGAAAGCGCAAAGCTTTGTGGTTGCGGGCGATACTGTGTTTTTGCGTGGTGGCACTTATAAAATGCAGGAATCGGATGTGGATCGCTATTACAGCATTTGGGCGTACATGAATTACCTCGACAAAAGTGGCGCATCTGCAGCAAAACGTATCTGTTATCATGCCTACAGAGGCGAAAAACCCATTATCGATATGTCGGCAGTAAAACCTGCGGGTTTCAGGAATATTGTGTTTTATGTAAAAGGTTCGTGGCTGCATTTCAAAGGTTTGGAAATTATTGGCACTCAGGTGACCATTACCACACATACCCAAAGCGAATGTTTTCGCAACGAGGGCGGCAGCAATAATATATATGAACAATGTGTGATGCGCGATGGCATGGCCATTGGTTTTTATCTGACCAAAGGTGCAAACAATCTGGTGCTGAACTGCGATGCTTACAACAACTGGGACTCTGAGTCGGAGTCGGGCAGAGGTGGAAATGTGGATGGCTTTGGCTTTCATGGCAACAAGGACAGCAAGGGCAATGTCATACGTGGTTGTCGCGCGTGGCTCAACAGCGACGATGGCTACGATTGTATAAGCAATGCCGAAAGCGTGGTTTTTGAGAATTGCTGGGCTTTTTACAATGGTTATTCGGCAGGTTTTGTAAGTCGTGGCGATGGTAATGGTTTTAAGATTGGTGGCTATGGGCAGGCACCTAAAGTGTCTTCGCTACCGAATCCGGTTCCGGCAAATGTTGTTCGCTTTTGTATGGCTTACAGAAACAAAGCAAATGGCTTTTACGCCAATCATCATGTGGAGACCGGAAATATATGGTACAATAATTCAGCTTATCGCAATTCCACCAATTTCAATATGTTAAGCCAAATGATTACCAAAAGCACCAAAACAGGCAACGATACCACCATCGACTGTGCAGGCATTCGTCATATTTTGAAAAACAATCTATCTTTTAAATATTCCACGCAACGTGATACGCTAAACCTTGGCACAAGTACAAATATGTTTAATTCGTTTACGCCGGGCATGGGTGTAACTGTTGGTGCTGAAGATTTTATGAGCCTCGACGAAACTTTGCTCATTGCGCCCCGACAAGCCGATGGCAGTTTGCCTCAAGTGAATTTCCTGCGTTTAAAACAAGGCAGTGATCTTATCAATAAAGGAGTGGATCTGGGTTTTCCGTATTCAGGTGCTGCACCCGATTTGGGAGCTTTCGAATTTGAAGAGAGTACAGCACTAAGTTTTGTAAGCCGGAGTGATTTTAAAGTTTATCCTAATCCGTTTAGTGATAATATTTTTATTGATGCCAAGCACATTTTGTCGGTTGAAGTGTTTGATATAAAAGGAAATATAATTTCAGTTTGCAAAGCACAAAACGAAATCAATCTTGCCTTTTTGAAACAGGGAATTTATTTTGTCAGAATTAAAAATGCTGACAATGAAACCTTCATGAGTAAAATAGTAAA
Source organism: Paludibacteraceae bacterium (assembly GCA_016937795.1). Lineage (GTDB taxonomy): Bacteria > Bacteroidota > Bacteroidia > Bacteroidales > Paludibacteraceae > Paludibacter. The sequence continues at coordinate 39,252 of JAFGVV010000027.1, forward strand.
ACTTTAAAGCAATTCCGAATGAAAAGATTTTTATACATTATAATATTACTGAATCTTGCTGTTACGGTTACTGCACGCACTTTTTATGTGGCTGTAGATGGTAACGATGAAAATTCCGGTACAAAAGCACAGCCTTTTGCAGGCATTATGCGTGCGCAGGAAGCGGTTTTGCCCGGCGATACAGTGCTTATAAGAGGCGGGAAATATGTAATGAACGAAAATCAGATTGCCCGTGTGCAGAGAATATGGGCTTATGTACACGATTTACGTAAAAGCGGAGAACCCGATAAATGTATTCACTATTTTGCATATCCGGGTGAAAAACCTGTGTTCGATTTTTCGAATGTAAAACCTGTAAACAAGCGCATTATGGCTTTTAATGTGACTGGTTCGTGGATTCATTTCAAAGGTATCAGCGTAACAGGCGTACAGGTAACTATTCTCACGCACACGCAATCCGAATGTTTCCACAACGAAGGAAGTCACAATATTTACGAACAGCTTTCGATGCACGATGGTCAGGCCATCGGTTTTTATCTGAACAAAGGTTCACACAATATGGTGCTCAACTGCGATGCATGGAACAATGCCGATTATACTTCCGAGGGTGGTCGTGGTGGCAATGTGGATGGTTTTGGCTTTCATGGCTCACCGGGCGATGTGGGAAATGTGATTCGTGGTTGCAGAGCGTGGTTCAATAGCGATGATGGTTACGATCTGATTCGTTCGGCTGAAACGGTTGTTATTGAAAATTGTTGGGCTTTTTATAATGGGTACTCTACCGAATTTGAAAGTCTTGGCGATGGAAATGGCTTTAAAGCAGGAGGTTGGGGTTTGAAAAAGGACAAGCGTGTGCCGGATTCAATCAAAGGTCATGTCATTCGTTTTTGTGTGGCTGTGGGTAACAAAGCCAACGGATTTTATTCGAATCATCATCCTGCCGGAAGTCTCTGGATAAACAACACGGCTTATCGCAATGGCACGAACTTCAATATGCTGAACCGTAATGCGGATTTTACAGCTTCGGTTCCCGGTTTCGGTCATAAATTAGTTAATAATTTATCGATCAAAGCACGCACCTATGATACGCAGCATATAGATAAGGCTCAGAATGAATTGATCACCAATGGCTTTTCCGACGAAATGAAAGTGTCCGAAAAGAACTTCAAAAGTCTCGACGAATCTTTGCTCATGGCAGCTCGTCAGCCCGATGGAAGTCTGCCGCACAACGATTTTCTCCGTCTGAGAAAAAAGAGTAAGCTTATCAATAAAGGAACTGAAGCCGGTTTTCCCTACAAAGGAAAAGCACCCGACTTAGGTGCTTTTGAATTCTGATCATGCTGTTTTTTGTTTTCTGAATTTTATATCGGCAAACCAGCGCGTGTAAATCAGCAACATAATAAATACCAGAATGTAGAAAAAGTTATTCGAAATGCCGTGATAATCTTCAATCAGATCACCCTGAATTTTATACAGATAAATATGCAGCAAAATGGCTACAATGCGTACCGCATTAGCAAAAATCAGAATATTGATGCCTATAATAATATAAATCAGTTTGTTCCTCCAGTCACTTTTAATAATGCTGACAAGTGCTGCAAACAAAGTCATTACGCCAGCTCCCAGGCAGGGTGTGCCCAGATAAACCCAGTTCCTTTCGAGATTGATCTGATATCCCTCCACAACAGGATTATAGCCCAATACTTTTAGAAGAAATTCGGAATAACCCAGGATCCATTGCGACAGAAAATCGACAAAGCCCTGACTTTGCACTACCAGAAACCAATCGATAAAACCCATTAGGCCAAAGGCAATTATAAACATAAAAATAAGAGTCATAAGCCGGAACTGAAATTTATCACGAATCAGTTCGTTTATTTTCTCAAGGTAAATTTGTAAACGCGGATGAATACTTATTTTGTATTTTAGAATTAAAAAAAGCACCAGATATCTGCCTGTATAAATCAAAGGCAGGTACAGATAGTTTGCCTGTTCGCGAAAAGCCAGATCCACAAAAAATCGTAGTACTGACAATATATATAGTGCTGCAAATGCAATTGCAAAAACACCGATGGATTTTATCCACTTTCGTGGAAATACAAAAACCATCAGAAAGGCGATAAGGTAAAACTTTACAGCCAGTTTGTTCATTATGCTGAAAGTGCCCGTAGCCGAGACTATCTGACCATTTGCACTATCGAACATCAATTCATAGCCCGCCAATCCGGCAAGCCACTCAAAACTTTTGCCCACCCATAGTGCATAAGTGTTTACTATATTTCCATAAAAATCGAATGTTGGTGCTACCGATTTTAATATATAATAAAGCATTATCAATGCTATTCCGCTCAGCAGAATAAACAGATTCTTTTTATTGTTGAGAATGTTCTTTTTCAAAGCAGGATTTATTTCTTTGGTATTAAATTCTTTATAATTTTTGAAACACGAAACACAAAATTACGGAACAAAAATACTGAATTATTTTAATCCTGAGAATTATGCTGTTACAAAACTATTTGGTCAAACAGTATAAAAATGATCTCAGTTTTATGAAAGGCTTAAATGGCAGTGTTTTTTTTACTATTTTTGCCGATGAATCTTATAATTATTTTCAATGAATAAAATTGTTCTATTGCTTTTGTGTGTAGCTTTTAGTTTTAATGCTGCTTTTGCAAATTTACCCAAACGCGAGATGCGTGCTGTGTGGATTGCCACAGTGGCCAATATCGACTGGCCAAGTCAGCCTGCTTTAAGTTCGAAGGCTCAAAGGCAGGAAATGCGTAGGATGCTTGACGAGTTTCAACGAAACAATATTAATGCTGTGGTGATGCAGATTCGTCCCACAGCCGACGCATTTTATCCTTCGGCCCTCGAACCCTGGTCGCATTGGCTTACAGGCAAGCAGGGTGTTCGTCCGAAAGATTATTACGATCCGCTTCAGTTTATTATCGATGAAGCCCACAAACGTTGCATTGAAGTGCATGTGTGGCTCAATCCTTATCGGGTGACAAACAGCGACGACCTGAAAGTGCTCAGCAACGACCATCTTTATTATAAAAAGCCTGAACTGTTTGTTAAGTACGGAGGAAAATATTATTTCGACCCGGGACTCGACGAAACACGTGCTTTTTTGAATCGTGTGGTGCGCGATGTGGTGGAGCGTTACGATGTGGATGCCATTCATTTCGACGATTATTTTTATCCGTATAAAGTCAATGGCGAAGAATTTCCCGACAATGATTCTTTCAAAAAATATCCGCGTGGATTTGCACTGCATCAAAAAGCCGATTGGCGACGCAACAATGTGGATATGGTGATAGCTGAACTTCAGCAGACTATCAAAAGTGCAAAACCATGGGTGGAGTTTGGAATTTCTCCTTTCGGCGTTTGGCGCAACAACAATGTCGATCCGCGTGGCTCGGCAACCCGTGCAGGCGTTCAAAACTACGATGACCTCTATGCCGATATTCTCAAATGGCTTCGCGAAGGAACTATCGACTATGTAACGCCACAACTTTACTGGGAAATTGGTAAAAAAGTGGCTGACTACAGTGTGCTGGTTAAATGGTGGAGCGAAAATTCGTATGGAAAGAATTTGTATGTAGGGCTTTATGCTTCGCAACTCGGGCAAAAAACGGCTCCTGCCGAATGGCGAAAAGGAAATGAACTTGTGAGGCAAATGCAGCTAAATAAAAGTTATCCTCAGGTGGATGGTGCCATGTTTTTCAGTGCCAAAGCCATTATGGGAAATTATCAGGGAATTGCCGATAGCCTGAGCAAAAGCATGTATAGATATCCGGCATTAATACCCGTAAATCGTAATATTGCCGGCGAGCCTTCGGCGCAACCTCAAAATATTCGTGTGGTACGCGATAGCGGCGAAGCTTATCTGCTTTGGGACGAAGTGGACGAGGAGGGAGGCTGCAAAGTGGCTTACTATGTGGTATATGCTTTTAAAGGTAAGAAGGTGGGCGATATGAATAATCCTGAAAATATTGTAAAACTGACTACCGAAAATTGTCTGGATTTACGCGAACTCGAAATCCGCTTCAAAGGATATCACACATTTGTAGTGACCGCAGTGAATAAATTCAAGCACGAAAGTCGCCCCACACACGGTGTGACCAGAAAATTATAATCCACCTTTTATTTTTACAGAATGAAACTCAGATCATTTTTATCAGCATTGCTCATTATTTGTTTTTCCACTACTTCCTGTGCACGTAAAAACGACAAGGAGCCTGTCATTAAATTTAAAACCACCGAAGGGACAATCGTTGTAAAACTCTATCCGAAAACCGAAAAACATCGGGATAACTTTGTAAAACTCGTTGAGTCTGGTTATTACGATGGGTTGCTTTTTCATCGTGTTATTCGCGATTTTATGATTCAGGCCGGTGATCCCGATTCGAAAAGTGTCGGTCGTAAAGCCGAATTGGGTTCGGGCGATGTGAAGTATACTATTCCGGCTGAAATTGTGTATCCTGAATATTACCATAAAAAAGGTGCACTTGCAGCAGCGCGACAGGGCGATAATATAAATCCGCAAAGAGCCTCCTCGGGTGCGCAGTTTTATATTGTTCAGGGTAAAGTGTTCGACGATGAAGGATTGAATAAAATTGAAGCACGTAATCGTCAGAAAGCTGAAGCTGCTAAGGTTCGTCTCTTGAGCGATTCGATTATAAAAGCCCGTAAACTCTCGCAGCCGGTTTTGTCTCCGCAGTTGCTCGATTCGGTTCTTACAGTAGCGCGTCAGACCTTAAACGCGAATCCTGTTTACAAATTTACTGAGCAGCAACGAAACGATTATAGAACCATTGGCGGTACACCACATCTCGATGGAGAATATACCGTATTTGGAGAAGTAACCAAGGGGCTTGAAATTGTGAGTAATATTTCGAGAACCAAAACCGGAAAGCTCGATCGGCCCGTAGTTGATGTGCGTATTATTTCAGCCAAAAGAATCAGATAAGTTGCCAAAATCAGTTTAATATCGTTTTAAATCTAAGTCGTTAGAGTTTATTATGATTTAATTTATTAAGTCGTACTTTATTTTTACCGAAATATACTATCTTTGTAGCGTTATTTAAGGAATGAAAAAGGAAAGAATATTTACTGCGCAGAATGTGTTTTGCATATTACACGGCCTGTCGCAAAAGTGTTAAGACGCTGGTGTTGATAAAAACGATTTAAATGATAAATCCAGGTTTGCCGACTTTTATTTTAACAGCATCAGTCGTCTTTTGCTTTGCTTCTCTTGCAAAGTTATGAAAGCATATGCACAATTGTTTTTTTTTTGATGTTAAATGTAATTATTCAAAATACACACTCAAATTTATTTACACAATGAAACCCAGAGTCAGTATTATCATGGGCAGTACTTCCGATTTACCAGTAATGGAAAAAGCAGCTGCCTTGTTAAACGAGTTTGAAATCCCTTTCGAAATCAATGCGCTGTCAGCACACCGCACTCCGGCTGAGGTTGAAGTTTTTGCTAAGAATGCTGCCGAAAACGGTATTGAGGTAATTATCGCTGCCGCAGGAATGGCTGCACATTTGCCTGGCGTAATTGCGTCAATGACCACTTTGCCTGTTATTGGAGTGCCCATTAAGGCAAGTCTCGATGGTATGGATGCGCTTTTGGCTATCGTGCAAATGCCTCCGGGAATTCCCGTGGCCACGGTAGGAATCAACGGGGCGCTTAATGCGGCAATTCTGGCCACACAAATTATGGCTATCGGCGACGAAAGACTTAAGCAAGTGCTTGTAGATTATAAAGAAGGGCTTAAAAAGAAGATTGTAGAAGCTAATGACGAATTGTCGAAAGTAAAATTCGATTTTAAAACAAACTGATAGCTTACCCATATTTTTGAGAAAGGATGAAAACAATTTGAAAGTTTTTCATCCTTTTTTATTATCTTTGTGCGCCCTTAGCGCTTCTGTGTTTACAGATTGATTTTTTGCAATTGTTTCTGCATTTTGAGCTCTTCAGGCATTCTGCACATTGCGTTTATTGGATAATCTGACTCGAACGAAATTTTCGTATTGTGCATTTAATAAGGTTATTACATAAAAAACTTTCAAAATAAATATAAGTATTATGCAAACTATTGACAATTTTAATTTTGCAGGTAAAAAAGCCTTCGTGAGGGTTGACTTCAATGTGCCTCTGAACGAAAATTTTGAAATTACCGACGATAATCGTATTCGTGCGGCATTGCCTACACTCAAAAAAATCCTTGCTGATGGTGGTAGTCTGGTGATTGCCTCACACATGGGGCGCCCAAAGAAAAATCCGGATACTAAATACTCTCTGAAAGCAATTTTGGCTCATGTGTCTTCGTTGCTGGGTGTGGATGTAAAATTTGCTCCTGATTGTACAGGCGATGAAGCTGCTGCAATGGCTGCTGCTCTGAAGCCCGGGGAAGCCATGTTGCTCGAAAACTTACGTTTCTATGCCGAAGAAGAAGGAAAACCACGCGGTGAATTTGCTAACGACGACGAAAAAGCTGCTGCTAAAAAGCTAGTAAAAGAAAGTCAGAAAGCATTTACTGCAAAACTGGCTTCGTATGCCGATTGTTATGTAAACGATGCATTCGGAACTGCTCACCGTGCACATGCTTCTACAGCCCTTATTGCTAAGCATTTCGACGAAAGCAACAAAATGTTTGGTTATTTGATGGAGAAGGAAGTGGTTGCTGTTCAGAAAGTAATGACTGATACTGCCCGTCCGTTTACGGCCATTATGGGAGGTTCGAAAGTATCTTCAAAAATTGAAATTATCGAAAATTTACTTACCAAAGTGGATAATCTGATAATTGCCGGTGGCATGACATATACTTTTACAAAGGCTTTGGGCGGAAATGTAGGAAATTCAATTTGCGAAACAGATAAAATCGATTTAGCACTCGAATTGCTCGATAAAGCTAAAAAGAATAACGTGAAAATAGTACTTGCTGTGGATGCTAAAATTGCTGACAGCTTCAGCAACGATGCCAATACGCAGTTCGTTCCTGTAGGTGAAATTCCTGAAGGTTGGGAAGGTCTTGATATTGGTCCGGAAACTGAAAAGATTTTTGCGGACACTATCAAAGCATCAAAAACTATTTTGTGGAATGGTCCGACAGGAGTTTTTGAATTTGATAACTTTACACATGGCTCGCTTTCAGTTGGAGAGGCTATTGTAGAAGCTACTAAAAACGGGGCTTTCTCGCTTGTGGGTGGTGGCGATTCAGTCGCTTGTGTGAATAAATTCGGATTGGCAAATGGAGTTTCTTATGTATCGACAGGTGGTGGTGCTCTTCTTGAAGCGATCGAAGGCCGTGTGCTTCCCGGTATCGAGGCTATACGCGGTTATTAAATCTAAATAATGTCAGATAAAAAGGAGTCTTTAGGCTCCTTTTTTTTGTTCGATATATACTGAGTTTGTCATCTGTGTTTGATTTTTTGTCTGACTTTGATGTTATTAAATATAGTTTGCTTGAAAATCATATATTTTTTCTGTGTTTTTATTGCTTTTTGTAAACAATACATTTTAGTTTTTGTTTTAAGACTGAAGGCTGTAGTAATTTGTACTATGATGTCGTAAAATATCCTACAATATTAATTTCAAAGTGCATTTGTGTTGGCTTTAAGTCCTGAAATTTAATGTGAAAAATTGTAGTTTTTGCGATTCTGGTTTAATTATTATTTTAGAATGTAAATATATGTGCTTTAAAGTGCTGATATAGAGTTGTTGATATTGTTTGTTCTTCTTAGTAAAAATTAATGTAAAATAGTTGTTGTTTAGGCATTTTCGTTGTAATTTAGTGCCGTGTTATAATGGGTGTTTTGTATTCATAAATTTGATTATGGTCAATAATCTGATTTAATTTATTTTTTAGCCCGATAACGTAATTGAAAACCTGAAATGCTGTTTTTTTTAATGAAAAAGTTATGAAAAAAGTTACTTTCATATTGTTGTTTGTTCTGACGGGAATAATCATTTCGTTTGCACAGGGTCCTGTGTCTATCAATACCTCAGATTTTACCTATTCTCAAAATTTCAACACGCTTACCACTGCAGGGAACTGGACGAACGGATCTACGCTCACTGGGTGGTATGCCAAATCTGATGCTGGTGTCCCTGCTGCTTTTTATCTGAATGATGGTAGTTTGACCACCACAAGTCCACCTTTAGCATCCTTTGGTACAGTTTCCGATAACGACAGGGCTCTAGGATTTGTTCCTGTGGGTTCTAATAACGATTTGCAGGCTATTGGTCTGAGAATGGAAAATAATTCCGGTTCCACCCTTACCTCTTTTACAATATCCTGGGATGGTGAACAATGGCGAAATAGTTCCGTTGTGTCTCAAGATATCAAATTGTATTATAAAACAAGTACTTCGGATATTACTGTTCTACCAGTATCTGCTATTGGCTGGACTTCTGTAAATCAGTTTGATAGCCCTCAAAACTTGTCGGATGGTCAGCCTGCAGTGGCACTGAATGGAAATGACGCAGCTAACAGAGGTACTTTAACAGCCACTATTTCTGTTTCAGTGGCAGATGGATCCGAAATAATGTTTGTTTGGTTTGATACACATAACGCATTTTCATTTGATCATTTGTTTGCGATTGATAATGTTTCTGTAACTTCCACTACTCAGCAGTCGCAGACAATTACATTTCCTGAATTTGAGGATGTTGAATATGGCAATGTTTCATTTTCTCCAGGGGCGAGTGCAAGTAGTGGCTTGCCGGTAACATATTCAAGTTCAAATATATCTGTAGCAAGTGTTTCAGGTTCAAATCTGGTAATTAATGGTGTGGGCTCGACAGTTATTACTGCAAGTCAAGCGGGTGGAAGTGGTTATTTGCCTGCCGCTTCAGTTCAGCGTACTCTGAATGTATATCCTCAGATTCCGGTAATGGGAGCCGCAACTTCTGTGACTGGAAGTTCTTTTGTTGCTACATGGACTATAGACAACGGAGCTACTGATGCTAATGTGAATTATTTACTTTATGTGGATGATAACGCTTCATTCTCATCTCCCGTCACTTATTCGTCTTCAGGTAAGTCGTACAATGTAACAGGTCTATCTCCGGGCGTTGTTTATAACTTCAGAGTGATCGCAAAATCCGGTTTGCTTTACAGTGAAAATTATAGTAATTCACAGAGTGTATTGATTGGTAACGATGTTATAATTTCTACTCCCGGAAACTGGAGTGAGTTGATTGGAAACAACACTATTGCCAACAAAATTACAATTGCTGCTTCGGTAGTAGTTGATACAGATCCTGATATTGATGAACTTGTGATTAGCAGTAACGGTGCTCTTAATGTCGTTGCAGGAAAAACGCTTAAGATTAATAATCGGTTGATTATAAACTCGGATGCTTCTAATAATAGCGGTAAAGTGTTAAATCGGGGCGTTGTTAATATTAATAGTGCTGCTCAGATAGTGATTCGCAAAACTTTTGTAACCGGTAAGTGGAATTTTGTTGGTTTTCCGTTTAATGTGTCGAATGTGTATAATGCCGGTACTACAAATCCTGTAAGTTGGGGGCTGGATAATTATGCTACAGCAGACATTTATGTGAAGAGATATAATGGTTCTTTTCGTGCTGTGAATGGGCAGACTGCAGGAGAATTTGAATATTTTACACCATTCATATTTACTGCTAACAGAGGCTATATACTTTGGTCTTACAACAACGCCACATATGATTTTGTAATTACAGCTTCCGAAAGAGGTGCCTTCTTTAACTCAACAGCATCTTATGGTTTGTCTGCATTTTCAGCGGCATCTCCTGTCAATGCTAATTGGAATTTAGTTTCTAATCCTTTTGCTTCGACATTTAATTTAAAGGAGTCGTCACAGGGACCGTATTATTTATATAATAGTACAACCGGAGGTTATGATGTAGCTATGTCGGGCGCAAATGTGGATTTGGTGCCTTACAGACCATTTTTCGTTCAACGAACCGATCCTACACTTTTATTCTCAGATTCAGGACGTAAATTGATGCCTGCCAGTGTTGACAATAGTGCACCCGAATTTGATGAAATAAGTTTGACTATAGAAAATTCAGAATACGAGGATCTGACTCGCATCAGACTGAAAGATGGAGCAAGTAATGCTTATGTGATTGGTTCGGACGCAGTCAAAATGTTATCTTCGTTTGCTAATGTTCCTCAATTTTTTTCAAGAACAAACAATATTTCTTATGCTGTGAATACACTGCCATATAATACAAAAGAAGTTGAATTGTTTGTCAAGATTGGTGTGCCTGGTGAATATACTGTTAAGCTTTCGGATATTGCTGCTTTGAATAATACTCAGGTTACGCTTGTTGACAAAGTTACAGGCGATAAAGTGGATATGCTTACTCAGAATGAATATCAATTTACAAGTTATGCTAAGGGAACTTTCGATAGATTTAAAGTGATATTAAGTCAAAAAACTCCTGATATTTCAACCGGATTGTATGTTGATAAAGCAGGAATTCGTGTTTTAAGAGATAATGGAAAGGTAGCCTTTGAAGGGTTGAATTCTTTAGCGGAAATTAATGAGTTCGACTTATCAGGACGAAAGCTGAATTCATATGCAAATATTAATAATGGTGAGTATATTGCACTTAAATCTAAATCGTTAAGTGTGCTTCAGATTATTACTAACGATCAGAATATAAAAATTAAGATAACCAACAAATAAGAGATGAGATTATTGAAAGTGATGACAATTGCGCTGTTAGTGTTTTTTAGTACTAAGGCTCTTTATTCACAAGCACCACCTCCAACAGATGAAATAAAAGAAGAGGAAAAGGTTGGCGATGTTCCTGGTGGCGAGCCTGATCCGAGTACTCCCGGAGGTACTGCTGTTCCTTTGGATGGTGGACTTCTGATGACCTTGCTTGCGGGCGGTGGAATAGCAGCCGGATTATTGCGCAAGAGCTCAAAGAAGAAGGACTAAGAATTTGCTGAAAAGTTAATACAAATATGCAGCCATATGGTAATATAATCCTTGTGGTTGTTTTTGTGTTTTTGTTTGTGAAATAAATAAATGATACTTATGAGTGCCAAAAGACCCTTTTGCTGCATTTTAATGCAAGAGATTTGTCATTGAATATTGTGTGAAGATACGAATACAAGAAATGGTTTCCTGGAATTATAAAAAAAAGAACCTGCTAACATTGTGTTGGCAGGTTCTGCTTTTTTATAGTAATGAAATTAATATGCTGCTTCAAACTGTCCAAGGAAACGTAGGTCGTTTTCAGAGAACATGCGTAGGTCTTTTACCTGATATTTCAGGTTGGTGATGCGCTCTACGCCCATGCCAAACGCATAGCCCGAATAAACTTTTGAATCGATACCGCAGTTTTCGAGCACATTTGGGTCAACCATACCACAACCCAGAATTTCTACCCAGCCTGTATGTTTGCAAAACGGACAACCTTTGCCTCCGCAAATGTGGCAGGAAATATCCATTTCGGCACTTGGCTCAGTGAATGGGAAATATGAAGGACGCAGGCGAATTTCTGTATCTTCACCAAACATTTCTTTTGCAAAATACATTAGTGCTTGTTTCAAGTCGGCAAACGACACATTTTTGTCAATATACAAACCTTCAACCTGATGGAAAAAACAGTGTGCACGATACGAAATAGCTTCATTGCGATATACACGTCCGGGAAAAATCATACGGATAGGCGGTTTGGTGTTCGCCATTATACGCGATTGAACCGAAGAGGTATGAGTACGTAATACTACATCAGGATTTTGCTCGATAAAGAATGTGTCCTGCATGTCGCGGGCAGGATGTTCAGGTGGGAAATTCAAAGCGCCAAATACATGCCAGTCATCTTCAATTTCGGGACCCTCGGCAATTGTAAACCCGATACGCGAAAAAATATCTACAATTTCATTTTTTGTGAGTGACAAAGGATGACGGGTGCCAAGTTTTACCGGGTCTGCCGAGCGCGTTAGGTCTGATTTTGATGCTTCTGGTTTTTGATTCGAAAATGTTTCTTTCAAATCGTTTATTCTGTTTTGTGTGCTGTTTTTCAGATCGTTTAGCAATTGACCTACTTCACGTTTTTCTTCATTGGCTACATTGCGGAAGTCATTGAATAGTTCAGAGACCAAGCCTTTTTTACTAAGATATTTGATTCTCAGTGCCTCTAGCTCTTCGGCATTGTTGGCTACCATTTTGTTTACTTCTACAAGTAGTTCGTTTATCCTGTTCTTCATTCTAAGCAACTGATTGTTTATATTATAGCGTAGTTGTATTGCTGTTTAAATACTCATAATTAGGTAATTGTCTTTTTCCGACAAAGTTGCAAAATTAATCATTTTTCTTCAAAAATCAGTGCAGTTGAAAAAAATATGGTTTTAAAACTGTTTATGTCTGATTTTTGGACTATATTTGTGACACAATAAACCTGTATAACTCATATGAATGTATCAAATATGCTGAATTTTTTGAGATCACTCAAAGAAAATAATAATCGTGAATGGTTTGCTGCTAACAAAGCGTGGTACGAAGCATGTAAAATTGACTTTGATGAGATGAGTAAGATGTTGATACTCGAAATTGCCACTTTTGATCCTGAGATATCAAACCTAAACGCAAGAGATTGTGTGTTTCGTATTTACAGAGATACGCGTTTTTCGAAAGATAAAACGCCATATAAGACACATTTCGGAGTTTTTATTGCTGAAGGTGGGCGTAAAAGTGAGAGAGCAGGATATTATTTACATATTGAGCCGGGTAATGGTTTTTTGGCTTCCGGTGTTTGGTGCCCGCCTTCTGCACTGTTGAAATCACTTCGTAAAAGTATTTTTGATAATATCGACGAGTTGAATGAAATTCGTAATGAGGATGATTTCAAAAACACATTTGATAGATTTTTTGACGAAGATAAATTGAAAACAGTTCCGGCTGGTTTTCCCAAAGATTTTCCTGATGGTGATTTGCTTAAACTCAAGCATTATATGGTGGAGTTTAAACTTGATGATGATTTTTTGCAACGCAATGATTTGCTACAGCAGCTTGCAAATGTTTTCAGACGGGCATATCCTTTCAATCGTTTTCTGAATTATGCTGTGGATGAATATAAAGGTCGCGTGTGATGTGGAATTATCGTTTTCAATATTATTTTAAAAGAGTTATTGCATATTTGCTGACTATTTTGATATTGATAGTGTTTACACTTGAAGGCTCGATTCCGATATTTCCTTTTGGTGCCATTATTGCGATTTTTGTGACAGCTGTGGCTGGAATAGTTGCAGGCGTTTTGCATGGTCGTGAGTGGCTTCATCCTCATACCCGTCGATTAAGCCGGAGAGTTTTGTTTGTTGGGCTTGCAGTGGTAATTCCTTCATATTTTATTTACAGAATACAAATTTCAAATAACTTTAAGAATGCAACCACGCTCGTAAAAGCAGTATATGCATTTCAGAAACACAACGGAAGCTTCCCTACGCAACTTGAAGAACTTGTACCTGAATTTATCGATGACGTTCCGGCCCTTTATCTGGGTGTATGGCCCAGGTCTTACGACTATGAATACATAATGCCTGTTTCTGTTCGTAATGATGAGGCGCAGCTAAAGTCAGTAAAGCCGGCTTTTTATATGGAATACAGGGGGTATTTGGGTGTGAAATACACTTTCCTGAGTCACGATGGACGTTGGAAACTGGACGATTAAAAAAATGATTATATCTTAAATTAAAACAATATGATTCTTGATTCTATAAAAAACAGTGAGAAATACTGTGCTGTACATCCCCGTTTCAAAAAAGCTTTCGATTTTTTGAACAGTAATGATTTGAATACCTTTGAGGCCGGAAAAATTGAATTGGAAGGCTCTGACCTGGTGGTCAATGTGGTTGATATAACAGCAAAGTCAGTTGAAGAAGCCAAAATGGAGGCGCACAAGGAATTTATTGACATACAAGTGCCTGTAGGAAATGCAGAAACTATGGGCTGGAAAGACATTGATGCATGTATGGAGTTGACAATGCCTTATGATTCTGAAAAGGATTTGATGTTTTTTGGTGACAAAGCAACTTCTTTTCTGAATGTTCAACCATACGAATTTGTTGTTTTCTTTCCCGAAGATGCACATCAGCCGGGTATTGGTAGTGGCACTTACCGAAAGATTATTGTGAAAGTAAGGCTGTAGTGTATTTATAAGTTCTTTTATACTGCATACTATGAATTCTAATCTCATTAATAATAAATCAAATTCTATGGTCAAACTTCCGATTGTTGAGTCCGATCCGTATCTTGAGCCTTTTGCAAGAGCTATTTATGGCCGGTATGAGTATTGTGCAAAAGTGGAGAAAAAACTGACTGGAGAAAATCAGACATTATCAGATTTTGCAACAGGTTACCTCTATTTTGGTTTACACCGATTGACTGATGGATGGATATTCAGAGAATGGGCACCTAATGCGACAGCCATTTTTCTGATTGGAGATTTTAACAACTGGCAACGACATCCTGATTATCAGATGAAAAAATTGCAAAATGGCATTTGGGAAATCCGTTTGCCTGATTTTGCAATGACACATTCGCAACTTTATAAATTGTTGGTGGAATGGGAAGGAGGCTCAGGGGAACGTATTCCCGCATGGGCGCGTCGTGTTGTGCAGGATGAGCAAACAAAAATTTTCAGTGCGCAGGTTTGGAACCCTATTCAGCAATATAATTTTAAGCACAAGAAATTTGTGCCAAAAACCGATCCGCTTCTGATTTATGAATGTCATATCGGTATGTCATCGTCCGAAGAAAAGGTGGCTACGTATGAAGAATTCCGCCGCAATGTGTTGCCACGTGTGGCCCGTGCGGGATACAACTGTATTCAGATAATGGCTATTCAGGAGCACCCTTATTACGGCTCGTTTGGATATCATGTATCAAGTTTTTTTGCTGCGTCGTCGCGCTTTGGAACGCCTGAGGAGCTGAAACATCTGATAGACGATGCGCACGAAATGGGCATTGCCGTGATTATGGACATTGTACACTCACATGCAGTGAAAAACGAAGTGGAAGGCCTCGGACGTTTCGATGGTACGCCATATCAGTATTTTCACGGTGGTTCTCGACGCGAACATCCGGCATGGGATTCACTTTGTTTCGACTATGGAAAGCCCTCGGTGCTTCATTTCCTTTTGTCGAATTGCAAATTCTGGCTCGAGGAGTATAAGTTTGATGGTTTTCGATTCGATGGTGTGACTTCAATGCTTTATCGCAGTCATGGACTGGGCGAAGATTTCTCCGGATACGATTCGTATTTTAATTTGAATCAGGATGGTGATGCCATTTGTTATCTTACGCTGGCCAATAAACTTATTCACGAAGTAAATCCCAATGCCCTGTCTATAGCTGAGGAAGTGAGCGGAATGCCCGGCCTTGCAGCGAAATACGAAGATGGTGGAATTGGTTTCGACTATCGTATGGCTATGGGTATTCCTGATTTCTGGATTAAATATATCAAGGAAGTAAAAGACGAAGACTGGAAAGCCGGGCATATATTCTGGGAGCTGACCAACATACGTGCTGACGAAAAAACAATCAGCTACGCTGAAAGTCACGATCAGGCTCTTGTAGGCGATAAAACCATAATATTCAGGCTGATTGATGCTGAAATGTACTGGCATATGCAGCGTGGCGATAATACGATGACTGTGGACAGAGGTATAGCATTGCATAAAATGATTCGTCTGATTACAGCAACTACCATCAATGGTGGTTATCTCAACTTTATGGGAAATGAATTCGGACATCCGGAATGGATTGACTTCCCGCGCGAAGGAAATGGTTGGTCGCATAAGTATGCGCGTCGTCAGTGGGAATTGGTGGATAACGAAAATTATCTGTATCACTCGCTTGGAGAGTTCGACAGAGCAATGATAAGTCTGATAAATGCCCAAAATGAGTTCAATGCTCAGAGCATCGATAAAGTTTGGGATATGGAGGGCGATCAGCTGGTGGCTTACCGTCGTGGTGATTTGCTTTTCGTATTTAACTTCAATGGACGAAAATCGTTTGTGGATTATGGTATTCTTACTGAACCGGGCGAATACAAGGTGGTGTTGAATACTGACAATCCTGCTTTCGGTGGTTTTGGTCTTGTTGATGAATCAATCTCACACCTTACAATTTCCGATAAATTTGCACCTGCAGGGAGAGAATGGTTGAAACTTTATATCCCGGCACGATCGGCGCAGGTTCTGCAGAAACTCTGATCTGATTGAGAAAATTATAAAGAGTCGCTGATAGGTTGTAGTTTATCAGCGACTCTTTTTTTATGCCAAAATGTGTTCTTTCTCTGACTTATTGTCTTTAAATTCAGTGAAATATAAAAAGTGTACCGACATTATTTCCGTTTTATGTCAATGGTAAACATTTTGCCGGCATCAGTTCAACTATGAACTTTTAATACATTATAAAATGAATTTCAACAATTTTACAATTAAATCGCAGGAAGCTGTACAAAAAGCGGTAGAACTGGTGCAAAGCAACGGTCAGCAGGTGGTGGAAACGCCTCATTTGCTGAAAGGGCTTATGCTTACAGGTGAGGATGTGCTGCAGTTTCTGTTTGGAAAAACCGGTGTCAATGTGGCTATGCTGTCATCGGTTATTGATAATATGATAGCCGGATTCCCGAAAGTTTCGGGTGGTGAACCTTATCTGAGTCGCGAAACGAACAATGTACTGCAAAAAGCCATTGATAGATCTTCCAAAGCGGGTGATCAGTTTGTGTCGCTCGAATATATTTTGCTGGCACTGGTGGCCGAGAAAAATCAGCTTACCAAAGTGCTGAATGATGCCGGATTGCACGAAAAAGCGCTGACTGAAGCCATAGTTGAACTTCGAAAAGGAGCAAAGGTTGATTCTGCATCAGCCGAAGATACTTATAATTCGTTGAATAAATATGCCATCAATCTGAATGAAAGAGCACGTTCAGGTAAACTCGACCCTGTGATTGGCCGTGACGAGGAAATCCGTCGTGTGTTACAGATTCTGAGCCGTCGTACCAAAAACAATCCGATTCTGATTGGCGAGCCGGGAACAGGTAAAACCGCTATTGCCGAAGGATTGGCGCATCGTATCGTGCGTGGTGACGTACCCGAAAACCTGAAATCGAAACAGATTTTCTCACTCGATATGGGTGCGCTGATTGCCGGTGCAAAATACAAAGGCGAATTTGAAGAGCGTTTGAAATCGGTTGTCAATGAAGTAGTGAAGGCTGATGGCGAAATCATTTTGTTTATCGACGAGATTCATACCCTGGTGGGTGCAGGCAAAAGTGATGGTGCCATGGATGCTGCCAATATCTTGAAACCTGCTCTGGCGCGTGGTGAATTGCGTTCGATAGGTGCAACCACTTTGGACGAATATCAGAAATACTTCGAAAAAGACAAAGCCCTTGAACGTCGTTTCCAGATAGTAATGGTGGACGAACCTGATACGGCAAGCACCATTTCCATTCTGCGTGGACTGAAGGAACGTTACGAAAATCACCACAAAGTGCGTATCAAAGATGATGCGATTATCGCTGCTGTGGAGCTTTCGAGCCGTTATATTACCGACCGTTTTTTACCTGATAAAGCCATTGATTTAATGGACGAAGCGGCTGCCAAACTGCGTCTGGAAGTAGATTCGGTTCCCGAAGAGCTCGATGTGATTGAACGAAACATCAAGCAGCTAGAGATTGAGCGTGAAGCCATCAAGCGTGAAAACGACCAGAAGAAACTGGAACAATTGAATGCTGAAATAGCCAATCTGAAAGAAGAAGCAAAAGTATTGCGTGCCAAATGGAGCAGTGAAAAAACGCTGATTGACAAAATTCAACAGGCTAAAATTGAAATTGAAGACCTGAAATATCAGGCTGACAAAGCCGAACGCGAAGGTGATTACGGTCGTGTGGCTGAGATTCGGTACGGACGAATTAAAGAACTCGAGGCTCAGATTGATACATTTCAGTCGGAACTGGCTACCATGCAGGGTAGTCATGCCATGATCAAGGAAGAAGTGGACAGCGAAGATATTGCCGATGTGGTAAGCCGCTGGACAGGTATTCCGGTAAACAAAATGCTGCAAAGCGAAAAGGAAAAGCTGCTGCATCTCGAAGATGAACTGCATAAACGTGTAGTAGGGCAGGAGGAAGCCATTCAGGCTGTGGCCGATGCGGTACGTCGTAGTCGTGCTGGTTTGCAGGATCCGAAACGTCCCATTGGTTCGTTTATCTTCCTGGGCACAACCGGTGTGGGTAAAACCGAACTCGCCAAAGCGTTGGCCGAATACCTGTTCGACGACGAAAATATGATGACGCGTATTGATATGAGCGAATATCAGGAAAAATTCTCTGTTACGCGGCTCATTGGTTCGCCTCCGGGCTATGTAGGTTACGACGAAGGTGGTCAGCTTACCGAAGCCATTCGTCGCAAACCGTATTCGGTGGTGCTTTTTGACGAAATTGAGAAAGCGCATCCGGATGTGTTCAACGTATTGCTTCAGGTACTCGACGATGGCCGTTTGACCGACAACAAAGGTCGTATGGTGAATTTCAAAAATACCATTATCATTATGACTTCGAACCTGGGTTCAGGTCTGATACGTGAGAATTTTGAACGAATCAATGCCGCTAATCACGACGAAGTGATAGAGCAAACCAAAAATCAGGTATTCGAATTGCTGAAACAAACCATTCGTCCAGAGTTTCTGAACCGTATCGACGAACTGATTATGTTTGCGCCACTCAACGAATCGCAGATTGAACAGATTGTGCGTCTGCAAATATCGTTGATACAGAGAACACTGAAAGAAAACGGCATTGAACTGAACCTGACCGAAGCAGCCATTCACTTTATTGCCGACGAAGGTTTCGATCCGCAGTTTGGTGCACGACCCGTAAAACGAGCCATTCAGAAATTCGTACTCAACGACCTGAGTAAACAACTTATTGCAGGAACAGTGCGGAACAACGAAGCCATTACGGTGGGTTTTGAAGGGGAGAGGTTGGTGTATCGGAATTAAACCTCCCTCCGGCCCCTCCTCAGGAAGGAGAGGCTACGAATAAATCACTATGTTGTTTTTTAACTTATATCAATATCCCTTAAAGGGATATTTAGTAAAATTGAGGGTTTCACTTGCAGTGAAGCCCGCAGTTTTTATATATGTGACTTTTATTAGAACTTCGATTTTTTTAGGGTATCTAATTTTATTCACAACTATTCTTATTTAACTCCTTCGTATTTTTTTGTATTTTTGCGGTATATTATTAACCTGCTAAGTCAAATACTTATGTCAACCAATCATCGTACTATCAAAGCCATTCTGTATCGCAATTCTATGAAAAATGCAAATGGCAAATATCTGGCAAGAACCTCCGTCAATAATGTGTATAATATCAGGGCTGTCTGTGAGTCTGCCTGTCGGAATACGTTAAGAGGAGCAAATCCCGATGCAATGGAATATCTTGTAAAAACCTTTTTTGAAGAAATGACATACCTGATAGAAAATGGCGAAAAGATTAATACAGGCTATTTCAGCGCACAGGCCAATGTAAAAGGTGTATTTAACTCGCCGGGTGATAGGTTTGACAACAAAAGGCATAAGGTAGAAGTGGCATTCAGTACAGGAGCCATTATCCGGCGCAGGTCTAAGGGTTTGAAAGCTGAGGTTTTCAGGGCAGGTAATTTCAATTTTCGTATTGGAATTGTGTTTGATGCGCAAACAAAAGAACATGTGGATAAGTTGATAGCGAACAGACTGCTTGTACTTAAAGGTGAAAAGCTCAAAATTGTGGGCGACGATCCATCGGTGGGAATTTATCTCGTACACAGCGAAAGTGGTCAGCAAATACATCTCCCAGCTGCCGAATTGTGCGAAAACACGAATGCCACGCTAAAGTTTTTTGTGCCCGATTTGCAGCCCGGGGCCTATGAGTTAAAGGTTTGTACGCAATATGCAGGAAGCACTAAAGCTCTTACCAGACCTTGTACCTTCGCATACTCCCGAGTGTTACATGCTTACTAGTGTTGTGTAGCCGGTTTGATACGTACGTATCAAGGTGCTTGATTCGTACCTGTCAAAGTGTTTGATACGTACGTATCAAACCGGCTTTACTTAGGTGATAATTGTGTTTACCTGGCGTGATAGTGTCGGCCTTTCTCGCTCTGTCTCACTCTGTCTCACTACTGTATTCAATTCCAATTCCTTCTTTTTTAAGTAAATCTATTGATTTCGAACATATATTGCGGGTGCAGATGAGCGTAACTTCCATATAGGGCGTTACACTTTTTATTTGGTGGGCAATTTCAACTATCTTTTCGGCATCTTTTCGGATAATACGGCTTTTGATGACTTTACGAATGCCAAGTTTGTTTAGGGATAAAGCTTCGAGTTGAATGCGTGTGGACAAGCCATAAAATGTCGGATCTGTTTCATTTTTAAATACTTTCGTCGTCATAGCCAAATAGTTTTTCGGATTTAATATGTGCATACACTTTTGGGGGCAGGTAGTCGGCTAATTTTTCGTCGGCACGGCGTATCATTTTAGTGATTCGGTCGGGGGTAATGCGCAGCTGATTGGCTGAAATGCCATTGAGCACCAGTATTTTTCGTGTCTGACGCAGGTATTGCCACAATGCTTTGTATTCGTGGTGGAAATGCTCGTCGTCGGGGTAAATAATGTCGCCGGAATTGATATTGGTAAAGGGATAAAGATAAAGTTTGACGTTTTCGTGAAAGAGTGTGCCCATCGCTTCGAGTATGCCTCCCCGCAGGTCGGTGTATTGCGATTCGTGGAATATGCGGTCGAAGGTATTGAGTCCTAATACGATGCGAAGTTTTATCATTTTAAACTGAGCAAAATAGTCGACCAATTTAAAATAGCGATAGAAATTGGATACCATCACACATTTACCAGCCATATTGAGTAAATCGACTCTGTGTAGAAAGTCCTTTTCGTCGAGTTTCTCGTTCTGAAAAAGATACTTGAGCGATATTTCGCAGAATGCGATGGTGTTATCGGGGCGGTAATCTTCGTCGCGTTTGAACATTTCGAGGCTGTCCTCAAAAAACTCGAGTACCAGATTGCTGATAGGCCTGAAATGACCACGCATGAGCAGCACGTTTTTCCTGTAAAGCATGTCGGCAGGTTGTTGTACCTGTCCGTTTTCGTCGAACATTACAGCAGGTGTCATATTATTACTCACAAGCAGCAGGTTGAGTAGCCGGTTGTCATACCATTTCATATCAGGGCCTTCTACATGCACAAAGTCCACTTCCACACGGTCCTTGTCGAGGTTATCGGTAAGTGCAGTGATTATTTCGCGTGGATCCGGCTTTTCGGTAAGCGAGGCAAAAATCAGGTTAATGCCAATTGTACCAAGTGTCTGTTGTTGTAGTAGCGTGTCGTTTTCGAGCAATTTAATATGAAAAAGGATTTTGTTGGGCTTGTAACGTTCGCTTCCTTCTATTGCAATGCCTATCCAGCCATTTCCTGTATTGTTTTTAGAATAATTCAGTATTTCTACTGTATTGGCAAAAGCAAAGAATTTCTGGTCAATTTTTTTATCGAGTACCTGAATCAATTCGTTGTATTCGTAGTCAATCATTTTGTTGAGTCGCTCCTGAGCCACATATCGCGAGGGTTTCCCTTCGTTGTAGAAATGATCGCTAAATGATTTGTCGTAAGCCGATACAGTTTTGGCCACAGTATTCGATGCTCCACCAGCCTGAAATAGATGTCGGGCAGTTTCCTGTCCACCGCCAATTTCGGCTATTGAACCATAATAGTTTGAGTGCAGATTGATATGCACTGATTTTTCTTTTGTGCTGATTTTTTGCGTCATAAAAGTGTGAAATGATGATGAACTATTGCTTAGCCCTACTTATTAAAACGCAACGTGAGCATTATTGTTTTTCGAATTCCAATTGTCGAAAGGGGAATGTTTGATAAGTCCGGTTGTCGTTCGTAGTTCAACCAATTGAGTTTACAGTTGTTATATATATAAACATGAAGTGATATATGATTGTAGCTGCTATACACAGAGCCGATACACGTGGCACCACCAATCAGGGGTGGTTACACAGTCGTCATTCGTTCAGTTTCGGAGGTTTTTACGATGCTGATCGTTTGCATTTCGGAGCATTACGTGCCATAAACGATGAAATGATGGCGCCCGGGAAAGGATATGGTACGCATCCACACAGCAATATGGAGGTCATTACTATTCCGCTCGAAGGGGAGCTCGAATACAAAGATGAGTTTGGCCACAAAGCGATAATCAGACCCGGCGATGTACAGGTGTTGAGTGCGGGTACAGGTGTGTTTCAGCGTGAAATAAACATAAGCAGCCAGTACTCCGCACGATATGTTAAAATCTGTATTTTACCTCATTTGCAAAAGCTTAAGCCGCGATATAGTGTGGCCTCATATCAGTTTCCCGACAACGCACTGACTGAAATCCTGTCGACGCATTTCGATAATGATAAATTGTGGGTTTATCAGGACGTATGGATGAGTGTTGGTCGTATTTCGGAAGATAGTATTTCTTTGAGTTATCAGATGCACAGACCCGGAGTGAGTGGTTTGTATATATTTGTGCTCAAGGGGACGCTTAAATGTGGCGATATATTGCTCGTGTCGCGAGATGGAATGGCTCTGAAACAATTGAATAAGATTACTTTTGCAACAGCTCACAGCACTGAGTTTTTACTTATTGAGGTGCCCCTTGAACTGTAAAACTTGTTACGAATTTTCATACATGGTTAAACCTTTTCAGTTTGTTTTAGTCAGCGAACCCGGTAAATTGTGCGTTTTACTTCAGGCAGACCCACATTCTGCTTTTTGTTGGTAACATATCTCTTTCTTTGTAAAAATTTCGAAAAAACGAGTGTCGTATATGTTTCAATAAAATGCTTTTGATTAACTTAGCACAGATTTATAATAACTATACTATTCTTTCAGAACATCCATATGAACAAAAAAACAAAGATAATTTTGTTTGCTGCAATTGCAGTACTGATAGCCGGAATGGCTTTGTTTCCAACCATTAGAGCTTTGTTTGCCAAGGATCCGCAAGCGTTGGATAAGCCCGGGAAGGCTATAGGAAACTCACAAAAGCGACCCGCACTCAATGTCAATGTCAAAGTGCTTCAGTATGAAGCTCTTCAGGATATTTTTCGGACAAAAGGTTTGCTTATGCCCGATGAAGAGGTGGACCTGTCGTTTGAGACTTCGGGAAAGATTGTAAAGATTTATTTCAGAGAGGGCAGCAATGTACGCAAGGGTGAATTGCTGGCCAAGGTAAACGATAGTCCGTTGCAGGCCGAGTTGAAGAAACTGGAAGCTCAGTTACCACTTGCCAACGACAGGGTTTTTCGCCAAAAATCGCTTTTGGCAAAGGATGCGGTAAGTCAGGAGGCTTACGAGTCGGTGACTACCGAGCTTGAAAAGTTGAATGCCGATATTGAGCTTGTAAAAGCACGAATAGCACAAACCGAACTTCGTGCGCCTTTCGATGGAGTGGTGGGACTTCGTCAGGTGAGTGAAGGGGCATATGCTTCTCCCTCGCTCGAAATATCCACCCTCACCAAATTGTCGCCTCTGAAAATTGAATTTTCGGTAAACGAACGACAGGCCAACGACATAAAGCCCGGAACGAAAATAACATTCGAGATTGAAAATGACTTAAATGTTTATGAGGCTCCTGTGTATGCAGTAGAGTCGAAGCTCGACGAAAAGACACTTTCGCTTAAAGCCCGTGCCCTGTATCAGAATCCGGGTGGAAAGCTCAAGCCCGGCCGTTCGGCTAACATAAGTATTCAACTAAGTGAAATTAGCAAAGCCATAGTCATTCCTGCTATTTCGTCGATAGCCGAAATGGGGCGCGATATTGTATATGTGTATAAATCGGGCAAAGCACATCTGGTAGAAGTAAAAAAAGGAATGCGCACAGCCTCGTCGGTGCAGGTGATCGATGGTTTGCAACCCGGCGATACACTTATTGTGAGTGGGGTTATGCAGCTTCGCGATGGTATGGATGTGGTGATTAATAAAGCTAAAGAATAATTGTAAGCAGATGAATATTTCCGAATTAAGTATAAAACGTCCTGTATTATCCACTGTATTTGTGTTGGTTATCCTGCTTATGGGATTAATCGGATACACTTATCTTGGAGTCAGGGAGTTTCCCAGTGTCGATAATCCGATTATCTCAGTCTCAGTTTCGTATCCAGGTGCCAATGCCGAAATTATTGAAAACCAGATTACCGAACCTCTCGAACAAAACATCAATGGTATTCCCGGTATTCGTTCGTTGTCGAGTCAGAGTAGTCAGGGATATTCACGTATCACAGTGGAGTTCGAACTGAGTGTCGATCTGGAAACTGCAGCCAACGATGTGCGCGATAAAGTTTCGCGTGCACAGCGCTACTTACCCCGCGATTGCGATCCGCCAACCGTGTCGAAAGCTGATGCTGATGCCAGTCCTATTATTCAAATTACTGTGCAAAGCGAGAAACGTTCGTTGCTCGAATTGACCGAAATAGCTGAGCTTACCGTCAAAGAACGGCTTCAAACCATTCAGAACGTGAGCGCAGTGGATATTTGGGGTGAGCATCGTTATTCGATGCGTTTGTGGCTCGATCCGGTGAAAATGGCTGCTTATGGCATTACACCTATCGAGGTGAAGAACGCTATCGATCGTGAGAATGTGGAGTTGCCTTCGGGTAGTATCGAAGGTGATAAAATTGAATTGAGCATTCGTACACTCGGTTTGATGGAAACACCCGAAGAATTTAATAATCTTGTAATTCGGGAAGACGACTTCCGCATCGTGCGTTTTGGTGATATTGGTACTGCTGAACTTGATTCGGAAGACCGTAAAAACATACTGAAGCGAAACAGAATGCCAATGGTGAGTACAGTCATTATTCCACAGCCGGGTGCCAATCAGATTGAAATTGCGGATGAGGTAGCCTTGCGTGTGGAACAAATGCAAAAGGACCTGCCGGACGATGTAAAAGTAGAAGTGGTTTTCGACAATACGAAATTTATCAGAGCTTCTATTAATGAGGTGGAGGAAACCATTTTCATAGCCTTTATTCTGGTAATTGTCATTATATTTCTTTTTCTGCGCGACTGGCGTGTGACGCTTATCCCGGTAGTTGTTATTCCTGTGTCGCTTGTGGGTTCATTTTTTATCATGTATCTGGCGGGCTTCTCTATCAATGTGCTTTCGATGCTGGCTGTGGTATTGGCTGTAGGCCTGGTTGTGGACGATGCCATTGTGGTGACCGAAAATATATATCAGAAAATTGAACAGGGTATGAAGCCCCGTCAGGCCGGTATTGAAGGCTCGAAAGAGATTTTCTTTGCTGTAATTTCTACTACTATTACACTTGTGGCTGTATTTTTTCCTATCGTTTTTCTCGAGGGAATGACGGGTCGTTTGTTTCGTGAGTTTAGTATTGTGGTGTCGGGAGCAGTGGTGATTTCGTCGTTTGTGGCGCTCACTTTTACACCTATGATGTCTACCAAATTGTTGAAACACCGCGAAAAACACAACTGGTTTTATCGTAAAACCGAGCCTTTTTTCGAAAGTCTGAATAAAGCATACGAAAACGGATTGTCCCGTTTTCTGAAACGCAGAATGGTGGCCGTTATACTGGTTGTGCTCACGGTGATAGGCATATTTGTAATGTGGAATGCCGTGCCAGCCGAAATGGCACCTCTCGAAGACCGGTCGTCGATTACTGTGCGTACTTCAGCACCCGAAGGAGCCACTTTTGAGTTTGTACGCGATTATACCGAAAAAATATATGGCATTGTAGATACTGTGGCTTATGAGCACGAATCGAATATCGCCTTTGTCCGCAGTTCGTTTGGTATGGTACGACTTATTTTACCTGACATCAAAGTCCGTGAACGCAGTCAGATGGAAATAGCAGATAAAATTACGACTGCTGTGCGTAAAGAAACCGAGGCGCGTACTTTTGTACAACAACAATCTACTTTTGGTGGGCGACGAGGCGGGATGCCCGTACAATATGTACTACAAGCCCCTAATATTGAAAAATTAGAAGAGTTTATACCCCTGTTTATGGATAAAGTGAATGCCAGTGGAAAGTTTGAAATGGCCGATGTGAATCTGAAATTTACCAAACCCGAAACGCGTATTCTGATTGACAGGGACAAAGCAGCATTGCTTGGTGTTAGTACCCGTGATATTGGACAGACATTGCAATATGCACTCAGCGGACAGCGTATGGGCTATTTTTATATGAATGGGAAACAATATCAGATATTGGGTGAAATTAATCGTCAGCAACGCAATACGCCACTCGAGTTGAAATCTATTTACCTGAAAAATCAGTCGGGTGACATGATTCAGCTCGACAACCTGGTGGAACTGAAGGAAACAGTGGCCCCGCCACAATTGTATCGCTACAACCGTTTCAATTCGGCTACTGTATCGGCAGGGCTTGCTCCCGGAGTTACCATTGGTGAGGGGCTCGACGAAATGGACCGTATTGCAGCTGAAACGCTCGACGAAAGTTTTCGCACTGCGTTGGCTGGCGATTCGAAGGAGTTCCGCGAAAGTTCGTCGAGTCTGATGTTTGCATTTTTGCTTGCACTGGTGCTTATTTTTCTTATTCTGGCTGCTCAGTTCGAGAGTTTCAAAGATCCATTGGTAGTAATGATGACAGTGCCGCTGGCTGTGGCCGGAGCTTTGATATTCATGTTAGTCTTCGGTATAACCATGAATATTTTCAGTCAGATTGGTATCATTATGCTTATCGGACTTGTAGCTAAAAATGGTATTCTGATTGTAGAGTTTGCCAATCAGCGTCAGGATGCGGGAATGGATAAGCTCGAAGCTATTCGTGGTGCGGCAGCACAGCGTTTGCGCCCCATTCTGATGACCAGCTTTTCGACCATTCTTGGTTTGCTGCCACTGGCGTTCGCCAGTGCCGAAGGTGCCAACGGACGTATTGCTATGGGTGTGTCGGTAATTGGCGGACTTGTGGTGTCCACTTTCCTGACATTGTTTGTAGTGCCTGCCATTTATTTATTCGTATCAACCAACCGGAAAAACAAAGTACAGAAAGTCTGATTTTTCAGGATGTTTATAAATAAGTTTTTACAAATGAAGATGTACAAAAGAAATAAATTCCCGAAACTGTTCCTGATTTCTGTTTTAGCTTTAATGCATACTTCAGCGCAGGCACAGGAAGTGCTTAGCCTGAAAAAATGTATCGAAACAGGACTTGAGAACAATTACAGCATACGCATCAGCCGAAACGAACAAAAAATTGCAGAAAACAATCAGTCTGTAGGTAATGCCGGTATGCTCCCTGTAGTCGATCTTAATGCCGGATACTCGGGTTCACTGAACAATACAGTACAAAAACCAGCCGATGGCTCGGCCGACCTGTCGACCAATAATGTGTTTAATAGTGGTTTGCAGGCTGGTGTGAATCTGAACTGGACTGTGTTCGATGGCTTTCGGATGTTTGTGAATTACGATAAATTGCAAGGTATGAACGAAATGGGTGAGTTGAGGTCGCGCCTTACTGTTGAAAATTTTATTGCTTCACTGAGTGCTGAGTATTTTAATTTTGTACAGCAACAAATCAGATTGAATAATCTGAAATCGGCTGTGAAACTGTCGAAAGAGCGTCTACGCATTGTCGAAGCACGTTATAATATAGGCTCTATGTCGCGGCTCGATTTGCAACAGGCGCGTGTGGATTTTAATGCCGATAGCTCACGGCTTATCCGTCAGCAGGAAGTGTTGTTTAGCTCAGGGGTAAAACTCAACAAACTGATGGCTGCTACCGAAGTGGAAAATAAGATAGTGTTAGAAGATACAACCATAGTATTCAATGCATTGCTTTCGAAGGAAGCACTTTGGGAAAACACCCTTTCGTCGAATATCTTTCTGCAGCTTGCCGACAAGGAAAAATCCATAAGTTTACTCGATTTAAAAGCGTCTCAAAGCAAAAACTATCCGTATGTACGTTTAAATGCCGGATACGGATATACACAAAACAATTACGAAATAGCAACATATCGTCGTCAGGATAATTTTGGCCCTAACGTGGGGCTTACGCTCGGTTTTAATATTTTTGATGGAATGAACAGGGTGCGCGAGCAACGCAATGCACGTATTCAGGCTGAAAATAAACAATTGGCAATACAAGAGTTGCAGCTAAGTTTGAAAAGCGATTTTTCAAATCTATGGATGGCCTACCGCAATAATATGGAACTCACTACGCTCGAGAGAGAGAATCTGGTCAACGCACATGAGAATTACGAAATTGCCATTGAGCGTTACAAACTTGGAGATTTGTCGGGTATCGAACTTCGCGAGGCGCAAAACAGTTTGCTCGAAGCCGAAGAGCGACTTGTACAGACCGAATATAGTACAAAGCTTTGTGAAATATCGTTGTTGCAGATAAGTGCTCAAATGGATGATTTGCTGGAATAAACTTTATTCTTATTTTTCAGGGTTTTTAGTCACGATTGGTTTTGCTATCCGTTCTTCCCAGATTAACCACAAACCGAAAATCATGGCGTAATACATATATTTGAATAAATGTTCGTGTAGGATGTAAAACCAATCGGGATGCACGCGTGTGATGGCCGAGATCATGGCTATGCGAAAAATATTAAAGGCATAAACCAATACCAGACCTGCTGGAATATACCATAACTTTTTCAAAAATGGTCCTCTGTATAATGCAATGATGCTCGCAAAAATATAAGCCTGTTTGAATCCGGTACACGACCACACCACGCGCACTGCCTGACGGTTATCGTGACGGATCACATTGAAGGGTTCGAGTTGTGCATTGATGCCAAAAAAGTTAAGCACCGCGGTAGTGGCTTCTGCCACATGGTCGGCTCCGAACTGAAATAGTGCCGACAAATTGATGCCGAAAAAACTTACATAGTTATCCGACTCATCACCTATCATTGTAAATTTCCAGAAAAAATGAGATACGGCTAATATCACAACAAAATACAAAATCCCGTAATATGGGGCGAGTGTTTTTTTTATGTCTGATAGTGTACTCATAATGTTTTTTAGTTTTTGTGTGTCACAGCTTTTGGCTGACTCTTGCATAGGGCACTTCGTCGATGGCACAAAAATCACTTTTCAGATATTTGAAATATCCTGTAATAGCTATCATGGCTGCATTGTCGGTTGTGAATGATACCGGTGGAATAAAAACATTCCATTCATATCTTATGGCATAATCATGAAACGCCTGTCGAAGCGCTGAGTTGGCCGAAACACCTCCAGCCACAGCCACGTTTTTGATATTCAAATCGTTCGCAGCTTTTCGGAGTTTCGACATTAAAATTTCGACCACAGTTTTCTGAATCGATGCACACAAGTCATTCAGGTTTTCTTTCACGAAATCAGCATTTTCTTTTTCTTTATCCCGTAAAAGATACAGGAAAGAGGTTTTAAGGCCACTGAAGCTGTAGTTATATTCCGGAATTTGTGGTTTGTTGAATTTAAAAGCATCTGCATTCCCCTGTTTTGCAAGTCTGTCGATATGTGGTCCGCCCGGGTAGGGAAGCCCCATCACTTTGGCACATTTGTCAAAAGCTTCGCCGGCAGCATCGTCAATTGTTTGCCCAATAATTTCCATGTCGAAATGTGAGTGCACTACAATGATTTGTGAATTTCCACCCGAAACCAGCAAACACAAAAAGGGGAATTCCGGCATTGTTTCGTTTTCGTTGCCCTGACTTATAAAATGTGCCAATACATGAGCCTGCAAGTGATTTACATCGATAATGGGAATGCCAAGTGCCTGTGCAAAACCTTTTGCGAATGAAGTGCCCACAAGCAATGATCCCAGCAAGCCGGGTCCACGTGTAAAAGCCACTGCGCTGATTTCGCTTTTGTCAATTCCAGCCTTTTTTATGGCAGCTTCCACTACAGGAATGATATTTTGCTGATGTGCACGCGAAGCTAACTCAGGCACTACGCCGCCATAGAGCGAATGCACTTCCTGGCCGGCAACGACATTTGAAAGCATGAGGCCATTGCGAACGATTGAAGCAGATGTATCGTCGCACGACGATTCAATTCCTAATATAGTAACGGGATTCATTGTTTTATTGTAAAAAATGGAATAATTATTGCAACGAACGTGTGCCTGAAATCGGGTAAAGGCTTTATGTTATATAATAATGACTTGCCCGCGCGCTTTTTATCATTCGTATTTGCAAATTATTATTTACTTTTGCGTAAAATAATGCCCAAAGATATAAAAAAATCAACAAAAATAATTGTATTGTTGGTTGCCATTCCTCTTATAGTGCTGGCAACCATACCTATTGTGCTGCAAAGTAGCGCAGTACAAAACTATATTGCCCGGTTGGTAACTAAAAGTCTCTCCGAAACGCTCGAAACTAAGGTGACAATAGGGACGGTGAATTACAAGCTCTTTAACCGGATAAGTATCAACGATATTTATGTGGAAGATCGCCAAAAAGATACACTGATTTTTGTTGAAAAGGCTTATGTGGGATTTAGTGTACGTCAGCTTTTCAACTCCCGTTTATCGTTTCATGCTGTCGAGTTTAAAAAACCTGTTTTTCATCTCAAAGCCGATAGCACGGGAACTACTAACCTCGATTTTATTTTGAAAGCTCTTAAAAATGATTCTACTAACGATTCATCGAAAGTGGAATACCGCATTCGTAAACTTGATATTAAAGATGCCGTTTTTAGCTTCACGCGCTCAAAAGCTCACAAAGCCAATGTGCCCGGTGTATTTAATCCCGACAGTATTTGGCTCAGTAATCTGGATATGCGTTTGTTTTTAAATGTGCTGAAAAACGATAGCTTGAATGTCGATATCCCATCATTATCATTTACCGAGCGATCTGGTTTCAGAGTCGACGAACTAAGTACTCATATTATAGCTTCCGACGAATCGGCAAGTGTTGGCTATTTAAACCTTCTGATGCCCGACTCGAAGATAAAATTTGCTAAAACAGAACTGCTTTACGACAGTCTTGGTGCTTTCAGCAATTATATACATAAGGTGCGTTGGAATATCCCCGTTGAAGTTGCCCGGGTCGCCTTTTCGGATATTCGATATTTAGTACCAGGTATTTCAGGGTTGAATAATACATTCAGAATGACCGGACTGATTTCAGGACGTGTGTCGAGTCTGAAGTTTCAGGATTTTGAGCTCGGATACGGGAAAGATGTTGCAATAAATGCTAATTTGGAACTCAGTGGTTTGCCCAATATCGACGAAACCTTTGTGTATGCCGATATTAAAGAGATGCGAATGAATAAAGCTGATGTACAGGATGTGATATCATCACTCAGCCGCAAGCCATTTGTACTACCTACCGGTCTCAATCAACTCGGAACAGTGAAGTATAGTGGTAATATCACAGGGTTCTTTAGTAATCTTGTGGCTTATGGAAATATTGCCACCAATATTGGTAGCATATCTACCGATATTTTGCTAAAGTTCGATAACCACTTGCGCGACCTGACATACAATGGAACAGTGAAATCGCGAAATTTGCAACTTGATAAGCTTTTACCCGGGAATAAACTTGGAAAAACTGCTTTTGTGATTAATACCAATGGAACCAAAAAGGAAAACGAACATATTCGAGGTAATGTAAAGGCGGTTTTTAATGAAATTCGTTTCAACGACTATACTTATAGTGATATTAAGCTCGATGGGAAATATGATGGTACCGGATTTAACGGAAATATCGATCTGAAAGATGACAATATCAGTGCTGATTTTAGCGGCGAAATTGACCTTACCAAAAAATTGCCGGTTTTCGACTTCAAACTTCTGGTCGAAAATGCAAACCTACATGCGCTTAATTTTATCAAGGGATATAAAGATGCCACTCTGACATTTCGTGGAAGCACAAATATGGTAGGGAATTCGCCCGATAATATGAATGGTTTTGTGAGTTTCGACAGTATTATTATTGTAAACAATCACAAGTCGCTCAATATCAGTGAAATTTATCTTGCCAGTCGTACTGCAAAAGATTTTAGTAATTTCAGCATTCGTTCCGATTTTGCCAATGGCTCGTTTACCGGCAACTTTAAGTACAGTTCGGTGGGCTCGAGTATCAAAAATATTATTCATTGTTATCTGCCTGTTTTGTCGGGTGAAGCCGACGATATGCTTTATGGCAATCATATCGATATGGACCTACGAATCGATAATACTTTAAACTTTTGTGATGTTTTTGAATTGCCATACCGTATATCTGGTGTTAGCACCATTAAGGGTAGTATCGATGAGAAAATGAATAAAGTGGATCTGAGGGCTTTCATTCCAACTTTTGTTTCAGGTAAAACCAGATTCGAAAACATATCGCTCGATGTACAGAATTTGCAAAAAGAACTTAAGTTAACTTCGCGCGCGCAAATGTTGGATAAAAATGGCATGACAAGCATGTATTTGCTTGCCGGCGCTTCGCAGGATTCGGTAAGTACACAAATTGGTTGGCAAAATTCGCGGGAAATCACCAATGCCGGTGAGTTTCAGACAGTAACTCGTTTCAGAAAAGAAGAAGGGAAAACGCTGGCGAGCATGTCAGTTTTGCCTACACAAATTATTGTGTCTGATTCTATTTGGGATATCAGAGCAAGTAAAATAGATTTTAGGAGCGATACAACTATCTCTGTACGAAATTTCAGAATCGACAATGAAAGGCAATTTATCAACATCAACGGGCTTGCATCTGCCCGTCGGAGCGATAGCCTGATAGTGAGTACCAACGATCTGAATCTGGATTATATAATGCAAATTGTAAAGTTAAAGGGAATCAGCATAGGGGGATTTGTGACCGGCAAGATAAATCTCTTTAGTTTACTAAAACAACCTGTATTTCTGGCCGATCTCGATGTACGTGATGTGGCGATTAATAATATGATTGTCTCCGATGCAAAACTGTCTTCAACCTGGGATAACGAGCAAAAGAAAGTGCTGCTAGGAGCTCATTTTATTCGAGGTGCTGATACTGTAGCTTTGGCAAATGGACATTATAATCCTGTCAGAGATTCGATTGATGTGGTTTTCGATGTCAACAGTTTGAGCATCGTATTTTTGCAAAAGTATTTTGCAGGGGTTGCCGAAAATGTACAGGGTGAAGGAAAAGGGATAGTACGCATGTTTGGGCCGATGAAAAGAATTGGTTTCGAAGGAGATGTGTTCGTCGATAAAGCGCAGGCAACCATCGATATGCTTAAAACCACGTATTATTTCAACGATACTGTGCGCTTGACCAAGAATGCAATTCATTTGCAGGATATTTTGGTTTTCGATGCAGAAAGGAATCAGGGTACTCTCAACGGACTGATAAATCATGATGGCGGATTTGGTAATATGAAATACAATGTGAATATTGCTGCGCGCAATCTGCTGGCTATGAATACACAGGCTGCCGATAATGAGTATTTTTTCGGGAAAGCATATGCTACCGGAACTGTAAATATTTTTGGCGATGTAAATGAAGCCAATATCGTTGTAAATGCGGTGTCGAGACCGGGTTCAAAAGGTTCCATTCAAATGGGGGGCGCCTCCACAGCCTCTGATAATAATTTCATTAGTTTTGTGAATCCACGTGTATCAAATAGCAACAATGAAATAACGGAGGAAGAACCTGAACAAAGGAACAAATTTAATGTGAAAGTGGATTTGCAAATTGAAGTTACGCCAGATGCACAAATGGAGTTGCTTGTCGATCCGAGAGCAGGTGACGTAATTTCGGGGCGTGGCAATGGTAATTTACGTGTACAGTTTGATAGTTTTTCCGACTTAAAACTATTCGGAACCTATACCATCGACGATGGCTATTATCTTTTTACCCTGCAAACACTTATTCGAAAAGAGTTTAAAATCGACAGGGGAAGTACAATTTCGTGGACAGGCGATCCGTTCGACGCAAAAGTGGATATACGTGCCAAATATAGTCTTACGGCGCCTCTCAGCGATTTGCTCGATGATGTGGGAAATACTACCAATCGTGGAAATGTACCTGTCGACTGTGTACTATTGTTGACAGATGATCTAATGAAGCCGGCTATAAAGTTCGACATCGATTTGCCGTCAAGTGACGAAGGTGTGAAACAGAAAGTGCGTGCTGTGATTAATACCGAAGAAAGTATGAACCGACAAATAGCATCTCTGCTCTTTTTGAACCGGTTTTTTATGCCATCGAATGTGACTGAGCAAAATCCCAATGCTGGCTGGAATCAGTCAATTTCGCTGCTTACCAATACTTTAAGTACGCAGGTGAATTCGTGGGTACAAAAGTCACTCAATATGAATAATCTGAGTGTGGGTATCGACGTAGTGACTCAAACCGAAAGCGATGAGTATAAAGCTTTGTTGAATTATCAACCGAACAAACGTATAGTGATAAACGGGAATATCGGATATCGAGACGATAATATTGCCACAACAACCAGTAATTCGAAAATTATTGGAGACTTTGATTTTGAATATCTGCTTACCGAATCGGGTAAGCTGCGTTTCAAAGCTTACAGCCATACTGTGGATCGTGAGTTGCTCAAGGAAGCAAGATCGACACAAGGGCTTGGTTTGGCTTATAAAGAAGATTTTCAATCGGTCAGCGAAATGATGAAGTATTATGGTGATTTTTTTAAGCGGCTTTTTAAAACAAACAAAAATGAAAAAAAGTAAGTTCTTCTTTCTGTTTTCGGCCTTGATTCTTTCTGCAACTCTGCTGTCGGCTAATGTGGACAGTGTGTTTCTGAAAATGCCCACCAAAATGATAGCACTGCTCGATGGCAAAGCACGTTTCGAAATGCTTGAATATTTTAAAGCCGGGCAAGCCGATAGTGTCAGAAATAAACTGGGCGGATACTCGCGTGTATTGTATCGCAATACGCTGACAAATCACATTGTTTTTCAATCAGCGATCAACAGCAAGTACGACATGAAGTTGTTTAAAACCTCCGATTCTACATATATTACCGGAATTATACATACCACAGGCGAAAGGGTTTTATTGTCGAAAATAAATTTTTACG
Source organism: Paludibacteraceae bacterium (assembly GCA_016937795.1). Lineage (GTDB taxonomy): Bacteria > Bacteroidota > Bacteroidia > Bacteroidales > Paludibacteraceae > Paludibacter. The sequence goes on from JAFGVV010000027.1 coordinate 74,333, forward strand.
ACTCCGAATGGAAATTATTAAATATCGTGTTGCCTGAAATTTCAGCAGGCGAATGGTATCAAAGCTGGTCGGGAAAAGCCAAATTGATGCCTGATGACGCGCTGGTGAAAATGTTATCGGATAATTTTCTGGCGATGTCGTTTGATAAAACGGATACCTTGATTCGTGTCAGAAATTACAGTGCAGGACTGTTGAGCAACGAAGACAAAAAGAAAATACTCGAATTTACAGGAAACAAGCAGACTGAATTAACCGATATACTGTTCAGGCTACATAGTTTCCATCTCAGCCCGTTTGTCGAAAAAGTTGAAATCAAATACTGAGCTTATCAATAATAGTAGAACTCGGAAAAATATACTCTCACATAGCTTTTTATAGGCATTTTAATTTTAAAATTCGGATAAGCAACAACATAAGCATTGTTTTTCAATAATAATAAATTATATTTGTGGCAGCTAACAAATGACCTGAACTGCAACTTTTAAAACCAAATCGTGTTTTAAGTTGCAGTTTTTCATGAATAAAAAACTAAAATAGATCGCAAAAATGGAAGTAACACGTTTATATGATTTGCTGGATAATTATCTCGAAAAATATCCGGCACAGGAAGCCGCTCTTGCTGCTAAACGACAAGGACAATGGCGCAAATACAGTATTCAGGAATATGTGGAACTTACCAATATGCTGAGTTATGGTATGTTGCAATCGGGTATCGAACCCGGGGATAAAGTGGGCATTGTGAGTGGAAATCGCCCTGAATGGAATATGCTCGATTTTGCTGTAATGCAAATTGGTGCAATCTCAATTCCTATTTATCCCACCATAAGTCAGGAGGATTACCGATATATTCTGAATCATGCTGAAATGAAAATGATTTTCATTGAAGGTAAAGAATTGCGCAATAAACTTAAACCGATTCTTCCCGAAGTGAAATCGTTGAAAGAAATTTATACATTTGATAATGTGGATCCAGACTTTAAATATCTTGAGAAGCTGATAGAATTGGGACGCGAAAATCAGGATGAAGAAAAACTTAAGGGATTGAAAGCGGCTGGAAAACCAGATACACTGGCCACTATCATTTATACTTCGGGTACAACCGGAAATCCAAAAGGAGTAATGCTTTCGCACAGCAATATTGTGAATCAGGTAATAAATCTTCAAACAACTCCACAGGAGTGGAGCAAAATTGCACTCAGCTTTCTACCGCTTTGCCATGCTTACGAGCGCATGTTGGTATATTTGTATCAGTTTCTGGGAATGTCGGTTTATTATGCAGAGAGTCTGGCAACCATTGCCGATAATATTAAGGAGATTAATCCGACCATGATGTCGGCAGTACCACGATTGCTCGAGAAGATTTATGATAAATTTTATTTGGCAGGGAAATCACTGCCATTTATCCAAAAAATCATTTATTATTGGGCTTTCAATTTGGCTACACGATATCAGCTCGAAGGTATTTCAGTATGGTTTAAATTCCGTTTGAAAATTGCGGATAAATTGATCTACTCAAAATGGCGTGAACGACTCGGAGGAAATTTTGATATCGTAGTGTCCGGTGGCTCTGCCCTGCAACCGCACATGGCTTCTTTCTTTTCAGCTATCGGAATGCCTGTATTCGAAGGTTACGGACTTAGTGAAACATCTCCGGTGATTGCAGTAAGTCAGCGTGGTAAAAATGGTCGTAAATTCGGAACCGTGGGATTACCATTGCCGGGTGTGGAAGTGAAACTTGGCGAACGTGACGAAATTATTTGTCGTGGACACAATGTGATGATTGGTTATTACAAGGATCCTGAACTTACTAAACAGGTGATCGATGCTGATGGTTGGTTACATACAGGCGATACCGGTAAATTTACGCCCGAAGGACAACTTATTATTACCGGACGATTAAAGAGTATATTTAAAACTTCGTTTGGGAAGTATGTGAATCCGCAGGCTATTGAGTCGAAGTTTACCGAATCGCCATTTATCGAAAATATGATAGTGGTGGGTGAGAATAAAAAATTTGCGGCGGCACTTATTTCGCCGGATTTTGTTTATCTGAAATCCTGGTGTGCAAAGCATAAACTCATTTATACTACAAATGCCGAAATGGTTGAAAATTCAATAGTTCAGAAGCGTATTGCCGAGGAAGTGAAAAAGTACAATCAGTTTTTCGGCGACTTCGAACAGGTTAAACGTTATCAGATTGTGCCCGACGAATGGACGCAACCCGGTGGTTTTTTGTCGCCAACACTCAAAATTAAAAGAAATGTGATTGAAACTCATTATGCCAATCGTATTGAGAAACTTTTCTCGTAATTAAGACGTTTTTTTATTTTACCGGAGCATTGCTTAAAAGCATTGCTCCGTTTTTTTTTGATATAACTATATCTGTTAGTAGTGAAGGGCTGTGTTGATGAAAATAGATTCAAAAAAGAAGGAAATTTGACCTTTTTGTATAATCAGTTCTCTTATTAAAAAATTTATATGTATTTTTGTGCGTTATTTTTTATTATATGTCTATGTCATTCATATAAAAAAAATATTACAAAAATTCCGGTGTTAACTTTTCTTTAAATCTGATTTTTATTTTGGAGAACTCAATTGAATTATTTAGCGGCTTCGAGCCCATCTCGCTCGACGAGATGAACAAGGTGAAGCTGCTCGACAGAATGGACCGGAAATTTATGTTTCATGCAACGCATCTCAATGACATATTAGCCAAAGCAGCTGAGCATTACTACATCCTCGATATTGCCGGTAAACGATTTGCCAAATACGAAACCACCTATTTCGATACACCCGATTTCGATATGTATACCCGTCATCACAACGGCAAACTTAACCGCTACAAAGTACGTTTCAGGTCGTATGTGGATTCGAACCTCAATTTTTTTGAAATAAAATTCAAGTCCAACAAAGGACGAACTATTAAAAGCCGTATCAAATTGCCCGACAATAAGTGGTCGCTCGAAGGCGATACGGGGGCACTTCTCGAAAAAAAAACCATTTACAAAGCTTCCGATCTTTTGCCCGCATTGCAGGTAAACTACAATCGCATTACGCTCGTTAACAAAAATATGACTGAGCGATTGACTATTGATTTCGGTTTGAACTATGTATGTGGCGAAAAACGGGCTTCCCTTCCTTCGCTCATTATTGCCGAAGTGAAGCAGGACCGGTCTGGAAGTTCCGAGTTTATTTCCATTATGCAGCACAAACGCATTAAACCCGCATCAATGAGTAAGTATTGTCTCGGAATAGCCAACACAGTAAATCATGTAAAACTCAATAATTTTAAACAGAAAGTCAGGTATGTTAATCAAATTTTTTCACAGCGTGCGTAAATATATTTTTGGAGCTATGTTTTCGCTTTTCTTTTTGGTCCCTTCCCCGGTCATTGCATCTGCTCCCATTGATATGAATCTTTTACAGGCCGAGTTTACTGATGCCTCCGCTCCCGAACCAGAGGATGGATTACTTACTGTAACCAAGAAAAAAGATAAAATTCAGATTGATGAAACATTTTTTTTGAGTCTGTTAATCGATTTGTCAGCCGTATTCCTGATCATATTTTTTGTATATTTTCCCAATTACAAAAAAATGGATACTATCTTCACCTTTTTGATGTTTAATATTGTTATCTTTTTACTAACTTATGTACTTAATGAGGTGAAAATGTCAATGGGAGCTGCTTTCGGATTGTTTGCAGTGTTTTCGATGCTGCGTTATCGTACAGCGGGTATTAACATGAAAGATATGACATATCTGTTCATATTTATTGCTATGGGTTTGGTCAGTGCTATTCAGCTGGAGTATCATGAACTTGGAATAATTGCAGGTATTGTGTTTACGGGTACTTTGCTGCTCGACACAAAAATTATTATGAAAAAAGAGTATTCGAACATCCTCAGATACGAAAAAATTGAAATGATTAAACCCGAAAAACGCGATGAACTGATAGCCGAACTTCGCGAACGCACTGGTTTGAATATTCACCGTGTTTCGATCAACGAAATTGATTTTTTGAAAGATACAGCTATGGTTTCGTATTATTATTACGATAAATAATGAAGAGTTGTGTATGTTTTTTTGATATGAATATGATAAATTAAACTTCATAATGTTTAAAAATATATTGACTTTATTACTTGTTTTGTTTTCGCCCGCTTTTCTGTTTGCGCAAACTGAAACGGGTATGTGGACAACCATTTCGCTGGAAAAGGAGTTAAGCAAAAAGTGGGAACTTGGTGCTGAAGCCGAATTTAGAACCGTTGGTGGGAATGATGTGCGTTTTGTGCGTTTGTTGGAACGTACGAGCTTGGGTTTGAGTGCCGATTATACTATTTTAAAAGGGTGGAAAATCGGCGCCGGATATCAGATAATGAATAAATTAGACACGAAATATCTGAATTATCAATGGCGCAACAGGTTTAATGTATCAACAACAGGACGCGTTAAATATAAAGATTTCACATTCTCGTTGCGTGAACGTATTCAGTTTACTACTAAAGATGAGTCAAAACGAATAGAACGGGATGATGCTGGCAATGTAAAATACTTGTCCGATGGAAGTGTGAATATTGACCATTATAAAATTAATCCCGAATTGAAGTGGCGTAATCGTCTTCAGGTGAGTTATAATATACCGCGATGTAAAATGACACCTACGTTTTCGGTTGAATCAAATTTTCAGCTCAATAATCCCGATGGAAATCATTTTGATAAGTTCAGATATGTTATGACATTGGGGTACAAAGTGAAGAAAATTCACCTTATCGAACTGTTTGGTGTGCTTAACGATGAGTATGATCCCGAGGATGCCAGCGCCATTGGCGATTTGGAGGATGATGTATACGGAAAGTATAATGTTGGTGTAGGTTATAAGTTTTCTTTCTGATTTATTTAAGTGAAAAACAAACAAATACAATGAAAAAAATATTGCTATTCACAGCTGTTTTGAGCAGCTTTCTTTGGTTTAGTTCCTGCGATCCTGAGAATGTAATCGATACCGACATTGATTCGGATACGCTCGACTATGTGTGGGATATAACCAAAGTGATTCAGATAAAGCTGAATGAGACCACAGTTGAATGTGCAAGCAGTAATGTAACCATTAGCGGACAAACTGTAGTGATCACCAAAAAAGGGACTTACGAACTTAGCGGTTCGCTGCAAAACGGACAGATTGTGGTAAACTCGTCGGGTATTGTTCGTTTGTTGCTCAATAATGTAAATATTCACAGTGAAAGTACATCTGCAATTTATATTGCCGATGCCAAACGCGCCGTAATTTATTTAAACGAAGGTTCAGAAAATACGATATCGGATGGGAGTAATTATTTGGTTACTTCCGATAGCTTAAATGCCACAATTTTTAGTCGCGATTATATGGCCATTGCTGGTTCGGGTAAACTTTTGCTAAACGCTAATTATAACGGCGGAATTTATTCGCGTGACGAGTTGATTATTGAAAGTGGCGAAATTACAGTAAATTCTGTAGGAGCAGCCATTAAGGGCAAGGATTATCTGATTATCAATGGTGGTAAGTTCAAAGTAACAAGTGGAGGCGATGGTTTTAAATCAGATAAGGATTCGACTGATAATGAAGGTTATGTGCATGTTAATAATGGAGAGTTTGATATAGTTTCAGTTAAGGATGCAATTTCGGCTCAATCTGAATTATACATTAAAAATGGTTCATTCCGTATTACTACAGGTGGAGGAAGTGATTTTAACTCTGAACTTGTGTCGGCAAAAGCCATTAAGTCAAGCCATAAAATAATTATTGATAACGGAGGTTTTAGCATCGACTGTGCTGATAATGCAATTGATGCAGATAATCATTTGATAATAAACGGAGGTAATTTTGTACTCAACTCAGCAAATAAACCACTCGACTCCGATTCAACACTTACAATAAATGGAGGAACTGTACAGATTGTAAAATCTGTAAAGGGGATCAGTTCCAATCATATTACAGTCAATGGAGGCCTTGTCTCTGTCGCTTCGCGAAACGATTGCATGAAAGCAACACTGGGAGCTGAACTTACAACTGATGATGGTAGTTCAATTGTAATAAACAGTGGAATGGTTACGCTCAACTCTGAGAAGGGTGATGCGCTTGATAGCAATGGAAGTATATTAATTGCAGGTGGTGCCATTGTTGTACAGGGGTCAGCTACAAAACCTGATGATGCTATTTCGTATCGCAGTACATTCAAGTTGAACGGAGGAAGTATGTATGCAGTTGGAGCAACTTCTCTTTTGCCTCAAAATAACTCATTGCAAAACACACTGGCAGTTAATTTTAGTATTATTCAACCTCCCGGACAAATTTTTTGTATTCAAACCGAAGGCGGAGTTACGGTGGCGGTATTTAAAGCATTACGATATTCGTATTTTTATATGACTTCAATACCTGGTTTGCAAACAGGTCAGACTTATCATTTGTATACCGGAGGTTCGGTTACAGGTACTGATTTGGGTGGCTTTTATGTAGATGGAATATATACACCCGGGTCGAAAAAAGCTACATTTACAATCAGCCAAAAGCTAACAATGTTGAATTTGTAATTGCTTAATTATTTCACAATTTCTATTGTTCCGGAAAGCGCCTGATATCCTTATTCAAATTATTTTGTCGATAAATTGTTTTTTTTATTGGAATTTATGGACAATTTGTAGTTTGAAAAATATTTTTTGACTACATTTGCACTTCAAAAATTTAGGAATGACTTCGTAGCTCAGTTGGTAGAGCAACAGACTCTTAATCTGTGGGTCGTGGGTTCGACCCCCACCGGGGTCACAAAAAATAATAATCTTCAGAAAAGCCATACATCCCCGGGTGTATGGCTTTTCAGGTCAAATAGAATGTAAAATTTAAATTAAAGTAGCAATGAAAAGATCATTTTTATTTTTTGTGCTGATATTTTTTCTGATGTCCGTAAAGGCCGAAGTTCCTGCGTTTCCGGGGGCATATGGAGGTGGAGCATTTGTTACTGGTGGTCGTGGAGGAAAAGTGTTAGTGGTGAATTCTCTTGCCGATGATGGTTCAGAAGGAACATTTCGTTGGGCTGTAGGCCAAAAAGGGAAACGAATAATCGTATTTCGTGTAGCTGGTATTATAGGGCTGCAATCCGAACTTAAAATTAATAGCGGACATGTAACTATTGCTGGACAGTCGGCGCCCGGAGATGGAATCACAATTAAGAATTACCCTGTGGTAATTAGTGCCGACAATGTGATTATTCGTTTTTTACGCTTCAGGATGGGCGACGAAACAGCTCAGCAGGATGATGCTTTGAAAGGCATGCGTAAAAGGAATATTATGATTGATCATTGTTCAATGAGTTGGAGCACCGACGAAAGTGGTTCGTTTTACGACAACGAAAACTTTACACTACAATGGTCTATTTTATCTGAAAGTTTACGAAATTCGACACATAAAAAGGGGGCACATGGCTATGGTGGCATTTGGGGTGGTAAAAGGGCTTCGTTTCATCACAACCTCTTAGCGCATCACGACAGTCGTAATCCGAGGTTTTGCGGAAGCCGATACAGTAACCAGCCCGAACTCGAAAAAGTCGATTTTCGCAACAATGTAATTTACAATTGGGGAAGCAATAGTGGGTATGCCGGCGAAGGCGGAGAGTACAATATTGTAAACAATTACTACAAACCCGGCCCTGCCACGCTTGATGGAAGCGGAAAGCATACTTATCGGATTTTTGCACCCAATGCCGATGAGGGAGCAAATGCTCAGGCTCAGGGTGTTTGGGGTAAATTCTTTGTAAAAGGGAATGTAATGCATGGTCGCAAAGATGTGAGCCGCAACAATTTACTTGGATTTCACCCCAACACCGACGACACAACGATAAAAACTGAAGATTTACTTTTACAGAAAGAAGTTAATTTATTCGAATTTCACCATCAATGTGCTAAAAAAGCTTATCGGGAAGTGTTGAAAAAATCGGGTGCCAGTTTTGTGCGCGATGAAGTCGATAACCGTATTGTGCACGAAGTAAAAACCGGTTCTTTCACATTTACTGGTTCTGCTGGCGGTAAAAACGGTATTATTGATTCTCAAAAAGATGTGGGCGGTTGGCCTGTGTATAGCTACGATTCAGCCACCGTACCTGCAGATAGCGACATGGATGGAATGCCCGACGCATGGGAAAATAAAAAGAAACTTGATAAAAATAACCCCGCCGATGCGGCAAGCTATAGTTTAAATAAAAATTATACAAATATCGAAGTTTATCTGAATGGTTTGGTAAATCATTTGTATTAACTCTCCTTTAAGATATAAGTACAAACCGTTGTTGGAATACTTCCCGGCAACGGTTTGTTGTTTTTGTAGGCACTATGGCATTTATTACACACATTGCGATAAAATGTACACAGCATTGCGCAACGATGATACTATTTTTGAACTTAGAAAATATGTCTAACTTTTTTAAATAAAATCATCATGAAAAAAACATTACTTTTTACATTTGCATTATTTTTATACAGCACACTGTTGGTCGGTCAAGGACTGGAAAAATTATGGAATTTTAGCAATGCTCCTTTTGGCGCATCGCCTACGGTCACATTTTTAGCATCATTTACCCACGATTTACTCACAGTGGGGACCAATGGTGAGTCGAACTGGGCTTTGGATAGTAATAATAAATCTCTGGATGAAGTCTCGTATACTCATCGCTTGAAGTCAGGAGGTGGAGGCTCACCTGCTGATGGTTCGAAAATTCCTACTACACGCTTTTTAAGTATAAATGTGGGTGGAAACAGTGTAATTGAATTTGCGATGATGTCGTCGAGTAGTTCGGCTGAACGTGAAATGTATATTGTGAACGAAGATGAATCTTTAGTTGATTCAATTTCAGCAATTATTGGAACCTCTCTTGCAAAATACACGTATACTTATACAGGAGGTGCTACAAAATTGTATTTCTATTCTAAATCAAGCGGTATTAATTTTTATTCAATTAAAGCCAGCAATGTTGTTGAGGGAGTTTCATCGTCGGTTAGCAATATTTTTGTTGGTGAAGGTGTTCGTTTCGATGGTGTAAGGCTTACAAACGAATCAAATTTATCGTTAAGAGTTTACAATACCCTTGGAAAAGAAGTAGCCCGTGCCAACTCTGAGATCAATATGAGTACTATGCCTAAAGGTGTTTATCTTGTTCGTGCCGAAGGCGTAAAAGGTGCATTCAAATTCTCGAAATAATATTTTAAGGTATTGGCTTTAACAAAAAATCCGGATTGAAATTATTCAATCCGGATTTTTTATTAGTTTTAAACTGAGTGCTTAATCAATCATATTGTGGAATACATTCTGTACATCCTCATCGTCCTCGATTTTTTCGATTAATTTGTTTACCTGAGCTTTTTGCTCTTCGTTGAGTTCCTTCATATCGTTGGGGATACGTTCGAACTCGGCGCTAAAAATTTCGTAGCCATTTTCTTCGAGGTGCTTTTGTATGGCTGAATACGATTGAAACTCTCCATAAAGAATAATTCCATCTTCATCCTCTACCACTTCATCAACTCCGTAATCGATTAATTCAAATTCTAAATCTTCGAGTGAAACACCTTCTTTGGGAGCAATTTTGAACACACATTTGTGGTCAAAAAGAAATTGTAAAGATCCTGTAGTACCTAATGATCCTCCATGTCGGTTGAAATAGCTGCGTACATTGGCCACAGTACGTGTAGGGTTGTCGGTTGCTGTTTCCACTACAATAGCAATGCCGTTGGGCCCGTAACCTTCGTACACCATTTCTTTGTAATCGGCTTCGTCTTTCGAAGTGGCTTTCTTAATGGCGCGTTCCACATTCTCTTTGGGCATGTTTTCTTTTTTCGACTGCTGCACCAATACGCGCAAACGCGGGTTGGTATCAGGATCGGAACCGCCTTCACGGACAGCTATGGTAATTTGTTTTCCTAATTTTGTAAATACGCGGGCCATATTTCCCCAACGTTTCATTTTTGTCGCTTTACGGTATTCAAACGCTCTTCCCATGAGTTTATCTTAATTTTATAATGAAATACTATATTGTTTTTTCGGGTTTGCAAAAGTATTAAAATACAAGCAAAAAACCATCGTTTTTGTTCATTTTTATGTGTTTACCAACGAATTTTATCCTTGCCTTTTGTTTCGAGAAACTGATTGGCGGCCGAAAAATGCCCGCAACCAATAAATCCCCGGTAAGCCGAAAGAGGAGAAGGATGCACCGATTTCAGAACGAGGTGTTTCGATGCATCGATCATTGCTCCTTTTTGTTGTGCGTAACTTCCCCAAAGCATAAACACAATGTTTTGTTTTTCAGTAGCCAATTTCCGGATGGCAGCATCGGTAAATGTTTCCCAGCCTTTGCCCTGATGCGAACCTGCTTTGTGTGCTTCCACAGTGAGTGTGGCATTGAGCAAAAGAACGCCCTGTTGTGCCCAACGGGTAAGGTTGCCGCTTTGTGGATATGGAATGCCGAGGTCGCGCTCTATTTCCTTGAAAATATTCAGCAGGGAAGGAGGGAAGGCCACGCCTTCGTTTACCGAAAAACAAAGTCCGTGTGCCTGCCCGGGACCATGATAAGGATCCTGACCAATAATCACCACTTTTACCTTGTCGAACGGACACTGGTCGAAAGCATTGAATATTTGTGAACCGGCAGGGAAAATCTGTTTCGAACTATATTCTGTTTTTACAAAATCAGTCAGTTTTTCGAAATAATCTTTTCCGAATTCGTCTTTCAGTGCTTCTTTCCACGAAGGTTCAATTTTTACATCCATTTCTGTTGTTTTTTCTGAAAATCAAATGAGCTCAGCCTGTTTCAGCAGGAACTCCATTTCGGTTTGTACTTTCTCTGCTTCACGACGGGCAGCTTTTGCAAAATCATTCTCGGATGAAGCATAAATAATCTGTCGCGAAGAGTTAACCAGAAGTCCGCAGGTGCTGTTCATGCCATATTTCGCTACTTCCTCCAGGCTTCCGCCCTGAGCGCCTACGCCCGGAACAAGTAGAAAATGATCGGGTACAGTCTGACGAATGTCGGTAAGCATATCGGCTTTGGTAGCTCCTACCACATACATCATATTTTTGTCGGTTCCCCATTGCTGCGAAGTTTTCAGTGTTTTTTCGAAAAGTCTCTCACCTGTTTCGGCATCGCGAATAAATTGAAAATCGAATGCGCCTTTGTTTGAAGTCAGGGCAAGTAGAATTACCCATTTATTTTCGTAAGTCAGAAAAGGAGTTACCGAGTCTTCGCCCATATAAGGAGCCACTGTGATAGCGTCGAAATCCATATTTCCCAGAAAGGTACGGGCGTACATGGCCGAAGTGTTTCCAATATCGCCACGTTTGGCATCGGCAATAATAAACTGCTCAGGATATTTGGTGCGAATATAATCCACAGTGCGGTCGAGTGCATCCCAGCCCGAAAGACCCATGCTTTCGTAAAATGCCATATTGGGCTTGTAAGCCACACAAAGGTCGGCGGTAGCGTCGATTATGGCTTTGTTGAACTCGAAAATTGGATCTTCGTATTCGTCGAACATAAATTCGGGAATTTTATTCACATCGGTATCGAGTCCCACGCAAAGAAATGTTTTTTTTGTCTGTATTTGTTCGAATAATTCTTGTTTTGTCATGACTTGAAAATGTCTTAATTTTTGTTTTTCAAAATCTGCTATTGTGTCTATAATTCACTCTCCTTCATTCGCTCAGTGTTTTCGGCCACAATCAGTTTGTCGATAACTTCCTGAATATCGCCATTTACAAACGCAGTGAGATTGTACATAGTATAATTGATGCGGTGATCGGTCACGCGTCCCTGAGGAAAGTTGTAGGTGCGTATTTTGGCCGATCGGTCGCCGGTCGAAACCATAGTTTTGCGTCGCGATGCAATGGCTTCCTGATGTTTGGTAACTTCAATTTCGTAAAGTTTGGAGCGAAGCATCTGCATGGCAAGTTCGCGGTTGGCGAGCTGTGTGCGCGCTTGCTGACAAACTACTACCATTCCTGAAGGTTTGTGGGTAAGCTGCACTTTTGTTTCCACTTTATTTACATTCTGACCACCGGCACCTCCGGAGCGCGAAGTCTGCATTTCCACATCGGCCGGATTCAGTTCAAAATCCACCTCATCGGCTTCGGGAAGCACAGCTACAGTAGCGGCTGAAGTGTGCACACGTCCCTGCGTTTCGGTCTGTGGTACACGCTGTACACGGTGTACACCCGACTCGTATTTCAGGGTGCCATATACATTTTCGCCCGAAACGGTGAAAACAATTTCCTTAAAACCACCCGCTGTGCCTTCGCTTATATTTGTTATTTCAACCTTCCAGCCTTTCGATTCGCAGTACCTGTTATACATTTTAAAGAGGTCGCCTGCAAAAATAGCTGCTTCGTCGCCACCTGTTCCTCCACGAATTTCCACAATGGAATTTTTGTTGTCTTCCGGATCGGCAGGGATAAGTAGAAGCTTTATGTTTTCTTCCATTCCCGGTATTTTGGGTTCCATTTCGTCGAGCTCGGCTTTGGCCATTTCGCGCATTTCAGGGTCGTTTTCGGTATCGAGAATGCTACGGGCTTCAGCTATATGGGCCAAAGTTAATTGATATTCGTTTTTGGCATTCAGAATTCTTTCGAGTTCGTGATATTCTTTATTTAATTTCACATATCTTTTCTGATCCGAAATTACCGCGGGGTCGGTAATCAGAGTCGATATTTCTTCGAACTTATGCTGAAGTCCTTCTAATTTTTCGAGTAATGATGTTTCTGCCATTTCTAAATTATTTCCTTCTAACTACTTTTTCTGAGTCGATTGCTGTAAACTATAGCGTCTTTCGGCTTCATCTCGGATATTTTGCATCATTTGATGAAATCGCCATTCCATAATGGAACGGAACGCAGTTTGAGTGATAAAGATATTAAAAAACCAACCAAACTGCACTTTTGTTTCGAGTGAGATACGGCTGTTTTGTTCATTCTCGGGCATTGCATAAAACACACCTGTTGTTTTTCGCAAAAAGGCGTCGGAATACATCACTTCGATACGAACACGTGTTTTATTATTCTTCAGATATGCTTTTGTCATTCTGCTATCCACATGTATATTCGGAAAATTCACAACTCCCGGGACTTCAACATCGCCAATGCCTTTAATCAGATCGTTTTCTTTGTCGTATCGTGTCGATTTAAAGTTAAAAACTATTAGTTTGTCCTTTTCTGTGCGAAGTTTCATATCGCTCAATGCCCATTCGAAAAGTTTATCGAGGTCGTATTTCGATTGGTAGATGTAATCGCTTACAACTTCGTTCATAATACTTTTTGGCGCCTTTACGTCTAGTTCACAGTAAGTAATAAATTCACCGTTTTTATAATAAGTTCTTACTGAGTCACTAGGCATTGTAAAGCCTGCGAGCCAGATATTTAACATAAGTGCGATTAGAAAAAGTCTTCGGTTCATGTTTAGTTTTCTAATAAGGCTGTTCGATGATGAACATTCTGATTTTTGAGTACAAAATTACCAATTTATTTACGGCTCTCAAAATCGGAGCGAATATTTGGCTTTTTGAATTCGATAGTATTTGTCAGAATGGATATCCAATAGCTATGTGAAAAGCGAAATCATCGCTTTTAGGATTAATTCGCCATTGATCGCGTCGAGAGAGTACAGGATTGAATAGCTTAACGCCCATGTCCAATCGTGCCACAAAAAATGAAAAGTCCATGCGTAATCCGGCGCCATATGCTATGGCAATTTGATTCATGAACGAATCGAGTTTAAACGCACCGCCTGGTTGCTCGGGGTAGTCTTTTATGGTCCATATGTTTCCACCATCAAGAAAGAGTGCACCTTCGAACATCCAGAATAATTTCACACGGTATTCCATGTTTAAATCTAATTTTATGTCGCCCACCTGGTTGTAGTCGCGTGTGGGTACATCCTGTCGTTCTACATATACACCAGGTCCAAGGCGACTTTCGCCCCAGCCACGTACACTGTTTGCTCCACCACTGTAAAAGCGGCGCTCAAACGGAATGATATCTGCATTGCCGTATGGAATACCCAAGCCAACGCCCATGTGATACACAAATTTATTGTTTTTGTCAATGATTTGACTGTATGAAACGTTGTATTCACCCCTCACATATTGAGCATAGCGAATGTCGAAAAGTTTATACGAACCATCGGCGCTTAGTTCAGAATTAAGTAGATGATTCAGTCCGTAAAGTAAATTACCTGCAGATTCAACACTAAAGCTATAGATTGAATAATCGCGCATTGGTCGGTTTGCGTTGAATGTGCTGAAAGCAGCGCTGTATGACGAACGCATGATAAAGTGATTCTCGTAATTATAGCGGTTATACCTACCTGTGTTAATGTAATTGTTTTGAAAATCAGTACTAATTTCAGGAAAATAAACATAGCTCAGATTCAGAAGGTCCAAATTGTGTCGCACCCGACGCCTGTTCCATGAATAGTTAACGGCGGCACTCACATTCGTCGATGTAAATTCGCCTGGTCGATATTGATACAGGAAATTCGTTCTGAAGTCGGTATTGGCATGTATGCCGCGTTTAAAATCGAAACTACCTATGGGAAAAACGAATTTTGGAAAACGTAGGTTTATTTGTGAACCCATTTCTCTTGCCCAAATGCCATTTTGCCATTCAAGTGCTGCTTTTGCCTGTATACCAAGCGACTCGGCACCACCAAAAGTATTCTTGTTCATCCATGTAAGGCTTGTGGCACCACCCCAGAACAAACCATTGTTTGTTTCGGTCAGAGTGCCTTCAATATCAGCCGATAGTGAAATGGTTTTGGCGGGTACTATTACTATTTGGCAGTCGAGCGTACTGTCCGACGATTCTTTGAACACAATATCCACATATTTCACCGGAGCGAGCGAGTTCAGGCTTGCATAGGTTCGCTCTACACTGAGATCACTATAAAGTGAGTTTGGCTCAATATAAGTGTTGTGAATCAAAGCATTTAATGAGATAAATTTTCCGGTGGGACTTATGAGTGAAAAGTTTTTGTAAGCTGTAGTGTCGGGTGTCTCCTGTGATCCCGCACTTCCTATATTGAGTGTGTTGTTTTGATAATATAGTACTTTTCCAATCCGATATTGCTTAAATATCAAATCATTAACTGAATCTTTCCCAATTTTCAGGTATGTGCGTAAGTCGAGTGTTACATCCACTAAATGCGCATTCAGCGAGCTGTCGGCTTTGTAAACCAAAAAATCTTTATTGAAATTGTAGAAGCCTTTTTCGCGGAAGCGTGAAGCTACGCGCTCTCTTTCCTGGTCGAGAATATCGGTGTCGAAATGCATCTCCTTTCTGATGAGTGAACGTGCTGTGTCCGATGCAATTTGTTTGAGTAGCGGATGCGAAATGTTGGTTTGATAATTGCGTAATAGATAAGGTCTATTCGATTTTATTTCGTATGTAACCCTGGCTTTTTTATTCTTCAGGTTTACTTTTTCAGTCACCTCTGCATTGATAAATCCTTTATTTACATATAGCTTTTGTAATTGTTGTGACGAAGCAGAGGTCTGACTCTGATCGAAAATTACGGGAGAATCGCCCAATCGCATAAAAAGTTTATTGTACCATTTAGTACTGTCGGTTCCTGCCAGATTATAGATCCCCAGTTGCATTTTGAACAGACCGAAAACTTTTGAATTCGGGGTTTGACGCAGATAATCGTCCAGTTCGTTTACCGGAATATCCTTCACATCGCTGTGTATTTTTACCTTTTGTAAAAGATGCTTGCCTTCAGGCACGTGTTTAGTTACATTGCACGACCATAAAATTACAGAAATTATTGTAAAACAAATGAGCCTTGTTATTTTCATGCGATAATTATTGCTTCAAAAAATAAACGAAAAACAATTTAAGATTTATTTTTCAACAGTTTCTATGGTTGTGAAGTATTTTAATGTCCGGTTTTTAAACATTTGAAATACGTTTTTCTTTTTCAATGCAAATATACTTTAAATTGATAATTTATAATTGGTTGTTACCAAATTTGTGGTTGTTTTTGTGTAAATTAATTTAAGTAGCATCTTTACACCTTTGTATGTGTCGTAAAACTTTCTTAGTTTTGTCGTTTCATTGCACAAAAAGTATGCAATAAAACACTATAACACAGTTAGGGAAATGATTTCAAAAAGTCAGATGAAATTTATAAGTTCTTTGTCGCAGAAAAAGTTCAGAGACGAAAGCCGTTGTTTCGTGGCAGAGGGAACAAAGCTGGTAGCCGATCTTGTCACAGCTTTCGACTGTGAACACTTGTTTGTCACCCCCGAATGGAAGCAATTTCATGTCTTGCCTAAAGCTGTGCAACCCCTTGAAATCACGACTGAAGAGCTGAAAAAAATGTCGAATCTGAAATCGCCTCAGGGTATTTTGGCTGTCTTTCGCAGGCCTGATTATAGTATCGACAATATATTGTTTGAAAATAAACTCTGCCTTGCTCTCGATGGTGTGCAGGATCCCGGAAATCTTGGCACAATTATTCGCATTGCCGATTGGTTTGGTGTGGAAGACGTGTTTTGCTCGGAATATTCTGCTGATGCTTTTGGGCCAAAAACTGTGCAGGCTACTATGGGGGCTATATCACGTGTGCGGGTTCATTATGTAAATCTTAGCGACTTTTTAAATAATTTGCCTGCAGGTTTCCCTGTGTATGGTACTTTTATGGATGGTGAAAATATTTATTCTCAGCAATTTAATACAAGTGGAATTATTGTCATGGGGAACGAAGGAAATGGTATTTCGGATGCTATTGCTCAAAAAGTGAACAGACGACTTCTAATTCCGAATTACCCTACGGGGGTCGAAACTTCCGAATCGCTTAATGTAGCTGTTGCAACTGCATTGGTTTGTGCAGAGTTCAGGCGCAGAATGTGATTTTCCAATTACTTTTCTTTCTTTCCAAGATAAAAAGCTATCAGAATTACATCTTCATTGCCTTTATTGTAGCCATTGTGATAGGCGTCAATCACTTCGGCAAAAGTGGTGTTTCTCGGATATGTTTTTGTGTCGTATCCCTGTATGTCAACAGTTAATGTGCCCTGAAGTATATGTGCAAACACATGTATATCGTGTTTGTGCCAGCCCGTTGATTGTCCGGGTGGGATAATAACTTTCGAAATAGTTACTTCGCTGTCGAATAATGAACTGAAATTTATTTTCTGTCCAATTACTGTGCTGTCTGTTTTTAATAGATTTTCGACTTTAATGCCACTCTGATATTGTGCAAACAATGAAGTATAAGCCAATATCAAAAACAATACGCAATAAATTCTTTTCGTTTTGATATGTGTTTTTATAAAAATCATTAGTCGTGTAGAATTAGAAAAAAATAACGACTGAATTTCATTTATTTTCATCCAAATCAATATGCTCAGCCTGAATTTCAGATTTCAGAAATACAGATGCCGAAACTGTAAATTTCTCAACCGATTCGGTAGTGAGGTAATTTATACGTCCGTTTTTCGAACATTTCGATTCAATTTCCGGATGCCGCTTCAGATAGTCTGCCAAGCTGTATGCCACAAGTTTGCCCTGCGAAATTACATTTATTCCTTTGGGTAAAAATGCCTCTATCCTGTCTTGTATAAGCGGATAATGTGTGCACCCAAGTATTACAGTGTCGATAAGTGGATCGTTTTTTAATAAATTATCAATGTTTTTCCTGATAAAATAATCGGCACCTTGGTTACGGTGTTCGTTGTTTTCGATTAGAGCTACCCAAAGCGGGCATGCTTCTGAGGTTACGGTGATATCTTTATACAGTTTGGCAATTTCAAGTGGATATGATCCCGATTGCACGGTACCGGGTGTGGCTAACAAGCCGATGTGGCGCGTGTGTGTCTGATTTTCAATAAGTTCGACTGTGGGTCTGATGACACCCAACACTCTGCGCGAAGGATCGATGCGGGGAAGGTCGTTTTGCTGAATGCTTCGTAAAGCTTTGGCTGAAGCCGTGTTACAGGCCAGAATGACCAATTGGCAACCCATCTCGAAAAGCTGTGTGACGCACTCGAGCGTAAATTTATAAACTACGTCAAACGAACGTGTGCCATAAGGTGTGCGCGCATTGTCGCCTAAATATATATAGTCATATTCAGGAAGTTGCTCCCTGATTTTTTCCAAAATAGTAAGTCCGCCATAGCCCGAATCGAAAATTCCGATGGGACATGATTTATCCAAAATGTTGTCAATTTTTTCCATCTTTGCACTTCTTGCGTTCTAACCTCTCACCTTCTTACCTCTCACCTTCTGAAAAAATAAATCAGTCCATCATCATTCCCGAGTTATTACTCATTTGCACCATTTGGTCATATTCTTCGGGCGAGAGATCCAAAAAATAATAGTTTGCCGGATTCATAACTTGTCCTTTGAAATGCACTTCGTAGTGTAAATGCGGCCCTGTTGATTTTCCTGTATTACCTACCAGACCAATTACTTCACCACGTTTTACCTTCTGCCCGGGTTTTACATTTATTTTATGCATGTGCGCATACAGGGTGAGATATCCGAAACCATGATTAATTTCTACAGTGTTTCCATATCCCTGTTTCCAACCTGCCGATTGCACAGTGCCATTGCCGGTTGCGTAAATGTCTGTTCCTGTAGGTGCTGTAAAGTCCATTCCGGCATGAAACCTGCGTGTACGATATACAGGGTCGATTCGCCAACCATAACCCGAGGCCATACGTTTCAGGTCTTTGTTTAATACCGGTTGGATGGCGGGGATATGCTCAAGCATGGTTTCTTTGTTCTTTGAAAGCACAATAAGGTCGTCGAACGATTTCGACTGAATGTATATTTGCTTCCGAAGCTCGTTCACTTTTTTTGTGGTCGAAACTACAATTTCGGAATTGGTCATTCTTAGCAATTGCTCATAATAATCGGTGTTAGCCGAAATAGCTCTGCGTACTGATAGGGGAATAGGCTCTGCCTGCAAAATGACGCGGTACAAATTATCGTCGCGTTGCTGTATGTCGTTGAGCACTTGTTGAACTTCGTCGAGGCGTCGTTCGAGCACTTTGTATTGAGCCTGAATGCGATTCTTTTCAAGTTCAAGTTGCTTTTCTTCGGGCGAATCGAAAATGCTTACAAAAACGAAAAAAAACAAAGCTCCTAACGAAATTCCCGAAAACAAATGTAATGCAATCTGTTTGATTCTGTGAGTAAGTGTCAGTATGACAGGCTCGTAGTTTAGAGTTTCGGGATTGAAATGGAATTTTATTTTTTTTGCCATAATGCCAGAGTGCTGCGAAAACTGTCGGTCGTTTCGGAGAGTGAAATTTAAAATAGGCTTTAGATAATGCGATATTCTCAGGAATTGCTCGCAAAACTAAACTTTTATCTCCGGTTTTGATGCAAAAGTAATAATTTTGAAGTATTTTTGCAGACTTTTAAACTAAAATATGACCCTAAGGCTAAATATCAAATAATTTAGCCCACAGGGCAATTATCTATTATCATAAATATGACTTCACAGGAAATTCGTCAATCATTTCTCGATTTTTTTGCATCGAAAGACCACAAAATTGTGCCATCGGCTCCAATGGTTATCAAGGATGACCCCACACTTATGTTTACCAATGCGGGGATGAATCAATTTAAGAATATTATTCTGGGCAACGACCCGATTAAGTATGCACGTGTGGCCGACTCGCAGAAATGCTTGCGCGTGAGTGGAAAACACAACGACCTCGAAGAAGTAGGACACGATACTTATCACCACACCATGTTCGAAATGCTTGGTAACTGGTCGTTTGGCGATTATTTCAAAAAAGAAGCCATCGAGTGGGCATGGGAATATCTGACCGAAGTGCTCAAACTCGATAAAGACCGTTTGTACGTGACTGTTTTCGAAGGTTCAGAAGCCGAAGGCCTCAGTCGCGACGATGAAGCAGCCGAAATCTGGGCGAAATTTCTTCCTGCCGATCGTATTATCAATGGTAACAAAAAAGATAATTTCTGGGAAATGGGCGATACAGGTCCTTGTGGTCCATGTTCCGAAATACATATTGATATTCGCAGCAACGAAGACCGTGCTAAAATTGACGGACTGACACTTGTGAACGGCAGTCACCCTCAGGTGATTGAAATCTGGAATAATGTATTTATGCAGTTCAACCGCAAAGCCGATGGCTCGCTCGAAGAACTTCCTGCCAAAGTAATTGATACCGGAATGGGTTTCGAACGACTTTGTATGGCTATGCAAGGCGTTCAGTCAAATTACGACACCGATGTTTTTACACCCATCATTGCCGAAATTGGTCGTGTCTGTGTAGCTGAATATGGCAAAAACGAAAAAACAGATATTGCGATGCGTGTAATTGCCGACCATATTCGTACCATTTCATTCTCAATTACCGATGGTCAGCTGCCTTCGAATGCTAAGGCTGGTTACGTTATTCGTCGTATTTTGCGTCGTGCGGTGCGTTACGGATATACTTTCCTCGGTCAGCGTCACGCATTTATGTATAAACTGATTGATGTGCTTTGCGAGATAATGGGTAAAGCTTATCCTGAACTGGTTTCGCAAAAATCATTGATCGAAAAAGTGATTAAAGAGGAGGAGGAATCATTCCTACGTACACTCGAAACAGGTATTCGTTTGCTCGATAAAGTGATGGACGAAGCCCGGAAATCACGAAAAAATATTATTGCCGGAAAAGACGTATTTACACTTTACGATACTTTTGGATTCCCATTGGATTTGACAGAACTCATTTTGCGCGAAAATAATTTTAGTGCCAATATCGATGAGTTTAATGCCGAAATGCAAATTCAGAAAGACCGTGCCCGCAACGCAGCTGCTATAGAAACCGGCGACTGGGTAACTGTTCGAGAAGGCGATAGCGTATTTGTGGGTTACGACTTTACAACTTATGATACTGAAATTCTCCGTTACCGCAAGGTGAAACAAAAAAATCAGGAATTCTATCAATTAGTGCTTTCAAAAACACCTTTCTATGCCGAAATGGGTGGACAGGTAGGTGACTGCGGCATACTGAAATCGGACAACGAAGTTGTTGAAATTCTCGATACAAAGAAAGAAAACAACCTGGCAGTGCATATTGCCAAAAAACTTCCTGAGGATGTAACTGCTACATTCACAGCAACTATCGATATTGAAAAACGGAAAGCTACCGAATGTAATCACTCGGCTACGCACTTGCTGCACGAAGCTTTACGCGAAGTGTTGGGCACACATGTGGAGCAAAAAGGTTCGTATGTAAGTCCCGAAGCATTGCGTTTCGACTTCTCGCATTTCCAGAAACTTACGAAAGAAGAAATTCGTGCTGTGGAAGCCATTGCTAACCGCAAAATCCGCGAAAACTATCCGCTTCAGGAAAGTCGCGAAACACCGATTGCCGAAGCACAGGCTATGGGTGCTATGGCTTTGTTTGGCGAAAAATACGGCGAAACTGTACGTGTGATTCAGTTTGGGAGTTCGGTAGAACTTTGTGGTGGAACACACGTGAACTCAACCGGAAATATCGGAATGGTTCGTATTGTGGCCGAAAGCTCTATTGCAGCAGGTATTCGTCGTATCGAAGCCATTACAGGTAAAGCTGTGGAAGATTTGCTCGATCAGCAACAGGATGTCATCTCGGATGCAAAAGAACTTCTGAACAATACACCTGATGTGATTGTGGCGTTGAAAAAACTCACTGAAGAAACTGCCGAAATGCGCAAAAAAATGGAGATGTTCCAACAAATACAAATCCTCGCCCTGCGCGATAAGCTTACTGCTCAGGCTTCGGAAGTAAATGGAGTGAAGGTGATTCGCTTCGAAGGCGATTTGCCTGCCGACCAGGTTAAAACATTAGCTTTCCAGATTCGTAACATGCACCCCGAAAAGCTATTTTTCGTGGCAGGATGCGTAATTGAAGGCAAACCTACGCTTACTGTGCTTCTGAGCGACGACCTCGTTGCCACAGGATTGAACGCAACTAACATTGCTCGCGAAGCAGCCAAAGAAATTCAGGGTGGCGGTGGCGGACAACCATTCTTTGCTTCGGCAGGAGGGAAAAATGCTGCCGGTATTCAGAAAGCAATTGAGAAGGCTTTGGAAGTAATAAAATAAAAAGAGGGTAAATAATAATCATTTTTTTTAGGGCATAACACTCAGGTGTTGTGCCCTTTTTCGTTGTTTTATTTAAAGCCCGAAAAGTTCGATTTGTTTCAAAAATCCGGTGTTTTGTGTCGATAAAGTGCTGTTTCGTTGCAGATGGCTGAAAATATGTTTAAATTTTAAAACTTTTGGTATTTCTTTGTGATTGGATTATTTTAGAATTTTTAAGTATTTGCGGCGTATCCTGAAAAGCCGAAGAAGAGTAGGGGGAAGAAATATCTAGATCATGAGAAAAGTTTTATTTACGCTATTTGTAGCTTTTTTGATAACAAATGCAATGGGACAAGCTACACTTCCATTATCGTATGATGGTGGAAATCCAGTAGCTTCAATTTCAAGCCTGAGTGAGAATGTTAGTGTGTCAAGTACAGTCAAAACCATTCATGTGCCAATTGCGGGCACTTTAATCTCTTTACTTAGTAATGAAGAGAGGAGTGTAATCACACAGCTTACAGTTACCGGCAATATTAGTTGGGCTGAAATTACTACAATAAAGCAGGATATACCTTCCCTTAGTCATTTGGATTTGTCGGGTGCAAATGTTGCAGATAATACTATTCCCGGGAATCAATTTATTAACAACTCTTCATTAATACTTGAGGCCTTAATTTTGCCATCAAGTTTAACCTCGATTGGTATTAGTGCATTCCGCAATTGCATAGGTTTAAAAAGTGTTGTAATTGGAAATTCTGTTACTTCAATAGGAAATTCGGCTTTCGAAGGTTGTTCTGGTCTAACTGGAATTACAATTGGAAACGCTGTCACAAGTATCGGGTCAAATGCATTCAGAAATTGTACAAAACTTATGGAACTAGTTGTGCCAAATTCAGTCACAATAATCAATTCCGGTGCCTTCTATGGTTGTTCAGGTATTACTAAGTTGACTTTGGGTACTTCGGTAGCTACAATTGGCACCGCTGCTTTTAGCAATAGTGTTAATTTAAAATCAATTGTATGTTTGGGTAACAATCCCTCTACATTAGGTGCTGGTGCTTTTCATTTCGAAATATTAAGTACCGCAAATGTGATAGTACCAACAAGTAAGCTATCTGTTTACAAAGAACATACTGGCTGGGGTCAATTCTCAAATATTTTTGAACCCGGAATTACTACTTCTACAACCAGCATCAACGGCTTAATATACGCTCCAAACGCTGGTCCATCCGAAATTAAACCATTTAATGTGAGAGCTGTAATGCTTACAAACGATTTAACTGTTGCTGTACCAACTAATTTTGAAATATCTACAAAAACAGGATCAGAGTTTACGCCAACTAATATTATTACAGTTTCTCCAGTAGATGGTATGGTGGCTGAAACAACTTTTTACGTTCGATTGAAAGCTGATTTAAGTATTGGTACTTATAATGAAAGCGTTACAGTTTCCTCAATTGGTTTTACTACTCAAAACATTGCTTTGAATGGTGCTGTGCGAACTACACCCGAAACTATTCATGTTTCAACTGCTGGTACGCTTAGTTCGTTGCTTACCGCAACCGAAAAAGCGACTATTACTAAACTTACTGTAACAGGCAATATTGATGCGAGGGATTTTGTTTGCATGCGAGATGAAATGACTCTTTTGGGAGATTTGAATTTGAAGGATGCGAATATTGTGGCTTATCATGGAAATTTTGGTACAAATGAAACTATGCTTTCATATCCTGAAAACGAACTTCCAAATTGTGCTTTCTTTAATTATTTTGGAAGTGTTTCGAAAACAACTTTGACAGCAATCGTTTTGCCAAACTCTGTTAATTCATTAGGTCACCGTGCATTTTATAATTGCAATTCACTCAAAAAAATTGTTTGTTTAACATCAATTCCACCTGTTGTTACTGATTGGGGTGAATCACTTGTCGGTATTTCAGCAACTGGCAAAATTTGTGTACCTATCGGCACGGTACCTGTTTATAAATCAGCCACAGGTTGGTACTTATTCAACATTGTTGAGTATAAGCTTATGGTGTCCTCGCAGTTGGCAACTCAGGTTAGTCAGACTTCTGCCAAATTGAATGGATCCATTGATTTAATAGCAGCATCGGCAGTTCAAGAACATGGTTTCATATGGAATACTATTGGGGGTTCTGCAGAATCTGAATCAGTCATAAATTTTGGAGTAGCTGATTTCGAATCCAATTTTGATGCAACAATAACTGACTTGTCCCCAGGTGCAACTTATACCGCTCGTGCATTTGCTGTTGATGATAATGGCATAATTTATGGGAAAGAATCTGTATTTACAACATTAATGCCTGATTATGAGCTTGTTGTTAATGTGAGTAGTGGTGGATTAGTTTATTCAGGAGCTGTGTTGATAAATAATCATTCAACTTTTAAGGGTTCACATGGTTCAAGTTTGCATTTTAAATTTGAACCTGACTCAGGGTATTATATAACTGCATTGTTTTATAATGGTAATGATGTGTTTAGCCAAATTTCGAGCAATCAATTTACTGCAACAAACTTAGAAGGTAATTGTGAGTTATCAGTTACTTTTAGTAGCGCAGTTAAAAATATTTTAGTTGAAGAAGCAGGCTCCCTAAATCAACGATTGTCTTCCAGAGAAAGAGAAATAATCACAGATTTGACAATTTCTGGATTTATTGATTCTCGTGATTTTAAGTTTATGCGCGACAGTATGCCTATTCTTACTATGTTAGATATTTCAGCAGCCACTATTAATGGATATTCAGGTTTACACGGTACAAGTATCGTTAATGAGGAAGTGATTTATCCAGCAAACGAAATTCCTATAAACTCTTTTAGCAATAATTATATTGCTGCAATTCCAGGAAAATTAAGTCTAAATACCATACTTTTACCACACAATGCTACATCTTTAGGTGTAGGTGCGTTTGCTAATTGCTATGAATTGTCAAGTGTGTTAATTGGCGGAAGTCTCAGTACTATAGGTGAATATGCTTTTACTGGCTGTTATAAATTAGAATCAATTTCAATTCCAGCATCTGTGACCAGCATAGGTAGTGGTGCATTTGCGGGTTGTGGATTTGTTGGCATTACTCTACCTGAATTTCTGAATTATTTAGGGGCTGAAGCTTTTACAGGTTGTCGTTCGCTTACAGCTATTACAATTCCAAGTTTGATAACTAAAATTGAACAGTCAACTTTTGCAGGTTGTGCGAATCTCACAAATGTTGTATTATTAAATTCAGTTAATATAATTGGAGGCAATGCGTTTGTAGATTGCGATGGATTGTTAAATATCGACTTTTGTAATAATGTTTCAGAAATAGGAAATTATTCATTTGGTAATTGTGATGGCCTAATCCATTTGGATATCCCAAATTCCGTTACAAAAATTGGAAATCAAGCTTTTGATAATTGTAGCAGTATTGAAAGTATAACGATTGGTGAAAAATTAAGTGTAATGGGTGAATTCCCCTTCTTGGGTTGTTTTAGTTTAAGAGAGTTTATTGTGAATTCCAAGAATTCTGATTATTCTGTAGTTGACGGTGTTTTGTTTAATAAGAATGCAACAATTCTGATTCAGTATCCTTATAGTAAACAAGGGAATTTTATAATTCCCGGCACTACAAATCATATTGCAAACTATGCTTTTGTGTTAGCAAATGGTTTGGCAAATGTTACAATTCCAGAAACAGTAATTAGTATCGGCACAGCGGCTTTTTTTCAATGCAATAACCTTGAAAGTATTACAGTGAAATCAGTTTCTCCAATTAATCTTTCACTTGTTGAGTCTGTCTTTGACGGTGTTAGCAAAGATGGTTGTATTTTGTATGTACCTTTTGGTTCTAAGGTGGCATATGAGAATGCCATTCAGTGGTTGGACTTCACAAATATTGTTGAGCTGTCTCTAACAGAAACTGAAAAAGTTGACAATAGAAGGATAAAAATCTACCCAAACCCAGTTCGTGACGAACTGCATTTGGAATACGATGGCGTAGCGCATTTCGAAATTGTAAGCCTTGTGGGTCAGCTTATTAATAAAGGAAATTTGGTTAAAACCACTATAGTTAAGACTTCGCATTTATTGCCGGGAGTTTATTTAATTCGATTTACTGAAGGTAAAGCCATTTCGACACTGAAGTTTGTTAAAGAATAAAAGTTTAAAAAAAATGATATTCTGACTCAAAGTCAGGCTATCAACACGGCAAACACTACGGAATATGACGATTTCTGCTTAGTTTACACTTTCAGTTCTGGTGGCAGCAGGTAAAAAGGCTGCGCTGGAACTGATTTTTATTGAGTATAGTCGATAAAAACTAAATTATTTGCATTTTTGTTGAGTGTACTTAATAAATATGGTAAAATTGCAGCTTTTATTGATTATAAATGATAGAATATGAAAATACAGGACAGCTATCCAAAATATGTTGTAACAATGGACAATTTTACATCCGGAGGTAATTTTCAGGGCATCAGCAATATACATTTAAAAGATTTTTTATGTAAAAATTCATTGTAATTTCAAAGTTGATAGTGTGTAATTTCAAAGTTTCTATTGTGTAATTTCAAAATTAAACATATATTTGTGGCTGAATTTCAGATTTATATGGTATGATGATACAACGTGAGATAGCAAGCGCAATAAAGAGTTTGGCAACAAAGTATCCGGTGATAGCTTTAACAGGTCCACG
Source organism: Paludibacteraceae bacterium (assembly GCA_016937795.1). Lineage (GTDB taxonomy): Bacteria > Bacteroidota > Bacteroidia > Bacteroidales > Paludibacteraceae > Paludibacter. The sequence goes on from JAFGVV010000027.1 coordinate 101,121, forward strand.
TCAATCGGGTAAAACTACACTTTTGAAACAACTGTTCCCTGACTATGAATATCTGAGTCTGGAAAATCCGGATGTACTTGAATTTGCCGAAACTGACACAAAAGGTTTTTTGAAACGATATGCAAAATTTGTGATTTTCGATGAGGCGCAACGGGCGCCTGCCTTGTTTTCGTATCTTCAAGGTATAGTAGATGAGAGCGGTATCATGGGGCAATTTATCCTTTCGGGATCGCAAAATTTTCATTTAATGCAAAATATCACACAAAGTCTGGCCGGTAGGGTTGCGATATTCCGTCTTTTTCCGTTCGATTTACAAGAGTTGCGGTCAGCAAATCTGTTGTCGGAAAATTATGCAGACAATTTAGTAAAAGGTTTTTATCCAGCCATATATGATAGAAACATACCGGCTAAAACCTTTTATTTCAATTATGTACAAACATATATTCAGCGGGATGTGAGCGAAATAATTGCGATAAAGGATTTACGGCTTTTTCAGAATTTTCTGTCATTGTGTGCTACAAGAGCAGGGCAATTGCTAAATTTGAATGCACTTGCCAACGAGTGCGGCATAAGCCAGCCTACTGCAAAATCTTGGCTGTCGGCATTAGAGAACAGCTATGTAGTGTTTTTGCTTTATCCGTATCATGAAAATTTTAGCAAACGAATAGTAAAAACACCAAAGTTATATTTCTATGATACAGGATTACTCTGTTATCTGTTGAAAATTGCAAATGCTGAACAGTTGCTGTTACAATCGATAAAGGGGGCTTTGTTCGAAAACATGATGATAAGTGAATATGTAAAAAGAATGTATCACCGAAATGACATTCAGGATATCTGGTTTTGGCGGGATTCAGCAGGACACGAGGTTGATTTGTTGGTAGGAGGAAATTTAAATTTGGATTTAATTGAATTTAAAGCCACACATACCATTATGAACGACCTGTTTAAAGGTTTAACTTTTTTTGAAGTGGCATCAGAAAAGAATAATCTTTCGAAAACGCTTGTTTATGCAGGATTAGAATATCAAAGACGCTCAACAGTGGATGTTATGCCTTGGATTGACTTTGGAAAAACAACTAAGTTCGATGTTTCTATAACGAATAAATGAAAATAACGCTTTACCTTCTTTTGATTCTGGCGGGAACAATCCATGCCACTCCCTATCTCTCGCGCAACTATGCCTACAGGTATTTTAGTACGCGCGATGGCTTGGCGCCGATGCAGGTAATGTGCGCTTTTCAGGATAGCGATGGCTTTGTGTGGTTTGGCACCAAAGGTGGTGTGAGTAAGTGGGATGGCACAAGTTTTAAGAATTACACTACCGAAAATGGCTTGCCAATGGGCGAAATATTTAATATTGCTGAATGGGGCGATAAAAAACTTATTTTCACGGCTCGAAAAATGTCTATTATCGAACAAAACGACAGCGTGTATGTGTATGATTTACCTGAAAGAATTGTTTTGCCTGGCTTTTTGCCAAAATCATTGGTTATCGACAACAATAATTTGTTTGTTTTTGGATTGATGGAAGAATATAAAACAGGTTTAAACGACCCAAGCTACAATTACATATTCAACATTAAAACCAAAAAGTTTATCCGTCTCACGCAGCCTAATTTTCAAGTTGTTAAGGTGGTAGGCGATCACATTGTAACTACAAATGCATTGTATTTCTATGCAGATAAAAAAATATCGAAAAAACTGCAATTTCCTTATGATGTTTGCAACGCCATTTTTGACAAAAACTTTGAAAAATGCGCATTGGAAAAGCTGCATAGCAACAGCTACGAACTTTACAATATTGAGAATGGACAGTTTATTCCTACAGGCAATAGGTTTGTTGGGTCTTCGCACCGCAGCACTTGGTTGCCCGATGGTTCGTTTCTTTCGTTGAGCAATGGCGAGCATCAATTTTTTGCCTCAGCGCACAGCAAAATTGCACTATAAATTTACTTATCCCAACTTTTCGTTTCTGGATAAAGAAAACAATCTTTGGATAGGTATCGAAAATGGATTGTACAATTTTTTCAATCTCACCATCGAAGAGTATAACTTTAATTTGGGGGCGCCCGATAATATATGGTCCATAGTGGAGGATAAGGCTGGCACAATGTGGTTGGGCAGTTATGGCAATGGATTGTTCACTATGGATAAAAATGAGCAACTGGAGCATATCGATTTTTCGTCGGCGCTATTGGGTAATAAAAAAACAGCCAATAAGCTTATTTATATGGGTAGTACAACGTACCATCAATACAACACAATGTATATTGCCACGAGCAATGGAGTTGCCGAATTTGTGAATGGCAAATACATACGAATTTCGGGAACTCCGGGTTGCTTATATGCATATTTCGACAAGCAAACAAACGAAATTATGTATTCGGGAATGGACACTGTATCGCAAAGGCGGGGTTTGTTTACGGGCATGGGCAAGAGACAAAAATTTTATCCTTTCGAAAAAGGTTTTCCTATTTGCATTGTGCGAGATGGAAATAATAAAGTGCGCGTTGGGGCATTTCGTGGCTCGGGTTGGCTTGAAAACGGAAAACTGATAGCCGACACTGCCAAGCGTGAATACACAGGTGTGGTAAGCATGGCGTTGGACAACAAAAACCGACTTTGGAAAGCCACCGAAAAAGGTATTTATGTAGAATTGCTCAATGGCGAGGAATACCGTGTGGCGCGGCAACAACTCACGGGTGCTTACACTTCGTTGGCAGTTTATAATAACAAATACATTGTGGTAGGCGGTGTAAATGGATTTGCAATAATTGATATTCGAACAAGTGTGGATTACGATAATTTAGCTGTTGTGAATATTGGTCACGATGGCGGTTTTACAGGTTTGGAATCGGGACAAAATGGCATTTGCATCGATTCCGAGGGTTATGTATGGCTTACCACAGCACTCAATGTTTTAAAGTTTAGGCCCGACGATATTGTGAAAAACCATTTCCATTATACACCTTTGCCGCGTATTTCCGCAATTGCCTACTCAACCGACAATACACATTGGAGGAGTCACTTTTTTTTGGATGGAGAAGTGAAAATTGCTTACGACAATAAATTTTTCCGCATCGATTATATTGCCAATTCCATTTCGGCCCCCAAGTCCCTAAGGTTCAGGTATCGATTGGTTGGATTGTCCGATAAATGGTCGGAGCCTGTTTATACAAAGTCGGTAAATTACACCAATATGCGATCTGGAAAATACCGTTTCGAAGTGCAAAGTAGCTTGAACGGAATTGTGTGGTCGGACATAGTGCAAAGCCCCGATATTATTATTACAGTACCATTTTATTTGCGACCAATTGCTTTTTTGTTTTATTTATTAGTAATCATAGCTTTAAGTGTGTTTTTTACTAAAACTTATACCAAGCAAAAGCAGCAACGAAAAATTGAGGAATTAAGTCGTAAACAGTTACAAAACGAATTGCAGCTAAATACCTTGCGCTCCAAAATTATCCCTCATTTCACTAAGAATGTATTGAGTGCCATAGGGCATTTTGCTATGACAGATAAGTTGAAGGCAGGACATTTTATATCAGTGTTTTCGAAATTCAGCAGCCTTACCCTTGCCAATGCCGACAAAAATTATGTGGCGCTAAGCGTTGAGCTTGAGTATATTGAGAAATACCTCGAATTGGAAAAGATGCGCTTTGGCGATAGATTTAGTTACGAAATAATTGTTGCTGCGGATGTGAATGCTAACATTAAAATTCCGACAATGACACTTCATACCTATTGCGACAATGCAATTCGACATGGATTGATACCAAAGCCCGGAAAAGGAAATCTCCACATTTTGGTTGAAAAGAGGAGCAATGTCACAATAGTTACTGTGGAAGATGATGGGATAGGGCGTAAGCGATCAAATGAATTGGGCACTCACGGGAATGGTCAGGGTTTGTTGTTGGTGCAGTCGCAAATAGATTTTTATAATTTAAATAATGCAGAAAAGATGCGACATAGGATTACTGATTTGTTTGACAAAGAATCAAATAGCACAGGAACCCGCATCGAGTTATATATTCCTGATAATTATTTGTTTAATTAATACAGCGTTGCATGAAGTCATTATCTGTAAAAAAAATACTTATTGTGGACGATGAAGAGTATTCCCGTTTGTATCTGGCACAATTAATACGCGAATTGTATCCCGGTTTTCAATTGTCGTTTGCTGCTACTGTAGGTGAAGCCTTATTTTTGATTAAATCAGATCGATACGATTTAATTATGCTCGATGTGGAAATGCCTGGCATGTCGGGACTTGAATTGCTTGCTGAAATACGAAAAAGTTTTCCCTGTGTGCCGGTGTTGTTTGTTTCGGCCTATAAAGTGGCCGATTATATACAAAAAGCCATACGCCTGAATGCAGTGGACTATATCGATAAACCTGTTGACCCTATAGAACTTGATTGTGCAATCAAAAAATGTTTCGAAGAGAAGAAATCGGTTGATACACGTGATGAGCCGGAAGATAGATTGAAACTTTTTACTGCTCAGGGTGATATGTTGTTTTGCGCCGATGATATTCTGTATTTTGAGTCGGCTAAAAGAAATTCGATAGCTTATTTCTGTTCAGGGACAAATCCGGTTGTGGTAAGGGAAAATCTGATTGGATTGAAATCGTTGTTGCCTGTCAGTAGTTTTCTCAGAGTGGGTCGTCAGTATATTGTGAATAAAAAGTATGTGAAATTTATATCCCGAAGTAATCGTTCCATTACGCTCGATACGGGTCAAAAACAAATTCGCCTCGAAAGAATTTCTCCCGAGGCTTTTTCTGCATTGTAAATTTGCAGCGAAACTACATTTATTTTTTATCCAACTGTCCGAAAACACGCTTTAAAATCTCATTCACACGCGCCACAGGGTCGGTGCGGATGGCTTTTTCTTCTTCAGCCACTTTTACAAACAGAGCGTCAAGTGCTTTTTGCGTGGCATATTCTTCCAAATTAATATTTACAGGTTTCAGTCCGGCTATTTTGGCCACCATTGTGTTGGCTACTTTGTTGTAAGCATTGGTCAGTGTATTCCATGTTTCGCTTGTCGATACACCTGCCACCAAAGGTTTGTCGAGCGAGGCACGCACTTTTGGTGCGAAGGCAGTTTTTAGTTCCTGATAGGTTGCCTGGCATAGAAATGCAGTAGCTGCCGTGTCGGGCCCAAAAAGAATTTTTCCTGCATCGGCAATGCTCATATTCCGTATGGCATTTTTGAAAATCGGAGTCGCCTCTTTTACAGCATCTTCGGCCGAGCGGTTGAGCGAAAGTATTGCCTTGTTTACAAGGTCCTGCCCTCCGGGAATGAGTTTAATGTTCTCAATAACCTGGTTAGCCTCAGTAGGTAAAAGTATTTTCAGTGCTTCATTGCTATAAAATGCATTTTCGATGGATAAAAAACTTACAGCTTTTTCTATTCCCACTTCAAGTGAACTTTTTAGTCCTGCAATGTTTTCGGTATTGCTTACGGGAAGCTGAGTTGTACCTGTAGGTAATTTAACTTCTTGTGCAAGTTTGAGTAATTCTGCACACGAGCTGAGACTAACGGTCAGCACGGCCATGTAGATGTATTTTTTCATAATACTTTGTGTAGAGGGTTTAACTATTTTTTTTCTCTGCACAAAGTTACAGAAATAAATGAGAATGCTTCAATAAAAAGTAAATTAACCCGTAGTGCATTTGGTTTAGAAAGCCTGTAGAGCATATTGGGATTTGTTTTTACCGTGTTTTATTTAAATAATGCTTTTATGTATATCGATTTTTCTATTAAAGTCAGACAATTTTGGCAATATCAGCCTAAATTGATTTCCAGAAAGAAAAAACATGAAAATTGTAAGTTCTGAAACATACGTATTTTCAGTAAAAAGTGTCCTACAGCACTTACAACCCAAATGCACTACGGGTTAAATTAATAATCGTATTTCAGGTCGGAGAAAAATATCCTCCTACATTATCGAATTGTCCACTTTTTACTACTTGTCTTAAATGTAATTCTTACACTTGTTCTTTTATATTTGCAATGTCATTATATGGCCGACTCAGGTATGTCGGATTATGTCGCAACAAATGAAAAAACATGTATTATTTACCCTTAAATTAATATTTATATGAAACGAAATTACTTTTTGCTTTGCTTTGCTTTTTTGTTTGGTGCAAGCATGCAGTTTTTTGCTCAGGTTGATCCTGGTACTTCAAATTTGAAACATTGCTGGACTTTTGACAATGGTTCATTGGTTGATGATGTGGCGGGTGTGGCGGGTGTTATTGTAGGAAATGGCACTGTGGCCAACAATGCATTTGTTTCTACTAATGCTTATGTGGAATTGCCTGCTTCCGAAATCGGAATAAATGCTTACCCTGAAATCACGACTGAAGTGTGGTGTACTTCACAGGAAGGTGCTAACTCCGGGTGGTCAATGCTCACATATTTTGGTGAAACATTAAATGGAAATGGTGCAAACTGTACTTTTCTTTCTATTGCCCGTGGCGATAATGTAAGTATGGCAAGCCTCGAAGCGCCTGCCTGGACTGGTGTTACAGGGGCAGAGTACGATGATGGAAAGCTTCACCATTTTGCTTATACTGTGACGGCTACTGATATTACATTATTTATCGACGGATTACAGATTGCAACAGCTGTGTTAGGCGAAGGAAATGCCATTGCAAATATTAGTAATTCGCTTGCTTATATTGGTCGTGGTGGTTGGTCGGCCGACCCAAACTGGGTTGGAAGTTTTCACAAAGTGTCATTGTACGACAAAGCGCTTACGGCCGATGAGATTTTATATCTCTTTCAGCAGGGTGCCGAAGAAAGTGCTGTGATTACTACTACAGCTACAAATTTCGCCCTCGACGATAATTATCCGGCTGCAGTATTTAAAGTGACAGCATCGAATCTTTCAGCGCCAATTTCTATTAGTACGCCTGCCGGAATTTCAATCACTAATATTAATGGTCAGCCTCAAACGAGTTTACCTGCCGATGCCACAGATTTACAGGTGGTGATTATGTGGAATATGGAATCGCCACTCGAGGGTAATGTAGTGCTTAGCAGTGGTTCTTCAGTAATTGAAATTCCTGTAATGACGGTTTCTGATGTGAATTGTTTTGTGCCTATGTACGACGATATTCAAAATATTCTTATTGATGTAATGGGGATGAACCGAATGAGTGATTTTGGTGGTTGGGGAACACGTGAAGTTGTGAATGTGATCAATAATTCCGAAAATGTGTATTGTGGAGCAAACAGTATAAAAATTGGTAACGGAACAACAACAGGTTCAGGTTCGCTCGATATTTTGGGTGGAATTTCTGCTATATTGCTACCCAATACTACTTATAAAGGTCGTATAATGATCAAAACAATTGGTGGAACTTTCCAACTTGGTGTTGATGCAGGTCCGAATGTAGAGTTCAAAATTGATACGGAAGGGGAATGGAAACCTCTAGATTTTATGTTTACTACTGGTGTCACTGTAGGTGCAAATATGTATATCAACAACTGGGCTTGTACAGGTTTAGAGGCTTATGTGGATAATTACGAACTCTACATTGCTCCCGATCCAATCCTGAAAACCTCTGTGGCTACTCAGGCTTTCGATCCTGAGTTCAAAGAAGCTATTTTCTCAGTAGTGTCTTCAAATCTGGGCGATAATATCGTAATTACTGCTCCTGCAGGTATTGTAGTAAGCCCAACGGAACTCCCTGCCGAAAATGCCGGCGAACTGGTTACTATAAGTTGGGATGGAACTACTGCTGTTGATGGGACTATTGCGCTGACAAGTGGAGAGAATATTGTAAATATCCTGGTAAAAACACTAACAACATCCAATAATACCTGCTTTACTCCGCTTTATACCGATAAGGTAAGTCTCAATGCCGATATTTTTATGAATAATCCTGCCAATTTTGGTGGTTGGGGTGGAAATAGCTTTGTCGATATTCTAAGTAATCCTGATTCATTATATTGTGGTAGTCATTCGGCCCGTATTCTCGGTCAGGGTTCGGTTGATGTGGTTCTGACAGATAAAATTTCTCCGGCTACAACCTATAAAACAAAATTGATGCTTCGTACTTTCGGAGGTAAATTTCAGGTGGGTGCATATGGAATAGATGATGTGAACAGAGCTGATGTGACAGACTCAATTGATACAGAGGGAGAGTGGATGCCGTTTGAATTCGAATTTACAACTGCCGAAGTGATGACTGCTGCTCAGGGTCTTTTTGTAAACAACTATCAACGTTCAGGTATGCTTTGCTATGTCGATAACTGGGAAATTTACGAAATGTCGCCAAACGCTGTAAAGATGGTTAGAAGTCAGTTTGCAAAAGTATATATTCAGAATGGTTACTTAGTAGCTGAGTTCAATCTGGAGGCTGCCTCGAATGTGAAATTTGATGTGTTTAATTTGCAGGGAGCTTTGGTTTCAACTCAAATAAAAATGCTGAATGCCGGAACAAATCGTGAGGTGATAAGCGAAAGTCTTCAAAAAGGAATGTATCTGGTGCGAATTTCACAGAATGGAATTGCTTCTTATGCTAAAGTAATTAAGTAAAGGTTTGTAAATAGTTTAGTGTATATTCAACTTCAGTGTTGAATCTTAAAAGAGGATGCCGTGAGGCATCCTCTTTTTTGTTGTTAGTAGTTGATGGAAAAATTGCGTTTTAATCAATAGTGTCCTCAGATAACTCGTTGTCATTTTCCTTGTTAATTACTGAAATGGCTTTTTGTAACAACAAAGAGTTAGGGAAAATGTGTAGTCCTCCATCTTTTGTACGTAAGTGGGTGTAAAAGGTATAGATGTCTTCAACAGTAGCTTCAATAGGCATATCCTTGTCGAGAATACGGATATAATCGCCTATGCGAAATGGGGCTGAGAAAAACAGAATTATTCCTGCTGTGATATTGCTGAGTATCGACCATTGAGCAAAAAGTGCCACTCCTATAACCGCAAAAACTGACCCGAGCGCCACAAAAACATTTTTTGTGTCCACGCCCCATATGATCAGTATTGCAATGAGTGCCAAAGTGTTGATAAATAAATTCACTAACCTCGAAACATGCGAAATCTTGATGTCGGGATGCGGATGTGTTCTCAGATATTTGTTTATGAGTAGTTTGAGACCTACTCGAAGAGCACCTGCCACGATAATACTAATGGCTGTTCCTGCAATTTGTGGAAAATAAGATAACATTATTGTTGTATAGACGATTAAAATTTTACAAAACTAATAAAATAAATGCCATATGCAAGAAGGGCAATACAATTGTAGTTTGCTGGCATTCAAATACTGTATCTTTATTTACGTAAATACAACATTTCAGGGTTCTCGACTATGTATTTTGTGGTGGCGCTATAGCCATATTGATAAATATCCTGATAAGCTTCAAAACTAAATTCATGATATTTCTCAATGGCTTTAGGTTCAATCAGAAAGCGGCAAATATCACGACCTTCGTGCGAATTCTGATGTTGCATAGCACGCACCGAGCTGGCCAATGTGTCAATTGGTTTTGCGAGTGCTACAGGTGGAATGTGTGGAATGACATCAACGCCGATGATTGTTTGGCAATATTCTTCGAGTCCCTGAGCTGGCATATTATTTAATAGTCCTCCATCCACATAAAAAGTATCATTATGATTTATGGCTTCGAAAACCCCGGGAATGCTGGCCGAAGCAGCTACCCATTTGTCGAGTTCGCCGTCCGAAACAATTTCCCATTCGGCTTTTGTAAGATTCACCACGCATATCTGAAGTTTCTTTTTCAACTCGCCAAAACTATTATGAGGTATCATTTCTTGTATTAAGTGCTTTAAAATATGATGATTAGATAGACCTGATTTTAGAAAAGTGGGTCTGAAAGTCATCAGTTTAGTTATTTTGTATAACTTATCTTCTTTAATCATTTGAAGCATATCTTGAGGAGAATAACCAGCAGCGTAAAAAGTTCCAATAATCGCTCCCATACTGGTGCCGGAAATGTAATCGGGTTGAATGTTGTGATCTTCAAGTGATTGCAATACACCAATGTGTGCAAATCCCAATGCACCACCACCGCTCAGGCATAATCCTGTTAACTCATTGCGACTCGAAGTGAAGAAGAAATCTTTTATTATTCCCATACTGAAAGTAATATTGTTGAATGAACTTGAAAACAGCTCTTTAACATTTTCTATTAATAGAGAATTGTCTGTTAATAGAATAAAAACTTTTGAAATTCAGAACTCAAAACAGGAAAATGGACTATTTTTGTATGAATTTTGTTTTTAAAAAGCATAAGTCTGTATCTCACCAGCATTATTACTCTTTAAATAGTTGATAATTATCTTTTTTAAATATAATACTGTTTATTAATGAAACGTTTAAGTATCCTTTTTGTTTTATTTTTTGCATTTGTTTATTCGAATGCCGAACTGCTCTATGATATTCTTGATGGAAAGTATCGCTCGCAGCTACCACAAACACCCCGTTCGATGCAGGACGGCGAATATTATACAATGAAAGTGAATAATACTGCCATTGTGAAGTATAGTTATAAAACCGGTGCTTTTGTAGATACAGTTATGAGTCTACATCGCCTGAAGAACAATAGTTTAAAGAGTTTTTCGGGTTATGAATTTAGCCCAGACGAAGCAAAAATGCTCATTTATACAAATGTGAAATATCGTTATCGCCGTACTTTTACTGCCGATTATTATGTGGTCGATCTTAAGCGGAACGAGATTGTTACTTTGAGCGAACAAAGTGTTCAACAAGAAGCTCCGCTTTTTTCGCCCGACAGTCGCTATATAGCTTTTGCAATGGGAAATAATCTGCACATAAAAAAACTCGATTTTAATACTGAAATTGCCATCACAAAGGATGGTGAGTATGGTAAAATTATAAATGGACTACCCGATTGGGTGTACGAAGAGGAATTTGAAGCCACACGCTTGTTCGACTGGAGCCCCGATAGCAAATTACTGGCTTTTTTAAAGCTCGACGAAACAGCTATACCCGAATTTTCATTTCAGACTTTCAGCAAAAATGCTATTTCTGACCAAATACTTCTGTATCCCCGCGAAATGAAATTTAAATACCCAAAAGCCGGCGAGGTGAATTCAAAAGCTACTGTGTGCGTCTATGACGATTTCAATAAAACAACACGCTTTATGAAACTCACAGGGGTTGACGATGATTTTTATGTGCCAAAACTCATGTGGTCGAATAATGTTGATGAATTGATGATTTTTGTACTCAACCGAAATCAAAACCGCCTCGATATGTTATCGGCAAATCCTAAATCGACTGTTACAAAACTTGTTCTTCGTCAGGAAGATAAGTGTTATGTGGACTATGGAAATCTGAAGTATCTACAGTTCTCGCCCGATAATAAGTCGTTTTATGCACTAACCGAAAATGATGGTTATCGTCATATCTGGCAATATCGGATAAATGGTAATCCGCTCAGGCAGATTACTAAAGGACAGTGGGATGTGACTGATTTTTACGGTATTGACTTTAATAAGAATGTTGTATTTTATCAATCGTCCGAGATGTCGCCAACGCAACGCGATGTATTTATGATAGATGCCAAAGGGCGTAAAACACAATTGAGTAATGGACCGGGTATTCATAATGCTGCATTTAGCCACAAATTTAAATACTTTGTACATAGCTCATCGTCGGTTACAAGTCCGCATAAAGTTGTAGTGTGTGATCGGGGCGGTAAGCAAATTAGTGAAATTGAGTCGAACAACGAACTTGCCAGAAAATGGGCCGAATTGAAAATGCCTGCAAAAGATTTTTTTACCTTCAATACCTCCGAAAATGTAAAACTACATGGTTGGATGCTTAAACCTGCGAATTTTGATCCAACTCAAAAATATCCGGTTTTGCAGGTTCAGTACAGCGGTCCCGATTCGCAGCAGGCGCTCAATCAGTGGAGCATAGGTTGGGAGTATTATTTAGCTTCGCAGGGTTACCTTGTGGTTTGTGTGGATGGTCGTGGTACCGGAGCGCGGGGTGCTGAATTCAGAAAGAGTACATATATGCAAATGGGAATCCTCGAGGCACGTGATCAGGTTGAAACCGCTAAATATCTTGGTCGTCAGGCATATGTCGATAAAAACCGTATAGGCATTTGGGGTTGGAGTTATGGTGGCTCCATGACACTCTGGTCGATGAGTACAGGCGAAAAAATATTCAAGGCTGGTATTTCTGTGGCACCCGTTACCGATTGGCGTCTTTATAATACAGCTTACACCGAGCGTTTTATGCGTCGTCCGCAGGAAAATTTTGATGGATACAAGAAAACTTCGGCTATCGAAATGGCATCGAAACTTCAGGGTCGTCTGCTTTTGATTCATGGTACTGCTGATGATAATGTGCATTATCAGAATAGCCTGTTGTATGCAGCAAAACTCGTAGAAGAAGGAAAGCAGTTTGATATGCAAATATATACTGATAAGAATCATAGCATTTTGGGCAAAAATACCCGTCGCCACTTATATACCCGTATGAGTGAATTTTTATTTCGGAATCTGTGATAAAAAAGAATTTATATACGAAAACAAGTTCGTTTTATGAGTTTTATGTTCTATAACATTTTTTGATGGCCTTTTTTGATTGAGCGAGTTAATTAATTTGCAAAAAAAAATGCTACTTTTGTTGGTCAAATTTATAGGAAGAGAAACTAAATTATATAATACAAAAACTAAATTAATTACTTGAGTAAAATGACAACACAAAAACAAAACGGAAATGTAGTGGCCATAGTCACTATGATTTTTCTTTTTGCAATGATTTCGTTTGTAACAAATCTTGCAGCGCCTATAGGTGTGATTTGGAAAAATCAACCTGAATTCGAAGGATCAAACTTCCTGGGTATGCTAGGAAACATGATGAATTTCCTTGCTTATCTCTTTATGGGTATACCGGCGGGTAAACTTCTCACAAGAATCGGATACAAAAAAACTGCACTTGTAGCCATTGCAGTTGGATTTTTGGGTGTACTTATACAGTATCTTTCTGGAGTTGTGCTTGTTGGTTCAGAGCTATTTACATTGCCTGCTAATTTCTTTGTGTACCTTTTGGGCGCATTTATTGCAGGTTTTTCTGTATGTATGCTCAATACGGTTGTGAACCCTATGCTTAACCTGCTTGGTGGAGGAGGAAATAAGGGAAACCAGCTTATTCAAACCGGTGGCACTTTTAACTCGCTTTCGGCTACACTGACACCTATGTTTGTAGGTGCGCTCATTGGAAACGTAACAAAAGAGCGTGTTATGTCTGGTGAAATTACAATGGCCAATATCAATCCTGTACTTTTCATTGCTTTGGCTGTTTTTGCCGCTGCTTTCTTGATTTTGCTTTTTGTGCCTATTGCTGATCCTCATAAAACCCAAACTTCTGGTTCGAAAATTGTTTTTGAGCACAGTCCATGGAATTTCCGTCACTTTGTATTAGGAGCAATTGCCATTTTTATTTATGTAGGTGTGGAAATTGGAATACCCGGAACTTTGAATTTTTACCTAGCTGATATTTCGGATAAAGGTGCCGGACTAAATCCCGAGACTGCTGCTGCAATTGCAGGTTTTGTGGCCGGAACTTATTGGTTCTTGATGCTTATCGGACGTTTCCTGGGGAGTGTTATCGGTGGAAAAGTGTCGAGTAAAGCCATGATGACTGCAGTGTCTGCATTGGGAATTGTGTTGGTGTTAGGTGCTATTTTACTTCCTAAAACCATTACTACCTCAATGCCTGTGTTTACAGGATCGTCGTTTAGTGCCGTGCAGGTGCCGATAAGTGCGCTTTTGCTTGTGCTTACCGGTTTGTGTACTTCGATTATGTGGGGTGGAATCTTTAATCTTGCAGTAGAAGGTCTGGGAAAATACACTGCACAGGCATCCGGTATCTTTATGATGATGGTTGTGGGTGGTGGAATTTTACCGCTTTTCCAAAACTGGATTGCAGATATCACTAATTATCAGATCAGCTATTTTGTAATTGTAGCTTGTCTTGTGTACTTGCTTTATTATGCACTGATTGGTAGTAAAAATGTCAACAAAGACATTCCTGTAGAATAAAAATTATTAATTGTTTCGCGTTTTGTGTTTCGTGTTCTGTGAGCATGAAACACAAAAGCTGAAACCAGAAAAATAAATTGAATTATGGAAAAGCCTTATGTAATAGGCATGGATATGGGTGGAACCAATACCGTTTTTGGTGTGGTTGATGCCCGTGGAAGTGTAATCTCGAAGAGTGCAATTAAAACCGGTACCCATACTGATGTGAATTTGTATATTCAGGATTTGTACGAAGAGATGATAAAACTGATAGACGCTGCCGGTGGTGTCGAAAAATTTAAAGGAATTGGAATTGGTGCTCCTAATGGTAATTTTTATACAGGAAACATTGAGTTTGCTCCAAATCTACCCTGGAAAGGTGTTGTACCTTTTGCAAAACTAATGGCGGAGAAGTTCGGTGTTCCTGCGGTTCTTACCAACGATGCCAATGCAGCCGCTGTTGGCGAAATGACTTACGGAGCTGCACGTGGCATGAAAAACTTTATTATGATTACGCTTGGCACCGGTGTGGGAAGTGGCATTGTGATTGATGGTAAATTAGTGTACGGTCACGATGGTTTTGCCGGTGAGCTTGGACATACTACTGCTATCCGCGACAACGGACGTTTATGTGGTTGTGGTAAAAAAGGCTGTCTCGAGACTTATTGTTCGGCTACGGGTGTAGCACGCTCTGCTCGCGAAATGCTTGCCTCGAGCACACAGGATAGTCTTTTGCGTAATATTCCGGTGGAAAGTATTACATCAAAGGATGTGTTTGAAGCTGCTATGGAAGGCGATGCTATTGCAAAAGATATTTTTGCTTTCACAGGTAAAATTCTTGGACAAAGTTTAGCCGATTTTGTGGCATTTAGTGCTCCCGAAGCTATTGTGCTTTTTGGTGGGCTCTCCAAAGCCGGCGATTTGATTATGAATCCGATACGCGAAAATATGGAACTAAATCTTCTTCCGTTGTGGAAAGCTAAAATTAAACTTTTATTCTCCGAACTGAAAGAAGCCGATGCTGCTGTATTGGGAGCGAGTGCTTTGGCTTGGGAGTTGTAAGTACTAAAGTAAATATTGAAAACGGATAAAGCTACTAAATGTAATTTTTATCCGTTTTTTTAGATTTTAATGACAAAAAAAAGAAGCAATCATTTTAGTGATTGCTTCTTTTTTGTCGTTGTATGCTTGTGTTTTAAAAACAAGTCAGAGATTTTGTGATCGTTAGTTATGCGTTTTTAGCTTTCAATACGATAGCTTTAAAAGCTTCGGGATGATTCATTGCTAAATCGGCAAGAACTTTACGGTTCATTTCGATACCGGCTTTGTGCAAAGCACCCATTAGTTTCGAATATGACATGCCTTCGAGGCGTGCAGCTGCATTGATGCGCTGAATCCACAATGCGCGGAAGTTGCGTTTTTTGGTTTTGCGGTCGCGGTAAGCATATTGCAAACCTTTTTCCCATGTGTTTTTGGCTACTGTCCATACATTACGACGGCCACCAAAATAACCTCTTGTAAGGCTTAAAATTCTTTTTCTTCTTTTACGTGAAGCAACGTGATTTACTGATCTTGGCATAATTAAAAATGATTTGTGAATGTTAGCGCTACTTTTGGAGCAGTCTTAAAGCTAAAGCACTCTGATTTTTTAGACTAAGAAAAAATGTGATAAAAAGTTGAAAGATGACAATTATCTTGCACAAAGCATGTTTTTTACGTTTTTCTCATCTACACTTGCAACCAATGCATCGTGTGTAAGATTACGTTTCTGTTTTGTTGTTTTTTTTGTCAAAATGTGTCTTTTGAACGCATGTTTTCTTTTAATCTTTCCTGATCCGGTAAGGGTGAACCTCTTTTTGGCACCGGAGTTAGTTTTCATTTTTGGCATTTTACTATTTATTTAATTTATAAAAATTCCGTGTTTCTGATGCAAATTTATTTGCTTGTTTTTTTAGGCGAGAACATTATGATCATACGTTTTCCTTCAAGAACCGGAAGTTGATCTACTTTTGCATAGTCTTCTAAATCGTTTGCAAAACGTGCAAGAAGCATTTCGCCCTGTTCTTTGAATAAAATTGAACGACCTTTGAAAAACACAAAAGCTTTTACTTTGCAGCCCTCCTTAAGAAACTCTATGGCATGCTTTAGCTTAAAGTTGTAATCGTGATCGTCGGTTTGCGGTCCAAAACGTATTTCTTTTAATATTACTTTGGATGCTTTTGCCTTTTGTTCTTTTTCCCGTTTCTTTTGTTGATACAAGAATTTCTGATAATCAACGATTTTGCATACTGGGGGTGCAGCATTTGGCGATATTTCAACCAAATCTAATTCAAGTTGATCGGCAATGCGCATGGCTTCTTCGAACGAATAAACGCCCTGCTCAACGTTGTCTCCTACCAAACGTACTTCTTTAAGACCTCTGATTTTTTCGTTAATGCGGTTGGGCATTTCTTTTTCGTGGCCCCTTCGAGGTCTGATGACTAATTGTTTAGCTATTGCTTGTTTCCTCCTTAATTTAAAGTGTGAATATGCTTTTTGTTTCGCTTTTTGAGCGCGCAAATATAATACAATTTTTTTAATTATGCATGCTGTAACTCAAATTATTATGAAATTGTATGTAATTCTGATATGTATGGATGTTACTATATATATTGTTGTGAATTTCCATGGCTCAGTGAAGGCTGATACTAATCCTCTAATAATTGATTGTCAGCTATTGTATAATAGTAGAAAAATGAGTATTTTTGTCGCACTTTTTTGTAAAAGAAAGTGTGATGGGAAATTAAGCGACTAATCACTTAATAACGAAACGCTTAAATTTTGAGTAACACAAATTTATTTTAAGAACAAATGAAAACATTTGAATTGAAAGGTGAAGTGAGAGCTGACCTTGGAAAAAAATCGTCGAAAGCAGCACGCATAGGCGAAAGTGTACCATGTGTATTGTATGGTGGTGCTGAAAACGTTCATTTTACAAGCACTTCGAGTGATCTTCGCAAACTAGTTTATTCACCCGATGTATTTGTGGTGAAACTGGATGTAAACGGTAAAAAATGTAACGCAGTGATGAAAGCGCTTCAGTTTCACCCTGTAACTGATAAAGTATTACACATCGACTTCCTCGAAGTGACAGAAACTAAACCGGTAGTGGTTGAAATTCCTGTTAAACTCGAAGGTCTTGCCGAAGGTGTTAAAGCCGGGGGTAAACTGGCTCTGGAAATGCGTAAACTGAGAGTAAAAGGTCTTTATACCAATATTCCTGAAAGAATTGTGATTGATGTAACTTCACTCGGTTTGGGTAAATCAATTCAGGTAGGTAATGTGTCGGCCGATAATCTTGAAATTCTGAATGCTAAAAACGCTGTAGTTGCTCAGGTTAAACTGACAAGAGCTGCTCGTGGAGCTGCTGCCGCTGCTGCTGCCAAAAAATAATTTCGGATGAAGTACTTAATTGTCGGACTGGGTAACATCGGCAATGAATACAATGATACCCGCCACAACATAGGTTTTACAATATTGGACGCTTTTGCTAAGGCGTCCAATGTTTTTTTTGCCGAGAACCGTTATGGAGCGACTTGTGAAGTAAAGATGAAAGGACGAACGCTGATATTGCTTAAGCCCTCAACTTTTATGAATCTGAGTGGTAATGCACTTCGCTACTGGATGCAAAAGGAAAATATATCGATTGAGAACGTGTTGGTTGTGGTGGACGATCTGGCATTGCCATTTGGGACGCTAAGGCTTAAACCCAAGGGTTCTGACGCAGGGCACAACGGTTTGAAGAATATACAGGATATACTTGGCCATAGCAATTATGCACGTTTGCGATTTGGGATTGGCAGCGATTTTTCCAAAGGACGCCAGATTGAATATGTGCTCGGAAAATGGACTGAGGAGCAGTTGGCTGCAATACCTGAGCGTGCTGAACGTTGTGTGGAGATTATAAAAAGTTTTTGCTTAGCCGGCATGCAACTCACTATGACGCAGTTCAACGGAAAGTAATGCGCGCCTAATTTGCCAAAAGCATACTATATAATATGAAAACAGAAGTACGAATAGATAAATGGTTGTGGGCTGTGCGTTTGTTTAAAACACGATCGCTGGCTTCCGAAGCTTGTAAAAAGGGAAAAGTGCTTGTTCAGGGCATACAGGTAAAGCCTTCGCGTAATGTGAAAGTGGGTGATGTGATTTCCATTCGTCGCAATCCGGTGCTTTTTTCGTTTAAAGTACTTGCTCTGAGCGAAAATAGGATGAATGCCAAACTTGTACAGGGATTTATGGCCGATGTAACTACGCCCGATCAACTTGAATTGATTGAACTGGCACGAATATCTGCTAAATCGGGTCGCGACCGTGGAACCGGACGCCCCACCAAAAAAGAACGTCGCGATTTGGATGACCTTTTTGAACCGGTTTTTATGGATGAGGATGGCGATTGGAATTTCGATGAAGTAACTTAAGTAAATCAATAAGATTTTTATGCAGATAGCCCGAAAACTGAAAAAGGAAAATATTTGTGAGTATCTGCTTTATATGTGGCAGATTGAAGATTTGATTCGCGCCTGCGGATTGGATATGGATGTGCTGAATGTAAATGTGGTGAGTAAATTTCCGGTAAAATCAGAAACGGAACGAAAAGAAATTTACGAATGGTACGAGAGTCTGATTGACATGATGCGCATGGAAAATGTACAGGAAAAAGGTCATTTGCAACTGAATAAAAATATTATCATCGAACTCGATGACTTTCATACGCAAATTATGAAGACGGGGGAGGTGCCTGCTTATAATGCCAAGTTTTTTCATGTGCTTTCATTTGTGAATCAGTTACGTACGAAAGCAGAGCCGGGTATAAGCGATATCGAACTTTGTTTTAATTTTATGTATGGCATAATGATGCTGCGAATGAAAAAACAGGAAATTAGTTCGGAAACGCTTCAAACCCAGACAGAAATTAGTAAATTTTTGGTGCTTCTTGCCCGTAATTTCCAGGCATGGCGCAATGGCGAACTCGATCTTGAGGATTAGTTCTGTAAAAATTGGCACTACATAAATTTTTCTTTCAGTAAAAAAAGTACTACTTTTGAAAACTATAAACGAAAAATTTATTCACCTTTAAAATCCAAAATAAATGAAAGGAATAATACTTGCCGGAGGTTCGGGAACCCGTTTGTATCCCATTACCAAAAGTATATCGAAACAAATTATCCCTGTGTACGATAAACCGATGATTTATTATCCCTTGTCGGTGCTAATGTTGGCAGGAATTCGCGAAATATTGATTATTTCTACTCCTCACGATATTCATTTGTATCAAAACCTTTTGGGGAACGGCGACGATCTCGGCCTTACCCTCGAATACGCCATTCAGCCTTCGCCCGACGGCCTTGCTCAGGCATTTATTATTGGTGAAGAATTTATTGGCAACGATAGTGTTTGTATGATTTTGGGTGACAATATTTTTTATGGTTTCGATTTCTCCCGTACGCTGCGCGAAGCTGCACAACTCGAAGACGGTGCAACTGTGTTTGGATATTATGTAAACGACCCTGAGCGTTATGGTGTGGCCGAATTTGATAAAAACGGAAAAGTGCTCAGTATCGAAGAAAAACCTACCGAGCCAAAGTCGAATTATGCAGTCACCGGACTTTATTTCTACAGCAACGATGTGGTTGCGAAAGCCAAAGGATTGAAACCGTCGAAGCGTGGTGAGCTCGAAATTACTGATCTCAACCGTCTTTATCTCGAAGAAGGCCGCCTGAGTCTCAAAATGATGGGACGCGGCATGGCATGGCTCGATACAGGTACACACGACAGTTTGCTCGAAGCTTCGAATTTTATTGCTACTATCGAAAATCGTCAGGGCTTGAAAGTGGCTTGTCTCGAGGAGATTGCCTATCGATACGGTTATATTGACAAAGAAAAGCTGTTGCAACTGGCGGAACCTTTGAAGAAAAATCATTACGGTGAATATCTTTTTAAAATTGCGAAAGAAAATATTTAATCATATAAATATTTAATCCTTTGGGATTATTTACATAAGGAAACTTGTTCGGGTTGTCCGAAACGAATAATTATTGTTGATGGAAATTATAAAAACCAACATAGAAGGTCTTTTAGTGATTCAGCCCCGTGTGTTTGCCGATGCACGTGGCTTCTTTTTTGAATCGTACAACGAAAAGCTATATCGCGACGCTGGCATTGACATCCGTTTTTGTCAGGATAATCTATCGAAATCGGGTTATGGTGTTATTCGCGGACTCCATTATCAGTTGAATCCGCATAGCCAATCGAAACTTGTTTCGGTGATTCAGGGCGCTGTGTGGGATGTGGCTGTGGATTTGCGTAAAAACTCGCCCGCTTTCGGACAGTGGTACGGAGTGGAACTTACCGAAGAGAATCATACGCAGTTTCTCATTCCACAGGGTTTTGCACATGGTTTTTCGGTGTTAAGCGAAACTGCGGTTTTCTCGTACAAATGCGACGATTTTTACAATCCAGCGCTTGAGCGTGGTATTATGTTCAACGATCCGGCGCTTGCCATCGATTGGAAAATTCCTGCCGGTAAGGAAATTATTTCGGATAAAGACATGAAACATCCACTTTTCGCCGATGCTGAAAAGAATTTTTGAAAATTACTCCAATGAAAAAAATATTAGTCACAGGAAGTAATGGGCAATTAGGGAATGAGTTGCAAATTGCTGCAAAAGTTTTTTCGCAGTTTGAGCTTGTATTTACGGATGTGGATGAACTGGATATATGTAATCTGACTGCAATAGAGCAATTTGTGAAGAATGCAGGTTTCGAAGCGATTGTAAATTGTGCCGCTTATACAGCAGTAGATAAGGCTGAAACCGACGACGATTTGTGCTATAAAATCAATCGCGATGCGGTTCAAAATCTTGCTCAGATAGCTCAATGTAATGGCTTGAAGCTGATTCATGTGTCAACCGATTATGTGTTCGACGGCACACAACACACTCCTTATGTTGAAACCGATAGGGTTTGTCCCGTGAGTGTGTACGGGGAATCGAAGCTGGCAGGCGAGGAGCTGGCCTTGAAATACTGTGAACAAGTGGCGGTGATTCGTACTTCGTGGCTGTATTCTGCTTTTGGGAATAATTTTGTAAAAACAATGATACGCCTTGGTCAGGAGCGCGAAAGCCTGAATGTGATTTTCGATCAGGTTGGAACGCCTACTTATGCAGCCGATCTGGCGAATGCAATTTTGCAGATATTGAATACCGAAGTTTTTGTTTCAGGAGTTTATCATTTTTCAAACGAAGGCGTATGCAGTTGGTACGATTTTGCAAAGAAAATTCATCAACTGGCGGGAGTTAAGTCCAAAGTCAGTCCTATCGAAACAAAAGATTATCCCACAGCCGCTGCGCGTCCGCACTACAGCGTGCTGAATAAGTCGAAGATAAAATCGACTTATCATATTGAAATTCCACATTGGGAAGAAAGCTTAATAAAATGTGTGGATATTTTACAGAAGTAAATGAAAAATGTAACAACAAGCCCTGATTATTTGCTTAATAATCAGGGCTTGTTGTTTGTTGAGGAAGCGATGTTTTTATTTCCCAATGCAAAATTTTCCAAAGATATTTCCAAGAATCTCGTCGTTAGATATTTGTCCGGTAATTTCCCCCAGAAAATGGAGACACTCGCGAATGTCCTGCGAAAGAAAATCGCCCGAAAGTCCGTTGTCGAGACCTTCCTGAACACGTTGAATGGATTCTAATGCATTTTCGAGTGCTTCGTAATGACGCACATTATTTACCACCACATCATCGGGTTGAATGTCGGGAAGTTGTGCTGCATTTAAAAGCGCATTCTCAAGTTCTTTGGTATTAATGCGGTTTTTGGCAGATATGTAAATCCTGTCGCCTTTAAACTGATCGAAAAGATGATTCAATACATCGCGTTCTTCTTCCTGAATTTTATCAATTTTATTGAAAACAAGAATAATTTTTTTTCCGGCCGCTTTCTTTTCAATGCGGTCGGTGAGCCACTCTATGTGTTCGCTAAGTTGCGTACAATCGAGAATCCACAAAACAATGGAAGCCTGTTCGATTTTCTGGTAAGTACGTTCAATACCCATGCTTTCAATCTTGTCGCGGGTATCGCGAATTCCAGCTGTGTCGATAAAGCGAAAGGTGACGCCGCCAATATTCATGGAATCCTCAATCACATCGCGCGTAGTACCGTGAATGTCCGAAACTATGGCTTTTTCTTCGTTAAGTAACACATTGAGTAATGTGGATTTTCCTACATTTGTTTCGCCCACAAGCGCCACTGGAATGCCTGTTTTGATGGCATTTCCCACTCTGAACGAACCTGAGAGCCTGCTAATGACCTTTTCAATTTCAGTTACCAGCATTTTCAAATGAGTGCGGTCGGCAAATTCCACATCTTCTTCCGAGAAGTCGAGTTCAAGTTCAACGAGCGACACAAAATCGATGAGTTGTGTGCGAAGTTTTTTTAATTCGTTCGAGAATCCGCCACGCATCTGACTCATAGCCATTCGATGTGAAGCAGCAGAGCCGGAAGCAATCAGATCCGCCACAGCTTCTGCTTGCGAAAGGTCCATTTTACCATTCAGAAAGGCTCGTTGTGTAAACTCACCCGGACGGGCAAGTGTGCAGCCATTAGCTAATAGAAGTTGCAAAATCCGTTGCTGAATATACACTGAACCATGACACGAAATTTCGGCTACATCCTCACCGGTAAATGAATGCGGATTCCGGAAAATGCTCAAAACCACCTCGTCGATGGACTCTTCATTGTCGCGTAACTCACCAAGCAAAAGGGTATGACTCTTTGCTTCTGAAATTATTGCATTTTTGTTTGCAGGAAAGAATACCTTTTCGCAAACTGCGAAAGTCTCAGGGCCTGAAACTCTGATGACAGCTATTCCGCCAATTCCCGGAGCCGTGGATATTGCACTAATGGTTGTTTTCATTTTTCTTTTGTAATGAAGTTTTCAGGATACAGATTACATTCAATAGATGATTTGTACGAAATGATTTTAGCAGGAATTCCACCAATTGTCACATTGTCGGGAATATCTTTGTTGACCACTGCATTTGCTCCAATAGCCACATTGTTACCAATATGTATTTGTCCGAATATTTTTGCACCGGGACCAATATACACATTATTTCCAATCACCGGTGCTCCATTGTATTCACCAATACATGTAGATGGATGTATACGACAATTTTTTCCAACGCGAGCTAAATTGCTAACTACTATAGTGCCATGATGAACAATGCAAAGACCTTCGTCAAATACATTTTTGGGTACAGTTAAGCCGATTTTTAATGACAAACGGTGATTTGTAAATTCCAGATAAGTAAGGAAAATTTTATAAAGTGTATTGCTGTGTTTTGTGTTATATATATATTCAATTTTCCTTAAACGACGTAAATAGCGCAAACAATCAACTCTGAAGTAGATATATGGAGTCATTTTTACAAAGCCATAGGCTTTTAAATCGGCTTTCAGATATTCATGATAGCTTTTTTTATCAGTAATCATTCGTCTTAAATTCTTTCCAGCACTATCTGTGTCAGTTTTTCAATATATGGTTTATAGTCGGTATTTGCAGCTTCTACACGGCGATTGGCAATAATACAGCACACAGTCATGGCTTTGTGACCCATGAGTAGTGCGAGACCTGCAATGGCCGAACCTTCCATTTCGTAATTCGTAATTTTATGTTTTCCAAAGCGGAACGATTCAATTTTGTCGTTCAGTTGCATGTCGGCAAGGTCGATGCGCAATACGCGTCCCTGTGGACCGTAAAATCCATTTGCTGAAATGGTCACGCCGCGCAGCATATCGTCGCGTCCGATGCGTTCAACCAATTCTGAGTTGGCATTCACCACGTAAGGAGCTGCGAGTTGTGGATTCCAGTTCAGATGTTTGCACATGGCTGCTTCAAATTCCAGATCGCTTACCGAGTCGCGGCCGGCGTAGAAATTCAGCATGCCATCGAATCCGATTGATTTTTCTGAAATCAGAAAACTGCCCAATGGGATGTCGGGTTGCATACCTCCCGAAGTTCCAATGCGCACAATATTCAGTTGACGGAATTCTTTTTTCTCGGTGCGCGTTTCAAAATCGATATTGGCTAACGCATCCAATTCGTTTACAACTATGTCGATATTATCGGTGCCAATTCCGGTAGAAATCACAGAAATGCGTTTGCCCTTATAGCTTCCGGTGATGGTGTTGAATTCGCGGCTTGAAACTGAGAATTCCTGACTGTCGAAATAGGATGCCACCAGCGCCACACGGCCGGGGTCGCCTACCAGTATTACATTGTCAGCAAGTTGTTCCGGTTTTAAATGTAAATGGAAAATGCTTCCATCGCTGTTGATAATCAACTCTGAAGGTGGGAAATGTTTCATATTTAATTCTTATTTTAAAGGTCATTCTTCACTCAACCCTCTTTTAAAGGCTGTAGTTATATGCTATATCTGACCCAATTTGTTTGTTTCGGAAAAACCACAAATCTAATCAAAAATTGGCGAAGGTGCAAACATGTATACAGTTTGTGAAGTTAAAATGTGGATGATAATTTATTCTTCCGCTTTTTTGGAGTTTATCATCCATGCAGAGAAAACCTGAATGTAATTCCAAAACGAGTTGAATAAATGTTTGGGTATGTCGAATTCGAGCAATGCCTGATGATAACACTCAAGCCATACCTGACGGCCGGCAGCATCGATAGCAAAGGGAGCATGACGGCGAATAAGTGCGGGTTTTCCACGATTCTGATTAAAATAATCGGGTCCGCCACAAATTTGTATAAAGAAATCTGCTGAACGTTTTTTGGCTGCTTCAAACTCAGCTTTATCTGTGGGGAAAAGATGTGCAATACTACTTTCAGACATTAAGTTGTAATGGCGGTTTACAAGTTTACGAATGCCATCTTCGCCCATAAATGTCAGAAATTCAGGGTTCGGACGCGTTACATCGGGGCGTGCGCCAAAAGGATATTGTTGTATTTCGGGTTGCATGTTTTTAATGTTTTATTATTATGATGTTTAAACCGCAGTTCTCCGAAAAAGTTTATGATTTTAAGATATTTACACTGAAATATCGTTGAATACAGTTTTTTTGAGCATTTGTAAAATACAAACTCCGTATTATCACAATGACAATACGGAGTTTGTTGAAGAAATTATTTGTGGCTTTACTCGGCCTGAATGGTGATTTCAGCACCAGAAGCAAAGTCGTTTCCGCTTTGCTCGCTGAGCGCGGTAAAACGAATATAGCGACCGCGAACAGATTTGCTGAACGTTACTTTCTTTTCGCTCTGGTTACGCGCAAAAGTGCCTTTGTGTACAGGTTCGCCCCATTCTTTGCCATCCATGCTGATGTGAATAGTATAATCCTTTACATTGCCATTTGCGCCATCCTGACGTGGAAGATAAGTGAAGCCTTTGATGTTCTTTACTTCACCGGCATCCATATCCACCCAATGTGGGTGTTTTGCCACAGTTACCGAATACATGGTATGCCAAATGGAATTTACATTGCCATCAGTCAGGTGTGAGGCATCTCCTTCGCCGGCTTCCTGACTGCTGGCAAAAATCACACTCGTTTGTATGTTTTCAATTTTTTCGAAAGTCATACTTGCTTTCAGCTGAGTGTTATGTTTGTACCAGGCTGTCACATTTCCACCATTGCGAAGCTGGAGTTCTGATTTGTATTCTTGTGCTTTGCCATTATTCAGGCTGTAAAGAATGACTGCATCTTTTTTACCCGAGCTTATTTTCAATTCACCGTTTTTACTTCGCGAAATGCTGATAGGCATTTCGCCTGATGGTTTTACCGTGGCTGTTTCGGCCAGGTTTTTACCTGCGGGGCGAATGATAAAGCCAAAGTCGTGTTGCACAGCTTTTACTCTGTCGTGTTCGAGCGGGCCACCCTGTCCGCAACTGTTACCACCAAGGCCTGTTACTGCCGCATCGAGATGCAGATAAGTGTCGGTTGCTGCTGGTAATTGATGTGGGTGTGAAGCCAGAATTAAGTCGAGTGCAGAGTATTGAAGTGCAGTGACCGACATACGGTTTGCAGCTACAAACACAGCTCCGTTCGAACTGTTGTCGGTAAGTGCGCACCAACGTACATCTTCGTGATTGGCCATGTCCTGCGGTTTCGGGAAGTTCACAAATTCGTTTTTCACTTTATTGCGGTGCAATTCGATAAACTGACCCGATTTACGGTCGGCATAGTTGTCGATTGGTCCGCGGCCATAATAGCTGAAGTTTTCGAGTTTTCCGGGGACTTTCATTACATAGCCCAAACGTGGCAGAATAAGACCTTCCTGATTCGACGAAATGCCAGCCTGTAGTTCTACTGAACCATCGGGATAAATTGTCCAGATTTGGTTGGTGGTGAATTTGAAATCTCCTTCGCCAAATGGTCTGTCTTTGAGTTCTTCAATTGTATTTTTACCTGAACTTGTTCCGCCATGAATGCGTGCTCCGTTTGGTGCCTGCGAAACCACAGTAAACGATGCCACCACAGTTCCGTCGGGTTGCGTTACGAAGTTTGACGATACGGCTCGGTGTTGCAAATTGTGTAATCCGCGTTCGAACCATTGGCTGTAGAACCAGTTGTCGTTGTTTACAAACGCACGCAAAGCATTCAGTTTCGGACCATTTCCAGCGGTAATAATGTTATCGTTTCCGTATTTTAAACTGTAAATTGTACCAGTGCTCATATCGAAAGCAAGTTCAAAACCGTTTCCTTTTATAAGTCTGCGTCCGTCTTTTTCATTTTCCAACACTGGTTTCGACGCATTAGCGGCTTTTGAAACTTCGGCCACCCCGGCTACTTTCGAGGCTTCTTGCAACAAAAATTGTTCTTCAGCCTGTACAAATTCCTTATCGGCCCAGGGTTGTTTTTCTTTGAGCAAATATTGTATTTTGACAAAGTATTCGGCATTCTCTTTAAGTTTTGAAGCATCGAACGGAATGCTGAATTGTGTTCTTTTACGGGCAGCTGCGTTGATGTTTCTTAAAATGCCTGCCTGAATTGCAGTTCCGTTTTCGTAAACCCACCAGCGGATTTCATAATCGGAAAGATCTTTGAAATAGTATTTGTTGAATACCGTAAAAATACCATTCTTTATATCTATAGCTTCTGTACCAATGTGTTGATACACTTTTTTTACTTCGAAATATTGTGGCTTCGGTTCGAGATCGCCAAACACAATGCCATTCATTACAAACTGTCCGTCGTTAGGTGTGTCGCCAAAATCGCCACCATAAGCCAGGTAGCGTTTACCTGTTTGTTTGTCGTAGTGGTACAACGATTGATCGACCCAATCCCAAATAGCGCCGCCCATAAAGAAGTTGGTGCTTTCCATGGCATTCCAGTAATCCACCAGGTTTCCGCAGGCATTACCCATTGAGTGCGCATATTCCGAAATATGGAAGGGATATTTAATGTTATATTTTCCTCTTACAGCTCCGTTTACCCAACCTATGGAAGGATATTGATTGGAACCCATATCCACAATGTCGTTGTTGCGCTCATATTGCACGGGGCGTGTTGTGTCCACTTTTTTGAGTTCGTTGTAGGCGCTCACAAAGTTTTTGCCGGGACCGGCTTCGTTACCCAGCGACCAGATTACGATAGAAGGATGATTTGTGTGAGCGTGTACCATTTCCATTACACGCGCTACGTGAGCAGCTTTCCATTCTACAGGATGTGAAAGTGATGCTTCTCCGTAGTAATACTGATGCGATTCGATATTGGCTTCATCTTCGAGATAAATCCCGTATTTATTGCATAAGAAATACCAGTAAGGATCGGTAGTATAGTGTGAGTTACGCACATGATTGATATTTGCACGTTTCATAAGCATAATTTCGTCCTCCATCATTTTGCGGGTAATAGCATGACCCACCGCAGGGCTTGTTTCATGACGGTTCACGCCTTTGAGTTTCACGGTTTTGCCGTTTACGTAATAATATCGTCCGGCCAGACCAAATTCATCGTCCTGTGCTTTTGTGTCTTTGATTTCAACTTTGGCGAATCCGATGCGTGTCGATACAACTTCCAATGTTTTGTTGCGGCTGTCTTTCAGTTCCGCCACCAATGTGTACTGATAAGGTCTTTCGCCCGACCATTTGTTCGGATTTGGAACTGCGAATTCAGTTTCGGAAACGGTTGAAGTTCGTTTTTTGCTGACTACAGGAAGTTTTGCTTGGGCTGAAACTCCATTTACAGGACTGTTTTCGTCAGAATAAAGTTTATGTTCGTACAAGGAATAAACGATGTGCAACCCTTTGATGTTTTTGTTGTTGAAATTGCGAATGTCGGCTTTTACTTTCAGAGTTCCATCCTTATAGTTTTTATCCAGGTCAGGAAAAACTTTCAGGTCGCGGATATGTACTTTTGGTGTTGAGCGCAGTGCTACAGTACGAAAAATTCCGGGTAAGCGGAACATGTCCTGCGCTTCGAGGAACGATCCATCGGAGCTGCGATAGACTTCTGCAGCAACAATGTTTTTGCCTTTTTTCAGATGTTTTGTAATGTTGAACGAGGCTGTGTTTCTTGAGTTTTTCGAGAAGCCCACATATTGACCATTTATCCATAAATAAAAAAATGAATCCACGCCGTCGAAGTCAATGAAAACCTCTCGACCTTTCCAGTTTTGTGGAATGTCGAATTCGCGTCGGTATGAGCCTACTTCGTTGCGGTATTTGTAAGTGGTCCAGTGTGTTGGTGGGGTGCGCATTACGCCGCCACGCCAGTCGTCCACTGCTACGCGATGCTGGAAAATGACAGGTTGGTTTACATATATAGGCACTCCGTATTTCAGGTCACCATTTTTCTGAATGCCATAAATATTCCAGTTCGATGGTACCGGAATTTCATCCCAGTTACTCACATCGAATGCGGGTTCAAAGAATTTTTTAGGACGTTGGTTTGGATGTTTTACCCAGTTGAATTTCCATGTGCCATTGAGCGAAACCCAGTATTCTGAGTTTTCGGGTAATACTTTTCGGGCATTTTCGGTGTTTCCAAACGAAAAGAACCAGGCGCGGGGCAGTTCTTTATTGAGCGATAAGTCCTGTGGCGATTCCCATTCACGGCCTGTAGGGCACTTTTCGCTACCATATCGGTAACCTTCGAGTGCAAATGCTAAGTTCCAGATAAGTAGAAAGCTTAGCACTAAAATTGTTTTTGGTTTTGTCATGGTGGTTTATTTGCTTGATATTGATTTGTTTAGCTTTATAATAATAAAATAATATAATAAATAAAGGCTAATTATGTAAATAATGTCGCAAATATAACCACAATAAGTCAAATATGAAAAATAATTTTGGGCAAATAACTTAAATTGTGTGTAAAGCAATGATTTGACTGTTGCCAATAAAAAAGCCGACATTATTAGTCGGCTAATCTCCTTAAATTATCAATGGCATTGCTAATGTCTTTTCCGCTGGGTTGCTGGAAGATTTCCAGGTCGAAGAATGAAGCAGCCGACAATACATGATCAAAAACATCAGCTTGAATCGATTCGTATTCAATCCATTTGGTAGTATTTGTAAAACAATAAATTTCGATAGGCACTCCTTTGTCCTCAATAGATAGTTGTCTTACCATTAGCGTCATTTCATTGCTAATGTGCGGGTGGTTTCTCAGGTAATTCTCTACATAATGTCTGAAAACTCCGATATTGGTCATACGTCGTCCGTTTATAAGTATCGAAGTATCAATATTATTATTCGAATTATATTCTTCAATACTTTTCTGTCTTTTACTTATATATTCTGTAATCAGATTGAATTTTTTGTAGCGTTCGCGAGTTTCCGGATCGACGAACCGAATGGATTGGGTGTTAATGTAGATAGCTCTTTTAATTCGTCGTCCTCCGCTTTCAACCATTCCGCGCCAGTTTTTAAAACTATCCGAAATAAAATAATAGGTAGGAATAGTGGTGATGGTGCGGTCGAAATTCTGCACTTTTACAGTGTTCAGATTTATGGCAATCACATCGCCATCGGCATTGAACTTTGGCATTTCAATCCAGTCGCCCACGCGCACCATATCGTTCGACGAGATTTGCACGCTTGCTACCAAACCCAGAATGGTGTCTTTGAAAATCAACAACAGAATGGCGGTCATTGCCCCGAATGCACTCAGAAAATACAAAGGCGATTTTGCCAGCAAAATGGAAAGTATGAGAATGCCGGTAGCCAGATATAAAATGATGCGAATAAGCTGAAAATAGCTGGTGATAGGCTTTTCGCGGAATGCTGCTGTTTTCGACAGACTGAATTCGATGACTTTCAGAAACGAAAGTATCAGTATTAAACCCACAATGACTAAGTACGAGTCGGTAAGTTTATATACAAAAGGTAAAAAGCCTGAATGATCCGAAAAAACAACAGGAGCAGCCATTTTTACAATTACTGCGGGCACAATATGAGCCAATCCGTTGAAGGTGTGCTGTTCGGCCAGAATGTCGTCCCATTTCACGGGAGTGTGTCGGATGATTTTGTAAATGTAGTTGATAACCAACTTTTTGGTAATCCAAAAGACCAGATACGACAACAAAATCAGAATGACTAACAGTATCAGCAATCGCAGATGAATAATGATGTCGTGCGACACGCCCCAGTTGTTGAGCAGGCTGTCGATCATATTTTTAATATATTGCATCATAGATTTTTAAGATTCTGTATTTTTATTCGCTTTCGTTACAAAAGTAATGAAAATATTCCATTCAGACTGACTTTTGAACCGGTATGAGCCTATTCCTCTTCCTCTTCTTCCTGCTCAATGCCTTTATCGCGGGCTACCAAAATGCTGACTTCGTAAAGGACGTAAAGCGGAAAAGCTACTACAAGCATGGTGAATGGATCGGTTGTAGGCGTGATAAATGCAGAAATAACCAGTACAACCACCACAGCATAATTTCGAACCTGTTTCAGACCTTTGCGTGTGACAATGCCCATGCGCGAAAGGAAATAAGCAAGCACGGGCATTTCGAACATCAATCCCATCGAAAAAACCAGAATATACAGTGTGCTCATGTACGATTGCAGTGAAATTTGATTGGGAACCAGTTCGGATACGCTGTAAGTACCTAAGAATCTAATTGTTAACGGAAAGATTATAAAATAGCTGACGGTGGCGCCAAGATAAAACAGAAAGGATGCACTGAAAAATATAAATCCGACGTTTTTCTTCTCGCCGGGATAAAGTGCAGGCGCAATAAATCGCCATATTTCGAAAAGCAAAAATGGCACTGATGCCACCAACGCTATGCTGAAAGAAGATGTTATGTGCGCAAGAAACTGCCCGGCCAGATTAATGTTGATCAGATTAATTTTAAATTCTTCGGGGCAAAATTCGGGTGCTTTTAACCATTCGCCCAAAAGGCAAAGAAAACGGTAAAATGCAAAATCGGAATTAAGTGGTTTGAAAATGATATCGTTGAAAATAAAATCTTTAAATCCGAATATTAGTAAAACTAACACAAAGAGAACAGCAAAAATTCGCAGGAAAGTCCAACGCAATGCTTCGAGATGTTCCCAAAATGTGGCTGTTTCTTCAGAATCTGTTTTAGTAAATTTCATTTACCAGAATGTATTTGAGATAGATTAAACTTTTTTTATTTTGAGGCATTTTCAAAATAACGAATTACCGACAATGCTGCATTTTCGCCATCGATGGCCGAAGAGGTGATTCCACCTGAAAAGCCCGAACCTTCACCGGCAGGGAAAAGTCCCTGCAAATCCGGGTGCATGCCGTTTTCTGTGTTTCGTGGAATGCGTACAGCCGACGACGAACGTGTTTCCACACCCACCACCACAGCTTCGTTGGTCAGATAACCGCGCATTTTGCGATCAAATTTTTTGAAACCTTCTTTCAACCGGCTCGAAATAATATCGGGTAGCCAGAAATGCAGCGGCGACGAAATAAGTCCGGGCATATATGAGCATTCAGGCAAATCGGCCGACACTTTTCCTTTTACAAAGTCGAGCATGCGCTGCGCAGGAGCTGTTTGTCCCTGTCCGCCATTGTTCAGATAGGCCAGATGTTCAATATGTTGCTGAAATTTCAGCCCGGCCAGTGTGCCGTATTCTTTAAATTCTTCCGGAATATCTTCAGGACGAATTTCGACCACGATGCCAGAATTGGCAAAAGGCGAGTTGCGACGCGAAGCCGACATTCCGTTTACCACAATGCCCGTTTCGGAAGTTCCTGCAGGCACAATGCGACCTCCGGGACACATACAAAACGAGTACACGCCACGTTCGTTTATCTGTTCCACCAAACTGTAGCTGGCTGCAGGCAAATATTCGTTGCGTTCTTTGCTGTGATATTGAATGCTATCGATAAGCGTTTGCGGATGCTCCACACGAACGCCCATGGCAAAACCTTTAAGTTCGAGTGCAATGTTTTGGTTGTGAAGCATTTCGTAAATGTCGTGAGCCGAATGTCCCGTGGCTAAAATCAGCGCTTCAGCTTGGTAAAACTCACCACTTTCGGTTTTGCAGCCTTTTACTTTGTTGTTTTCGGTCACAATTTCCACCAGTTTTTGGCCGAAATGAATTTCGCCTCCGCAGTTTTCAATGGTTTTGCTTATGTTGTCGACAATAGTGGGAAGTTTGTCGGATCCTATGTGTGGATGCGCTTCGAACAAAATTTCTTCGGCAGCCCCGTGATAATGAAAAATCTCGTATACCCTTTGAAGATTGCCTTTTTTCTTCGAACGCGAATAGAGTTTCCCGTCGGAAAAAGTACCTGCGCCACCCTCGCCAAAGCAGTAATTTGACTCAGGGTTAAAGCCTTTTTTCAGATTTAGTTTGGCAATGTCGTGCACACGTTCTTTGGCTTTTTTGCCTCTTTCGAGCAGAATGGGTTTCACACCGTTTTCGATCAGTTTCAGTGCTGCAAAAAGTCCGGCAGGGCCGCCACCAATCACCAACACCGGTTTTGCTGCCGCCACATTGGGGTAGTTGAATGGCTCGTAAAGGTCGGACGGAGCTTCTTCGTCCATAAACACATCCACAGTCAGGTTTATTTTTACCTGAAACGAGCGTGCGTCAATGGATTTTCGTACGGTACGGATGCGATTGATGTGATTGGGAGTTGTTTTGAGCGCTTCAGCTACTTTTTCGGTTAAAAGTTCTTGTCTCTCAGCCTGTTCGGGAGTAAGTATAAGTTGTATTTGTGTGTGCATAAGTTTTTTTGCAAATGTGGGTAAATTCAATTTGCGCTCCGAAGTTTGTAAATCACGCTAATAATCAGCAAAGATAATAAAAATATGGCATGAACTTTCATGTCGCACCGTTCTGATCTACGACTTTCTGTCTGAATTCTGGTCATCCGGAACTCAATACTCAGAACTTAATTCTTAATTTTCAATGTGATGCTTACTTCACGGTTTTTAGGTGTCCAGAGCGGACTTTGTTCAATTAAACGCAAAAATTCGGTTTTCAGTTCATCGCAATCCGAACTTATCACTTCAATATTTGCAGCTTTTCCGCTTTCATCTATTCGGAAACGGGCTTTCAGTGTAAACTCGCCACTTGCACAAATACCGGTTCTGCGGTTTTCTTCAAAATATTTACGGAATTCTCTTTCTCCAAAAGTTGTTTTTTTCGAATTGGTATCCAAACCCGCCACACGACCCTGAAGGGCCCCGTCTACACTTGTTGTTTTTGTCGATCTGTTAAAAATGCGTTTTCGGCCATATCCAACCACTACAACTTCATTGAGCGCCAGTTCGTCAGGTTTCATTCTAATGGTTTGTGTGTCGCTGCTCAACGCGATTTTTTGAGGATTGTAACCAATATATTTTGCCAGCAATGTTTTGGTTTTTGTGGTGTCGGGTATTTCAAGTTTGAATTTTCCATCCATATCCGATATTGTGCCGAAGTTCGAATTGGCGGCCTGAATAGAGACTCCTGGCAATGGGAAGCCGGTTTCGTCGACAATTGTACCTGTAAAAATATATGATTTCGAATCGTTTACAGCCTGCAGACCTTTTGCTCTGAGATTGGTTGCCAGATTTTCGGGTTTTGCTGCGGCTAAAACAGGCACTTCCATTTCAGTAAGTAAGTGAGCCGTACTCATTGACTTGTCTTCATTGATAAATTGTTCAGAGATTTCTTCTTCCTGAATCGAAATTTCTGCCATAGCAATGGCCTTAGGAACTGCAGGAATTGCTTTTTTTGCCTGAATGAATTGCTTTTCTGTTTCTTTCGCTATTTCTGATACTTCAGGTTCATCCTTTTGAATTGCTGGAACGTTTTTGGCAATTTCTTTTTTCTGAATTGTATCTTTAATTTCGGTTTGTGCCAGTTTCGGAGCAGGGGAGTTTTCCTGATTCATGAAAATGCTGAAGCCGATAAGAAGTGCCATTGAAGCAGCTATGCCTGTTATGAGGTAACGTGCAAAGGGTTTGCGACTCCGGGTTTTGCTCGCAATTTGCTTTTCGAGTTCGCCGATTACCGACAAATGATCGCCTTCCACGCTATCGAAACCATCGATGGCGTCGTTCAGGAAGGGATCGTTCATGGCTTCGCGCTCCAGTCGGTTCGCCTCCTTGCCATGTCGTTTGCCTTGTATGTAATCTTTTAGTTTCATCATCGGGAGAAGCGACTTCCAAGTCGCTTGAAATTTTTATTATTAGGTAATGAGATAATTGTTTCTGAAAATAATCAATTGTCTCTAAATCAATGTCTCCATTTTTACAGAGATCAGGGCTTATTCAATTTTATCTCTGCCCCAAGCTCCTAAAGGGGATTTGAATTACTTTTGTCTAAAAAAATAATTCAAATTTTCTCTGTCAAAGCAGAATTAAGTGTTTAATTATTGTTTTTCAAAACCTTTAATATACAGCTTTTTAAATTTCGTTTTCCGTTCTGAATATAGCTTTTTACTTTGCTCAGTGCGAAGCCTGTCATGTCGCAAATGTCAGCATAAGAGCGATTTTCTAAATAAAACAGTTTTACGCTTGCTTTTTGTTCGTCGGTCAGCGTTTCAATGCAATATTCGAGTGCTTCAATTTCTTCTTCCGATTGCGGTTTATCATTATGACTAAAAAAAGTGTCGTTTTCCACAACCGCATCTTCCATTTTTACAAAATAAACCTGATTTTCTTTTTTCAGGCGGCTGAAGCAATGATTTTTTGCTACTGAATAAAGCCACGAATTGAAGTTCGTAATCTCGTACTGTGCAATTTTTTCAGGCAATTGCTGAAAAATATCCATCACGGCATCGCGTGCTGCTTCGCGATCGGTCAGATATTTCAGGCAAAGTCCGTACAGTTTTGGCACAAAGCGCGTATAAAGTTCAGCAAAATACTTCATATCGCCCGATTGCCGAAATGCCAGAAGCAATTCTTCGTCGCTATTATCAGATATTTTGCCTTTGTTTTTCAATGAATTACAATGTGGTTGAAAAATTATTTCACAAAAGTAGAAATTTTTTTCATGTGACCTTATGGAATTTCGTGAATAATTTACTCTATATGTCAAAAGCCGTAAATTAAAACTACCCCCAACCCCTAAAGGGGAGTTCCGGTTTTTGTATATTGGAAATTTTTTATTGAAATAGATACTAAAAACAATTAAATTCAGGAATTATGAAAGCAATCAGATTATTATTGGTAATGAGCATGATGGTGTTTTTCTCAGGAGTTGTAAGTGCTCAAACCATCGAAGTAAAAGGGAAAGTGACCGACGAAACCGGTCAACCAATGACAGGAGTTAACGTTTTAGAAAAGGGAACGCGCAACGGAACAGTGACAGATGTGAACGGAGAATACAAACTCAGTGTGGCCAAAGGAAAAACCATTGTGTTTGCGTTCATTGGTTGTCAAAAAGTAGAACGAGTAGTCACCGGTCCAAGACTGGATGTGCAGTTGCAACCCGACCAACAGGCTCTGCAGGAAGTTGTAATGGTAGCTTATGGAAGTGCGAATAATTCGCTTCAGGGTAGAATAGCAGGGCTATCATTCTCGCGCAAACAGAATCGGGGAATGGCGGCTTATCCGCCTGCGATGCCTTATAATGTGTCGATTGCTGAAGATAATGAAGAATATGGCGTATTTCGCGAAAACCGTTTTATTCCTGTAAAATCAGAAGCACTTTCCACTTTTTCGCTGGATGTGGATGCTGCTTCGTACGGAAATATCCGTCGTATGATTAATCAGGGACAAATGCCTCAGAAAGATGCGGTTCGTGTTGAGGAGCTGATCAATTATTTTAGTTATGATTACCCGCAACCTGAGGGTGAACATCCGGTCAATATTGTAACTGAAGCTGCTGTGTGTCCGTGGAATGCCAAACATCAGTTAGTCAGAATAGGAGTGAAAGCACGCGAAATTCCTTCGGAAAAACTTCCCGCTTCGAATTTTGTGTTTTTGATTGATGTCTCGGGTTCAATGTGGGGGCCGCAAAAACTCGATTTGGTAAAATCGTCGTTGCGCTTGTTGGTAAATAATTTGCGCGAAAAGGACAAAGTTTCGATTGTGGTATATGCAGGAGCTGCGGGTGAAGTTTTACCGGCTACTCCGGGTTCCGACCGTCAGAAAATTCGTGAAGCCATTGAAAAACTTTCTGCGGGCGGTTCTACAGCTGGTGGAGAGGGCATTCAGCTTGCTTATAAAATAGCTGAAAAGAATTTTATAAATGGAGGAAACAACCGCATTATTTTGTGTACTGATGGTGATTTTAATGTGGGCGTAAGTTCGTCGGAGGATCTGGAATCGTTGATTGAATCGAAACGCAAATCCGGAGTTTACCTTACTGTACTTGGTTACGGAATGGGGAATTATAAAGATAAAAAGCTTCAGATACTGGCCGAAAAGGGAAATGGAAATCATGCTTATATCGATAATATTCAGGAAGCCAACAAGGTACTGGTAAATGAATTCGGAAGTACAATGTTTACGGTTGCCAAAGATGTGAAAATTCAGGTAGAATTCAATCCTGCTCAGGTAAATGCTTATCGACTTGTAGGTTACGAAACCCGCTTGCTGAACAAGGAGGACTTTAATGATGATACCAAAGATGCTGGCGAACTTGGATCAGGACATACGGTGACTGCACTTTACGAAATTGTACCTGTGGGTGTGGAAAGTAACTTTGGCAATGTGGACGATTTAAAATATCAGCCTTCCAAAAAGGAAAAAAACAACTTCACTTTGCTGACCGACGAATTGCTGACGGTGAAACTTCGCTATAAACAGCCCGAAAGCAACAGCAGTCAGAAAATTGAAGTGCCTGTAAAAGCGTCAGTCAAAGAAGCTTCCGACGATTATAATTTTGTAATGGCGGTGGCCATGTTTGGTCAGTTGCTGCGCGATTCCGATTTCAAAGGCACTGCAACATATGCCAAAGTGATAGAACTTGCCCGCAAGGGACTGGTAAATGATCAGAATGGTTATCGTCGGGAGTTTATAAGACTTGCCGAATCGGTTAATCAGATGGAGAAGTAGGAGAGAGGTGCGCAAATTTTTATAGGTTTTTTTTAATAACATAACAGCCACAAAATCAGTTACGATTTTGTGGCTGTCTTGATTATTAGAACGGAGCTGTTAGGATTAAGTGCTTAAAAAATAGCTGAAAATTCTAAGCTTCAGTTTTTTAGAAATTTACTGATTTGATCTTCTGTTTTCACAAAATAAATCCCGGGGTACAAATCCTTTACACATACATTTGTGTCGCAACCATTTTTCATTTGATTACCAGCCATATCTGTAACGATAAAATCCGTTTTGGATTCCGAAATTGTAAGCATATCATTTACCGGATTTGGATATATGACGAATCTTTTTTTTTTGAACACTTTTTTTGTACCTGTTACCGGTACATTGATGCCAAATTCGTAAGAACCCGATTTCAACTCATAAACGGCTTTCCCGTTTTCTTTTTTCACGAAAGTTACTCCTTCGGCATTTTCGGCCGGAATTGTTCCTTCGTAAATCACATCATTTTCGTTTTCGAGTGGCAGGTAAAGTGTTGCTGTGCTGTTTGCCGGCACTGTGGCTGTATAAGCTAAGTTCCCATCGGCACGTAATTTCCACTCACTTTTGATATCGCCGTAATACGAATCGTATTTTGCTTCCACAGAAGTAATACGCTCCTGGCCTGAAGGCAAATTAGTTCGCTTATCGGGATTCGGTTGCAGAATAAAATGTTTGAAACCAGGTGTGTTTTCATCGGCTTCGATGCCCGCCATAAACCGATACATCCATTCTGAAACTGCTCCATAGGCATAATGGTTGAAGGAATTCATTATTACGGTTTGGAATCCTTTTTCGATGGTATATGAGTCCCAGCGTTCCCAGATAGTGGTTGCGCCCTGATCGATACTGTACAACCATGATGGATTTCCGCGCTGAAGCAGCAGGTTGTAGGCTGTATTTGTTGAGCCAAACTGACTCAATGTCTGATTCAGAATGCCTGTTCCGATAAATCCTGTACTCAGTTTATTTCCATTATTGGTAATTTTTTGATTAAGATATGCGATTCCATTGTTTTTTGCTGTTTCATTTGGGAACAAATCGAGTTTTAAAGCCAATAGATAAGCTGTTTGCGATACCTGTTTTAATGTACCATTGGGATTTACATATCTGGTCTGGAATTCAGCCTTGATATTTTTATACAGATTTGA
This sequence comes from Paludibacteraceae bacterium, assembly GCA_016937795.1. Taxonomy (GTDB): domain Bacteria; phylum Bacteroidota; class Bacteroidia; order Bacteroidales; family Paludibacteraceae; genus Paludibacter. Next base: position 139,849 of record JAFGVV010000027.1, read on the forward strand.
ATAGTTTCTGCTTTTAATGTCGTAGGTATCGCTGGCTGTTTTACTCAGTACTTTCGACATTTTCGACATCAATTGTGCTGCATAAGCATAATAACAAACACTGATATACCTGTTATCCATTGCTTCGTAAGCTACCCAATCGCCAAAGTCAACACCAGCTCCGTTGTAAGTATATCCTCCACCGGCCTGAGTAGCTAAGAATTGCATATATTTTTCCATTGAAGCGAAGTTATCTTCAATAATCCGCGCATCGTCGTACATCAAATAAACATTCCAGGGGACAATAATACCGGCTTCGGCCCAGGCACCTTGTCCATATCCACCCCAAACAATTGGTGCCGTACTCGGAAATGCGCCATCACCGCGTTGACTATCCCGCATGTCGCCCATCCATTTGTGAAAAAATGAAGCCACATCTGCATTGTAAGCTGCTGCACCTGAGAATATCTGTGTATCGCCTGCCCAGCCCTGACGTTCATCGCGTTGGGGACAATCGGTTGGAACGCTCAAAAAGTTACTTCTTTGTCCCCAAATCACATTGCTGTAAAGTTTGTTCACTAAATCGTTGCTTGTTTTGAACGATGAACCTTCCTGAGTAGCAGAACCCACAACTTCGGCTATGAGCGATTGAAGTTCCACATCGCCACTGGTTGTGATTTCGCAATATCTGAATCCGAAAAAGGTATGGCTTGGATTGTATATTTCCCCGGCTTCATTGCCTTTAAATATATAAGTGATTGTGGCTTTTGCACTTCGCAAATTTGCAGTGTAGAGACTTCCGGCAGGGCCGTCGTTTCCTCTTGATGAAGCACCATCATCGTTCAGAATTTCTCCGAAACGGATTTTCAAATTGGTGCCTGAGTTTGCTTTTGCTTTGAATTTTACCCAACCAGCCATATTCTGACCAAAATCGTAAATGGCTGTTTGCCCTTTTTTTAGCTGAATGATTCCTTTGCCATTTATTGTGTTGATTGTGTTAATGGCTCCGTGAGTTTTTCCATTATCTTTTGTTCCTTCGTAAATAGTAATTGTTTTGGGTTCAATATTCAATTCGGGACGAACCTGCACAGTTGGGCCAACTGTAGCTTTTATTTTGCCGGTAAAACCAGTAAACGCGGCAGTCTGAAGCCATTCTGAATCATTAAACTCAGGACTTGTCCAGTTACTTTCATTACGGGCATCGTAGGTTTCGCCGTTGTAAATATCGCCCATGCGTATTGGTCCGGTTTTGCTTGTCAGCCATGCGGGGTTGGTGACCACTGTTTTGGTTGTGCCGTCGTTGTACTGAACGATTAGTTTGACAATCAGACTTATATCTTTATCGCCATATTGTCCATGCGCAATTACTCCCTTCCACCAACCGGGACTTACGTTGGCTCCGATTGCATTTGCGCCTGATTTTAAGAGCTTTGTTACATCGTAAGTGGAGTAAAATACAGTTTTGTTGTAGTCGGTCCAGCCGGGTTTTAATTCATCGTAAATAACTTTTCCATCTTCGATGGAAGTGCCTACTCGGCTTCCATTTATAAATAAATTGTACACTCCAAGCGCTGAACTGTAGACTTTTGCTGACTTTATTTCTTTGTCTATATCAAAGGTGGTTCTGAACATAGATATTCCGGTTGAAATTCCCTGAAGCACTCTGAAATCCGATCCTTTGGCCGACATTCTTAGTTTTGTATTGCCCGAAATTTCCACAGTTTCGCTACCTTCAAATGCATTTGAACCATTTTCGAAGTTTTCGGAAAATGTAACTACCGGCTCTAAAACACCTGTTGTTGCATTTTTTACATAATCGGTAAGTACAATATTGTCGTACAACGCAATTTCATCAGTGCTGTTATCGCCGTTGTAGGCTCTGAATCCTACATGTCCGTTTTTCAAACTGCCTCTTGTGTCGGTGTATGTGTCAACAAGCACATTGTCAATATAAGTTTTAATCACATTGTTTTCCACATCAATTTTCACACGGCGTTCTTTTCCTATCAAATCTGCTTTTGAGTAAAATGCAGCTATTGAAACCTCATTAGCCACAGGGTTATTTCCGGTAAATACATGTCGGCGAATGAGTGGGTATGCCTGATCTTTGGTGTTTATCGACCACATATACATATTGTTAATGTCGGTTGCACCAAAAATAATACCTGCATTCTGGTTCAACAGAGTCATGTCGGTTTCTAATGTAAAACGTGCATTTTCGGTTTTTTGCCATGCAATATTATTGCCCATGTTTACGAGTAACCGACCATTCACTACCGTGCCGGCTGTAAATGCAAAATCGGCAGCGTTAGCAAACTGCTCTTCAAACAGAATTTTCTCAACATTCTGATCGTTGGTTGTTACCTTAATGTTATCAAACGAAGCCGATTCCAGCGTTTCATTCGTTTCAGCTTTAGCCGATCGAAATCCAAGATTGCCAAATCCGTAATTACCACCCCGTGGGTTTACTCTGTCGGCATCTATCAGTATTTCATTGATATATGTACTTGCTTTGTCGCCTTTTATTTCTATTCGAAGTGTGTATGTTACTCCTTTCTGAATATTAATAAGTGATTGAATATCTTTGTTTTCGTGGCAAACAGCATTTCCATTCGACCATGAATGAGGCCGGAAACGAGCTCTGCCAGTTTCGATATTAATTTGCCACATAAAAAAGTTATTGGCATCTCTTGCACCAAAACACGGACCTGCAGCTATGTCGTTAAGCTGAAAGTCCATACTTATTGTATAGTTTGTAATGCTCGTTTCCGAAGCTGTTTCGCCCTGTTTTAGGTTGGTGGCTTTAATCCATTTGGCATCGCCCCAACCCGAATCGAGTAAGCCGGTTTCGAAGAAAGCTGTTTCGGTAGAAGTAAGTTGTGTGTTTGTGTGATCCCAGATATTCACATGCCAATAGTAACGTGTGGAAGGAGCCAATGCCGGGCCATTGTAAGGGTTGTTTACAGACCTGTCCGACTCCACTTTGCCTGATGTCCACACCGGATTTTCGCCCGATTGATTTGTTGATACCGTAATTTCGTAAGCGGTTTGTTTTGCGCCACGTGCGGAGTGACTCATCTCCCAACTGAATCTTGGCGTTTTTACATCTATCCCTACTGGATTTTGAAGATACTCGGTTCTGAGATTTTGTACCTTAGGAGTAGTTTGAGCTATAATGCTAAAGGATAGCATCAGCAAAACTCCTAACAAAATTCGTGACTTTTTCATTTGTTTCATTTTGATTTAATAGTTTGTGTATTTAAGGTATGTATATACTTAAGTAACCGATAATTATTATAGATATGTTTTTCACCACATAGTTCACAGTAGTTTTGAAAACAACAGAAAACACTAAGAATACATAGGATTATCCCGAATATCGGGATAATTTCAGAGCAATAAAAGTATCGTCAGATACTTTTTGCTATGTGAACTAAGTCTTTTTTTCTCAATAATTTCTATGTGTTCTATTGTGTTTGAAATATATCACTAAATATTTCAACGTACTTAGTTGTGTACAAAAGTAATTTTTCTGAAAAATGTTTTCATTGGAATTTTTGATGTAAGTATTTGAAAATTTGATTTTAATATACCGGATATTGAGTATGGGCTATTTTTTGATTATTCCATTGATTTTAAAACCATTGTTTTGAATTGTTTTGTCGTATTTTCCGGGTCTAAATTAATATGATTATACAAAACTGATGCTGTGCAGTATCAATTTTGGTTAGTTATTCTTCAAATCTGGTTAATAATTTCAGGTGTTTCATAATTTAATGCTATTACTTTGTATCAACGCAATACTTTCGGTGATTTTGAACTAATACAATTGATTATGTTACAATTAATGCATAACAAACAGTCAATTTCGAATGAAAATAATATTCATTTGAAATATCTGATTGCCAACGAACAGGATGCTTTGTGGGGACTAACTGTAAATTCAGTGGGTTGTCAGTATATTGCGCCGCACTCACACTATCCACCGGGGAATCATCCTGCGCGATACCTTTTTTCAACCAATAAGGGACGAATTCTGGACGAATATCAATTGGTGTATATCAGTGCCGGAAAAGGTTCGTTTGTGACAAAAAGTTGCAGACAACAGGCCGTTCATGAAGGAGTTATGTTTCTGTTGTTTCCCGGCGAATGGCATAACTACATGCCGGATAAAGCTACCGGATGGAATGAATACTGGATAGGTTTCAAAGGAATAAACATCGACAACAGGGTTGAAAGTGGATTTTTCCATAAACAAAAGCCTGCATTTAATGTGGGACTGAATGATAAACTTGTGGAACTTTACATGAGTGCCATTCAGATAGCTACTGAACAAAAAGCCGGGTTTCAGCAAATGCTGGCCGGAATAGTTAACCAATTGCTGGGCATTACATATTCGTTGGATAAAAATCAGACTTTTGAAAACTCTCAGATTATAAATCAGATGAATAAGGCCAAGATTATTATGACCGAACATGTTTTTTCGGGAATTAAGGCCGAGGAGGTTGCTGAAACTGTAAATATGAGTTATTCGTGGTTTCGAAAAACATTTAAAGATTATACAGGATTTGCACCTGCACAATATCTTCTGGAATTGAGATTGCAAAAAGCAAAGGAAATGTTGACAAATTCAGCTTTTTCGGCCAAGGAAATTGGTTTGACAATTGGGTTTGAGAATCATGAATACTTTTTCACAGCATTCAGAAAGAAAAATAAAATGACTCCAATCGAGTACCGGAAACTGACTCAGAAAGCAGAAAGATAGCAAAGGGTTTGAAGATAGGATGAAATGCAAAACAGCCACAAAATCACAGTTGCGATTTTGTGGCTGTTTCGTTTTTTATTTCCTTACGAAAAACCTATTTCGTAAACGAATAAGGCTGATCGGCAGGCTGTGTGCCACGATTGGTGGCGGGTTCGTTGCCCATAGTGAACTGAATTTTTGCACCTTTCAGCAAATCTTTGTAATTCAAATAGTTTTTGCTATGTTTTTTGCCGTTCACTTTCATGCTTTGCACGTAGCGGTTGGCTTTGTTATTGTCCTGTGCTTTGATTTCAATTTTTTTGCCGTTTTCGAGATTCACCACTGCTTTTTGTACCAACGGTGAGCCAATTACGTATTCGTCAACACCAGGCGTAACAGGATAGAAACCAAGGCTTGAAAATACATACCAGGCAGAAGTCTGACCGTTGTCCTCGTCGCCACAATAACCATCGGGTGTAGGAAGATAAAGCTTATCCATTACTTCGCGCAGATGATATTGTGCTTTCCAGGGTTCGCCGGCATAGTTGTAGAGATAAATCATGTGCTGAATGGGCTGATTTCCGTGTGCATAGTTGCCCATGTTCATAATCTGCATTTCGCGTATTTCGTGAATCACACCACCGTAGTAGCTGTCGTCGAATATAGGTGGAACGGCAAAAACCGAGTCAAGCATGCCTACAAATTTCTCGCGTCCGCCCATCAGTTGTTTCAGTTTTTCCACATCGTGAAACACCGACCATGTGTAGTGCCAGCTGTTTCCTTCGGTAAAGGCATCACCCCATTTCAGCGGGTTGAATGGAGACTGAAAGGTTCCATCTGCATTTTTACCACGCATAAGGTTGTGCGAAGGATCGAACAGATGCATAAAGTTGCGGCTACGGTTTTTATACAGTTCAATTTCTTCAGCCGGACGTTTCAGTTTCAGCCCTACCTGATAAATACACCAGTCGTTGTAAGCATACTCGAGTGTACGGGCGGCACTTTCGTTGATGCCCACATTGTAAGGCACATAACCCAGTTTGTTGTAATAATCCACACCTAAACGCCCGGTAGAACGAACTTGCGGGTGATTTGAATTAGCTGTTTTCAGCATGGCCTCGTACAAAGGCAGCCACATTTGGCGGGGTGTAATTTCTTTCAGAATTCCCTCAGAAACAATTGATGCTGAATTGTTTCCCACCATACAATCGCGGTGACCCGGCGAAGCCCATTCAGGTAAAAACCCGCTTTCGAGGAAAGTGTTGAGCAAACCTTCCTGAATTTTTTTATTCATCGAAGGATAAAGGAAGTTTATCAGCGGAAATTGTGCACGGAAAGTATCCCAGAATCCATTGTCGGTAAACATATAACCGGGCAATACTTTTCCGTTGTAGGGGCTGTAATGTACAGGTTTTCCGTTAGCATCGTATTCGTAAAACATGCGTGGGAAAAGTGTGGAACGGTAAAGCGCCGAGTAAAAAGTGCGTGTCTGGTCGAGATTTGCTTCAATGTCAACTACGCCCAGCACTTTGTTCCAGCTGTCGGTTCCTTCGGCACGCACCTGATCGAACGATTTATCGGCTACTTCGAGCAGGTTACGTTCGGCCTGTTCGAAACTGATAAACGATGAAGCTACACGGGCTTCCACCACTTGTCCGCGTTTGGTTTTAAAACCAATCACTGCGCCTACATGATTGTCGGTAAGTTCGGCAGCCGAAACCGGTTTGAAACTGTTCCATGCGGTTGAGTAATCGAACCTGCGGTTGAACTTAATGACAAAATAGTTTTTGAAATTATCAGGTACACCGCCACTGTTACGGGTTGTGTAACCAATAATTTTGTTTTCAGAAGGAATAACCTTTATGTACGATCCACGATCGAAAGCATCGATTACTACCGATGAACTGTCTGATTCCGGAAACGTAAAGCGGAAAATGGCAGCGCGTTCAGTCGGTGTAAGTTCGGTTACTATGTCGTGGTCGGCCAGATATACGCTATAGTAGTTTGCTTTGGCTACTTCGGCTTTGTGCGAAAACCAGCTGCCGCGTTTATTTTCATCAATCACCATTCCCTGCACAGGCATCAGCGAAAACTGTCCGTAATCGTTGATCCACGGACTTGGTTGATGCGTTTGTTTGAAACCGCGTATGTGTGTGGCATCGTAGCTGTAAACCCAGCCATCGCCCATTTTTGCAGTCTGTGGCACCCAGAAGTTCATTCCCCAGGGGCGTGCAATGGCCGGGTAGGTATTCCCGTTCGAAAGTGCGAAGTTCGATTGTGACCCGATAAGCGGATTCACATAATCGATGTACGATCTGCTTTTCTTCGCGGCAAAGCCAAGTACTGTAAATGCAATGGCTATGCTTAAAATGAAGGTTTTTTTCATCTGTAAATAATTGTTTTTAAATGCATCCGGCAAAGCTAAACATTCTTTTTCGGATATGGTGATAGATTTATTTTGTTTTTTTTGAAAGTGAAAATGGTTTGTCAGTGTCTTTTATCCCTCTTTTGAAATTTGGTTTGTCGCTCATCAGGTATTGAATATGAGCACCTTTCATTAATTCTGAATAGGTTAGAAAGTTTTTTGTAAACGTTTTTCCGTTCAGTTTTGCATTTTTAATGTAAGGATGCGAAAGCTGATTGTTTTTGGCTTCGATTACAATTTGTTTTCCGTTTTCGAGATGCACCGTCATTTTTGGGAAAAGCGGACTGCCAATCACATACTCATCAGTGCCCGGACAAACAGAATAAAGTCCCATTGCACTGATCACATACCACGAGGAGGTTTGTCCCTGATCTTCATCGCCACAAAAGCCATCGGGGCCTGAATTGTAAAGCTTATCCATTACTTCTCTTACCCTTTTTTGTGTTTTCCAGGGCTCTCCGGCATAGGTGTACAAATAAGTCATGTGCTGAATAGGTTGATTACCATGTGCATATTGCCCCATGTTAATCATCTTCATTTCAGTCATTTCATGAATTTCACGACCGTAAGTTCCTACATGAAAATCGTTTGTGACTGTGAAAACCGAATCGAGTTTGGCCACAAAATTCTTATTGCCTTTCATCAGGTTTATCAATCCCTGAATATCGTGAAAAACCGACCAGTGATAATGCCATGCACAACCTTCGATAAAAGCACCGCCCCATGCAAGCGGATCGAAGTTGGGTTGCCAGCTTCCGTCGCTTAAACGACCACGCATAAAACGCGTGTCGGGGTCGTATACATTTTTGTAGTTGTAAATTGTTTTGGCAAAAAAATCTTCATATTCTTTCTGTCCGGCTTTGCGGGCTAGTTGCATGGCGCAAAAGTCGTTGTAGCTGTATTCGAGAGTTTTAGCTGTGGCTTCGCCATGTCCGTTGAAAGGCACATAACCCAGTTCGCGGAACTTTACAGCTGCATCGCGACCAATAGATGGGCCGCGCGGTCCTTTTTGCATGGCATCGTGTTTCATGGCAGCAAGTGCGCTTCCTGCATCAAAAGTCTGAATACCTTTTACATAAGCATCGGCCAGAACCGAAAATGCGTGATTTCCGATCATTCCGCCACTATGTCCGGGAAACGACCACGAAGGGAGCCAACCGCTTTGGTCGTAGGCATCGATGAGCGATTGCATGTAGCGTCCGTGCATTTCGGGATGAAGAATGACATTGAGCGGAAATTGCGCGCGGAAAGTATCCCAAAAACCTTCGTCGGTAAACATGTAACCTTCGTGTACTTTATAGTCGTAGGGGCTGTAATACTGAGCTTTGTTTTGTGCGTTGTACTCGTAAAATTTTCTTGGGAAAAGCATGGAACGGAAAAAGCAGGAGTAAAATGTAGCCCGTTCCTCCTGAGTACCGCCTTCAACTTCAATTTTGCCGAGCTGTTTGTTCCATTCGGCAGCTGCAAGGTCGCGGATTTCTTCCAGACTATTGTATTTTGCCAGTTCGTGTTCGAAATTTTGTTCAGCCTGTTCGATGCTGATAAACGACGAAATTACTTTGGCATTCACCACAGTGCCTTTTTTGAAAGCAGTGTAAGCGCCCACATAATTATCTTCGGCAAAGTCGGTTGCGGCAAAAATATCGCCTGAATTGTTTTTCCATGTGCCAAACGACTCGAATGGCTGATCGAATACTATTACAAAATAGTTAGCAAAATCTTTTGACACAGAATGGTTTGCATTTTCACAATAGCCTACAATTTTTCGTTCTTTCGGGAAAATACGAACCATACTGCCATCGTTGTTAGCATCCACAATAACGTATGAATCTTCGTTCTCGGGAAATGTAAAGCGCATAAACACACCACGTTCGGTAGGCGACATTTCGGCTTTCAGTCCTTTGTCGAATTGTACACTGTAATAATGTGGTTTTGCTGTTTCGTTTTTATGATTAAACGATAAGGCTCTGTCGTGCTGATTTACAACCAGTTTTCCAGAGACGGGCATTAGCGAAAATGCAGCGTAATCGTTTGTCCAGGGGCTGCATTGATGTGTTTGTCTGAAACCACGTATCCGGGTGGCTTCGTACTGATAAATCCAGCCGTTGCGGTTCATTCCCGTTTGCGGAGTCCAGAAATTCATTCCCCAGGGCATGGCTACAGTAGGGTAGGTGTTTCCACGACTAAGTTCGAACTTCGAATTTGTACCCTGCAGTGTATTGACATATTGCAGCCAGTCGGTTTTTGCTTTTCCTGCATTTGAACTCAAAAAGGGGATAAATGTCAGTAAAAGAAACAAATGTATTTTTTTGTGGATCATGATCAGAAAAAAGGATTTTTTTATTTTAATACTGAAAAATCCGGAATTGTGATCCGGTTTGTTTTCCCGAAATAAACTTTTAAAACCCGGACAGCACTGGCAAAACTTTCGAATATACACGTGACTGTTCCGGGTCTTATTTGCTTTAAATACTAACGAAAAGAATTATTTTCTAAGTTGATCGTCGAGCATTTTCATAAAGTATCCACCTACTACCGAACGCGCCTTGAAACCAACAGCTGAACCGTCGTTTGTACGATGCCAGTCGCACAATGGAACGCGCGATGGCGTTTCGTTGGCATAAGTATGCACAGGAACTACTATGGCACGGAAATCTTCGGGTTTTTCGGTCATAGTTGCTGTCCACAAAATCCAGTCGGATTTGCTGTAGTTTTCGCGACTATCGAGCGGTAGACCGTATTTATTCTGTTTTGTGAGATAGTATTTAATTTCTTTTTTAGCAATGTTTTCGTCGAATACATTCAGTGCAAGTGTTTTATCCCAAACCAGATTGTATTTTTGACTCCAGGTGCCTGCTTTGTCGAATGTAAGTCGGTAATGGTCGCCATCGCGTGCCATTTCTTCCCATTTTGCAGCCATTTCTTTTGCAATGGCAGTGTATTTTGCAGCTACATCGTTTTTACCCAGCATTCCGGCCATTTTTCCGTAACCGGCAATTCCAAGAATGGCTTTGATCGAAAGGTTGGCATTGTGTGCAAAGTGACCAGCAAAATCGTCGGTACAAAGCTGATTTTCAGGATCCATTCCTGCTTCAACTAAATAGTCAGCCCATGTGGTAAGCGTACTCCAATGGTTTTGAGCGTAATTGGCATTTCCTTCAACTACAGCAATAGCAGTAGTCAGAATCAGCATATTACCGCTTTCTTCAACCGGCATATCGCCACCATAAACCTGTCCGTTGGCAATAGGATAAGTACCAAGGTCGTGTGCTGCAAAAGGTTTTGTCCAACGACCGCTTTCGCTGTAATGGAAAATAGGAGTGAGCATTCCTTTCAGCAAATCGGGATTGTAAATCAGGAACAAAGGAGCCGAAGGATAAGTGACGTCCACTGTGTTGATACAACCGTTACTGTTGTTTTCTTTCGAAAGGAAAAGCAGATTTCCATCCTTGTCTTTCACCAGTTTGTGAGCTACAATAGCCTGACGGTAAGCCAGAGCACAAAGTTCAGCATATTCGCGACCACCTGCTTTTTCGGCATCGGCCAGCATTTTTGCGTCGAAAGCTTTACATTGCGACAACAGTGCATCGTAACTGCACGAAGCTCTTTCGAAAGCGGCAAAAATATCCACTTTTCCATCCTGTTTCCAGTAAGGCAAAAGTTTGTGGAACATGTATTCAATCGAATACAAATCGTCGTAACCAATCATTACAAAACCATCGGCCATGGCTCCGGGATTTACTTTGCCCAAATCGTTGGAATAAGCAAGCACCGACATTTTTTCGCGCATGTTTTTCGGAAGGTTTTTTACATCGGTAGTGGCTGTAATTTTGCCTGTTTTGTTGAACGACTGTTTGGCGTCGAAATAATCCACAGCTTCGAGTTGTTCGCTTGCTTTCAGACGGTTGGCCATGTAAAGATAACCCCAGTCGATACGCAAATCGTCGCCGGCACGTCCCAGAATTGGTTGGTTGATGGTTCCGGTTTTTACGTAAGTCATGCCGTTTTTAGTGATTTTGTCGAACATTACAGGCTGACTGTCGATATTCACTGCCAATTGCGGAGTAGCTTCGAAATAAACCTGCACATCGTGTGCTTTTTTGTCGAGCGAAGTTACCGAGTAGCTGATGTAGTTAATCGGAGTGCTTACCAAATCAAGATCGTTGAGCAGGATAGGTGCTGTGAATGTAAGTTCCAGTTGCACAGGGCCACATGCGAAGTTATAAATGGTTTGAGTGGCATTTACCACTACAGATTTCTGTACAGCTTTGTTTTCGAAGCCGGTGTTTAGTTCCACGCGTTTCAGCAAGCCAAAATCGACAAATGCACCGCCTGTACGATTGTGACAATGAGCTGCAATCACATTTTTACCAGGTTTCAGCGTTTTCTTTACTTTGGCATCAAGCTCCTGATATACATGGTTTTTCCATGTGTATCCTGTTTCGATTACTTTAATGCCGTTGATGTAAAGTTCGAAAATATCGTCGTGCGAATACAGAAGCGTCATCAGTTCGTTGCTGAGATCTTTGTTCAGATCGAAGCTGCGACGGATCCAAATGTCTTTGCTGTTCCAGTCGGTAGCGCGGGTAGGAGCGTCGTTGTTTCCAAACGAGCCTTTGCTATCGCGCCATTTACTGTCGTCGAAGTTTGTTTCGAACCAGTTATTGGCAGGTTTTTGCTCGGTTACTTTGGCATCCCAACGTTCGGCGGGCAGAATGGTTTCGTATTTTGCTTCGTCCACACCCATAAAACGATATGTTTTACCATCGACTCTGATGGCACCTATGAGTGATTGTTTTTTGCCTGTCCAATGTTCTGTAGTTGTACTGTTTAGCTCATCGGAAGGCGACCAAACGCTAAAGTAAGGATCGGAAGTGAGCAGGGGGACCGAGGGAGCCCTGAGCGGCTTAACTTCGTTCGCAGTTTGCGTTTTTTTGGCCGTAAGAGTCAATACCGACGCTGAAAGCATCAGTAACAACAAAGGTTTTCTCATGATAATTTAATTAAAAGTTTATTTTAGTTTTTATTTTGATACGATATTTGGAGAGTTTATCATATAGTTCCTGAAGGTTTTGTGAGTATTGAATCGCTCGGAGCAGGCGGGTCAATTAAAGGTTGTCCGTTTTCGTCCCAGCGAATTTTTTGCATTCGCGGTGTACGTGTATCCGAGATTCCCGGAGGATCGTTCGGGATACTGCGTGCATGATAGAGCATGAAGGTTTCTGTGCCATCGGGCGATGGAACAAAGCATACATTACCGGTAGAGTAAATATCAATTTGTGGCCGCTGTTTGAAAACGGGATGAGCCGATTTTGTCCACGACTCAGGATCGAGCAAATCACTGTTAATGTCGGCAGTGAGTTTTCCTACGGCGTAAAATGGTGTCCATAAGCCACTTGCGCTATAGAAAATGTGTATTTTGTTCTTTTTTTTGCTTAACAGAAACTGAGGCGCTTCGTTTACATAGATGGTGTAAGCTGTTTTACTTCCGTCGGGATTTATCCATTGTCGTTCCCATTCCTGTTCGGGTTTAGAGAGCAAAACTCTGTCCGATTCAATGGTCCACGGGTTTTTCATGCGTGCGATGTAAATACATTGTTGCTCAATGTTTACTCGTCGCGATTGCCATCCTGACCATGCCATGTAAAGTTCATTTCCCAGTTTTATTACTGTGGGATGAATTCCCCAATTATTATCCTTGTCGGTACTAATTCGCCCCTTCGATATGAATTCTCCTTCGAGCGGATCTTCCGAACTGTTTTCGATCACATAAAGCTGATGGTTGTCGCTGTTGCCATCATCAGCTTCGTAATAGATGTACCATTTTCCATCGATTCGATGAATTTCCGGCGCCCAGAGATTGTTGGATTCCTCCTTTTTCGTAGGAACCCATACCGTTTTTTGCGGAGCAGTACGCAATTCTGTGAGGTCTTTGGTTTTCCATAACACAATATTATTTCCCGTTTCCTGAGTGTAATAATAATATCCGTTGTGATAAACCGCCCAGGGTTTATTACCCGCGTCGAGAATAGGATTTGTGTAGGTCTCTTGTTGCGCTACCACCTTTTCAGCTTCGTGGGTTTTATTTTTCTGACAGGCACTTAAGCATGCAACTATCAGAAATAATAGTGAGAAGATTTTAATTTTTTTCATGTATCCCTTAAAACTAGGAGTTGTATATATGTTCGTTTGATCGAAATCGTTACCTGATGGAGTTTAGTGAAATTTTTCAATGCAAAGAAACAAAATTTCCAGTTCACTTATATAAAAGATGCTATTCAAATAAGAATAGAATTTGACCAAGCTGTTTTTTTCCGTTTTGTGCTTTGTTTTCGGTTCATATTTACTGTGTAAAACAATAGCAAAAATTCCGTCGTTTCGTAAAGTATTATACTCCCTGTTTTTGTACAATAAGAATTGCGCTTTGGTCTGGCTGTTGCGATTAGCTAAAAGTTTTTTTCTGTTTCTAAATATCATACTATCTGTATTATACTGTGCCTTTGCAATGTGCCTGTAAAGCAATAGTGTATGATATTGCTGTTTTATTTGGTCAGAAAGTTTCTTTTTTTGAATAACCTGTGTTTAGCTGCTGATTTTAATTGCTCTTATCTTTGCCTTATCCAAATCATCTGTATTTCATACATTCATAATATCAGTTTTCAACCGATTTTGTTTTGTAATGTAAGGTCAGTTGATTTTTAATACCAAAATTAAATAAACATCACTATTATTAATCTTAAAAATTATTGTTTTATGAAAAAAACGTACTTATTCTGGTATCTGGTGATATTGCTGGGAGCAATATCGGGCGTCAGTGCACAGGTGGCGCCGGACAATGCAAGTCTGGTTCATCAATGGACTTTTGACGATGGAACAGCCAACGACGTTGTAGGCGGACTCAACGGGGTGCTTAAAGATGGAGCAACAGTAAAAAACAAAGCACTGAATCTGACCACTGGCGGATTTGTTGAGCTTGATGCTGCTGAGCTTGCAATCAATACTTATAGTGAACTTACAGTAGAGGGTTGGTACACTTCGCTTGCGGGCGCTAACAATTCGTTTCATATGCTATATTATTTTGGAGGGCAAAATGGAACAAGTGGTGTGAATTACACTTGTATAACGCCTGCCCGTGGAAACAATGTTAGCCGCGCTATGATATCGGTTTCTGGTTTTGGAAACGAAAACGGAGTTGATGGCCCTGAATTGGACGATGGTCTTTTGCACCACATGGTTTGTGTGATCGATGCTTATACGCTTACTTTTTATATAGATGGTGTGATGCAGAATTTTATCGATATTCAGGGCACTGAAATGTTAGCTGGTCTTGGAAATACATTGGCTTATTTTGGAAAGGGTGGTTTTACCAACGACCCTACTTTTAAAGCCAATATCCATAAGATGAGTATTTATAATGCTGCTTTAACTGCTGATAATGTAAGTTATTTATTTAGCGAAGGACCAGAAGCTGATGCATTGATTTCACCCTCGCAATCTTCTGTTGCATTTGATCAACGTCATTATGCGCAAGTGCTTACTGTATCAGGTATAGCACTTACTGAACAAATCACAATTACAACTCCCGAACACATTTATGCAGAGCCTTCTACTTTACCCGCTAACGCAACAAATGTTGAATTCACTTTGATGTACGATGAATCTGGCGAGCCTGTAGATGGTGATATCATACTTTTAAGCGGTACTACCGAAGCCCGCATTGCTGTGAAAGCTGTATCGGATGCTGATTGTTTTGTAGCGCTGTATCCTGAACTTGAGAATATGATTACCGATGGTGGTATGAACGATCTTAAGAACTTTGGTGGTTGGGGTGATAAGTCAGTTAAAAATATAATTGACCATCCTGATTTTGTGTATTGCGGTGCAAATACCATACAGATTGGAAGTGAAGATATCAGAGGTTCGCTTGATTTTCCTATGGATAATTTATTAACACCAAGTACTACCTACCGTCTGAAGTTGATGGTTAAAACAACAGCACGTTTCAATTTGGGTATCGAACGTTTCGATGGTAATAATAAAATGCTTGTTCCTTTAAATACACAAGGCGAATGGCAGGTTATTGACACAACTTTTTCTACCGGGGCAGAATTTCCTGCTAATCCTGTGATGTATATTAATAACTGGGACGGAGATGGCGGTCAGCTTGGTATGGCATATGTCGATAATTGGGAGCTTTATGTGTCGCCCGATAAAAAAATTGTACCTACAGTAACAGGTTTGGCTTTTGACAATAGTATGACTTTTGGTGAGTTTAAGGTAACTGCAAACAATCTCGATGAGGAAATTGTGATTACTGCTCCTGCAGGTATAACTGTTGATCCGGCTGTACTTCCTTTAGATGCTTCTGTTGCTTTACTCACAGTTACATACGATGGTACTACTGCAGTTGATGGCAACATTTTACTGAAAAGTGGTGATGTTGAAGCTACAGTTAAAGTAAAATCAACAAATGATTCAGAATGCTTCGTTCCTTTGGAAGAAGGTAATCTTGTTACTGATCCAAAAATGAATAGTCTCAGCAGTTATTCAGTTCGTAGTTCAGTGTCATTGGCAAGTATTATTTCGGAACCCGAAAATGTATATTGCGGTGCATATTCGATGAAAGTGGGTAATGGAAAAAATACTGATAGTGGATTCCTCGATCTGCCTCTTGCTGGTCTTGTAACTGCTAATTCAGCATATAAAGTAAAATTAATGGCCAAAACAAATGGCATATTTAATATTGGTATCGAGCACATTGATGTGTATGCACCTAACGAGGGCAAACTGATCGTTCCTGTAAATACTAATAATGAATGGCAGGCTGTAGAATTTTACTTTACAACCGGAGCTGAACTGCCCACCAATCCGGTGATATACTTCAATAATTGGCCAGGCGATGGAGCTACTGGTACTGTAGCATTTGTCGATAACTGGGAGATTTATCCTACTACTGATCAGGTGATTACACTCTCTAAAACTGCTATGGCTTTCGACGAAGAGTATCTGTTTGAAGATATGATTGTTAACTCGAGCAATTTATCTTCTGATATTACAATTACTGCTCCTGCCGGTATTACAGTAGAGCCAGCAACTCTTTCGGCAGCCTCAACTTCGGCAGCTGTAAGTATTTATTATGATGGCACAACTGCAGTTGATGGGTTTGTAACTTTCACAAGTGGAGCAACTGAGGTAAATGTAAAAGTGAAAAGCGCTAGTAATAGTTGCTTTGTCGACGATAATTCAAGTTATATGAACCTGATTCCCGATCCTTTCTTTACATCTGTAACTAACTTTGATGGCTGGGGTACATTTGGTGTTGTGACTATCAATGAGTCCGATTCAGTATTCTGCGGTAGCAGGTGTGGTAAAATTACTACACGTGGAAACTTTCAGGTGCCTCTCACCGGCTTGCTTTATCCAAACACATATTATCAATCAAAAATAATGTTGCGTACTATTGGAGGTGCATTCCGCATGGGTATCAATAATCATGACAAAGCATTCCAGGGTGGTATCGACAAAGATTATCCTTCTGATTACGTTGATAGTGTGGACACTCAAGGCGAATGGGAAGAATATGTGTTCGAATTTGTAACGGGAGAAGAAGTGGGTGAAACGCCGGTGATTTTTTTCAACAACGATCATCAACAGGGTAAAATTGCTTATCTCGATAACTGGACACTTCGTCAGAAATATCCAACTGCTGTCAATGATTTGAATGAAGCTACAAGCAAAATATTTGTTCAAAACAAGAAAATTGTTGCCGAGTTCAATGCTTTCGAATCGTCTAATGCTCGCATTACTGTATTCAATATGCAGGGCGCAGCGCTTGCCGATGAGTTGTTTGCAGCAGCAAGTGGTTACAATAAAAAGCAAATCAATACGCAACTCAAATCAGGTATTTATATTGTTCGTTTATCGTACAACGGAATACTTGAGTATCGTAAGGTGATTTTGTAAGCTTATTCTTAAATGAGTCTTTTATAATTAATAAGCCGGTTGGGATTTCCGAATCCCGACCGGCTCATTGAAATCCCGTTTTTCTTTTTATTTTTCATTGTCTTTGAAAAGACCCGTTTTGTTAACCCTATTACTGATTCAAAAAAAAATTGTTACTCCTATGTGTAAGCTACACCCATCCTGCTGTTTTTTAATATCAACCCCAATGCAGCATTTTTCATTCTTTTCGGGTGTTTTAATATGTTATATTTCTTCTGAATTTTTCATCTGAGAGACATTTTCGAATGTTTCAAATGTTTACTGCTTTATTAATCTATCGAATTTTCTATCAAAGCGATATATATTCAATTCAACAATATTAAGTATTACTATTAATTAGATAGCCATAAAAAATGAAAAAAAAATCCACAAACAGTAAATTCCGTAAGTATATCCTATGGACAGGACTGTGGGTCATCAGTTTTTTTGTTGTTTCCTGTGTCGATAACGAAATGCAGGATACCGAACCGGAATGGCTTGGAGCAAGTATTTTCGATTATCTTGTGACTTCAGGAAATTTTACAAACTACGTGAAATTGATTGAGGAGCTCGATTATAAAGAAGTGCTTTCCAAAACAGGAAGCAAAACACTTTTCGTAGCTACTGATTCGGCTTTCAACGAGTTTTATAAAAATAACACCTGGGGAGTGACACGTTATGAAGAGCTAACTCTTGCCCAGAAAAAACTTATTCTGAATTTTGGAATGATCAACGATGCCTATTTGGTTGAAATGTTATCGAATTATTACAATGGAGGACTAGCCGAAGGTGCAGCCATGCGTAAACAATCGGCTGTGTCGGTTGTCGATAGTGTGCCACTTGTGAATGGTAACGAATTACCTGAAACAAAATACTGGGATTATTATCGCGACAAACAAATTTATTTACTGAAAGACAATACTTTACGAACTATTATATTCTTTACTCAAAAGCATCTCGATCAGGCTCAAGTAACCGATGACGATTTTGAACTGGTGACTGGTCTGTCGCGTAAAGCAAAAGATGCCCATGTGTTTGGTGTTAAAATTCTGAAAAGAGATATTACTTGTAAAAACGGTTATTTAAATATACTCGAAAGTGTACTTGTTCCGCCCTCAAACATGGCAGAATATGTGACATCTAAAAATAATATGACACTTTTTTCGCGTTTGCTCGAACGTTTCTCTACACCCGCTTACGACCAAAATAACACATTACTTTATCGCCAGTTGAATCCTGACTTTTCCGACTCTATTTTTACAAAACGTTATTTTGCCAAAGAAGGTCCTAACGGGAGCTACTCAGGACCTCCGGGGAAAACTGTTGGAGCCGCCATGTTGTTGCCTTTTGATCCGGGTTGGAATAGCTATGCGCGTAACGCTGTTGGTTCGGCACTTGAGTCTGATATGGCTGCCATGTTCGTACCCAACGACGCTGCTATGGAAAAATATTTCAACAGTGGTGCAGGTGCCATTCTGAAAGATCGCTTTAAAGAATGGGATAGTATTCCAAACGAAATTCTACCTGTTTTACTTAAACGTCATATGCGCACTTCGTTTATCGAATCGGTTCCAAGTCGTTTTTTTAAAATGGTGGATGTCGATAATTCTCCACTTCCTGTTAAAAAAGAACATATCGAAAATGTGTATATCGGATCGAATGGTGTGGTTTTCGAAACTAACGAAGTTTATCCGCCCGATGATTATAGTTCGGTGTATAGTCCGGTACTTCTGAGTGCTAACGATGTATCGCCTACACGCAAAACAAAAATATGGGACTGGGCTATAGCTCAAAACGATTTTCGTTTATATCTGAATTCGATGGTAAGTCGTTATAGTTTTTTTGTTCCTACCGATGAGTATTTTCAAAATTATATCGATCCGGTTTCGTTTGCTCAGGATTCGTGTGCTGCACTGAAATTTTGGTACAATACCCGTACTAATTCAGTTTATGCTACAGTTTATGCTTATGACCGAGCTACGAATGTTGTAGGCTCCGATTCGCTGGCTGTCATCACCAATGTGGAATTTATTAAAAACCGTATGCTCGATATGCTGAACATGAACATTGTGGTCGATGGTGTGGAACGAGGAAAATCACATTATCTGACCAAAGGCAATGTGGCGCTGAAAGTAAAAGGCTCAGGAGAAGATATGAAAATTCAGGGTGGTGCCAATGTTATGCGTAACGAAGAAGTTAATGTGACTCGTGCCTACAATCAGTTGAACGGACATACATATTTTATCGATAAACTTATTCAGGCTCCGTTGCAGTCAGTTTACTCTGTATTGAGTAAAGAGGAAAGTTTTCGCGGTTTTTTTGATTTACTGGTAGGTTTTCCGGCAAGTAGTTTGTCTGCGATATTTGTCAATAAAACAAACTATTTTGGTATTGATTTTAATGTAAAGTTTTTCAACACCTTTAATTATACGGTGTATGTGCCAACCAATCAGGCTGTTCGTTCGGCAATTGTAAAAGGTGAAATTGTACCTTGGGAATCGCTCATTGAAAGTGGTGATACAATTGTAAAAGGCATTAACGATTTGGAATGTTTGGCCGAAAAAAATGCGGCCATTGAAAATCTAGAACGTTTTCTGCGTTATCATTTTCAGGATAATTCCGTGTTTATCGATGGACAGCCACTTAGTTATTTATATCAGTCGGCTACGATGAAAAAGGATGAGCAGCCTACGCATTGGGGCACTTTTAAGAATAAGTTCTACAGAATTGGTGTCGCAGGTAGTGGAGACAATCTTACACTAACAACCGAAAACAATAAAAAAGTAAATGTAGATAAATCGATGGGCCTTTATAATATAATGACGCGCGATATTGTGTTCAACAACAGACCGTCTACATTCCGGAATTATGACAACTCGGGTAGTGGAGCTACATATATTTCGTCACGAATTTATACCTCCTCAACAGCTGTAATTCATCAGGTCGACGATTATCTGAGTTATAAGACCGGTTTAAATCCGGTTCGAAAAAAGTAATTTTTTATTCAGAAATGTGGCATCACCTTAAATTTATAAATATTCAGATATTACTAACAAATAATTAGAATCAGGATAGCTAATTAATTTTTTGCTCATTTTAAACATTAATATTGTGAGTTTTATCTGACAATTCAAATAAAATAATTTCTAAAAAATGAAATCTAACTTATTTATATCGTTTTTATTCATTCTTATGCTCATTCCGTTCGGAGTTTCGGGGCAAAGACAGAGTGGCGAGACGCTTATTCAGGGAACCGTCACTGCTCCGGGCGAAGGTCCGGTGATTGGGGTGAATGTAGCTGAGATTGATGCTAATAACAGGGTTGTTAGCGGAACGATAACTGACTTTAACGGAAAATATGTGTTAAGAGTGAAGAATCCTTCCAACAGATTGACGTTTAGTTATATCGGTTATATTAAACAGACAAAAAAAATTGGAAATGCAACCCGTATCGATGTGGTGTTGGTAGATGATACTCAGACAATAAAAGATGTAGTGGTAACGGCTACGCGTCGGCATACGGAAGGTGGTTTTAGTATACCTCAACGTGAGATTTCCACTGCCATACAAACTATTAAAATGGAAGAACTTGAAGGACTTCAGGTATCATCGGTGGACGAAGCTTTGCAGGGGCGTATTGCCGGTCTCGATATAGTAGCAAGTTCAGGCGATGCAGGTAGTGGCTCGTCGATGCGAATTCGTGGTGCAAGTTCAATTAATGGAAATAATCAGCCTCTTATTGTGCTCAACGGTGTACCTTACGAAATGCAGGTCGATCAGAGTTTTGATTATGCCAACTCTAATCAGGAACAGTTTGCCAACCTGTTGAGTATAAACCCCGACGATATTCAGGAAATTTCGGTTTTAAAAGATGCTTCAGCTTCAGCGATTTGGGGCTCTAAAGGTGCGAACGGTGTAATTATGATTACCACTAAAAAGGGACGTACTGGTCCTACACGTATCGAATATTCATATCGTTATACAGGTACAATTCAACCTAAAGGGCGTAAGTTGCTCAATGGCGATGATTATACCATGATGATGAAACAGGCCCTTTTTAATCCCCGTCAAAATAGCAACGAGTCGAATGTGGTGGAATACAATTACGATAAATCATTTTTGTATTACGAAGATTATAACAATAATACCGATTGGGTGGATGCTGTAAGTCAGATGGGAAATATCAGCGACCATTACCTTACGCTTTCAGGAGGTGGTGAACGTGCCACATATCGTATCTCGGGAGGCTTTCTGAATCAGAACGGAACAATTATCGGACAGACCAACAGTCGTTTGTCCACGCGTTCATACATTGATTATCGTGTGTCTGATCGTTTGAAATTTATGGCCGAACTGTCGTATACATTCTCAAATTACAATCGCAGTTATAATTATACTTTTGGCGGCAGGCCCAACGAAAATATGTCCATACTGGGTATTGCGTATGTAAAAATGCCCAATACAAGTATTTTCAAGCAGGATGCGAACGGTAGTGATACAGATCAGTATTTTATTATTCCTTCCAATTCTGGACTTAATCCCGATCAGCGTAATCTGGTCAATCCCGTTGCACTTGCATTGCTTGCCAAAAATAATGTGAAGAACTACAGAACGTTACCCACATTTCGTATTCAGTATGATTTACTCGATCCGGCCGATCAATTATTGCGTTACAATATGTATATTTCTTTCGATATTAATAACGACCGAACTGATAAATTTCTTCCATCTGAACTTACCAATCTGGGTTGGGGCGATTCGCGCTATAACCGTGCTGAGAGTTTCGACAACGAAGCTGTGACTATTCAAACAGATAATAATTTACTTTGGAATACCAAATTTGGTGATGATCACGATGTCACACTATATACTTCGTTTCAGACTACAGAGGGACGCTCAAACCGACAGGGGATTACCAGTTATGGACTTATTTCGGGTAGTGCAGGTGATGCTTCAACACAGGCTTATTTAGCACATGAGGAAACCGGACGATCGCACTGGCGTAATATGGCTGTGATGGGACGTATGCACTATGCTTACAAAGGCCGTTATGTGTTCGATGCAACATTGCGTCGCGATGGAAGCACAAAGTTCGGAAATGGACGTAAATGGGGTAATTTTCCGGGAGTTTCAGTAAAATGGATTGCTTCCGATGAGCCTTTTATGGATTTTTCCGACGATTGGCTGAGCATGTTAGCTTTTCGTCCAGGTTGGGGACTGGCTGGAAACCAGCCAGGTGCGGAGTATCTGCACTTCAGCCGTTATCGCGACGATGGTAGCTATGCCGGCGAATCCGTACAAATTCCGTCTTCACTACAGCTTAAGAATCTGAAATGGGAAACTACTTCTTCGGTTAATTACGGTATGGATCTGGGATTGTTGAACGATCGAATATTTCTGGACGCAAACCTGTATTTTAAGCGAACTAACGACATGCTTTTTCGCGATGTGCAAATTCCTAATTCTTCCGGATTTGGTTCGCTTAGTTATCAAAATGCCGGCACTATGGATAATAGTGGTTGGGAGTTGAATTTTTATGCAAATAAGATTATAAATTCCGGAAAATTCAGCGCCGATTTCAGAATGAATTTTGCCAATTCGGTGAATACCATTGTACATCTCGAAGATAAAATTTTACAGACTTATAATGGTCAGTACAATTATCAAAATGGAAGTTATCTGACGCGTATTCAGGAAGGTAATGCCTACGGCTCTATTTATGGTTTTAAATATCTCGGTGTATATCAGTATGATAAATATGTGCCTGGCAGTCAGGAGAATGCACCTGTTGCCCGTGATGTAAACGATCAGGTGATTGCAGATGAAAAAGGAGAACCACTGCCAATGTATTTTAATTTCAATGAACGTAATGGAGCAGCTTCGTACAAGTTCAGAGGTGGTGATGCAATTTATCAGGATCAGAATCACGATGGAAACATAGATGAACTTGATATTGTATATTTGGGCAACTCAAATCCCCGATTGGTTGGAGGTTTTGGTACTACTTTGCGGTATGGTAATTTTTCGTGTACACTTACTTTTAATTATCGTGTGGGTAATAAAATTGTCAACGATGCCCGCATGTGGTCGGAAAACATGTATTCTACCAATAACCAGAGCACAGTGGTTAACTGGCGTTGGCGTAAGGAAGGCGATGTAACTTCAATTCCGCGTGCACTTTATCAGTATGGTTATAACTGGCTGGGTAGCGATCGTTTTGTGGAAGATGGGTCTTTCCTGCGTTTTAAATATCTGACTTTGAATTACTCTGTACCAAAAGCAAAACTTAAACCATTTAAAGTTGATAAGTTAAACTTTTATCTTTCGATGAATAATCTATTTGTACTAACCCGCTATACAGGCGTCGACCCTGAGGTGGGTTACGGAAACCTGGGTGTCAGTATAGATACAGGTCGTACGCCACGCTCTAAAGATTTAACTTTTGGTGTCACAGTAGGACTGTAAAAAAATAGAAATACGATATATGTATAAAACATTTAATCAGAGATTTAAGATGAACAGAATTAAAATATATTTTTATACACTGGCTTTTTTGCTTTCAACAGTCATGTTAAGTTCTTGTGGCGATTGGCTCGATGTGCGTCCCGAAAGTGAAACTGTACTCGAAGATTATTGGCAAACTGAGTCTCAGGCCAATTCGGTTTTAATGGCTGCATATCGTGGTATGATCAGAGATGGATTTATGGAACGTGTAATGGTTTGGGGCGAACTCCGTTCCGACAATATCGTTGAGGGTAATGGAATCAATGGCGATATGCAACGCATTTTGGATGTCAATCTTACACCTACAAATAATCTTGCAAACTGGGGCGATTTTTATTCGGTTGTTAATTATTGCAATACTTTTTTGTATTATGCTCCTGAGGTATTGAACCGTGATGCCAACTTCTCGGTAACCAAACTTCGTACTATGGAAGCCGAAGCTTATGCTGTAAGAGCGCTTACTTATTTTTATCTGGTACGTGCATTTCGCGATGTGCCATTGGTAACCGAACCAAGCATTAGCGACGATCAGAATTTTGATGTGGCAAAATCGCCTGAAAATGAGGTTATTCAATTTATTATTGATGATCTGCTTAAAGCTAAACAAAACATTAAACGTAATTACGGAAGAGAAGCTTTTAATAAAGGACGCATTACCCTCTCGGGATTGAATAGTATTTTGGCCGATGTTTACCTTTGGGCCGAACAGTATACAAACTGTATTGCTGTATGCAATGAAGTGCTTGCTGATGAAACACTACAGCTCGAGAGAGCCGATAACTTCTTACATGAGGTGTTTTATAAGGGTAATAGTACAGAAAGTATTTTTGAATTACAATTCGACAGAAATACTCAGTATAACAATAAGGTGCGCGATTTTTATGGTATTTCTCAGGATGGTGTTTGGGCCTATGCACTTTATTTGGGACCACAGGGAAATGAAGAATTACGTCCGTTTAATTATAAACCTTCTTCGATAAAT
Organism: Paludibacteraceae bacterium; assembly: GCA_016937795.1. GTDB lineage: Bacteria > Bacteroidota > Bacteroidia > Bacteroidales > Paludibacteraceae > Paludibacter. Next base: position 164,464 of record JAFGVV010000027.1, read on the forward strand.
GAGAGTGAAAAGGATTATCGTAATTCGTATTTTATAAACACAAAAAGCAATATTGGGAACGGCTACCGTATTTTAAAATATGTGCTGGTGGATGCTGTTGAGGATCAGCAGGAAAACATTACACCTGTTTTTCGTTCTACAGCTACTACGCCAAACTGGATTGTGTATCGCCTGTCGGATGTGATTTTAATGAAGGCTGAAGCTTTGGCTCAACGCAACGATAGTGCTCAACACGATTTGCAAAATGCTTTGAATCTTGTAAATATTACATACCTGCGCTCAAATGAAACAGCTGACTCGCTTAAAATTAGTAATTATCCACTTTTGAGCGATGTACAGGAGCTTGTGTTGCGCGAACGTCAGCGTGAATTTATGTTCGAAGGGAAACGTTGGTTCGACCTGATGCGAATTGTGAAACGTAAAAATGATGCTACTTCTATTCTGAAATTTATTGGTTCGAAGCTGACCGGAGATAATATGCAAATGAAAAAAATGTCGATTATCGACGCGTTGTATATGCCAATTCACGAACGTCAGATTGAGATTAATCCTAATCTTGTTCAGAATCCTTTTTATGTTGAAAACGAAGATGGCAGCGTAAGTTATTGATTATTATTCAGAATGCATTTTTAAGTGAGTTCAGATTTTTAAATGTGTTGTTCAACCTTATAAAAAAAATATCATTATTGTATGAAAAAATATAATTCAGTCACAATGAAGCATCTACATATATTGTTGTTTTCTGTCTTTCTGTTTTTTGGTGGATTATTTAGTTCCTGCGAGATTAAAGATGAACCTGTAGTTGTGAGTACATTTACTCAGGAGATGCTTGGTGAGTATCTCGAGAAGCGGCCGGAGCAATTTTCTGAATTTGTTAAACTGCTCGATACAACCAAAGTAATGTCGCTTGTAAAAGCTTACGGAAAATACACCATGTTTGCACCCGATAACAATGCCATGCTGGAGTTTTATGCACTCAAAGGGCGTACAGAGCTTTCGCAGTTTACACTCGATACGCTTAAAATGATCGCATACGATCATTTAATTAAGAATTTTGAAATAACAACTAATAAATTTATTGAAGGGTTGATGCCTTATTTGACTATGAGCGAGCGTTATGTTGAAACTTCAGCCCGTACCGACGATGGTGTTTATAATTATTATATTAACCAGGAGTCGAAATTGTTGTCGAGAAATATTGTTACCAGTAATGGCGTAATTCATGTTATCGACAAGGTAATGATGCCATCGACGCTTACGCTCGATCAGGCCTTGGCAAAAGATTCGGCATTCACCATTTTTTATGATGCATTGGTCGAAACAGGATTGGTATACAAAATAATTGCCGTTCGCGACGAAAGCTATGATCCTTTAAAATGGAAGCACCTCGATCAAAATTATCATCAGGGTAGTGGTTCGAGAGACGAAATACCCGATTCCCGCAAGTTTGGTTTTACTGCTTTTGTGGAGTCGGATGCTACTTATGCTGCACACGGTATTCATAATCTCGACGACCTGAAAGCTTATGCTGCAGCTAATGTGTATCACGAAAACTCAGCCGATGCCAGTGTGACTGATCCGAAAGATCCACGCAACAGTCTTTATAAATTTGTAGGTTATCATTTGGCCAATAAAAAAATGATTAAGAATAAGTTGATTGACATGTATTATACCAAACACATGCTTACCAACTATGATATGTACGAGTATATCGAAACAATGAATCCTTTCACACTTATCGAGGTACGTAAAGAGGCAAAAGCTCTTGGCGGACGAAATTTTTTGAATTACATACACGACACAGGTGAGTCGGTTCAGATTGTAGAGTCGAACAAAGACAATGATGCGTTGAATGGGGTTTATCACGAAATCGACAAAATTCTTATTTACGACCTGAAAACAGTGACTGAAATGTCCGCTAAACGTATTCGTATGGATGCAGCTGCTTTCTTCCCTGAGTTTACAAATAATAATATGCGTATCGAGGATTTGGATCAGCCGCTTTCGTGGGTATATCCTCCTGGATATATTGAACGATTGACTTTCTCTGAAGGTACTTATTTTTCATATTCGAATGCTTTTGGTGGTTATCTCGATTATCAGGGTGATGAAATTTTTCTTAAAGGTTTGTACGATTTCGAACTTGAAACGCCCTGTGTCCCGGCGGGAACCTATGAAATTCGTTTCAGTTATCAGCCTACCGGTGCGCGTGGGGCTGCTCAGCTTTACTGGGATGGTAAACCTTGTGGTATTCCGCTTGACCTCCGTATTACTGCCAACGATCCGCTGATTGGTTGGGTGCTTCCCGGTGCTGATCCCGAAGATCCGAATGGTTTCGAAAACGATAAAATGATGCGAAACAGGGGATACATGAAAGGTCCGAATACATATTTCGATCATATCAATAAGTGGTATGGTGGGAAAATTGCCAGAAATAGTACCGCTTCATTACGTAGAATTTTGGGAATTTACACTTTCGATAAAGCTTCGACACATAAGTTTACGGTGAAAGCTATACGTGAAGGTCAGTTTATGCTCGATTTTCTTGAATTTGTTCCTATTGAAGTGATTGAAAATGAAGATGTGGAATAAGTGTAAGGGATAAAATAACCAGTTGTTTAAATAAAGAATCGAAAATGCATGGAACTGGTTTTTTGAATTGTCGTAAGACGTTTATCACATTTTTATCCGGCATAAATGTATCAACTAATAAATATAAATTTACAGGAATGAAATATTTTAGATTCACAATAATAGTTTTCTTATTGACTTTTGGATTGATAGCTTGCAACGAAAGCTGGGAAGAGCATTATCAGTCCAAAACAACAAGTGTAAAAAGCGAACTTAATTTGTACGAGTATATCAAAAGCAAAAGTGAGTTTAGCATTTTTGCAGACATGATTCAACTATCAGGATTCGATAAAGTTCTTTCTTCGTCGCAAACCTATACGGTATGGGTGCCCAACAACAAGGCTTTGCAAAATTTCAATCTTGCTGATACTGTGGCTGTCACTAATATTGTGAAAAATCACATAACTCGTTTTCTATATTCATCTGCAGGGCTCGATTTTGTGCCTGTAAATATGCTAAGTAAGAAAATTATTAATTTCGAACGTCATAATAATGCCTTTGTATTTGGCAGTAGTAAATTGGTGTCGGATGAAGTGCTTGCAAAAAACGGTATTATTCACATCCTCGACACATTTGTGCCATACTCTTATAATGTCTGGGAGTTTATTGGACGCACCCCCGGACTCGACTCGTTAAGAGCTTTTCTTTATGCTCAAAGCGAATATGTGTTCGATGAGGAAGCAAGTATCGAAATAGGTACCAATGAATTTAATCAGGCTATATACGATTCTGTCATCACATTTTCAAATCCGATTCTCGACAAGATTGGTGCTTTGTATCTCGAAGATAGCTTATATGCAGCAATATTGCCCGATAATAATGCATGGAATCTTATTTACAATAAAGTGAAGCAAAATTTCAGAGTATTGCCCGAAGCGGGTGGTGAAGCTTTACAAAAATTGTACACTCAGCAGGCCATTGTTGAAGATTTGGTGTTTCGCCTCCCCGATTTGAAGACCGATATTACTTTGGCCGACTCGTTGATGGCTACTTCGGGATCGGTTTTTAAACCTTCCGAATATCTTTTTGTAAATGCAAAAAAACACGAATTGAGCAACGGAATTGCTTACGTCACGGATTCTCTTCGTTTCAAAGCCTCCGATGCTTGGCAAAAAAACATTCGTGTTGAAGCTGAAACTTCCGAATATGGTCGCACTTACGATTATTCAAATTTGTATCTCCGTTCAGGTGCAGGCTCTGGTTTCGAAGTGTCAAAAAACAGATATTTAATGGTTGAATGTACAAGTCCGATGACACCCGGCGCTGTAACTTTTCCTATTCCTAATACCTTGGCGGGCAAATATCGTATATATTGTGTTTTTGTACCATCCAACATTGTGCTTGCTTCAGATACTTTACGTAAATATAAGGTACAGTTTAACGTATCGTATGTAAGTAATTCTGGTAAGCCGGTGCTGAACGCGGCAGTGTCTTCAACTAACAAAATTATTACTACTGCCGGTGCTAAAGCAGCCGATTTTCAGACATTGCCTGCCGAAGTAACCAAGATGTTTGTAACAGAAATCGATTTATCGTATTGCAATATTCTCACAAAGGAATCGACTAACAGTGATATTACAGTGAAACTAAAAGTGTCGAGCTCGGCAAAAGTGACTGAAACTGTGCGTTTCGATAGAAGTATGCGAATCGATTATATCGTTCTAGAACCTGTGGAATAATTTTTTTTTTTTGAATCAAACGATTAATTACTAAACAAATACAAGTAAAGCAAGGGTCGGTTCCATACGGGATGCAAAACCCTGAACCGAATAAAAATAAAAATAAACGCATGAAAGAGTTTAATAATTTAGTACGTAAATATATCTCAGAATGGTTTCGTAGCCTAATACTCAAAGGAGTTACATTATCCCTGATACTCACATCGGGCTCATTTTTTGAAATGCTATGCGCGCAGGAGTCTGTTACACAAATTATAATTCTAAAGGGTGTAGTACGCGATGCTCATACCCGAAATCCTGTGAATGCTGCTCAGATTCAATCGCTCTTTAGTGCTAATTCGGCCGTAACCGATTCGCTCGGGCAATTCCAAATTTCACTACTCAACAATGAAGAGGTAGTTTCGGTGACGGGTTATGATTATAATGTGCGACAGATTTCTGTACGTGGCAGGGCTTTTCTTGAAATTGATTTGTATCCCAATACATTCAAAAACTATTTTCAGAAAGTGAACGGTTTGGGCGGTTCGAAAGAGAAACTAACAACAGTTCAGGCTATAGCCTATGGTGCGGATGCAAAGAATGGTTTTACAGTGTCGGCCGATGAAATGATACATAATAATTTGAATGGTGCTGTGCGCTCCATTTCCCGATCAGCTGTGGCAGGGATGGGTGCTGTAATGTATTTGCGTGGTCTTAACTCGCTCAATGCCAATGCACAGCCTTTATTTGTGGTCGATGGTGTGTTGTGGCATACCAAACCCGAACAAGGCTCAGTTCATTACGGTTATCAGCCAAATCCGCTCGACGTTATTGATGTGAACGATATAGATGGGATTACTATTCTCAAAAACGGAACAGCTATTTACGGAAGCAAAGCAGCCAATGGGGTGGTGCTTATAAAAACCAAAAGAGCTAAAAGTACAGTAACTAAAATTGATGTGAATGTAACTTCGGGAATTACTACAGAACCCCGAACAATTCCTGTAATGAATGCTTCGGAGCATCTGACATATGTGTCGGAAATGCTTAAAACCAGTGGTATGACCAAAGAACAGATTGATCAGCTTCCTTATCTTAACGATGATCAGGCTCGTTCAAATTATCTTCGTTATCACAACAACACCGACTGGACCAGTCAGGTGTATAACAACGGAACCTCTAACGATTATTCGATTAATGTAAACGGTGGCGACGATAAAGCCCTTTATTATCTCTCTTTGGGATATACTCAGAACAGAGGTGTCGTTCAACCATCGGGCATGGATCGCTACAATGTGCGTTTAAATGCTGATGTGAATTTATTTGAAAATGCCAGTCTGGCTGTGAATATCGGGTTTTCGCGTATCGATCGTGATATGATTGATGATGGAGTGAATCCTGTTTCGTCTCCTTCGTGGATAGCGCAAATAAAATCGCCTGTTTTGTATCCTTTCAATTATACTTCTTTGGGTACTCCAACCGAAGATTTTGAGTATTACGATATTTTCGGGGTGAGTAATCCGGGCGGTATCATACACTTTTCGAATAATACGTTTAAGAAAAACAGTTTTAATATTTCACTGCATCCTGAATTTCGCATAAACGAAAAATTTCGGATAAGTGAACATTTCGATTATAATCTTTACAAAACCAACGAAGATTATTATCGTCCGTATCTTTTTGCTTCGCCGCTAATGCTCGAAGGAAAAGGAATTTCGGAGAATGCACGTTCGAGTCAGATTGTACGAAGCAATTCCATGTATTCCGATACACGTGCCGATTATGATTTGACTATCGACAATCATAAGTTTGATATTTTTGCGGGTATCAGATTTATGATGAATGCTTTTCGCACCGACTATGTCGAAGGGCACAATTCATATTCTAATTCGGTTGTGAACCTGCCGGCCAACTTTAAGTTTTTGCGAACCGATGGTGTAAACGATTTGTATAAATCGCTATCGTATTACACAAATGTGTCGTACAGTCTCGATAATAAATATTTTGTCGATATGGCACTATCTGTAGATGGTTCGTCCCGTTTTGGTCGCGAAACAAAAGGAGGTTTCAGACTTTTCGGGCATAGTTGGGGTGTTTTTCCTTCGCTCAGTGCTGCCTGGTTAATGTCATCGGAGAGTTTTATGCAGTCGGCCAAAACAATTGATTTACTCAAACTAAGAGCGGGCTTGAGCCTTACAGGTAATGATGATGTACCGGATTATTTGAATAATGTTTACTTTACTTCGGTGCGTTTCAAAGATGGTGCAAATGGCGCTTTACTTAATATGCTCGAAAATCCGCAAATTCAGTGGGAAAGTAGTTTTAAAGCCGATCTGGGTGCTGATCTTATTTTATTCAACGACCGTTTGAGTGTTTCTGCCGATATGTTTTACACAAATACTTATAATTTGCTTAATATGCATCAATTACCCTATGTGGCGGGTCAGCCATTTTATTGGGGAAACGGTGGGAGCCTGCAAAACCTCGGTGGTGAGCTTTCGCTCAACTGGAAGGTGATGAATCGTCGCAATTTTAGTTGGGAGACAAATCTGAATATAGGCCGTTACAAAAATAAAATCACTTCGCTTCCCGAAAATTTATTTAATAAAATAAATTTTGAAAAAGGTGCATACACTACCAATATCTTTAATGCCGAAATTCTTACTGCTGTCGGTCATTCTGCTGGTGTTTTTTATGGCTATAAAACTACAGGTGTATTTGCTACAGAGGTCGAAGCTACTGCTGCGGGTCTCAAAATTCAGAACAATGATGGTTCGTTCAGTGATTTTGAAGCAGGCGATATGATTTTTGTGGATATGCCCGATGCTAATGGTGTCAAAGATGGAATTATCGACGAGCACGACAAACAGATTATCGGTAATCCGAATCCTGATTTGTATGGTTCGTTTTTAAATACAATTACGTATAAAAGTTTTACAGTAAGTGCATTGTTTGCAGGTTCGCTTGGCAACGATGTGTATAATTACCCTCGTAGTATTCTCGAGTCGGGCCTTGATTTTAGCAATCAATCGAGCAGTGTACTATCGCGATGGATAGGTGAGGGGCATGTTACTTCGCAGCCTAAAGCCATTACAGGCGATCCAATGGGCAACGCACGTTTCTCCGATCGCTGGATAGAGGATGGTTCGTTTCTGCGTTTGAAAAATGTCACGTTATCCTACGATTTGAAATTGCCAAATAATAATTTTCTTGATAAGGTAAACGTTTGGGTAGCTGTCAATAATGTTTTTGTGCTCACAGAATATCTGGGACCCGACCCCGAGTTTGCAGCCGGAAACAGTGTGCTTTATCAGGGTATTGATAACGGTTTGCTACCTCAGTCGAGGTCTTTCTTTGCCGGTCTGAAAATTAATCTGTAATAGAATAAAATGTGCTTATGAAAACGCTCAATAGATTTTTAATTTTTCTTTTACTTGTAGTGTCGTCACATGTGTTTATGGGTTGCGATGCGATGCTCGATGTGGACTCAACGCGTATGGTAACCGATGAAGAATATGGCAATTCAACAAAAGATACCCTTTATTCCACTTTTGGAATTTTATCACAGATGCAGAAAATTGCAGATAGTTATGTGTTATTAGGTGAACTACGTGGCGATTTACTTGATGTGACCGAAATATCTGATCTTCATCTCAAGGAAATCAATAATTTTAATATCAGTAAGGATAATCCATATGTGAATGTGTATGATTATTATGCAATCGTTAATAGCTGTAATTATTTGTTGCACAATATCGATTCGGCTGTGGTTGATAGGGGACAAAAGCTTAACCTCCGACACTATGCAGCCATTAAATCTATTCGTGCCTGGACATATATGCAGATAGTACTCAATTTCGGAACAGTGAATTTTAGCGAAAAACCTGTTCTTTCGGTTAAAGATGCTGATTTTTCGAATGTAATGAATTTCGATCAGCTAGCGGATGCACTTATTGTTGACTTAGAGCCGCTAAAAGATGTGGAGTTGCCAAATATTGGACGTATTGGCTCTTATGATGTGCGTTATTCCTATTTTCCGATTCGCTTTTTACTTGGTGACCTCTATTTGTGGAAAGGAGAATATCAGAAAGCTGCCCAGGAATATTACAATTTAATTTACGAAAACAATCTGACTTTGTCTCAACAGGCTTCTTCAAGCTGGAATGTGATTAACAATACTATTGGTACCTCAGCTATTTTGAACTGGAATTCGGTACTTACATTAGGTGGTAGCGATGTAATATCTGCCATAACTTGTCCTACACAGTACGGACAACGCTCTGATCTCGATAGTCTGAATATGCAAATGCAACTCCGACCTACAGCTCAGGCTCTTGCCAACTGGGATAACCAGATTTATTTTTTGAGCGAACAGTCCAACTCAGTGGGCGATTTACGCAAATATGGTTCAGTTTGGTGGATGAATGAGGTGAATGTAAATTCGGGAAATACCAATATTTTCTACAAAGGCGATGATGAGGCTGAACATTATTACATTATGAAATATATGCGTTATCGCCAAAATGAAACAGAAACCTATCGACCGTTAAATATCCCGGTTTATCGTGTGGCATTGTTGTATTTGCGTTATGCTGAGGCCGTAAATCGTTTAAATAAACCCAATCTTGCTTTTGCGGTTTTAAAAACGGGGCTCAGTTCGCAAAATTTTGCCGACGAAATAGGTTTTTTATCATCGGAGATTGACTCTATTTCGTTGAGCTATACCGACTTCTCCGATTTGCGTTTTTATGACAATGCAGGTGTTCGTATGCGTGGTCTTGGTAATACTCAGAACGATACCACATTCTATCGTTTTGCCACTCAAGCTAACATGCAGGATTCGGTATTGTATGTCGAAAATCTGATTGAGCAGGAACTGGCGCTCGAAACAGCTTTCGAAGGCAACCGTTTTCACGATTTGATGCGTATTGCATTCCGCCGGATGAAAACCGGTGAAGGCGACGAATCGTATCTGGCCGACAAAGTGGCTGCCAAACATGTGAATAATCAGTCTGCTATTCGTACAAAACTTTTGAATTCGCAAGATTGGTACATAAAAACAGGCAATTAAGCTGTTTTTTTAATAATGATTTTATAAATACCGGAAAATGAATAGAAGTATACTATCGCTCTTTTGTTTGATAATTGGCACGGGACTGATGGCTCAATACCATCATTTCGATGCCGCTCTCGGGCTTCAGCATGCCGATGTGACTACAGCCGATATTGATAACGATGGCGATCTGGATATTATCGCAAGTGGTGTAACCAAAGAGGGTACTGAGATTGTGGCCAAAAGCTTTGTTTACAAAAATAATAACGGAGCTTACGAACTGCAGGGAACAGGCAAAGGAGCTACATATTATCAGAATCCGATTTTTGAGCCTGACCTCGCTGACCCAACTGTGATAAGGGCTGCAGATGGCTGGTTTTACGCTTATGGCACGCAAAATACCTGGCCCGATGGCGTGAACCATTTGGTTCCCATTGTAAAATCGAAAAATCTGATTCAATGGCAGTTTGTGGGTAATGCTTTTACTTCACGACCGTCGTGGAAATCGGCAGGTGGCATTTGGGCACCAGATGTGACTTATACGCTCGGAAAGTATTATATGTTTTACAGCGTTTCTACCTGGGGCGATGCTAATCCGGGGATCGGATTGGCCATTGCCGATTCGCCGGCAGGACCATTTGTCGATCATGGAAAATTGTTCGATTCTCAATCAATCGGCGTGTCGAACAGTATCGATCCCTTTCTGTTTCAGACTACTGTGGCTGACACGCTGCAGAATTATCTGTACTGGGGCAGTTTTTTTGGAATTTATGGCATTCAGCTTTCTTCTGATCTGAAATCAACTGTGGGTACAAAATTTAAAATTGCCGGAAATGCTTTCGAGGCACCTTATATATTCGAAAAGGACGGAAGGTTTTACTTTTTTGGTTCTCTCGGGACTTGTTGCGAAGGTGCGAATAGTAAGTATCATGTAAACATAGCTGTAGGCACATCGCCAAAAGGTCCTTTCAGAGACAAGGCCGGAAATTCAATTATGGCTGACGGACAGGTAGGTTCACAGTTTCTGATAGGAAATAAAAACCTGGGTTGGGTAGGACCGGGACACAATTCGAAAATTGTGACCGATGATGCCGGAAATCATTATTTTATATACCACGCCATTAGTGTGGATAAACCAAATTTACCTAATGGTGCAACCCGCCGCCCCATTTTAATGGATAAAATAAATTGGGTAAGTGTCTGGCCTTATATTATATCAAATGTTCCCGGAAAAGGATTGCTCAAAGCTCCGGTAATTAACCCATAATACACAGGAATGAAATTTTTTAAACGGATTATATTTGCTTTTTTATATTTGCTTTCAGTTAATATCACAGCACAAGATTTCATTATTCCGGGCGAAATGGCCGATATAAAATTTGCCGACCTCGATGGCGATGGTTTTATGGATGTGATTTTCAACGGAAATAATGGTACTACGGGAAAAGCAATTGCTTTGAATGATGGAACAGGCATGTTTTCGCGCTCGGTGCTCGAAGTTGGAAATGCTGCCGTTTCGTGTGGTTTTGCCGATTTCGACAATAACGGATTACTTGATTATTACGTGTTTGGAAATTATCAGGATGGCAATGCTGCTGTGTTTTTGCAGAATGTGGATGGTAGCTTTTCTAAGGATGCATCGTCGTTTGCAGCTTATAATTTTATCGATCCGGATGTGACTGTGGTCGATTTCAATAATGACGGTTTTTCCGATTTATTCGTCGTAGGTTGGGAGAATGTCAGTAATCAGCGCTTTTCAGGGCTTTTTCTAAACGATGGAAATGGTCGGTTTACGCTTTTCGGGCAATCGGCATTGATTCGTAAAGGTTATGGCTCTGCAGTGTGGGCTGATATTAATGCCGACGGTTGGCCCGATTTATTGCTGAATGGCGATGGTGGTGCCGATGGCGAGGACAGCAACGATGTGTATCGGCTATACCGAAACAACAAAGGCGTGCTTGAGGCTGCTGCGGTGTTCAGCGATTACAGGCAGATAAGTATAGGCGATGGCGCCCGAATGGTGGACTGGAACAATGATGGAAAAACGGATGTGATTCTGAGCGGATGGAGTAAATCGCTTAACCGACAGGCAACAGCTTTATTTACAGGTGTTGATATTTACAATTTTACATTCGAAGCAGCCAGCCCGGGTGAAACTGATTTTCCCGGTGTTTCCGAATCGAGCATTGAAACTGCCGATTTGAACAATGATGGTCGTATCGATTTATTGTTGAGTGGTTTTAACGGAAGTCAAACAACTCAGGTGGGAAAATATAATCGCGATATTTTTGGTTATTATCTTAATCAGACTGCCAAACAGAACAAAAAACCATGGGCACCGGGTATGCTTTTGAGTACAGTTGAGCATGTTGGGAATGATAATATTGTAACACTCAGCTGGAATTCGGCAACCGATGATATTACCCGACAAGCATCATTAACATATAATCTGTCCCTGCGTAATAAAGATACCGGGCGCTGGCTATACAATCCGCTGGCAATATTTTCGGGGACTAACAATGGTTGGAGACGTATCTCGGCGCATGGAAATGTATTCTGGAATCGTAGATGGGTGCTTCGCAATTTGCCCGAAGGAAATTACGAATGGACTGTGCAGGCCATTGATGCCAACATGGTGGGCGGAAGTTTTGCCTTTCCACGCAGTTTTAGTGTAGTAACTTCGGCTCTGGAAAGCATTAAGGATAAAATCGCCCTGAAAGTATCAGGAACTATTTTTACAGTGGAAAATCAGAGTGCTGAACCCATAACACTCACGCTGTATAATTTAAGCGGAAATGTGGTAACCAAAGCACCGTGTACCGATAGTTTTTCTTTCGATCCCGGTCGTGGTGTTTTTATTTTGAAATATGAAAATAAAACCGGTTCCTTCAATCGGATAATAATGTTGTAATTCTGAATTAGTTGAGTGTAGGAGTCATTTAAACCGTTAGGTTTAAATGACTTCGCTTTTTTGTGAGTTATTTCTTTATAAAGTCTTTTGGTAGTATGCCAAACTGATTTTTGAAACATTTGGCAAAGTACGACGAAGTATTGAAACCGACCATAAAACAGATTTCGTTGATACGTGTTTCGCCTTCCTGCATAAGTTTCACAGCCTTTTTTAAACGCACCAGCCTGATAAAATCGTTCGGTGTAAGGCCTGACAGACCTTTCAGTTTACGATACAAATTCGAGCGGCTCATGGCTATTTCTCGTGCAAGGTCGTCGACAGAGAACTCTACATTTGTAATATGTGCATCGATGATTTCGGTGATGCGATTCAGAAAAGCTTCGTCGGCCTTGTTTTTACCGAAACTTTTGATGGGCGTAAGTGGCGAACTGGCCATGGTTTCGCGTAGTTTCTGACGGTTTTCGAGCAGGCTGTGAATTTGAGCATCGAGATGTTCCACCGAAAATGGTTTCTCAATATAAGCATCTGCGCCGTGTTCCAATCCTTCGATTTTGTATTTAATATCGGTTTTAGCCGTAAGCAAAATCACCGGAATGTGGCTGTAGAGCGTGCTTCGCTTCACATAGTCGCAAAACTCAATGCCATCCATTTCGGGCATCATAATATCGCTGATAATAATGTCGGGTGCAAAGTTTTCGAGCAGTTTTACTGCCTGCTCGCCATTGAATGCCGACATTACTGAGAAATTCTCCTGAAAATAATGCATCAGAAACTGGTTCAAATCTTCGTTGTCCTCTACTATCAGTAATGCAGGCAACTCATCGTTCTGTATCTGAATAATTTTTGCAGCTTCGGTTTCCACATCGGGCAATACAAGCAATTCGGATATTGTTTCGGTATTCAGCATTTCAGCTGTGCTCGCTTCCTGATGCATGAGTCTGACTGTGAATAGCGAATATTTATTTTCCACACTTTCGACACTGATTTTACCGCCATGAATTTCCACCAGAAGTTTTGTAAGAGCGAGTCCTAAACCTGTGCCGGTGTTTTTATTTTTTTTGTCCTTCGATTGATAAAATGGTTCGAAAATTTTTTCTTTTTCGGAAGTTTTTATTCCGGTGCCATCATCGAAAACCTGTATTTCGTAGTAATTGTTTTCGGTTACAAAAAGTCTGAGTTCCACAGTGCTGCGGGCATGTTTTATAGCATTCGAAAGCAGGTTAGTGGTTATTTTGGTAATACATTCGGCGTCGGCATTCAGCAAAAGTGATTTTTCGGTTGTCACGAATTTCAGCTGAATATTCTTTGAACTAAACGAATAACTGAAGTTATCGGCAATATTGCTGAGCAACTCTGTGATGTTTAGTTCTCTGTAGTTAACTGTATAGCTGTTTTTTTCTGCTTTTCTGAAATCAAGTAACTGTCCCACAAGTGCCATGAGGCGGTTTGTGTTTCGCTCCATCACATCCAGAAATGTACTGAATTGTTTGTCTTTATTTTTGCTTTTTATTGTATCGAGCGGCGCTTTTATCAAACTCAGCGGCGTTCTTATTTCGTGTGCTATGTTTGTAAAAAAGTCTATTTTGGCATTGTAAAGGTCTATTTCGCTTTGAGCCTGTATTTTTTCGAGTCGTATTTGCTCTTCTTTTTCTCTTTTTTTGTGTTGCAAATTAATATAATATCGCACCGAAACAACTGCAATGCACAAATATATAAGATAAGCCCACCAGCTCGCCCAAAATGGAGGCAAAATATTAATTTTAAGACTTACACCCTCTTCATTCCATATCCCATCGTTGTTCGAACCTTTTATGCGCAATGTGTATTTCCCGGCAGGCAAATTGGTATAGGTAATACGGTGTTCGTTGCCAGCCATTATCCACTCTTTGTCGAAACCTTCGAGCATATATGCGTACTGGTTTTTGTTTGGTGCGCAATAGCTGAGAGCCACGAAATCGAAATTTACAACCGATTGATTGTGTGTAAGCGTGATTTTGTCGGTAAATGTAATGTTTTGTGCCAACGGCGATCCCGGTGCTGCTATTTCCACATCTTTGTTGAATAACTGCATATTGGTGATAACCACTGGTGGAACATATTTATTGTCGCGGAGTTCGTCGGGGAAAAAGGCATTAAAACCGTTTGTACCACCAAAATAAAGCTTACCATTGCGGGCGCGGAAACCCGATTTGAAATTGAACTGATTGCCTTGTAAACCATCAGCTTTTGTGAAAGTTTTCATTTCGAGTGTTTCCGGATTAAAGCGCGTGAGTCCGCGGTTCGAACTGAGCCACAGGTAATCACGGTCGGCAACAATGGCATAAATGACGTTGTTGGGAAGTCCCTGGGCTGTGCTGAAGTTTCTGAATTTTCCGGTTTCGTAAATATATTGCGAGAGCCCGCCACCTTCGGTGCCAAACCATAGTCGCTTTTTGAAATCCTGATAAATATAAATGGCCTTGTTGTGAGCCAGCGACTCGCTATCGGACACATCGTGCAGATATTGCTTCCACACTTTTGTTTGCGGATTGTAGCAAAATACGCCTCGTCCCGATGCTGCAAACCACATCAATCCGTTGTGATCCTGTAATATGTCGTAAATAAAGGTATTTTCCAATGGTTTCCTAATTTTTTCGAAATCGTCGGTCTCGGCTCTGTAGCGATACAAACCGCCAATAGTACCTATCCAGATAGTTCCGGTTATATCCTTATAAATTGAAAACACATTGTCGTCCCGCAGCGAATTAGGGTCAGGAGTGGATGCGTAATGTTTAAATTTGTCGGTTTTTGTATTCAGCACATCGAGTCCGCCGGCGAACATACCTATCCATAGTTTATCGCCATCGAGTTGCAATGCGTGAATATTGCTGTAGGACATTTCTTTTTTGTAGCTCTTGAATGTCTTTGTTGTTGTGTTAAAGTAATTTAGTCCGCCATCCTCTGTACCTATCCAAAGATTGCCGGCTTCATCTTCGCAAAACTGACTTACCGCTTTTCCTGTGACTGAGTTTAAGTTGTCGAGGGGTGCATACGATTCGAAAATAGAAGGTTTGGGCGAAATATAATTCACACCGCCGAAATACGATCCGATCCATATTCCTCCTTCTTTATCGCCGTAAATTGAATAAATGGCGTTATCGTTGAGCGAATGAGTGTTAGTGGTTGACGATTTGATGATTTTGTGCTGATTCTGATACCGTTCAAACACAATCAGTCCATGTTCCGATGCCACGAGATATACCCCGGGTGAATATTCGAACACATCTCTGAAAAAGTAAATCAATTCTGTCGAAATGTCCATCAGAAATTTTTCCGATTTGCCTGTTTTAGGGTCGTAAATAATTAGTCCATCGCTGATAGTTCCCATAATCAGATTGCCCTGAGAGTCTTCAATCACTTTTAGTACACTGATATTCGCTCCTTTTTTGGCTGCCGGAAAGTTATAGTTGATAAAGTTGTCTTTTCCGGGATTGTAACGCGATAAACCTCCGTTGAGTGTGCCTATCCACACATTTCCTCTGCTATCGCAAAGTATGGAGTTTGCGTAGTTGGCTATCAGTGAGTTTTTATCGCCCGGAATGTGATAATAACAATATAGTTTGTCAGTTGCCACATGATAGCGAAAGAGGGCTTCGGAAGTTCCTATCCACATATTTCCCTTTTTGTCGTGGGTAATTGAACTTACCGACTGCTTTATAGAACGGTTATCCGTTGTTTTCTTATCAAAGTATGTGAAGGTATTTTTCAGATAATTGTAAAGATACACGCCTTCTTCGGTGCCAACCCAGATGTTTTTCTTCTGATCTTCATACAGCGAATGTATAAAGTTGTTTTCGAGCGAGTTTTTTTTATTTGGTTCTTTGTGAAATACAACGAAATTTTGCCCGTCGAATCTGTTGAGTCCCTCTTTGGTCCCAAACCATATAAATCCTTTGCTGTCCTGAAGCGAACAGAAAACTGAATTTTCCGAAAGTCCTTCTTCAACCTTATAATGCCTGAATTTGAAGTCGATAGCCTGAAGCTGGCTGATAATAGCGAAAGTGAATAGAAATACTAGAAGTGGGTGTCGCATATATTTGTTGTGAAATACATTGATAGATTTACAGCTGTTTTTTATGAATAGTAAAGGTAATAGATTCTTTTGTGAAAATGAACTGACTGAAGCAGGTTTAAGCCTTTGTATTCAGCCAAAAATCCTGACATACTCCGTGCGTGTATGTCAGGATTTTATCTGATTTATTGAATTGCAAAAGAAAAGCACATTGTGTTTATTCTTTTATAAAACGGGCCTGATAAGCATTATCATTTGAACTGATACTCACCAGATAAGTGCCTTTTGCGAGCTGGCTGGTGTCGAAACGCACAATTGCCACATTTTTTTCTTTTATTTTCGACAATAATAAACTTCCGTTCAGACTTATCATGCTTACCTGGAATTCTTTATCCTCGTCTTTGTCGAAAGCGACATCGAGATGATTTTTTGCCGGATTGGGGTATAAACGTATTTTATTACCGGCTTTCAGTCCTTTTACGCCTGTGGCAGTGCTTGTTACCGAAAGATTATCCCAACGGGCAATGGCATTGTAACTCCGTACGCCTACATGACCAGTAGTAAATGAGTTGTCGATCAGCGAGATTTTTGCAGTGTTCATATCGTCCACAAATATTTTTATCTGATTGCCTTTGGTGGTAATGCGCATTTTGTACCATTGGTTTGGCTGAATATTCATTGCCACAGACCTTAGCTGAGTCCACGAGCCATTACCTTTTCCAAGGATTACAGATTTGCCGGCTGCACTGATACCTGCATAATAACCGAAATACTCATCGGCACCAAGCGACAGTTTCGAAGCTCTGAACATCAGCCCGCCATCGCCGTTTTCATTTACTTTCACGTCGGCATCGTATGTGAAGTCGGCAAATTGTGTCGAGCTTTCTACCGATTTTGAACCCGGGCGACCTTCGACATTGGTAGCCACATATTCACCATTCTCCACCATGAAACTTCCGTTGTAGTTTACCCAACCAATCTGATTGCCATCGTTGAAATCGTCGGTAAAAGTACTTGCAGTGGGTGCGGGTGTGCCCAATACAGGCAAACAGGTAAGCCGGATATTTTCAGAACCAAACGGTACAAGTGTAAGCGTTTCTTCGGCTGAAGTGCTGTTTACCGGTCCGTATGGTGGATCGAGCGCAAACATATTGTTCAGTGCGTAAGTCCATGTGGGCAATTTGCGCGCTTTCACGCTGAGCGTTACCGGTGTGGTAGCCTGAATGTAAGGATTTGCCGGCATTTCATTCTTATTTACAGTGAACGACGCATCAGGATTTTCGCGATCGATGCTGAACGCATAATTCCATGCTGTGGTTGGAATCACCTCAAACTCTTTGAACCCGTTACCGTAATCGTTGCGCATATTCCATTGTTCGCCTATTTTGAGCGAGTACACTAACGGACCTCGTTGCACACTTACCGAATTGTTGACTTCTTCGTTGATAATAATGTGCATAGGGAATTTCAGAGTAATACGGTCGCCATTTTTCCAGCTTCGCTGAATGCTGAGAAATTCTCCTGCAGTTACATTGCTGACAGCTACATTATTTACTTCCACTTGAGGATTTTTACACCATGCCGGAATTCGAAGTTTTAACGGAAATATTTCTTCTGAATCCATTGTCATTGTCATGCTGATGGTTTCGTCGAACGGATATTGCGTGTCAACATTGATTTGAACTGTTTTGGCATTCCCGACTTTTGCAGTAACCGTGTTCGGACCGTAACTCATGGCTGCAAGTCCGTTGTCGGCTGTGGCTGCCCACATGTTTTTTACGTAATAAGGCCAGCCCATGTGCAGATTGAAGCGACAGCACTGAAAACCCGAAAACGGGCCGGGCATAAGTCCGTTGCTGTAGTCCTGACCAAAATTGTTTGTGCCGTGTTTGCTTTGCACCTGATTGGCCTGCATATAATACTGCAAACCTTTAAAATCCTTTGTAATTCCACCCGGAAGCGCGTTGAAAGCCACTTTCTCGAGTTGATCGCCAATGCGCACATCGCCCAGAATCATTTGCGAAGTCTCGCAGGTTTGCATTTGCTCCACCACCGAACATAGTTCAAGTCCGGTCATAGCCGAGCGCCCCGAAACCATTTCGTGACCCGATTGCATGCCCATCGGTTGTCCGTGATCGCACATCAAATGTTCGTGACCTTTGTGATATGCATCGCGGTCGGCCTGAAGTTGCGATTTTTGGTAATAAATGGCGGGCATTTTCATTGCCTGAGGCACATTTACATTGTGCTTTGGCTGAAAATCGCTGCCAAATGCCATAAACCGGTTGTTTGTAAATATATCAGTCCAGTCGTAAGCCTGATTCTTAAGTTTGTCGGCAAGCGTAAGTAAAAAGCTGTCACCGGTACGGTTGTAAAGCCAGAATACAATTTCAATGTTATCGCCGGCGCGCGAGCGTCCCCAGCTGCTGAGTGGCTGACTGTCGATGTTATTGAGTTGATATTGAAAATATTTGGTGAAAAAAGGAATGATGCGGGAATCGTTTGTGGCTTCGTAATAATCGCGTATGGCGTATAGCATAGGCATGCGTGCCCACCAGTCGCGGTTGTTGGCCGGGCCAAAAAAACCATTGCTTTGCTGATTGTCGACCGACCAGTCGATCCATTTTTTTGCGCGGGTTTTCAGCGTTTCGTCGTTAAGTGTATAGGCAAGTGCCACCAGACCTTTTACGTAATAGGGCGCACGTTCCCAACTGTCGCCTGTACCACCAAGCCAGTCGTTGTTTACGCCAAGTTCGGTTGCTGTATGATAAATTGTTTCCGAATGACCTGTAAGGCCGTTTTTTTGTAATTCTAGTTGAGTGAGAAGCCAGCCTTCAGCTTTTACTGCGCCAACGGGTAAGGCTGTGAACGGAGTTTCAGCAAGTGGCGCCTTGTTGGTGATGTAGTTCTGATTTTCGGCATTTAATCCCAATGAAGTTGCGATTGTAAATGCGAAACCGATTAATTTAAGGTGTGATTTCATATCGATTTATTTTTGGTTGAAAAAGGAAAAGAAGCTATCATTCTCAGATATTTCTTTTCCTTTTATAAAAATCATTATCAAATAATGTTAACGATTAGTTTTTTACAAATCTCAACTGATCGGAACAACCATCGGTACTAAATTTCAGAAAATAAATGCCTGCTGTTAATTCCGATATGTCAATAGATTCAACATTTGCTTCGGGTTCAAGAACCATGCTGCCCGAGATATTGTAAACACCCGAAACCTGTACATCGGGGTTAGAACGTTCAATTTTTATTGTGTTTTTTGCCGGATTCGGGAATATGCGACATGCTTGTTTTTTTGTGTTTTTTTTTACCGACAACGGAGCTGGCTTTTTTGTTTTGCTCAGTATCGAAAGTCCCATGTCAATATACTGACCACCAAATGTTTGTCGGCAATGCACAGCAATTACATTTGTTCCTCCCAGTACCAAAGCATTTTTCGCTGCTTCGCTTACTTCGTAATTTATATAGTTTCCTGTAAATCCAGTCAAATCGAGCGCTTTTACGCCATTGAAATATACCTGACAGTCTTCGTCGTGATGCAGGCGGATTATCAAACTATCAATGGCTGAGCGATCGGCTTCGGGCAATGTAATGGTTTTGCGCACCCAAATGTCACGTGTATTCCATACAGTTCCGATAATCGCTCCCGGTGTTTTGTCGGTTCCGAAACCACCATTGCCTGTTTGCCAGGTGCCATCGTTGTAGGTGGTTGAGTTCCAGTTTGCAGCCGGTGCAGCCGTTGTGTATTTCCAGCTTTGTGCAATATCTTCCGATGTGGGTAAAACTTCGGTATAGAAACTGTTTTCGTTGATTATCCGTTGATTTACTTTGTAGAAATCTTCGATGTTTCCTTTCACAACTTTACGGTCGTAAGTGAAAAATCCGTTAAGTTCCATTTCTACATCGGTAATTTCGGTATACACAGCTGCGCTCATTCCTTTGTTGCTTTTATAATCGATCAACATGTCAGCGTAAAGTGTATATCGCTCAAGTAATTGTGCTGTTGTAGCCACAGTTTCGTAAGGGTTTCCGCTTTGCCATATATGTCCTTCTACAAAATAGCCTATACCGCCATATTCGCCGCAAACCAGTGCCTGAGTATTTCCGGCGTTTGGTTTTGGATATGTAGGAGGTGGATAATTGTGGAAGTCGCGAATATCGCTCGCATCGTTGAACGGACCACCGCTACCCACATTTACCAATCGGCTATTGTCAATTTGTTTGGTGAAGCTTACGTTTGCAGCTTCGTCGTGAGCGCCCTGATATTCGTTGAAAATTACCCACGATACTATGGCGGGCGAGTTCCAGAGGTTTTTAATCATGGCTTCAAGTTCGCGGCGATAAGCAGCTTTGTCGATAGGAGGAACAGGGCGACCTGCTCCGGTGTCGATATATGAGTTCATCGAAGGCATATCCTGCCACACCATTAATCCGAGTTTGTCGGCCCAGTAATACCAGCGAAGCGGTTCAACTTTGATATGCTTGCGCGTCATATTGAAACCGAGTTCTTTTGTTTTGATAATGTCGAATTTCAAAGCTTCTTCAGTTGGTGCGGTGTAAATTCCATCGGGCCAAAATCCCTGATCGAGTGGTCCCATTTGGAATACGAATTCGTTATTGAGCATCATTTTTTTAAATCCGCCCACTTCGATCATCGAAATTTTTCGCATACCAAAGTAGGTGCTTACAGAGTCTATTACTTGGTTGTCCAGTGTAAGATACACTTTCATATCGTAAAGAAACGGACTGTTTGGCGACCAGAGTTTAAGTGGTGCAGGTACAGGGATAGTGATATTGGTTCTGTTGGCATCCTCGAAAGTCGAGATCAGATTGCCATTGTCGTAAATATTAAATTTGAAACGCAAACCCGAAACAGCACCTGCCAATACAGGAGAAAAACGGAGTGTTCCATTGTCGATATTGGGCACAATGCGACATGAGCGCAGAGAAGTTTGTGGTACAGGTTCGAGCCACACTGTTTGCCAGATACCGGTGACTGAAGTGTACATAATGCCGCCGGGATAAAGTGTTTGTTTTCCGCGTGGTTTTCCTACGGCATCGGTAAGGTCGGTGACTCTTAAAGCCACATCCTGAGGGCCGGTTCCGTTGAGAAATGATGTAATGTCGAAGCTGAAAGGATCGTAACCTCCTTCGTGTTTGCCTACGCTTGTACCGTTTACAAAAACTTCACACTCATAGTCTACAGCTCCGAAGTTTAGAAGAATTTTTTGTCCGGCCCAGTCGGTTGGTACCTGAAACGAACGACGATACCAAATGTGTGGGTGGTGTTCCATGACGCCCGATATGGCTGACTCTACAGGAAATGGAACAAGAATTTTGGATGATAATTTGCCTGCAGGAAGTGCTTCGGTAGCGTTTGCAGCAGGTTGGTATTGCCAGATACCGTTCAGGTTCAACCATTTTTCGCGTTGAAATTGCGGACGGGGATATTCGCCCAATACATTTGAAGTGTCGACATCGGCAGCAAAATCAGTCATTAATTTTGCTGTTTTCATGCTCCATTGCTGCGCATTAGCACTTGTACTTAAAATACTTAAAAGTAAAATGAATACTGTGAGCTTTGGTAATTTTCTCATTTTAATCTGTTTTTATACTATTTATGGTTAGTGATTTCTTTTGATTTCAGAATACTTGTTTTCCTGTGGTAAAATTACTTTTCCTGTTTGATTTTTTTTGGAAGTAATAACCCATAAAACATCAAATTTGTACCAAAGCAGGCTGCATACGTTTCAGAATATGGATGAAATATCCATTATTGTAAGATTGCTGGTTTCTTATCTGTTTGTATTCCATGGTTTTGTGTCTGTTTCTTTGCTCTGTTCTGCAACAAAAAGGGTGATGGTACCACAAAAATGTTAAGTACTCATCACCCTTTCGGATTATTGAAATTGCTTTGAAAATTTTACTTTTCTGACTGAATTGTTCTTGTTATAAAAATCACTTGAATTTTTCTTCGAGCATTTTAATAAAATATCCACCTACAACCGAGCGGGCGCGGAATCCGCGGTGATAGGGTTTATCGGTAAATACCCAATCGGACATTGGAATACGATCTTCGGTTTCGTGCATAAACAAATGCACAGGGTCGATGAATTTTTCGAATGTAGCTTTGTCGTCGGCCAGAGTTGCAGTCCAGATAATCCAGTCGGTTTTAGTGTAAGTTTCTCTGTTGTCGAGCGGCAAACCGTATTTGTTTTGTTTTGTCAGATAGTACTGAATTTCATTTTGTGCCACTTCGTCGGGGAAAATTCCAAAATCGAGCAGTTTGTCCCATACGAGATTGTATTTCTGACTCCATGTGCCTGGTTGATCGAAAGTGAGTCGGTAATGATCGCCATCATTAGCCATTTTTACCCATTCCTGAGCCATGCGGCGTGCTTCGGCTGTATATTTATCGGCAATATCTTTTTTGCCGGCGATTTTAGCCATATAACCATACGAAGCTACGCCCAGAATGGCTTTTACCGAAAGATTGGTATTGTGAGCAAAGTGACCAGCAAAGTCGTCGGTGCAAAGCTGATTCTCAGGGTCGAGACCTTTTTCCACCAGATAATCGGTCCAGGTGGTAAGTACATCCCAATGTTTTTCAGCATAAGTGGCATTTCCTTCCAGCTTGGTAATTGCTGCTGTGAGAATAAGCATGTTACCCGATTCTTCCACAGGCATGTCGCCACCGTAAGTCTGACCATTTGCCAATGGATAAGTTCCAATGTCGTGAGCTGCAAAGGGTTTTGTCCATTTTCCACTTTCGCTATAGTAGAATATAAAGTTCAGCAAACCTTTGGCCAATTCGGGATTGTAATAGAGAAACATTGGTGCCGAAGGATATGTTACATCCACAGTTCCAATCGATCCGTTACTGTTGTTTTCTTTCGAGAGCCACATCAATTCGCCCTGTGGCGATTGCACGAGTTTGTGGGCTGTAATTGCCTGACGATAAGCCAAAGCGCAAAGTTCTGCATATTTTTTACCACCTGCCTTTGTGGCTGTTTGCATAAGTTTTTTGTCGAATTTGGCGCTTGCAACCATTAGTTCTTCGTATTCTTTATTGGCTTTTTTCAGTTGCGATTCGATGGTTTCGTTATTGTCGCGATTCCAGTATGGACGGAGATTTTCGCCAAAGTATTGAATAGAATAAATGTCGTCATAGGCAATCATTATTTTGCCAGTGGTTTCTTTTGTTTTGCCTAAACTCTGAACCATAGCCATTTTTGAAGATTCGTTGATGCCTTCGTTTCTGTTCGACAGGTTTCCATTTACAAAGCCACTGCGTAGTTCGGTGCTTTTGCCAATGTCTGCTTTTACATTTTTATTGTCGGCCACCATGTAAAAATATCCCCAGTTGATGCGCAAATCGTCACCTTTTTTGCGCAGGATGTTTTGTTCTTGGCTTCCGGTAGTGAGGTAGAGCAGTTCGTTGTCGGCAAATGTTTTGCTAACCGATTGTTCGTAAGGCTGATCGAGTGCCCAGCGTGGCGATGCTTCGAAATACATTTCCACGTCATGCTCTTTGCCATCGTTCGAAACTACTTCGTAAGTGATGTAATTTACCGGACGCGACAGCAAATCGAGGTTGTCCATAAATAATGGCGCTGTGAATGTGAGTTTCAGAACGACATTGCCGGCTGTGAATGTGTAATAAGTTTGTGTGGCCTGTACCTGAACCGATGTTTGCACAGCAGTTTGTTCGAGATCTTTTTTGATATTGTTTTCGACCAACAAGCCAAAGTCGAGCAATCCGTTGGCCACGGGGTTGTGGCAATAGGCTGTGATCAGGTTTTTGCCGGGGCGGAGCGCTTTTACAACATCGTCAGACAATTTTGTGTGTGCATTTTTGTTTACAGTATTGCCTGTATTGTAAGCCAGTTTTCCGTTGATGTAAAATACTGCGCCATCGTCGTGGCTGTGTTCGATATATACATTTTTTCCGGTTAAATCCTGATCGATATTAATTTCGCGACGTACCCAGATGTGCTCACTTTCCCAATGCGATTTAGCAGTAGGTTCGTTGTGAGTGGTTCCAAAGGCGCCTTTAGCTGTTTTCCAGCCCGAATCGTCGAAATTTTCTGAAATCCAGTTGGCAGGAGGTTCTTTTTCGGTATATTTTCCAAGCCATTCTCCCTGTTCCGAAGTGGGAACAAGCGGACTCAGTTCTACTTCTTCGATGCCCATGAAGCGATACACTTCGCCATCTACTTTTATGGCTCCTATCAGCGGAAAGTCTTTGCCTGTCCAGTGTTTTACCGAACCATCGTAAAGATTGTCGGTAAACGACCATGCACTTGTATAAGGGTCGACACTTATCAGCGGATATGCAGGTGCCCGCAATTCGTTTTCAATAATTGATTTTTTTGTCCCCGTACACGAAAAGAAAATGTTCGTGCTGAGAATTAGCATTGGAATTAGTAATCTCATGTGTGAAAAATTTGATTTTTAAAATATGCAGAATATGTTGCTGCCTGACTTTCGACTTCGTTTGTCGGGTAGTTTTCCGATACAAAAATACCCTGAGTAATTGTGTATTATTAAAACAAGCCGTTCAAAAAACAACAAATTCTGCCTATTTCATCTGTCACTTTTTCACAAATGGACTATTCAGCAGGTATTTGAGACTTTTTTCCACACTTTCGATGGGTGTAAAGTTGTAATTTTCCACTTCCACAACAAAATGTTTTGCTCCTGCTTTTTTTGTATTTTGAAAAATGGCATCGAAACCAACCATTCCGCTTTGTCCGAGCTCTTTATTGTCTTTAATATGAAGCAGTTCAAATCGTCCCGGATACTTGTTGAAATAATCTACCGGACTTTGACCTCCGCGAACCACCCAATACACATCCATTTGAAAGAATACTTTGGCAGGATCGGTGTTTTTCAGCATAAAGTCGTACATGGTTTCGCCTTCGATTTTCGAAAACTCAAAATTGTGATTGTGATATCCGAATCTAAGTCCGGCTGCATTGCATTTCTCGCCAATTTTGTTGTAATAATCGCAATAAGCTTTCAGGTCGGCCAGCGTTTTTACTGTTGGCATCCAGGGAGTGACAATGTATTTCATTCCGGCTGCTTTGTGTGCCGCAATGGCTGTATCCCACCATGCCCATGTTTCAGTCCAGTTTGTGTCCGATATATTGTCGTTCAGCGCTTTGCCTGTGTGCGACGAAAGTACTTTCATTCCACGCTTTTCAATTTCATTTTTAAAAGCCGCCGGTGTCAGACCATAAAACTTTCCGTTGTCATAGTTTGCAGCTTCGATACCGGTATAGCCCATCGCCGCCACTTTTGTAAGTGTGCTGTTGAAATCCGATTTAATATCGTCGCGCACAGAATAAAGCTGTAGAAAAATGTCTTTTTTTACAGGTTTTTTGGCCTGAATAGCAGTGTTGGCAGCCATGATAAACAGTATAAAAAATATTGATTTTTTCATTTTATATATAAATATTGATTAGAATTTTCGATGGTTCGTTGTAAAATTGATTATCATCGCACTATGTTAGTTCGATAAATAAAAAGCGATTTATCGTTTTCTTATGCGCCTTATTTATATCACGCAAAGGCGCAGAGTCGCTAAGTTGATATCAACTTCAGTATTACGGAATATTTTTTAAGACGCATTGAACAAAAACCTTCGGTTTTTCTTCGCGACTTTGCGACTTTGCGAGAAAAAATATATTTTATAACGAAGTGCTGAATTATTTTATTGAATAATATAAAGAAACGCAAAGCGCTGAATCGTAAAAATCCGGGCTTTGCGTTTCGTGTGTTCTCAGCCTGAAGGCTTATGAATTGAAATCGTGATTAGTCTAAAATTTTGATTTTGATGTTGCGGAACCATACATCGTCGCCATGATCCTGAAGACCGATAAATCCTTCGCGGTTTTCGCCACCGGCATTGATAAAGTTTTCCCAGCCTTTGAATTTGCTGTTTTCAATCATGTTTTTCCAGTCGTCGGTCCACAAATGATATTCAACTACGTTTTCGCCATTTTGAGTATGCAATACTGTACCTTTGAAAACGGTAATGCTACCTGTGTTCCATTCGCCATAAGGTTTTGAATTTTGTGGAACAGCAGGAATCAGGTCGTAAAGTGAAGCTGACTGACGGTTGCCGGCTTTACCCAGTTTGGCATCTACGTGATTTACATTGTCGAGAATCTGATATTCAGGCGACGATTTCCAGATTGGATCACCTTCAACTTCTTGCGACAAATAGAAAATACCACTATTTCCACCTTTTGACACTTTCCATTCAAAAGTAAGTTCGAAATTTTTGAATTTACGGTCGAAAATAATGTCGCCACCATCTTTGGCTCCGGCTTCACCCTGTCCCGAGCCGTTTATTTTCAGTGCTCCATCTTCAATGGTCCATGCTTTTGGCATATCGGTACGGCCATAACCGCGCCATCCTTCAAAATTAGTGCCGTCGAACAGTGTAATCCATTCGTCCTGTGCTGCCGGTGCCTGTTCGGGCGCTGCTTCTTTTTTCGAAGCATTTGCACATGATGTGTAACTCATAGCTGCAAAAATTATTATAAATAAATAAATTGTCTTTTTCATATTCTTTTATTTTTTTAATGATTATGTAAATGAAAAATGATTTTTGAGATTAACGTGGCATGTCGGGCAATTTCCAACCGTCGCGATAATTGTGTTTAATAAGTTGTTCGGCAAATGCTTTTGCATTTACAGAAGGCGACATGGTTTTGTTGAACGATGGGTGTCCATCGGTAATTTTGAAACCGTCTTTTTCCATGAAACTTACTGTGGCGTCGTCGGGAATATTGGTGAATTTCATGTTTACGCCATCCCAGTGCAGTTCCTGATTGAGCGATTGCAGACGTACACCAAGTACTCCCATTACCACCATTTCGTTGAATGGTCCGGCTTCGGAGAACGGTGAAGCTGTTTCAATACGCGAATCGGGACTTTCTTTACAAGCGCGTACCCAGTCCATTTCGTGGCTTTCCTTTACCACGCGCACTTTGTTGGGAACCTCAGGTTTACGACCTGAAACAAGCCATGGACGAACGCCATAACAACCGCAAAACAAAGTATCTTTTGTTCCGTGGAAAATTACACCACCGCCATCGTCGTTGAGGTTGCGACCTGCAGGAACGCCAGCCGGACGTGGAGGTTGCAGTCCGCCATCGTACCAGTAAACTTCTACTTCGGGCATTGCTACCTTTGGCATATTATCGCGTGCAGGGAAAGTGTATTTTACCATTTCGGCATTGGGTGCACTGTCGGAATAAAGCACTGTGGAACTTCCCTGAACTTTGGTTGGATAACCAAGTTGTAAACCTTTGAATACAGGATGTAAAATATGACAAGCCATATCGCCTAACGCACCTGTACCGAAATCCCACCAGCCACGGAAATTCCATGGAGTGTAAATGTGGTTAAACGGACGCATAGGAGCAGGGCCAATAAACAAATCCCAATCCATTGTTTTCGGAATTTTATCCACAGTGGTAGGGCGTGGTAAACCCTGTGGCCAGATAGGGCGATCGGTAAAAGCTTCCACTTTTGTTATTTCGCCAATTTCGCCATTCCAAATCCAGTTGCAAATAGTGCGCACACCTTCGCCCGAAGCACCCTGGTTACCCATTTGCGTAGCTAATTTGTGTTTTTTAGCTAAATTAGTCAGCAGGCGCGACTCGTAAACTGTATGCGTCAGCGGTTTTTCCACATATACGTGTTTTCCCATTGTCATAGCATCGGCAGCAATAATCGCATGCGTGTGGTCGGCAGTGGCCACCATTACCGCATCGATGCTTTTGCCCAGTTCTTCGTACATTTTACGATAGTCGAAATACTTTTTGGCATTGGGGAAATGATTAAACACCCGTTCGCTGTATTTCCAGTCGGTATCGCAAAGTGCTACAATGTTCTGGCTTTGCAATCCTTTGAGCACACCAAAACCGCGTCCTCCAATTCCCACACCGGCAATATTAAGCTTGTCGCTGGGTGCAACATGCCCAAAACTTTTGCCCAGTACCGAAGATGGAACTACGGTAAGTCCGAGAGCAGCTACAGAGCCGGCCTTCAGAAACTTTCTTCTTGACATTTTTGACGACATAATGATATTTTTTTTAAGGTAAATAAATTAGTTGTGTATGTTTTCTATAATTCTATCCTCTGGTAATGACGCGTTTATCTTTGTCCCAATACATGGTTCGTCCTTCGAGATAAGCACGTGTACCCATGTGTGCCGTGATGGCTTCCTCGAAAGCGGCTTTTATGTCGCACGAAGGTTGTTTGCCCTGACGGATGCACTCGAGCCACTCGCGCAGGTGCAAAAAGGTTGTGTTATAACGTTTTCCGTCTACATACGAAAATAGCAAACCACGTTCTGCAAAATACTTTTCAGTAGGCGAGGAGAGTGCGTCAATGCTTTTGCCCGAAGCGTAACGATAGAATACTTCGCCCGGTTTTATGATTCCCTGATCAATTTTATCTCTGTATTTTTGCGAAGCCGGATCGACTTTTACATTCAGCGTACCACCAAGTTCAATGGTAGCATCGGTTCCCATAATGATGCGCGGGCGTTCGTTCTGACTGGCTAATGTGGCCGAGTAATTCAGACACATGTCGCGGTCGGGGAAAAGGAAAGTAGATTGTAGCACGTCGGGAACAGTTCGTCCATCTTTAAAGAAATAAACACCACCAGCCGAGCTTGCCGAAGCCGGGATTCCCAAATCGAGAATATGATTCATAGCATCGTATTCGTGAGTAAAAAGGTCGCCGCTGAGTCCGGTACTGTAATCCCACCAGCAACGCCAGCGGAAAAATCGTTCGGGACTGAATTTGTCGCGTGCATCTGGCCCCACGTATTTTGCAAGTCCGGCCGAAGTCATATATTCCATATATTCCTTGATGCGTTGCGGGTCGCCTTCGTACTGTTTCCAGTCTATGGTCGATGGATTGCCTTCGGGATGAATCGGATAAACCCATGCGCCGTTCGGGTCATTACGGTTTGTACTTACTTCCATCAAAGTCACTTTGCCTATCATGCCTTCGGCAATCATTTGTTTGGCTCGGTGATTAATTTCAATCTGACGGCCCTGATGCCCAAGCTGGAAAACCACGTTGCTGTTTTTTATGGCTTCTTCCACCAGATAAGTTTCGGGCACAGTCCATGTCAGCGGTTTTTCCACATAAATATGTTTTCCGGCGCGTGCAGCTTCTATGGTCATAGTGCCATGCCAATGATCGGGCGTGGCAATAATCACAGCATCAATGTCGGGTGCAGCGAGCAATTCGCGATAGTTTTTGTAAACGGTAGGCATTTTAGCAAATTTTGCGCCTTTGCCTTGTCTTTTCAGGTTGGCTCCGGCCAGCACAGCCGCTTTGGTGTTGGCTTCGAAAATATCGCAAACACCTGTTACTTCCACATTCAAATCGTCCTGCTCCAGAAAATCTTTGTAGCGGGTATTGTCGGGATCGGTTTTAGCCTGCTCCTTCAAATCGCTGATATAGTCGGGCGTGGCAAACCCAAGCGCCTGCAACAGATAAGCTCCTCGTCCACCATAACCAATCACACCGATGCGGATTTTTTTTCCTCCGGGTTGTACGTCCATTACCGCAGGTTTTGCTTCAGTATTGAAAATGCTTCCTGCCAAATGATTCTTGTTCTCGGTTGTTTTCTTTTTGTACACTCCATAAGCCATTGCACCCAATACCGGGATAGTGGCAAGGGTTTTCAGCGCATTACGGCGCCCTTCGGAATGTGTTTTCTTTGATGTTTTGTCAGATGTGGGTTTATCTTTATGATTTTCGGACATATCTTGGTTTGTTGCTTGAGATTTTTAGTTGCTTTTATTTCTTTTTGAAAATAATGCGGTCGAGACCAATCTGAGTGGAAGTTGGAAATAGTATTAAAACTACCACAGCACACAGCATTATTATGTTTTTATCAATCCATAAATATGAACCTTCGGTAGGAAGCATATACACAGCGTTAAGCAATGGTGGGTGCGATAAGTAATACATTGCGAGTAATGAAACGGCTCCAAAACCGGCTACTTTTGTGAAAAGTCCGATGATGAGTAGTAGTCCGATGATGGTAAGTCCATAAATGTTCAGATTGTCAGCCAGACTCATTAAAAAGTCATGTTCGGTAATGAAATTAAAAACGGGAGAGAACCAACCCTGCGAATCTTTGAGATATCCGAGCGATGTCCAGTTTGAATTGAGGAATTTTACAAGTCCTTCGTAGAGAAAATACCAACCGATAAGTACGCGAAGGGCAACCAAAGCGAATAGTTGAGAATTGTTGTAATTGTAAGTTTTTCTTTGCATTGTTTTATATTAGTTTTCAGGCCTTGTGCAAATGTATGAATATTTTTTCAGCTATAATCTCAAATAATGCTGAGAATTATCAATAAAATACTTTTTATGCAATTTATGACACTCGGCTTTTTGTGAATTCAGACAGTTGTTTTGTTGAATTAATTATTTCTTCTATCAAAAAAATGTTGCCACAGAGTGATTCGAAAATAAAGATCACTCCATAGCTTTTGCTTGTCTTTTATTCGGTACTATCAATAACTATATCATGCAAATATAAAACTTGTAAATCCGGGTCGTAGAGAAGATTCTGTTCAAAAAACAGCAAAATTGTATCACGCCCTCAAATCTTCGTTTTTATTATATCAGAAATCAGTTGTTTGCTACCAGAGTGATTGTTTATGAACAAAGAGTTATATTCATTTGGTTTTGTTGCTGCTACATTTGCAATGTGTACTGCGGTAATTATTTTATTAATGGACTCTGAAGTAATCGGTCGTAGCGCATTAAAATCTTAAATTTAAACATGAGTCCAATACTTATACATTTATGAAAAAAAATTACATCTTAGGAGCTTTTGTTGCTCTGTTGACATTTGTGAGTTTAAGTGTGTTTGCTCAGCCTTACACCGATATGCCTGCCGGTTTCTTGACAACACCTCCAGCCGTGAGTACTGCAGAATCGCCTGTGTGGTATAATATGATGTCCACTAATGGCGATGAACGAAAGATCAGTTACATGTATTTTGATGGTACGAATTTTAAAACAGAACAGATTTTGACAGGTATCACAGATGCAATGCAGTCAGATAGATATATGTGGCGTCTTGAAGCCGGAGCTAAGGGAGAAGGATACGTTGTGTTTGTACACAAAACTTCAGGAGCAAGAATCACAGGTAGTGCTTTGGCGAACAATTCGACGCTTACGATGGGTGAAACAGGAGTTGAATGGTATATGCAGGTAGCATCAGCTGTTGCTGGTTCTACTACAAATGGTCAATACTGTTTTAATTTTGATGGGCCAACTCCAATTTTATTGCTGAATGCCGGAATTGCTGCTGATCCATTTTTTAGAAATGTATTGGTTTTCAATGGTGCTGGTAGTGTTGCTAAATCTTCGGGTTGGTTCTTCTATCCTGTCACTTCAACAAAAACCGTGACTATCAACACCTCGGAAAATGGTACTGTAACTGCTACTGCTACAAACGGTACGCCGGTTCAATCTACTATTACAACCGGAAATTCTGTTCTTGTGGGAACAAAAGTGACAGTTTCTGTAAGTCCGGCATCTGGTTTTGTGCTTCAAACACTTACTGTCAACGGCAATGATGTGACAGCATCACTATCAGAAGGTAAGTATTCATTCAACGTTAATGCCGATGCAACTGTTGAAGCAGTGTTCACAGTAAGTACAATTAATCCTTCTACCTCATTGTTGAGAGGAGTGTATATGAATCCGCAAACGAATCATTTAACCTTTTTCAATCGGGTTGAAAATTCCGAAGCAACCATATATAATTTAACAGGTAAAAGAATTGCCGGCTCAAATGCTTCTGAAATTGATATGAGCGATGTGCAGGCTGGTGTTTATTTTGTAAGATATATGACTTCAGCCGGAGTTGAATCAGTAAGATTCATAAAAAAATAAGATTTAATCTTTTGTCGGGAGTGTGTTTTTGTACATGCTCCCGAAATTTTTTCTGTTCCTCAAAAAAAATAATACTTCATGAGAAATACGATATTCACAATGGCCTCGCTTTCTGCAGCAATGGCATTTGCCCAAAGTGAAAGACCGAATATAATGCTTATTGTGGTCGACGACTTGGGATTTTCAGATTTAGGTTGTTATGGTGGTGAAATTAATACTCCCAATATTGATGCATTAGCCAATAATGGATTGCGGTTTACACAATTTTATAATGGCTCACGGAGCTGTCCTTCGAGAGCTTCGCTTCTCACCGGTTTATATCCGCATCAGGCTGGTATCACAGGTATGGGGCAGAGCATTAATAATAAATGTGTTACCATTCCCGAAGTGCTGAAGCCCGCAGGTTACAGTACTGCAATGACCGGGAAATGGCACTTGTCGCAGACTCAGGCACGCAGTTCGCATGCCGAGCAAATGCAATGGCTGGCCAATCGTGTTGATTACGGTCCTTTTGCTCCTTTGGCATCTTATCCCTGCAATCGCGGTTTCGATGAACATTATGGAATCATCTGGGGTGTTGCCAACTTTTTTGATCCTTTCAGTCTGGTTCATAACGAAGAAAGAATAGCATCTGTACCGGATGATTTTTATCTTACCGATTTTGTGACCGATAAATCAGTAATGCTTATCGATAGTCTATCAAAAGTGGATAAGCCATTTTTTATGTATGTGGCGCATCCGGCTCCTCACTGGCCGCTTCATGCAAAACCTGAAGATATTGCAAAGTATAAGGGGAAATATGATGCTGGTTGGGATGTGATTCAGCGTCAGCGATACGATAAAATGGTTGAATTGGGCTTGATTGATCCTGTCAAAGTACCTTATCCCCGAAATGAATCAGGACGAAGCTGGAGTGCAGAACCCAATAAAGCCTGGGAAGCAGCGCATATGGAAGTGCATGCGGCTATGGTGGATTGCGTTGATCAGGGAATTGGTGAAATTATTGATAAACTGAAAGAAACCGGTGAATATGATAATACAATAATATTCTTCCTTTCGGATAATGGAGCCTCGTCGGAGCGATATGCTGATCCGGGTTTCGACCGTCCTTCGTTGATGAGAAATGGTGAAACAATTCTTTATCCTGCCGCTAAAGCGATGCCCGGTACGCAAAATGTATACGGTTATATTGGTAATGGATGGGCAGGTGCAATTAATACTCCTTTTCGTTACTGGAAATCAGAGTCGTTTCATGGCGGAAATGCCACACCTTTTATAATTCATTGGCCTGCCGGATTGAAAACACAGCCGGGTGAGATCATTCATAAACCGGGTCATGTGATCGATATGATGCCTACTTGTATTGAACTTGCCAACGCCACATACCCAACAACTTACAAGGGTGTTACTATTACTCCTGCTGAAAGCAATGGAATAAAAGCAATCATCGATGGAGAAGCATTTAATCGTACCGAACCAATGTTTTGGGAACATGAAGGAGGCAGAGCTGTACGTTTGGGCGATTGGAAACTTGTATCTCTAAAAAATGCAAACTGGCAACTTTTTGATTTAGCTAATGATTTGAGTGAGACCCGAAATGTAGCTGTTGAATATCCTGACAAAGTAAAAGAACTAAAAGCCCTCTGGAATACATGGGCACGAAAAATGGGGCTTAATGTAACCGATGATATTCCCGATACTCCGGTTGACCTGGCTTTTTACTATTCTTTCGATTCGAATCTGACCGATGGAGCTGCAAACAAATATTCACTCACTGCGCCTAACGGGAATAGTTTCGGTGCCGGTCGGTATGGTGATGCCCTGCAATTAAATGGTTTAAATCAATATCTCGACCTGAACACTGCCAATATCGTTAATCCTGGCAATACTCAATACACAGTTTGTGCATGGGTGTATAATACTGCAACTACTGTGCCTTCTGCCGGTAATTTGTATGAAGAGGTAATATTGGCTCAAAAGGACGGAAGTTCCGATGCTGCGGGTCGTATTGCACTTTATACCCGTTTCGATGGTGCAACATCGTATTTTAATAATTTCCTGGGAAATGCACAAAACCTGTCAAGTCCGAATGCATTTAAAAGAAACGAATGGATGCATGTGGCTGTGGTTTGTAATCCTGCTACCCGTGAGGTGACTTATTATATCAATGGTGTCAGAGATGTAACCTGTTATGCGGCTAATGCTTTTGAGAATTCAACCGGTGGTTTTCGTATCGGGGCTCATAAAGCAAACAAAAACTATTGGATTGGTAAAATTGATGAACTATATTTGTTTAAGGGATTGTTGTCAGGAGCCGATATTGTGAAGGTTATGAATAACACTTATTTTGTAACAGATGTCAATGAAGTGTCACTGAATGATTACTCCCTGGATGCATTTTATGATAATAATGTAATTAAAACTGTAGGTTTGAATCCTGTGAAGCGAATTGAACTGTACGATGGATCAGGGAGACTGTTGAAGACGAATCGCGATAGCTCACAGATGAATGTGGATAATTTATTAAGTGGTAGCTATATTCTCAGACTCGAAGATGTGGTTGGGAATAAGCGGTCGAAGAGCCTCGTGATTAGATAGAAATTTTTTTTAAATTGTTTGTGTAAGAGACTGTGTCAAAAGAAAACTGAACGCAAATCACGCAAAAAACTGCAAATTTTCACAAATTACATGCTGCTGTCATTCAATGCAATATCGAATGTTGGAATTGTTTTATTTGTGAAGATTTGCGTAATTTGCGTTCAGAAAATACTTTTGATACAAGCTCTTTTATTTGTGAAATCAACTTACCGTTTCTTTCAGCAATGCAATTTCCAGCACTTCCATAATGTCGGAAACATAGTGAAATTTTAGTCCTTTGAGATAAGCAGGTTTTATTTCTTCGATGTCTTTCCGGTTTTCGACACACAGAATAATGTCGGTAATGCCGGCACGTTTGGCAGCCAGTATTTTTTCCTTGATGCCACCCACCGGAAGTACTTTTCCACGCAGTGTAATTTCGCCTGTCATGGCTAAGTTACTACGAACTTTACGTTTGGTAAATGCCGACGTTAATGCTGTGACCATAGTAATACCGGCCGAAGGTCCATCTTTTGGAATAGCTCCTTCGGGCACGTGCACATGCACATTCCATTCGTCGAAAATCAGCGGGTCGATATTCAGTTTTTCGGCATGCGATTTAATATATTCAAGCGCAATAACAGCCGATTCCTTCATCACATCGCCCAGATTTCCGGTGAGCGTGAGTTTTGGCGCTTTGCTTTTACTCAGACTCGATTCTACAAACAGAATTTCGCCACCCACCTGTGTCCATGCAAGTCCGGTAACCACACCTGCATATTCGTTGCCCTGATATTTATCGCTGCTATAGCGTGCAGCTCCCAGATATTTTTTCAGATCATCAATACTGATTTCGGGATTATATTCTTCGTCCGAAGCAACCATACGCGCAATTTTACGCATAAGCGAGGCAATCTGACGGTTTAACTCGCGTACGCCCGATTCGCGTGTGTACGAATCAATAAGCTGTTGCATTACCTGTTTCGAAATAATGGCCTGGTCTTTTTTCAAACCATGATTCTCGAGTTCTTTGCTTACCAAATGTCGCCGCGCAATCTCAATTTTTTCTTCCTGCGTATAACCGCTTACTTCAATGAGTTCCATACGGTCGAGCAAGGGACGCGGAATGCTGTTCAGATTATTGGCTGTAGCCACAAACATCACTTTCGAAAGGTCGAAATCCACATCAAGGAAATTGTCGTGGAAAGCCGTGTTTTGCTCAGGATCAAGTACTTCGAGCAGAGCTGACGAAGGGTCGCCTTTGTAATCGGCTGTCACCTTGTCGATTTCGTCGAGCACAAAAACCGGATTGGCCGTCTCGGCTTTCTGAATGTTCTGCATAATACGCCCGGGCATTGCGCCGATATAAGTGCGTCGGTGTCCGCGAATTTCGGCTTCGTCGTGCAAACCACCCAGCGAAACACGTACATATTTACGGTTCAGCGCACGTGCGATCGATTTCCCGAGCGAAGTTTTCCCCACTCCCGGAGGGCCGTAAAGGCAAATGATAGGCGATTTCATGTCGCCTTTGAGTTTCAGCACAGCCAAATGTTCGAGAATGCGGTCTTTTACAGTTTCGAGTCCGAAATGATCGGCATCGAGCACTTTTTTTGCATTTTTCAGATTGAAATTATCATTGCTATATTCGTTCCATGGCAGTTCGAGCATGGTTTCGATATAATTCAACTGAATGGAATAATCGGGCGAATGCTGACTGGTGCGTTCGAGTTTCTTAAGTTCCTTTTCGAATACTTTTGCAGTGGCTGCATTCCATTTCTTTTTCGAAGCACGGATTCTGAATTCTTCCACATCCTGTTCGGGCGAATTGCCACCCAGCTCATTCTGAATGGTTTTCATTTGCTGTTGCAGGAAGTATTCGCGCTGTTGTTGGTCGATACCTTCACGCGCTTTGTTCTGAATCGACATTTTCAGGTCGAGCAATTGCGATTCTTTGTTCAGCAACTCGAAAAGCTGATATCCACGTTCCATCAAATCGTCGATTTCGAGTAGTCGCATTTTGTCGGCTACACTGAAACTAAAGTTGGCACAGGCATAGTTTATCAGAAATTCGGGACTTTCGATATTGCGAATTGCAAACGAAGCTTCGGGTGGAAGCATGCCTGAATTGGTTATAATGTTCGTGGCCATGTCTTTTATCGACGAAATTAATGCCGGAAAAACACCATCGGCTTTTTCGGGAGCTTTTGCATTCGGCAAAGTATATACTTTTGCTTTCAGATAAGGACGTACAGCAACCTGATCACCTAAGCGGAAACGTTTTTTACCTTCAAGAATGACAGTTGTACTGTTGTCGGGCATTTCGAGAATTCGAACTACCTGAGCCACAGTTCCCATTTGATATAATTGAGATACATCTGGGTCTTCGTCGTTTTTATCTATCTGAGTGCAAACGCCAATCAGTTTTTCGTTTTCATGTGCATGTCGGATCAGTTTCAGCGATTTGGGACGGGCCACTGCCACAGGTAGTAATACGCCCGGATAAATTACCATATTGCGTAAAGCTAATATGGGCAAAACAGCACCCTCGTCAAGAAAAATCTCTGATTGATTCTCGTCGAGCGAAATAATCGGAAAAACTTCGGCTGAACCCATCATCTCTTCTCTGAAATAATTGTCAATTTTTTGCTTCATTGTCATATGTGTTGCTAATTGTCTGCCATTATGGCGTAAATGAGCATGTGGATTTAATTGTAATATAAAAAATACTTTGTTTTAAAGTGCTGATTGCTAGAATGTATTGTTTTTGTCGTCAAAAGCTATTCATGTTTTTCAATAGCTGTGCCAAAAATATATTATCGAACATATTATCAAACTTTTTTGTGTGAAATTAAATCAATAAATTTGCAGCCTGAGTGTTTGAAAAATGAAGTGACAAACATTTAACGATCAAATTGAATGCAAGACATAAAAACATGTAGCACAAAAAGATATTGCTTTGTGTTTTTAATTGTCACTTGATAGTATGGTCGATTCTAATTGTTTTTTACTTTTACTTTTTAAGATTAATTTTTAAACATTTTCTAAGTTGTTTCTTAATCCGATTATTTTTTTCATCAAAAACAAATAAAGGTATGAGATTTTTATTCTGTAGGTTTGTGTTTTCCTTTTTGCTGTTGGTTTCTGTTTCGTGCAAAAATACAAACAAATCCTTCGAAACTATCATTCCCGATACAGATAGAGTTGATATTTTTATGCTCGATTCAGCACTGAACGAAGCATTAAATTCGTTTCCCGATTCTGTCTCAGGCGATTCGTTGTGGCTGGAATTGTTGTATCCGGCAAATGATATTCAGCTATTATGGACTTTTAGTGATACGGCTGCTCTGAAAATTGATACTTTACTTAGTTTTGTTCAAAACAGTGCTGTTCACGGAGTTTTGCCTGAAGAATTTTTTGCTGATAGTATTCAGTATTGGCTCAACAGATTTCGTGCTGGGAAGTTGTCGTATGCAGGTATTGCAAAACTCGAACTTAGCGCATCAACGGCTTATATAAAATATTGTCGTATGCTCGCGTTTGGGTTTGTCGATGCCAAAGCGGTTTTTCCGGGAAATTATATTATTCGCAAGGGGGTGGATACTGTATTTATAGAAAACTGTGTGCTAAATCAGAAATCGAAATTAAATCATGTGCTCGATAGTTTACAACCCACCCATATTGATTATGTGGCTTTGCAAAATGAGCGTGCTAAGTTATTATCGATGCAGGATGTGTTGTTCGATTCAATTCCCTTGCTTAATAATAATAGAACAATCAAACTGAATGAGAATGATAGCGTAATACCTCTTATTATCAGACGTTTGTTGCTGTCGGGAGAGCTTACTTCCGAAACTGCAGGCGATGTAAACCGTACACTGTTCGATGAAAATCTTTTGATAGCGCTTGACAAATTCAGATACAAAACCGGACTGCTGCTCGACACCGAAATTGGAAATAATACTATTCGGGCACTTAATGTGAGTTTTGCCGCTTTTATAGACCATATCGATGTAAATCTGGAACGTATGCGCTGGAAAACTGAAAAGCCTTTAGGAAGTAAACATATTCGTGTCAATGTGGCTGATATGACACTCAGGGCGTTCAGAAATGATACAATGACATTGAAAATGAATGTGGTGGTAGGAAAGGCACCACTTAACAAAACACCGCTTTTGCAAAGTTCGATTTACGAACTTGTACTGAATCCGACTTGGACAGTGCCTAACAGCATTATAGTAAAGGAAATATCGAGATTGCAAGCACGCGATACAAGTTATTTGCGTCGTCATAATATGCGTGTGTACTACAAGTCTGTGGAGCAAAATCCTGATACAATTAAATGGGCGCGGATAACTAAAAAGTATCAGCCTTATGTGATTGTACAAGATTCGGGAAGTTTTAATGCATTGGGTAGGGTTAAATTTAATTTTTCGAACCGCTTCAGTGTCTATCTGCACGATACAAACTCCCGTGGAGCTTTTTACAGACATAATCGTGCGTTAAGTCATGGTTGCGTAAGGGTTGCTATGCCTTACGAACTTGCATTTTTCTGTCTGCCTGAATTCGATCTCAAAAATAAAAAACTGTTTGAAAAGCGTCAGGAACTTGAAGATAAAATTCGTTACAGTACAGGTCTGACAATAAGAACCAAAGCCGGAAAACTGGCCCTCGAAACCGATAGTGCCTCGATGCGAATTGATAAACTGCGTGTAAACCCTCAGGTGCCGCTTAGCATTGAATATTTTACATGCCTGCGCAACGAAAAAAATGAAGTTGTTTTCAGGAATGATATATATGGTTTTGATAAACCGATACTTCATAAGTTAAGAATCCGTGCGGTAAACTGAAAATTTAAAACTATTTTTGCAGGCCTGTTCTTCCTGCGACTTACAATAAACGCAGATGGAGTGCGTTTTATATCATGACAAAAAAAAAGCAATGTTTCTGACAAAAAAAT
Source organism: Paludibacteraceae bacterium (assembly GCA_016937795.1). Lineage (GTDB taxonomy): Bacteria > Bacteroidota > Bacteroidia > Bacteroidales > Paludibacteraceae > Paludibacter. Next base: position 204,268 of record JAFGVV010000027.1, read on the forward strand.
ATCTACTTACTTTAATCCTGATTATAAGTATAAGTCTCAATGTTTCTTCGCAGGGAGCCTATGACGATGATTCGCGACTTTTCAGGTTCGGTTTCTCCCTGGGTTTCAATGCATTCGATTTTGGTGTAACCAATAGCTTACAGAATATAGATGGCGAAGTGTACAGTGCTGATGTGTCGAACCTGAAGCCCGGTTTTTCGGTGGGTGTTGTGAGCGATATGTTGTTACATCGTTATCTGAATCTGCGCTTTACACCTACTTTGCATTTTGGCGAGCGCGAACTTACTTATAGCAACGAGTCAGGCGATAAAAAATACGCTGTTGTTATTCCTTCTGTTCCTCTGAGCTTGCCTGTATATCTTAAATATAGCTCAGAACGTTATGGCGACCTGCGTCCTTACCTTATTGGAGGTGGTGGCGTGTATTTCGATTTGGGGCAAAACAAAGAAAAGCCCGTATATTTACGGACTTTTGATTCTTTTGTGGAATTTGGAGTGGGATGCGATATTTATTTCTCGTTCTTCAAACTGGCGCCCGAATTGAAGTTTGCCATTGGGTTTAACGATGTTTTTTATCCTAATCCCAATCCAAACTTATTGGACGAAGATAAATTGAAAAATATGGCCCTATCGAAACTTACATCGCGTGTGTTAACGTTAACGTTTAATTTCGAGTAAAGGCTTATTTTAAAGTGTGTCCATTTTTTTCACAATGGCATCTACGGATGTTTGCCAGTCGGAAAAAAGTTTCCGATAATATGCTTTTACAATTTTATTGTTGTTTTTGCCATCGGGGCGTCCTGCACGTAATATAAAGTTGTCGTTCAGGTCGGCAATTTCAACCGATAATGCCTCTACTTTCGATTCGTCTGTTTTTTCGGATATCAAAGCCCTGAAATAAAGTTCGGTCATTAGTTCTGATGACACATAATTGATTGTCTTTTTTAGTTTTCTACGGCTTGCCATAATGTGAGTTTTTTTGTTTTGTGAATAATGATTTACAAATATAGCTTTTTTAAAATGAAATGAGATGATTGATTACAGTTTTTTTTTTCTTGTGTCAATTATATTTTCTCACTTCTATCATTTCTGGTATGATGAATAATTTTTTCAGGATATTACTCTTTGTTTTTTGCGGATCTTTGTTCGTAATGAGTTCATGTAGCGATGATCTTGTTAGTTACGATCCCGAATACAAACTTGCTTTTTCGACCGATACTTTGAGTTTCGATACCGTGTTCAGCACTTTTGGAAGTACAACTCAGAAGATTTTGTTGTATAATCCTAATAAAAAAGCACTCAAAATTAATAACATTCAACTGTCAGGTGGTCGCGACTCTCATTTTCGCCTGAATGTGGATGGGCTGAGAAATGAAGATAACCGTTTTCGGGATATTGAAGTCAGGGCGAACGACAGCCTTTATGTATTTGTCGAAGTTACTATAGATCCGCACGATTCGGATGCGCCTGTGCTGATAAGCGATTCGATACTATTTACCACCAACGGAAATGCTCAAAAAGTGCGCCTCGAGGCCTACGGTCAGGATGTGATTTTGTGGAATGAGAAACTTATACTTAACGACACAGTGCTCTCGGCAGCACGCCCTTACCTTATTTATGGATATTTGGCTGTCGATTCGGCTAAAACACTTACCTTGCCTGCCGGTTGTCGTTTATATTTTCACAACAATGCCAATCTTATAATATACGGGAATCTTATTGCCAACGGATTGCCTGACAATCCAGTGGTTATGCAGGGCGACAGACTTGATGAGGTAAAATACAGCAAGCCGGTAGCTTATAATCGGATAGCAGGACAATGGGGCGGAGTGTATTTGTTGTGGAATCAAGGGCAACACCGTTTAAATCATGTACGTATTACCAGCGGATATGTAGGAATTTACTCGCCAAACAACGATCGCAATCAATTGCCCGAAATAGAAATAAGTAATTCGTATTTGCATAATTTCCTGTTGTATGCAGTAGTGGCTCAAAATACTAATCTTAAGATTCACAATTCTGAGGTTTCCAATTCGGGAAGTTATACGCTTTATCTCAATGGTGGTACACACGAAATATTGCAAAGTACAGTGGTGAATTTTTACAATTCGGGTGGGGAGTCACCAACTTCGCGCGACAAATTTCCGGCTGTAATGATTATGGGTTTGAATCGTCCGGCTACTATGCGAACGAGGTTTCGTAATTCTGTGATCTCCGGTAGTTTAGCCAATGAATTAAGCATTGCAAGCCGTTTTCCCGCAAATGTGGATGCCGACTTTAGCAACAATTTTGTTCGTCGCAAAACGGCTTACGAATTTCCTGCTTTTCAGCATACACGTTGGTACGAAGAGGGTGACACCATTCTTTTTAAATCTACGACTTATAATGCAAAGAAGAATCAGTATTTTGACTTTATGCCCGATTCTCTGTCGGCGCTTCGAGGGCTTGCTTTGCCCGATGTAGCATCGCAATTCCCGCTCGACCTGAATGGAAATAATCGTATGGCTGATGGCGCTCCTGATGCTGGAGCATACGAATGGATTTCTGTAGTAAGGTAAAAAGCACATTCAGATAAACAAACATACACCCTGATTGTTATTATCCACAGTAAGTGTATTGTTGTTAATGTGGTTTTTAGGTATAAGTTTCACATTATCAGCAGAGTTTTTAGCACTTATCTTTTTTTCGCTCAGCGTTTTAAACTATGAGCAAAATTTCCTATTTTTGTAATCCAAATTATTAGAGAGTAATTTTAATTTTATAAACAAAATGAGTAACACAAAAAGAGTCTACACCTTTGGCAACGGACAAGCTGAAGGAAAAGCGGACATGAAGAATTTGCTCGGAGGTAAAGGAGCAAATCTCGCCGAAATGAATTTGATTGGTGTGCCCGTTCCCCCGGGATTTACCATCACCACCGATGTATGTAATGAATATTATCAACTTGGTAAAGACCAGGTGGTAGAGTTGTTGAAACCAGAAGTTGAACAGGCTATCGCATTGGTCGAAAGCCATATGAATTCAAAATTCGGTGACATCGAAAATCCTCTTCTCGTATCGGTTCGTTCGGGTGCACGTGCATCCATGCCCGGTATGATGGATACCATTCTGAACCTAGGTCTGAACGACGCAGTGGTGGAAGGAATGACCCGCAAAACAGGAAACCCACGTTTCGTATGGGACTCGTATCGTCGTTTTGTACAAATGTACGGCGATGTGGTACTGGGGATGAAACCTGAAAACAAAAACGATGCCGATCCTTTCGAGGAAATTATCGAACATCTGAAAGAAGAAAAAGGTGTTGAACTGGATACCGACTTGACAGTTGACGACCTGAAAGAACTCGTAGCACGCTTTAAAGCTGCTGTGAAAAAACAAACCGGTAGCGATTTTCCTGAATCAGCTTACGAACAGCTCTGGGGTGCTATCTGCTCGGTATTCGATTCGTGGATGAACGACCGCGCTATTCTTTATCGCAAAATGGAAGGAATCCCTGCTGAATGGGGAACTGCTGTAAATATTCAGGCAATGGTGTTTGGTAATATGGGCGAAACTTCGGCTACAGGCGTATGCTTCAGTCGTGATGCTGCTACCGGTGAAGACCAGTTTATCGGTGAATATCTCATCAACGCTCAGGGCGAAGACGTGGTGGCCGGTATTCGTACGCCACAACAAATTACCAAATTAGGCTCGCAACGCTGGGCTGTGTTGGCCGGTGTTTCCGAAGAAGATCGTGTAGCAAAATATCCTTCGATGGAAGAAGCTATGCCTGAAATCTATCTGGAATTAGATGCGATTCAAACCAAACTCGAAAACCACTACAAAGACATGCAGGATATGGAATTTACCGTTCAGGAAGGTAAACTCTGGTTCTTGCAAACCCGTAACGGTAAACGTACCGGTGCAGCCATGGTCAAAATTGCCATCGATATGTTGCATCAGGGAATGATCGACGAAAAAGCGGCGCTACTGCGCGTTGACCCTGTGAAACTGGACGAATTACTACACCCTGTTTTCGATAAAACAGCACTGAAATCTGCAAAAGTAATTGCAAAAGGTCTTGCTGCTTCTCCGGGTGCTGCTACTGGTCGTATTGTATTCAATGCCGACGATGCTGCTGAATGGGCTGCCCGCAAAGAAAAAGTAATCATGGTGCGTGTGGAAACATCGCCTGAGGACCTTGCAGGGATGGCTGCTGCTGAGGGTATTCTGACTGCACGTGGTGGTATGACTTCGCACGCTGCTGTTGTGGCACGCGGTATGGGTAAATGCTGTGTGTCAGGAGCAGGAACTCTGAAAATTGATTATGCTAACAAAGTAATGACTGTGGACGGTTTGACACTGAAAGAAGGTGATTATATCTCGTTGAATGGTTCTACCGGTGATATCTATCTTGGCGAAGTCTCAACTCAGGAAGCTGAATTGGATGCAGATTTCGCTGAATTGATGGAAATTTCTGAAAAATATACACGCATGAGTGTTCGCACAAATGCCGATAGTCCGGATGATGCTGCCCGTGCACGCGCATTTGGTGCAAAAGGTATTGGTCTATGTCGTACCGAACACATGTTCTTCGAAGGCGAACGTATCAAAGCTATGCGCGAAATGATTCTTTCTTCAACTGTGGAAGGACGTAAAAAAGCACTTGCCAAATTGCTCCCTTATCAACGTACCGACTTCGAAGGAATACTGGAAGCTATGGCTGGATATGGTGTGACTATTCGCTTGCTCGATCCACCTTTGCACGAGTTTGTGCCTCACCAGTTGGCTACTCAGAAAGAACTTGCCGACGAAATGGGAATTAGCCTTGATGCAGTGAAACTTAAAGTGGCCGAACTTGAAGAGTTTAACCCAATGTTGGGACACCGTGGTTGTCGTTTGGGTGTGACTTATCCCGAAATTACCGAAATGCAGGCACGCGCTATTATCGAAGCTGCGCTGAATCTGAAAGCCAAAGGTGTGGATGCAAAACCCGAAATCATGGTTCCGCTTGTAGGTACAGTGGCTGAGTTGAAAAACCAGGCTGATATTATCCGTGCTACTGCAAGTGCTGTATTTGCAGAACGCAACGATAGTATTGATTACCAGATTGGTACAATGATTGAAATTCCACGTGCTGCGCTTACTGCTGATCATATTGCACAGGAAGCTGAATTCTTCTCGTTTGGTACCAATGACCTTACCCAGATGACACTTGGTTTCTCACGCGACGATGCCGGTAAATTTCTTCCGGATTATATCGACAAAGGAATTTTCAAAGTTGATCCTTTTACTGCTATTGATCAGAACGGTGTAGGTCAGTTGGTTGAAATAGGTGTTCAGAAAGGACGTCAGACTAAACCAAACCTCAAAGTGGGTATTTGCGGCGAACATGGCGGCGAACCTTCTTCGGTTGAATTCTGCCACCGTGCCGGTCTCAATTATGTAAGTTGCTCGCCATTCCGTGTGCCTATCGCACGTTTGGCTGCTGCTCAGGCTGCTATCAAAAATGTTTAATTAAAGCATTCTGCTATTTGACAAAGGCTGTTTCCATTGCGGAGACAGCCTTTTTTGTAAGTTTCCCATGAATACAAAAAGTCCACACCAAAGGTCAATTTTTCTACCCTCCTTTAGTAATATTCATTCTATATTTGTAACCCGAACAAGACCTGTTAGTTTTCTCGAAACCTGTTAGGCTTGTTTGTAATTCTCTGTATTCGATGAATATAAAAACCACATACGCAATGACTGCAAAAAAACTTATTTTAATATTTTTAGCACTGACACTGGTGTTGATGTCGGCCAGGCAAAGGCCTGTGCAGGTATTTATGGCTGGCGATTCGACCATGGCCAATAAAGTTTTTTATAAAACAATGACTGATTCGCTGACTGGTGAAATGACGCCTGTACCTTTTGCCGAGCGCGGTTGGGGACAATATCTTTCAGATTTTTTCAGCGATGATGTTGTCGTCCGGAATATCGCCAAAAATGGCAGAAGCACACGTACTTTTATCAGCGAAGGCTTGTGGGCTCAGATTATTTCCGAAATGCACAAAGGCGATTTTGTGATTATTCAGTTTGGTCATAACGATAGTTCGTTGGAAAAGAAGGATCGTTATACAAGTCCTGAGGATTATCGGGCCAATCTGTTGCGCATGATCGATGAGGTAAAGGCAAAAGGCGGAAATCCTGTGCTCTGTACACCGGTAGCACGTCGTAAATTCGATAAGGATGCTAAACTGGTGGATATGCACGGCGTGTATCCCGACATTGTGCGCGAAGTGGCTAAAGCGAAACGTGTGCCCATGATTGATATGCAAAAATATACATCTGAATGGCTTAGTGCAGAAGGAGTTTCTGTATCGCGTCAGTATTTTCATAAATACGCAGCAGGACAAAATCCGCTTTATCCCAAAGGGTTGGATGACAATACACATTTTGTGGAAAAAGGAGCACGCAGGGTGGCTTCGTTTTTTATAAACGGGATAAAAGAGAATAATGTCAGCGGTCTGACAAAATTATTGAAAGAAAATCAGAAACCTTATGTGTCGAAAGTTTGGGTAAGCGATAACGGAAAGGGTAAATATAAAAATCCTGTGCTTTATGCCGATTACTCTGATCCCGATGTGTGTCGTGTGGGCGATGATTTTTATATGACAGCTTCATCTTTTGCCAATACGCCGGGTTTGCCCGTTTTGCACTCGAAGGATTTGGTGAACTGGACTTTGATAGGTCATGCTGCGCCAAAGTTAATTCCTGAGTTGTTATTTAAAACCCCGCAACATGGCAATGGTGTTTGGGCGCCTGCCATTCGTTATCACAACAATGAGTTTTATATATTCTACGGCGATCCCGATCAGGGTATATTTATGACCAAAGCAAAAAATGCACGTGGACCATGGTCGCCTTTGGTGCTTGTAAAAGCCGGTTTGGGACTTATCGATGCCTGCCCGTTTTGGGACGAAGATGGTCGGGCGTATGTGGCGCATGGCTATGCAGGTAGCCGTGCGGGAATGAAAAGTGTGCTGGCTGTGTTCGAAATGACGCCCGATGCAACCCAGGCAATTTCCGAAAGTCGATTGGTGTTCGATGGTCACCCCGATCATCCCACTGTGGAAGGAGCAAAACTATATAAACGCAATGGCTATTACTATATTTTTGCACCAGCAGGAGGAGTAAAACCCGGTTGGCAACTTGCTTTGCGTGCGCGAAACATTTACGGACCTTACGAAGAAAAAATCGTAATGGCGCAGGGCAAAACCGATATCAATGGTCCGCATCAGGGAGCATGGGTCGATACGCCCGATGGGAAAGAAGATTGGTTTATTCATTTTCAGGATAAATATGCTTACGGACGTGTAGTACATCTCAATCCTATGCGTTGGGTAAATGATTGGCCGGTGATAGGCGTGGATAAAGATGGCGATGGTTGTGGTGAGCCTGTGGCTGAATATACAAAACCCAATGTAGGTAAAATTTATCCGATAGCTACTCCGGTGGAGGATGATGAGTTCGATACTAGTACACTTGGTTTGCAATGGCAATGGCAGGCAAATGCGAATGAATTATGGTATTATCCTGCAGGAGAAAAAGGCTATTTAAGGCTTTTTGCATGGCAAACAAGTGTCGACTCTGCAAATCTGTGGCATGCACCACATTTGCTGTTGCAAAAATTTCCTGCACCCAACTTCATAGCCACTACTAAGTTCAGTTTTTATCCATTTAAAAAGAACGAACGTGCCGGACTTGTGGTGATGGGACGCGATTATGCAGCTATTACTTTGGATAGTGTGGACAATGGGCTTGCCATTCGTTATGTGGTTTGTCGGGAAGCCGATAAGGGTAATAAAGAAGTGCTGGAAAAAAGTATTGCCGTGAAAGACCGTACTGTGTGGTTCCGGGTGGAAGTGTCCGAAAGTGTGGCCATGAACGATGATAAAATACTTCAGCCTACTGCCAATTGTACATTCAGCTACAGTATGGATGGAAAGAAATTTACAAAAATAAGCGACAGTTTTGATGCTTTCGAAGGCAAATGGATAGGCACGAAGGTGGGTGTTTTCAGTCAGCGACCTGCTTTGCTCAACGATTCGGGTTATGCTGATTTCGACTGGTTCCGGATTGAGAAATAAATGTATTTTGAAATTTTAATGTTATTCGGGGTGTAAATGTCTTTATAAAAGATGTTTACACCCTGTTTTTTTATGTGCTTGATATTGTTGCCTGAATTACTGTATGAATTTATCAGCCCTTTTGTGTGATATGTATCAATTTTAGTGTTTTTATGAGTCGAAAATATCTATATTTGTGGGTGTTGATAATGAAACTTAAAAATATAAAATATTATGCTCGAAAAAATCATAGATTTTAGTATTAGAAACAAGCTTATTATTATTCTGTTTACACTTTCGGTGGCAGCTTTCGGGTTGTATGCCGTTTTCAAAATTCCTGTGGGTGCCGTACCCGACATTACCAACAATCAGGTACAGGTTATTACCACATCGGGAAATTTATCCACACAGGAGATTGAACAGTATATCACAGCTCCGGTTGAAATGGAAATGGCAAACCTGCCGGGGGTGGAGGAAATTCGCTCAATTTCGAAGTTTGGTATTTCACTGGTTACCATTGTTTTCGACGAATCGTTGGGGACTTATTTGCCACGACAGCTGATTGCCGAAAAGATAAAAAGTGCTGCTGCGAAAATTCCTGAAGGTTTCGGTGAGCCCGAAATGGGGCCTATTACTACCGGCCTGGGCGAAATTTACCAATATACGCTCGATTTGAAACCGGGTTTCGAAGATAAGTATAGCGCTGCCGACCTGCGTACAATACAGGACTGGGTTATCAAACGACGATTATCCGGAATTAACGGGGTGGTGGAAATTAATAGCTGGGGCGGTTATCTGAAACAATATGAAGTGGCCATCGATCCGGAACGACTAAACGCGCTGGGTGTTAGCTTAATGGAGGTTTTTGATGCACTTGAGGCAAACAATAGCATCTCAGGTGGTTCATATATCGAAAAAACAAATCAGAGTTATTTTATACGTGGCGATGGACAGGTGAAGTCGGTCGAAGATATCGAAAACATCGTGATTCGCATTGTTTCGGGAAGCCCTATTCTGATAAGTAATGTGGCCGAAGTGCGTTTCGGACATGCAAACCGCTATGGTGCGATTACCGCAAACGGAAAGGGTGAAACAATTCTGGGACAAGTGATGATGTTGAAAAACGCTGATTCGAAACAGGTTATCAATGAGGTGAAAAAGCGTGTGGCTGAACTGCAGGAGAATTTACCGGAAGGTGTGTATATCAATCCTATAGTGGACAGAAGCGAATTGGTTGCCAAAACGACTTTTACGGTGGTTGAAAATCTGATTCTCGGGGCGTTGATTGTAATGATTACCGTGTTTTTGTTGTTAGGAAATATCCGTTCGGCATTGGTTATTACTTCTATGATTCCACTTTCGTTGCTTTTTACTATTTCCATGATGTATGTGTTCGGTGTGGATGCCAACCTGATGAGTCTGGGCGCACTCGACTTTGGAATTATTATCGATGGAGCTGTGATTATTGTGGAGTTTATTGCACTCAGAATTTCGGTTCGGAAAAAAGAAATTGATCAGAGTACAGGCGATGCACGAAGTAGTTTGATGGACGCCATATCGTTTGATGGAGCATCCAAAATGATGAAGTCCGCTATTTTCGGACAGATCATTATTCTGATTGTGTTTATTCCAATTCTTTCGCTCACAGGAGTCGAAGGGAAAATGTTCAAACCGATGGCCCTCTCTTTTTCCTTTGCCATTGTGGGGGCTATGATTATGGGTCTGACATGGCTGCCTGTTGCTTCGTCCCTGTTTCTGAAACCTGCGAAAACTAATAAAAAGAATATTTCACACTGGATAATGAACCTGGCACACAAAACATATTTGCCTGTCATTCAGTGGTCGTGTGGGCATAAACGCATAGTGCTCGGGGCTGCATTGGCATCGCTTGTTTTTACAGGTTTTATTTTTAGTCGTATTGGTGGCGAATTTGTTCCTACACTCGACGAAGGCGATTTTGTGATTCAACCTGTTTTGAAAACAGGTACTTCGCTTTCGAAAACCATCGAAACAACCACCCGTATGGAACAAATACTGATGGCTCAATTCCCTGAAGTTGATAAAATTGTAAGTCGTATAGGGGCTGCCGAAGTGCCTACCGACCCCATGTCGATGGAGGAAATTGATATGATTATTAAACTAAAACCACGCCAAACATGGACAACGGCAAAAACAAAGGAGGAGCTTGCTGATAAATTTAAAGAAGCTCTATCGGTAATTCCGGGTATTGAGTACGAGTTTACACAACCTATCGAGATGCGTTTCAATGAGTTGATAACCGGTGTGCGTTCTGATATTGCAATTAAAATTTTTGGCGACGATTTGGCTTACATCGATAAAAAAGCAGTGGAAATAAAGTCGTTGATTGAAGAAATCCCCGGAGCCAGTGATGTGATTCTTGACAAAACGGCAGGATTGCCACAAATCAAAATCAATTACAACAGATCTAAAATAGCTTATTACGGAGTGGACATTCGTACACTGAACCAGTATATTGCAACTGCTTTTGGTGGCGAAACTGCCGGTGTTGTTTTCGAAGGCGAGAAGCGATTCGACTTAGTCACCCGTTTTTCGGATGCAAATCGCAGAGATATTGAGGATATTCGGCTGCTACAGGTGCCTTTGCCCAACGGAAATCAGGTGCGACTGTCCGAGTTTGCTGATATTGAATATGCCGAAGGACCGGCAAAAATATCGCGCGAGAACGCACACCGCAGAGTGGTAGTGAGTGTGAATGTACGAAACAGGGATTTGCAGTCGGTTGTGACTGATATACAAGCCAAAATTGATCAGCATATTAAGCTAACGCCCGGAACTTACATTACTTATGGCGGACAGTTCGAGAATTTGCAAAATGCCAGCAATCGATTGCTTTTTGCTGTGCCTGTGGCTCTTTTGCTGATTTTTATTTTTCTGCATTTTGCATTTAAATCGCTTAAAGATGCTGTGATGATTTTCAGTGCCATTCCTTTGGCTACTGTGGGTGGTGTGTTGCTGCTTTGGGCACGCGGAATGCCTTTTAGTATTTCGGCAGGCGTTGGTTTTATTGCTCTGTTTGGTATTGCAGTGCTCAACGGAATTGTCCTTATAGAGCATTTAAAAGAATTAAAACAACATGGTGGCTTAAGTATGAGGGAATTAATTATTCAGGGAACTAAAAACAGGCTTCGTCCGGTGATGCTCACAGCCGGAGCTGCGGCAATGGGCTTTTTACCAATGGCCATATCCACCGGAGCCGGAGCGGAAGTTCAGCGTCCGTTGGCAACTGTGGTGATTGGCGGACTTTTTACGTCCACCATGCTGACCATGATTGCTTTGCCTTTATTATTTGAGATTTTTTATAATGTGACAGGATTAAAGTTTTTCCCTCTGCGGTTTATTCGTTCGCGTCAAACACTTATCGTACTGCTGTTTCTGATGCCTATGCCTTTTTTAATGGCTCAAAATAAAGAAATTACGCTCGATCAGGTTGTTGACATTACGCTTCGTCACAACAACGTAATTAAAGCATACAACTTTAAAACAGAGGCGCAAAAAACACTGATATCTTCGGCTGTGAAAATCGACAAAACAGTGATAAGTTATGGCACAGATCAGAACAATATTGCCGAAAACAATTATTCGCTTAAAGTTTGGAGTGTGGAGCAGCGCTTCGATTTTCCTACGCTTTATGGCGCAGAGCTTAAGGCTAAGCGAATAGAGCGCGACATAGCTGCCAATCGGGCAGAAATGGAAATACAGCGAATTATAAAATCCGTTTCGCTAAACTTTGTTGAAGTTCAGCTGACGAACGAAAAATTGAAAGTGTATCAATATCTCGACAGTATGTATCAGCATATTTATAGGGCTGCTGTGCTCAGGGAGGCTAATGGAGATATCAGTACACTCGATTTACTCAATATTGAGGCCAAGCAACAGTTTGTAAGGTCACAATTAAGCGATTTGAAGTATAGTGCCGCAAATTCATTGGCAAGGCTGAAGTTGCTGATGGGTTACGACAGTGTGTTTACGGTGTCGTCGCAATTGCTTCGTGTGTCGTATATCGCACTTGACAATGGTGCCAATCCTTACCTGAATTGGTTGAAAAATCAGGATTTGCTCAGTAAAGCACAGGTGAATGTCGAAAAAAATAAGCTCTTTCCCGATATTCAACTGAATTATTTTGTGGGTTCTAATGCGTATCCCAATGCCCGTTATTATCATGGTTTCGAAGCCGGACTCGCTGTGCCCTTGTTTTTTAATGCCGGTAGATCAAAAATAAAAGCATCCGAAATTAGTCACAAAGCGAATTTGCTTATTAGTGGGTTGGAAACCGATAAGCTGAAAATTAAAGAAGCCGAACTGCACAATGCACACATAAAATATAAAGAACTTTTAGAATTGCACGATACCAGCGGAAGCAGGTTGGTGAACGAGATATTTCGAACAGCACAATTGAGCTTCGAAAACGGAATGATTGACTATACAAAATTTGCAGCAAGCATCGAAACTGCCCTGCAAATAAAACTCGACTATTTCGACAATGTATTAAAATACAATCAAGCAACTCTCGAGCTGAATTATTTGTCAGAGTAAAATATCATTCACAAACGCCTAACATTTTTTTTTCCAGTTCAAAAATCACTTTAAAATTATTGATAAATGAGAACTTACATATATATAATCGGATTAGTTGTCGCAATGGCAATTGTGGCCTCTTGTACACAAAAACCTCAAACAGTTGAAACGGTGTCCGAATGGATAGAAATTTCTAAAGAACAGTTTGTAAATGATGGCATGCAGACAGGCTTTCCACAAAAAATGCTGTTTGAATATACTGTAAATGCAAATGCTACAGTAGTGGCTACGCCCAACGGCATGGCAAAGATTCATACCGCAGTGTCGGGTACAGTGAAAAATATTCATTGCCGTAGCGGAGAATATGTGTCGAAAAATCAGGTTTTGCTCGAACTGTCGGGCAACGAAGTATATGATTTACAAAAGGATTATGTCGAATCGTCGGCAGCCTATAGACGAATGAAAAACGAATACGAAAGAGTAAAAGTGCTTTTCGACGAGAAAGTTGTTTCCGAAAAGGAATTTACGGTTTCCGAAAGTGAGTATCGCATTGCTATGGCACGTTATCAGGCTTTAAAACTGAAAGTGGAAACGGCAGGCTTTTCTGTGTCCGAAATCGAGGCGGGGCGTTTTTACTCCACTTACAAACTACGTTCGCCTATCAACGGGCAGATTACTCAACTGAATACTTCAGTGGCTGCATTTGTCGATCCACAAACCGAGCTGATTGAAATTGTCAATCCGCAAATGTTGCAGCTACGACTATCGGTGTTTGCTTCCGACATACCGAAACTTAAAACAGGACAAACGGTACGTGTGGCAAACGGCAATCCGGACTCTGTTCATTTAGCGATTATTCAATCGGTCGGAGTGGCTGTGGATGAGCAAACGAAGACAGTGGAATGCTTTGCCGCATTAAATAGTAAACAACCGGGACTTATGGCTAACGAATTTTTAGCCTGCGATATTGTTGTTGGTCAGGATTCGGTCATGGCCATACCTTCAGAGGCAGTCATGAAAACCGAAACAGGACAAGTGCTTTTAAAACTCAAAAAACAGGAAAACGATGTGTTCTACTTCGAAAAGCTTGATGTAAAAGTGGGTCGGACTTACAATGGCTTTACTGAGTTGTTGGATATCGACCAAAGTGAACCTGTACTTACCAAAGCTGTGTATAATATTGTGCTTTGATTTTAGATTCGTTAAGTTGATATATGTTGTTTGAGTAGTCTAATTCAACAATAATACTGATAAACCATACAACCCTGCCCAAAAAAGCTAAGGTAATTGAAATAATATGCCACAAGCCGCCTGACGTATCTGTCGTTTAGTGCGTCATTTTTTTGAATGAAGTTTTTGTCTCATGCTGTTTGTTGTTTTTGAAGGCTGACCTAAGAGGTTTAAAATTCAACCAAAATGGTGTAATGCAAATAGAATGTGCGTTGATTAATAATTTATTTTATAAATTTGTAGCTTGATTTTTAAATGCAAAAGCTCTGTTTTTTATATGCAGGACAAAGCTATTGAATAAAGTAAATCATAAACACAACCATAACAATTAATCATTTACACATGAAATTAAAAATTGCATTTCTACTGCTTGCAGCACCAATGCTGGGTTTCGGACAATCCAACGAATGGCAGAATCCGAAGGTTAACGCCGTGAATCGGTTCCCGATGCACACCAATTATTTTGCTTACGAAAACGAATCACTGGCTGCGGCTGCTAACAAAGAAGCTTCAGCTAATTTTCTGTCGCTTAACGGTCTCTGGAAATTCAACTGGGTGAAAGATGCCGATCGTCGCCCTACCGATTTTTTCAACACATCATTCAACGATAAAGGTTGGGTGGATATGCCTGTGCCCGGTGTTTGGGAACTTAACGGTTACGGACATCCCATTTACGTAAATGTGGGTTATCCATGGCGTAATCAGTTTAATAGCAACCCGCCTGCATTTCCTACCGAAAACAACAACGTGGGTTCGTATCGTCGCGAAATTGTGGTTCCTGCCAACTGGAAAGGAAAAGATATTATTGCACATTTCGGCTCAGTGACTTCGAATATTTACCTTTGGGTGAATGGCAAGTATGTGGGTTACAGCGAGGACAGCAAAATTGAAGCTGAATTCGATATTACACGCTACGTGAAACCGGGTAAAAACCTTATTGCTTTTCAGGTATTCCGCTGGAGCGATGGAACTTATCTCGAGGATCAGGATTTCTGGCGTCTCTCGGGTGTAGGTCGCGATTGCTACCTGTATGCTCGTGAAACAAAACGTATTGAAGATATCCGCATTACGCCCGACCTGGATGCCAACTATCGCAACGCCACACTTACTGTGGATTTAAAGCTGAAAGGAAAAGTACAGGTTGATCTTGAATTGTTCGATAAAAATCAGAAATCAGTGGCTTCAAAATCAGTGAATGCTTCGGGCAATCAGAAAGTGGTTTTCAATGTGGAAAATCCTGCTAAATGGACTGCCGAAACGCCTGAACTTTATACACTCCGTGCTACTGTAAAAGACAAAGGCAAAGTGCTTGAAGTAATTCCGCAGAAAGTTGGTTTCCGCAAAGTGGAAATTAAGAATGCACAATTGCTTGTCAATGGTCAGCCTGTGCTGATTAAAGGAGCTAACCGTCACGAAATGGATCCCGACGGAGGTTATGTGGTGTCGCGCGAACGTATGCGTCAGGATATTCTTCGCATGAAAGAGTTAAATATCAATGCTGTTCGTACCTGCCATTATCCTGATGATCATTACTGGTATGAGTTGTGCGACGAATACGGCATTTATGTGGTAGCCGAAGCCAATGTGGAATCGCATGGTATGGGTTATGGCGACAAAACATTAGCCAAAGACCCGAATTATGCATTGGCTCACCTGGAACGCAATCAGCGCAATGTGCAACGTAGTTACAATCATGCTTCGGTCATCGTTTGGTCGCTCGGTAACGAAGCTGGTTTCGGACCAAACTTCGAAGCTTGCTATACATGGATTAAAGCCGATGACAAAAGCCGTCCGGTACAATACGAACAGGCCCGTACCAATGAGTTTACCGATATTTACTGCCCAATGTATCTTGGCTACGAAGGTGCTGAGCGTTACAGCAAAGGCGATACTCCCAAGCCGCTTATTCAGTGTGAATATGCACATGCCATGGGAAATTCGCAGGGAGGTTTCAAAGAATACTGGGATCTTGTACGTAAGTATCCGAAATATCAGGGTGGATTTATCTGGGATTTTGTAGATCAGAGCTTACGTAAATTCAACAAAGATGGAGTTGAGTTTTATGCTTATGGCGGCGATTACAACAAATACGATGCGTCGGACAATAACTTCCTGAACAATGGTATTATCAGTCCCGACCGTAACTATAATCCGCATGCTTATGAGGTAAAATATTATTATCAGAATATATGGGCCGAAGCGGTAGATATGGAAACCGGTAAAATTTCGGTATTCAACGAAAACTTCTTCACTGATCTTTCGGCTTATTATGCTGAATGGTCGCTCAGTGCTGACGGACAAACCGTTCAGCGTGGTACTGTGGAAAAACTGAATGTAGCTCCGCAAAAAAAGGAAACGATTACGCTGCCTTACGATTTGTCGAAAGTGGATCGTAGTCAGGAAATTCTTCTGAACGTGGAATTTCGTTTGAAAAATGCGGCTTATATGTTGCCTGCGGGTCATGTGGTGGCACACCGTCAGCTCGAAGTAAATCCTTATAAATTTGCAGCACTTACCAGTACAGCTAAAGCAGATGTAAACAAAGCGCCGCTCAAAGTACGCACCAACGACTGGAACTTCCTGCAGATTGATGGCGATCGTTTTGCCATTGAATTCAATAAACACGATGGTTTGCTCAGCAGTTTTGTAGTAAATGGCATGGAAATGCTCGAAGGTCAGCTAAGTCCGAACTTCTGGCGTGCCCCAACCGACAATGATATGGGCGCAAGTCTGCAACGACGTTATTCAGCATGGAAAAATCCACGCATGCGTCTCGAAAGTCTGCAAAATGAGATTGCTGACAACAAAGTAAAAGTGTCGGCTGTGTACGAAATCCGTCAGGTGTCGGCAAAACTTCATCTCGATTATGTGATTGATGCAGCCGGAAATATCACTGTGACTCAAAAGCTTGATGCTTCCGATACAGCCAAAGTGTCTGAAATGTTCCGTTTTGGTATGCAAATGCAGATGCCTCAATCGTTCAGCGTAGTGGAATATTACGGTCGTGGCCCTTACGAAAACTATTCGGACCGTAACAATTCAGCCAATATCGGACAATACCGTCAGAATGTTGACGAGCAGTTCTATCCTTATATTCGTCCGCAGGAAAATGGTTTGAAAACCGATGTACGTTACTGGAAACAGCTTAATAAAGGAGGTCGCGGACTTATGTTCACTTCTACAGCAGCGTTCTCGGCTTCGGCGCTCAACTACAGCATCGAGTCGCTCGACGATGGATACGACAAGGATCAGCGCCACTCAGCCGAAGTGCCTAAAGCAGCTTACACCAATTTCTGTATCGACTATGTACATATGGGTCTGGGTTGCGTAACCAGCTGGGGAGCGCTTCCATTGCCACAATATCGTGTGCCTTACAAAGATTACGAGTTTACATTCAAAATCTCACCTGTATTCTAAGTAACCACACTTTACATAATATAACTACCAATTCCTGATTTATGGGGTTGGTAGTTTTTTTTACATATTTGTTGTTAATTCCCTTTTTTTACATATCTTTGAATGTTTATTTGAAGAAGATATCCTATGTTTAACCTCAAATTTGATACAATGTATTTAACTGAAAAATTATTAGCCTTTTTAGTCGCTATATTTTTGTTTTTGATTAGTTTATCTTCTTGTGTTGACCCTGTTGATTCAACTGATATAAATCAGGTAAGCATTGTTGACTATAACAGACGTGTATTGGGAAATTACAACTATAAGGTCGATCAGAATTATTCTTATGCAGTTAGTATTGATATAGATGACGATATGACAGATGATCTGCAAATTAGTTTTCAAAATAAGTATGGACGCTTTGTGGGAGTCGAAAGTTATATTAATATTAAACCACTAAACGGAACTTTTTTGTTAATGTCAGAACAGTATGATTCGACATTTTTCTCAGGTTTGAAGTTTGATGCAGAATGGGAGTTCAGCCGTGAGTTTCGTGACTTCTTTACACAGGATTCTATAGTGTTTTATCCCGGCTTCAGTAAAGGAGACACCACCAGCGTAAAAATGAAGCTTATTGAAAGTACGGTTATGTTACGTTGGCAACAAGTGTAAAAAGACAGACGAGCAGATAGATACGTTAATGATAAAATTGAAACAAGAAAGAATTTAGCTTTATGACAGGACAGTGCAAATTTGATGGAAATTTATTTTGTTTTTTTCTTCCCCCCCCAAAAAAAGAAGAA